>CAYJSI010000022.1:0-34524 GCA_964373045.1 uncultured bacterium
GGGGACGAGTTTTACCTTGGAGTTTGGGTTGGCGAAGGCCGATACAATTTTAATCAAAGTTTAAAATAAATATTCATAAAATAGATTATCCAGGAGGAGGTTCTCATGGCATCAGAATCAAAGGTATTAACCGACCCAGGGTACGCAAGATTCTTAAAGGATCTTCGCAGGATCATCGAGGAAGGAAAGAGGGAGGCGCAGGCTCAAGCCTCGCAAGTGCTGGTGGAGACCACCTGGCGGCTTGGCAAGCGCATCAAAGAAGAAGGGCTCGCGGAGCGCGCCGGTTACGGGGATTCCATCATGGAAGACGTGGCTGAGGACTTGGGAATGGACGCGTCCACCTTAAGGCGCGCCGTGGTTTTTTTTGAGCAAAATGAAATAAGTGCGCCTAGGCGCACGAATCTTGCCATGGCCCACCACTGGGAGCTTCTGACCCTATCTGACCCCGAAGAAAGAGAATTTTATGCCGAGCTTGCGGATCGGGAGGCTCTGACGCGTGACGCCCTAAGAGAAGCGGTTAAGCGGAGAGATTACGAGGCGAAGCCAGGAGGGAAGGCCGGGAAGAAAGCCGCACTCAAGCGTCCCCAAGCACCCACCTACCTTTACAAGGCCCTTGTGGAAAGAGCCGTGGACGGAGACACGCTTGTTTTAAGGATCGACCTGGGTTTTCAAGTCTGGAAGGAGCAGCGCGTGCGCCTTGCCGGAATCAATGCCCTGCCTCTCGATGAAGCTCAAGGCTACAAGGCCTTTGAATACGTGCGTGATCAAATGGCGAAGGCCGCCTTTGTCCTCGTCAAGACAAACAAAATCGACATCTACGGCCGCTACGTGGCGGATCTTTTTTATTCGTTCAAGGAGAAAGACCCCGACCTTATTTTCCGGGAGGGCCGCTGGCTTAATCAGGAGCTTCTGGATCTAGATTTTGCCAGGCGCTCTTAGGATTATTAAAAAACGTCTGCTGCCCCTTCACATTTAAAAAAGGCGAGCTGTCGTTTTTGGGGAAAATTCTTTCTGGTTTGCAATCACTCCTTTTTTGAATAGAATTGCCTCCCTTCATTTAAGTAGAAAGGCGATGGATGAAATTTACGAGATTGCGGATACCGGATGTGATCTTGATTGACCCGGCGGTGCTGCCGGACGCGCGGGGGTTTTTCTTTGAGACCTACCGCGAGGATACCTTTGCAAAAAACGGCATCCGGGAAAAATTTGTCAAAAAGAAGAGGGCCAGTCCCTCTTAATTTTATGTTTTAGAGCCGAGCTCAGAAATGAGATACCATTTATTCAAAATGACGATCAAAAACTTGTCTGACCTCATACCCGATTGGGACAAGGGGCTAGATGTGATCTGCGGCGGGATCCTGGACGGAAAAGAATTCGTCTATCCCGCGGAACGCATGGGTTTATAAAATTAAGATGCCAAAAAACGCAGCAATCCTTTACTTTCAGCAAAATTCGACCTGGGGAGCAGGCGAGGAATATTTTCAAATCTTGATTGAGGGTGTGAAACGCGAGCGGCCGCACTGGGACATCGTCCTCATGTGTCCGGAGGACAGATTAACTGATTGGAAAAATGCCATGCCTGCCTCCATCCAAGTGATGCCGCGGTCACCGGGTTTTGCAAGACTCATCTGCCAGATCGCCAGTGTTGGTGCGCATCTGATCCATACGAATGACCCGCAACCCCAAGCTCTCGCGGCTGCTCGTCTGACAGGAATTCCTTACAAAGTTATGACCTATCACACCCCGGCACTCAATATTTATTACAACTGGAAAGGCACGCTTCTTTGGGAATTTGGAAGGCGGGCGAAAAACCTCCATGTCATTGCCGTCTCTGAAGTGAACCGGCAATCCTTGATCCATAAATGGGGGTTTTCCGCCTCGAACGTTTGTGCTATTGAGTATGGGCTTCGGAGCGATAAATTTCTGCCCGAGAGAAACACCGGTCACTTGAAAGCGGAACTGGGAATTCCTGAAAATACCCACATTCTCTTGTGCTTGGCCCGGCTGGCCCCTCAGAAAGCGCATGACGTGCTGCTTGAGGCCTTCGCCAGAGCCTCGAAGAGATCTTCACGGCCATTATGCCTTCTTCTGGCTGGGGATGGCGAGTTGGCCGAATCTTTAAAACAATACGCAAACCACTTGGAACTGAATGACAGCGTGAGATTCCTTGGACACCGAAATGATGTTCCGGATCTTCTTTCCATGACCGATTTATTTACGCTCGCTTCCGACTTCGAAGGCTTGCCGTTTGCCATGCTCGAAGCCATGGCCATGGCGAAGCGGATCATTGTTACTGCCGTCGACGGCATTAAAGACGCGATGGTCGACAAAAAAACTGGACTCCTGGTCCCTCCAAGAGATGTAGAAGCACTTACCGAAGCAATCTTATGGTCGGTCGATCATCCGAAGGAACACGAGCTCATGGGCCAGGAAGCGCGTAAGGTGTTCATGAAAAAATACTCGGCGGAACGGATGATTCGGCAAACGCTTGATTTTTACGAGAGTTTGTCACTTTCATGAAACCTGCACCCAGGGTGAGTGTCGTCATTCGAACGCACAATCGCGCCCACTTGCTGCCTGAAACGCTGATGAGCGTGGAAAAACAGACCTATCAGGATTTTGAATTGATTCTAGTCGATGACGCGTCTAAAGACAACACTAAGCAAGTGGCCGAAATGCATGCCCGCCCGGACCGCTTGCGCTATTTCTACAAGAGTACTCCCGGCCGCGTGGAAGCCTTAAACATGGGAATCCGGATGGCGCGGGGTGAATACGTCGCTCTTTTAGATGATGATGATCTTTGGTTGCAGGAGAAGCTTGAGCGCCAAGTCTGGTTTCTGGATTCCCATCCCGATGCAGGATTGGTACACACGTTTACTGATGCCATTGATAAGGAGGGCAATCTCCTGCCCAAAGAAACAAAAATTCGGATCAAACTCTACCAAAGAGCGATGCGCATGGGGTACACCTACGAGGCGATGAGCTGGCAATGCATCATATTTCCAACCTCCATGATGATCCGTCGTGAGTGTTTGGACAAAGTGGGTTTGTTTGATCCAAACACGGAAATTATTGAAGATTGGGATTTTGCCCTCCGGGTATCGCTCCACTTCAAGATCGGCACGATGCCGGAAGTTCTTGCCCGATACAGGATCCACGGCTCGCATTCGACCTCCGGCGGATTTGTTCGCGGCCGGACCCAAGCAGCTCATAAACATCTCGCGCTACTTGAATCTTTGACCGATTGTCCTTTCCGGGAGAAAGCGCGTTATCACCTTCACATGCAGCTTGCAAATGCTTATTACATGGCCGGAGATTTTGAAAACTTTCTAAATTTTGCCTTGAAAGCGCTCCGGTTCAATCCGTTTAGTTTTTTCTATTGGGGAGTTGGCGTTCATCTCCTGGCCGCTTTGTTTCCCGGCCCCCTCTTACAACGTCTGAAAGACTGGAAGCAGAATACGAATAAAGTATCAGCAAAGGAATCATCTGTATGATCATTCTCGGGATCAATTAAAGAAAGGGGACACACTGAGCTAACCCGCATTTGCAAGGTTGCATTAAGCGTAAAAAGGGTGATGAGATGAAATTTACGAGATTGCGGATACCGGATGTGATCTTGATTGACCCGGCGGTGCTGCCGGACGCGCGGGGGTTTTTCTTTGAGACCTACCGCGAGGATGCGTTTGCAAAAAACGGCATTAAGGAAAAATTCGTGCAGGACAATCACAGCCGCTCTCAAGCCGGCGTGCTCCGCGGCCTGCATTACCAGAAAGAACCCGCGGCGCAGGCCAAGCTTGTGCGTGTCATCCGCGGCAAGGTCTTTGATGTGGCCTTGGACATCCGCAAGGACTCCAAAACCTTTGGCCAGCACGTGAGCTTTATCTTAAGCGAAGAAAATCGCGCCATGGTCTACGTGCCGCGGGGATTTGCACACGGCTTTTGTGTCCTGGAAGGGCCGGCCGAATTTCTCTACAAGGTCTCGAATCTTTATGCCCCCCAGGAGGAGGCGGGCATTCTCTGGAAAGATCCTGCGCTTGGGATCGCCTGGCCGAAGCTGGATCAACCCACCCTTCTTTCGGAAAAAGATCAAAAATACCCCACCTTTGAAGAGGTCTTCGGAAAAGGCTCTCTTAAAAAATCCGGCTGATCCGCTTGACGCCTTCCTGAAAAATGGCGGGCGGGGGAAGCAGGCTCACCACAAGGAAGGACCCTTCCTCAAAATCAAAAAGATAGCCGGGATGCGTAAGAACGTGGTGTTTTTCAAGAAGTTCAAGCGCCCACGCTTCATCGCTTCGGCTCGCCGGCAATTGGAGCACGGCCGACCACCCTCCCTCGGGAGGATACAAATCCATCCGCTCATTTTTTGCCGTCATTTCTTTAAGGAAGGCGAGATTTTCCCGCACCCTTTCTAAGATCTCGGATTGAATCTCTTCTTTCTTTTGAAACCAGTGGGGGAGGGCAAGCTGGATGGGAGTGCTCACAGATAAATAAATGTCCGCCATGATTTCAAGTTTCTGAATGGCCTCGTTTCTTTTCTTCTCGGGACCCGTGACCACGATCCAGGAAAGCTTCATCTGCGGCAGCCCCAAGACTTTGGATATCCCCGACAAGGTAAAGGTGAGGCCATGGTTTGTCAGGGCAAAACTTTTTGGTTTTAAATGGCGGTCGAGGGCGTAATCCAAAAAGACTTCATCGGAAATAAGGGCCGCGCCGTGAATGCCGCAGATCCGTTCCATGGCCGTGGCATCATGAAAATAGTTTCCCGTGGGGTTATTCGGATGCACGAGGAGGAGGGCTTTTACGAGGGAAGTGGTCTCGAGATCTTCCAAGTGAGGTCCCCAGCCGTCCTTCTTATGAAAGAGCAGGGGATACCGGCGGATTTCGACCTCATTGAAATCGGCGAGAAATTCCAGAAGAGGATAACTGGGCTGCGGGGCGAGCAGCGCGCTCCCGCGATCCATGAGGAGGCGGAAGACAAAGGCGTAGGCCTCGCTTGTGCTTGCCGTAAGAAATATTTGGTGGGGGTCGAGCGAGATACCCTTCTCGGCGTAATAGCGGCAGACCGCTTCCCGTGCGACTAGGAGTCCGTGAAGCTCGGGTTCGTATTGAAGCGCCTGCGTGTTGCGGAAATACTTAAGAAGGTCTTCCTTAAGATAGAGAAAATCGGCGCGCGTGGGATTGGACTCGGTTAAGTTGAGGATGGGGACGCGTTCCTCTCTCAGCCGATGAAGCGACAGCGTGAGGGTATTTAGCGTTCCTCGGTGCGTAATTCTCTTCGAAAAAGGCATTCGCTTTCCTTCACTTTTGTCCCGCTAAGGTAGCATAAATGTGCTTGCAATTTGAGAAAAAATGCATAAAAATGGCGCCGGTTCTTGAAAAATGACCATACTCCTTCCTCACTTCATCTTTTTTGTAGCGGCCGCCGCATTTTCTGTCCTGCTTACCCCCCGCGTCAGGAAGTGGGCCATCCAGCTCAAGATCCTCGATTTACCCGGTGGCCGCCGCGCTCACGAAACGCCCATTGCGACGATGGGCGGCATCGCCATCATCCTCTCGTTTTTTGGAACACTTTTTCTCAGCGCCCTCCTTTGTTACGTTTACCACAGCGAACTGCTGGTCGAAAACCTGAAGGTGATTCATCTTTTTTTAGCCGCACTTCCGCTAGTCTGGGTGGGGATCTTGGATGACAAATATCGAGTCCGTTACCAATTAAAACTAGGCGCCCAGATTGTCTCTGTCTTGCTCATGGTTTATTTCGGCCACCGCATTTATGCCATTACGAATCCGTTGAATAGCGAAACGGTGCTCTTGGGATTTTTGAGCGTGCCCGTCACCGTCCTGTGGTTCCTTTTCATTATTAATGCCGTTAACATTGTTGACGGCGTGGATGGGCTGGCAGCAGGCGTTGCTCTGATTGCCCTGCTCACTATTTTTTTCGTGGCGCTTACCTTGAATCACAAAATGGAGGTTGCAGTTTTGTCCGCCATCTTGGCCGGGAGCATCGCCGGTTTTTTAAGATACAATTTTCATCCCGCCTCCATCTTTATGGGGGATACAGGGAGCTTATTTTTAGGTTTTATTCTTTCAGTTCTTTCGCTTCATAGTTCGCAAAAAAGCTCCACGGCCGTGGCCTTGGCGATTCCTATTGTGATCCTCGGGCTTCCCATTTTAGATGTCCTTCTCGCCGTGGCTCGACGGTGGTCCTCCGCATGGGTCGTGTCACGCACGTTTCGTGCGCGTTTTTTTTCTTGGCGGAAAATCTTCCGTCCTGACACGGATCACATTCACCACCGTTTGCTGAGCCTGGGGTTGACAAAACCTCAAACCGCCGCCCTTCTTTATGTGGTCGCTCTCCTCTTCGGGGCCGCCGGTTTTATTATGACCGCGGCGCGCTACCAATACATTGCTTGGGCCCTCCTTTATGCGGGGGTTGTCTTTTTTCTTGCCTTTGGGAAGTTCTCCGCCCTGCAAAGGGCCCTGCCGCCTCTCAAAGGAAAACAGAATGGGGTCTTGCCGTCTCCGCCCCCGCCATCTGACCCCTCGGCGGAGGAAGGAGCGGCCGAAGAGGACCGCAAGCTTGAACGTGTATTAAGAGATTTAAGAGGTTAGAAGTTAAGGTAAGAGCAGTCATTTTAGGCCTTTCGGGGGGGGGCTCCCAGGTGGGAGCCAAAATAGGCTTAAGTTTCAGTTGAGAATACCGAAACACTTATGTGAGTTTGAAGGCCAGTTTTATATTGACAGCATTTAACGTAAGTATATAATCAGTTGCAAGTTGCAATAAATTTCGTCAACCCATGAAAGCAAAATAAAAAAAGGGAGTTCTAAGATGAACAGTTCTCAAAATAAGAAAAGAGCAGGTAAGTCGTTATTTGTTTTTCTCCCCTTGTTTGTATTACTTGCCTCATTTAATCTTTATGCCGAAAGAGGCGATCTTAAAGTGATTGGTGTTCAGGGGGACGTCCAAATCACCGCCTCGGGCGCTATGGAGAGCGAGCTCGCACAAACAGGCGCCCTCCTCTCCGAAGGTGACACCATTAGCGCCGGCACTGATTCTGCGGCCGTTCTAAGGCTGGAAGAATACGGGAAAATTACCGTCAGCTCCAATTCCGAACTACGCATTGATAAAAAAGAGCTTCAGGATGAGATTATCAATGCACGGCTCAATCTTTCCACGGGAACGATCAAGGGAAATTTTAAGAAGCTTCCCGATGGCTCTCTCATCGAATTAGCGACCCCCACTGCCGTAGCCGCTGTTCGCGGGACCATTCTTTACGTCGGCTATGTCAATGGCGTTTACACCGTTTATTGCCCATCAGGGAGTATTACGGTTACAACGCCCGGCGGGCAGACAATGGATCTAGCCGCGGGTCAAGCTGCTTCGGTTGATGCCATGGGAGACCTCGCTGCCATGGATCCCAACTCAGCGGAGTTTCAGGCGGCCTTATCTTCTTTTGAGGTTGTTGATACGCAAGAGTCCAACACCGTTGTTGTTACTACCGATGCTTCCGGAACCCAATCAGTACAAGTTGCGAGCAAGTCACCGGAAACCGCCGACGGTGCTGGATACGGAAGTAAATAGAGTAAAGGGTATTGATTCAGATACACTGCTTTAGAATTTATTGATGCATACATTTAATTTGACGGCAGAGTTGACATCGATAAACCAAACAAAAGGGGTGAAATATGGGGATCCAAACAGAACGCAAAATGAGCGTCTATGCCGTAATAACATTATTTATTATGTTCAACACCCTGTTTCTTGGCAGACCTACAGCTTGGGCCGATGAAGGAATGATGGGTGATCAGCCGGATCAAACGGCGTCTGATCAAATTGATCAAGATCAGGCTTCCTCAGATGATTCAGCGGATTCAGGCGCGGGAGGTTCTAGACTGAGTCGCTTTCGCGAAAGTCTAAAGAATCAGAAAGGGTTGGAAATCCATCCTCGTTTCGGAACAGAGTATGAGCTGGATGACAACATTTTCTTAACGGATACCGGTAAGAAGACAGACTCCATATTCACCGAAACAGTCGGTATTGGCGTTAAGGCTCCTTTCGGAAATCATCGCCTCAAATTTGACTATGACGCGAAGTTTCTGCAGTTTGCCGATCGTTCCAACCAAAATACGCAAGATCAAAGCTTCGGAGTCGGCGCCGACATGAAGTTTACGAATGCTTACTTGAATGTTAATGAAAAGCTAGCTCGCACAACGGATCGCGCAGGGACCACATTTACAGAGCGAGTTCCGCGTGTACAAAATACCGTCGATGCGATTTTGGGCTATAAATGGAATCGATTGACACTCGAGAATGAATACGAAAATTTCGTGAAACATTATCAAAAATCAACCGAGCGGAGTTTGGATTACAATTCCAACAGCTACAGCACGCGGGCATTTGTTGACATTACGCCCAAAGTGCAGATTTTCCCTGAATACAAATTTACGCATTATGATTATGAACGAAATCAAGGTCGAGACGGAAATGCCAACGCCATTGCAGCAGGTATTCGCGGGGAATTGTTGCCTAAGACGACACTATTTTCAAAGTTTGGTTATGAGCATGTGTCCTATGATGGCGCAGCCGAGCCTGATGTTGACTCCTTTATAACGGAGATAGGTGCTGGCTGGACCCCTCGCGAAAAGACCAAAATCGATTTTGGTTGGACGCGTACAAACGAGCAGTCTACGTTTTCCACCGCCAATTCCTTTGTACAAAACCTGTTGTATGTTAATTTAAAGCAGCGGCTGACAGAAAAAATAACTTTCAGCAATGTATTTGCGTGGACTCAGCAAGATTACAATGAGAGAGTCATTGCCACCTCGGCTGCCGGCTTCACGGGTGAAAGAAAAGACAGTTTGATTGATGAGGATATCGAATTAGCGTACCTATTTACAGAGTGGCTTAATGGGTATATACGCTATCAATTTAGTCATAGGGACTCTCAGAGTTCTTTGTTCGACTATGTTGATAACAAAATGATTGTGGGGATGAAGCTCGAACTGTAATAGTCCATCTTCATTGTCATCAAGATAGAAGCATTCTGGTCTGAAGACAGAAAAATTCCCGCGGTTTATGCCTGTCATATTTTTTTATGAGTTTGAAAACAAAACACATCGTTTCGGTATTGGTTGTACTTTTTGTCGTGGCCCTGCAAGATACCTCTCTCGGATTGATCACCGACCAAAGCGAGAGCCCTTCATCCAATGAGTCAACCCTTACAACGGATGTCTTCCATTCCTCCTCAATAGAAGAAGACGCTTCAGCAGACGTTCCTACAAGTATAACGGAAACCGCTGATCCTTCCGCCTGGCAAACTCAAGCCGAAACCGGTTCCTCCGCCTTCGGTGAATATAAAGTCGGTCCTAACGATGTCCTGGAAATATCCGTTTATGGGGAGGATGATTTAAGCCAACGAGCGAATGTCACAAGCGGCGGTTATATCACCTACCCACTTTTAGGCCGTATCAAAGCTGCCGGGATGACGGTGCTTGAGCTGGAAGAGTATATCCGAGAGGCTTTGGCGAAGGAGTATATCCGTAATCCCCAGGTTCGTATCTCTGTTCAGGAGTTTAGTAATCTTTTCGTTATTGGGCAGGTTCTTCAGCCGGGTCCCTTTCCCTTTAAAGGAGGGATGACGGTCTTGGAAGCCGTGACAACGGCTGGAGGGTTTACCAAAATTGCCAATAAACGCAAGGTTAAGATTGTCCGAACAGCCGGGGAGGGAGCAGATGGAAAAATGAGCATGACCGTTAATGTTGCCAATGTCATCAATGGAAAAGATGAAGATATTTTTCTTCAGCCGGGGGATACAGTGATTGTCCCTGAGAGTTTTTTTTAAGGTGGTTTCATGAAGTTTCTTCCCGAATCGATAGCAAAGATTCCACGGCGGGATGGCGGTTCAATTTTAGAGTATTGGTACGTCCTTCGAAAAAGAGTCCGCTTTTTTTTGATTTTTCTCATTACTGCTGTGGCAACAACCAGCTTATGCACTTTGCTTCAGCCTAAAATTTATAAAGCAACAACAAGAATATTAATCGAGAGGGGACAACGAAACATCCTTTCTGTAGACAGCATCTTTTCAGTAGACTCAACAGGTCTCGATTATTATCCCACCCAGTATAGAATTCTAAGGAGTCGCGCTGTAGCGAAGCGCGTCCTCGATCATTTTCAGCTACAGTCTCAATATGAGTGGGCCAAGGACCCTGTGGGGACATTGTTAAGCCAAGTCGAAATTGAGCCGGTGAAGGGATCCAGGCTTGTTGATGTGAGTTTCTACTCAACCAATCCCAAACTGGCGGCGGAGCTGGCCGATGGTGTGGTTCGTTTTTATATTGAGCAAAATCTCGATAGCAAACTTCAGAAAACTCAACATGCTTCAGGGTGGCTAGAAAAAAGAATAGATTCGATGCGGGAGAAATTATCTCAGTCGGAGAAGGAACTTCAGCTTTTTAAAGAAAAGAATCAGTCAGTAGATTTTACTGCCTTGGAGAGATCCGAAGATCTCATTCAAAAGCTTCAAAGGGATATTTCTAATCTTAAACAGGATCTCTCCGGATTAAATCAGCGGTACCTTCCGAAGAATCCCAAGGTGATGGAATCTCAGTCGAGGCTTCAAGCTCTCGAAGGTCAGCTTCAGCAGGAGATTAACCGAAGCGTAGCGGGGGGCCGCCTATTGATCGACTATAATCAGTTTAAACGTGAAGCTGAAAGTAATCGGAAAATTTACGAAACCATGCTGACGCGGCTTAAGGAAACAACGGCTGCGGAGGGAATGGAAGATACGAATGTAATCGTGGTGGATAGGGCGGAAATTCCATTTCGTCCTGTATCGCCTCGCGTCTTTTTAAATGTACTTCTTAGTTTATTAATCGGCGTCGTAGGAGGAGCAGGGCTTTGCTTGGCTGTTGAGTCACTCGATAATACTGTTAAATCCGCAGAAGACATTGGTGCAGGCGTCCCCTTTTTAGGCGCTATTTCTCACTGGGATATTGTTCCTGGAGAATTGCTTTATGATCAAATGCCGCATAATGTTCTTGAAGTGTACCGGTCGATTCGAACAAATCTCTTATTTTCTTCCCCCGACAAACCTTTACGGACCCTGATGGTCACCAGTCCCCAACCTGAAGATGGAAAAACGATCGTTGCTTGTAATTTGGCCTTAATTATTGCCCAGAATGGCTTTAAAGTTCTTTTGATTGATGCGGATCTGAGAAGGCCGCGTATTCACAAGGTTTTTAATCAGTCTTCCAAAGCTGGATTAACGAGTGCTTTAATCACCCAAGAGGGGAGTTGCTTTGAATTAATACAAGGGACTCCGTTTGAAAATCTTTTTGTGCTTTATGCCGGGCCTATCCCTCCGAGACCTTCAGAGATTCTTGGTTCAAAAAAAATGCGTGATTTAATCCTCAACCTAAGAAATGATTACGACTTCATCATTATCGATTCGCCGCCCTTTATGCCCGTAACAGACCCCGTAGCCCTTTCAACCCATGTAGACGGGGTCATTATGGTAACGCGGTACAACAAAACGCCTCGGGCGGCAATAGAAGATGGGGTTAAAAAATTTGAGAAGGTTCAGGCCAAGATTGCCGGGGTGATCCTTAACGACGTGGATTTTACCCAAGAACGGTACCGCTACTCCACTCATTATTATTACAATTCTTATCAAAAACCTATTGAAGAGCCCGCAATGACAACGCCCCGCCACATCTCATTCTGATCCCACTTTTTCCTCTGGAGCATAGTGAGTATCCGTTGCGTCTTTAATAGCTAATTTCTTTTTTGAAAACCGTGAATAATTTTTCTGCCAGAGGTTCTGAAATAAGGAAATATTCTTTAAGGTTCTTATCTCGACTCTGGGATTTAACGCTTGAGAGGAGCTTATATGCGCTTTTATTAGTCACAGTGCTTTTTTTTGGGGGTGCGATATACCAGGCATACACTCTATTTGAAATGTTTGCTTTTCTTCTTTTAGGGGGGGTGCTGTTGCGAAAACTATTTTACCCAAACGTGGTCGTGTCGTGCAAGGCCCTCCAAATTTTTTTTCGCCCGTTATTTTTTTTGAATGTTTGGGTATTCTATATTCTTCTTCAATGTTTACCGCTTCCCGTGTTTTTGCTGGAGGCTTTTTCTCCCCACCGCGTGGAGTTTTATCGAATCTTTACACAGGGTGTTGTTGGGACCACCCCCTCGCTTTCCATGTCACTGGGCACCTATGCCATGAGAGTGGAGGTGGTAAAACTCCTCTCTTATACTGCCATCTTCATTTTTTCCTACCTTATTTTTTCTGACCGAAAAGGAATCCGCCGCCTATTATTTGCTGTCATGATTATTGGTTCAATCGTTTCGTTTGTGGGGCTCTTTTTTAATAACAGGGCACCGGGTGAAGTCTACGGGGTGTGGAGTTTTCCTCAGACAACCGCTTTCACACCTTACCTGCACAAAAATCAATTTGCTAATTATTTGGTAATGACAATGGCCGTCACCTTCTCTTTTCTTTTTTTGTCTTACGACCGCGCTTCTTTACCTCACCAATCGAGTTTAAGACAAAGAGCCCTTTGGCTTGTTTCCGACGATGCGGTTTTGTTTTGGGTGATTTTGGGGTTGTTGGCACTTCAAACAGTAGCTTTTTTTCAGGCAGCTTCTCGGGCGGGATTAGTTGGATGTCTGAGCGTATTAGCGTATTATGGCTTTTTTTTTGTCAGAAGAATTAAGCGCAAATTTCTTTTGGCCATCTACCTCATTCTTTTTATGTGTGGCGGTCTCGCCCTGTCTCAATCCCGTGATATGCTTGTCAAATGGAAAAGGTTCGTGGATGCTCCAAGGGGGGATCTATCGGTTCAGTATCGACTCAGCAATTGGAAAGATGCAGTGCAAATTTTTAAAGAATTTCCATGGGTAGGGATCGGTGCTGGAGGGTTTAGCGAAGTTTTCCCTAAATATAAATCACTTCCTCAAGGCGCTTGGCAATTGCAAAGCCGGTTCTACTATTTGGAAAACGAGCCACTGCAGTCCTTGGTGGAGCTGGGAATTGTGGGAACTGGGTTTTGGATTATGATGGCATTTTCAATACTAAAAAAATGGGATGAGTGCTGGACCTCTTTATCCAGCAAAACACTCAAATGGAGTTCTTTGGGGATGGTTGCGGCTTGTTTGGGGACTTTTTTTCATAGTTTTTTTGATTTTTCGACTCATCTGCCAGCAAATATGGCCCTATATGCTACATTGGGCGGAGTATTAACTCGAATCGCATATCATCCGAACACTATTTCGCAGGGGTTGGAAGGACAACCCGCCCTTGGTTTTTCTCCCCAAATGCCTGCCTTACGAGTTTGGATCATAACCTTGTCCGTTTTGAGTATGTTCGTGTTTGGTTTTTTGTTTTTCCAATGGATGTCGGAATACACTTATAGGGAAGCCTCCAATATTCTGAGTCAAATTCATTCGAGTAAAAAGATTACAAGAAAGCGGATAGAAATTTTTCAGCAACGTGTCGAGCAAACGATTTGGTGGGGGAGGGGACAATCCCGCGCGTACCATCTTCAGGGACTCGCTTACCTTTACTGGGGGGTGCTTCGGGACGCAAATGATGAAGATCCGGGGCCAGATTACAAGAAAGCGGAAATTTTTTTAAAACGCGCCCTCATTTCTGAACCAATGAATGCCAGGCATCAGGAGTCCTTGGCTCTTCTTTATCAATTAAAAGGAGAACCCGAAAAAGCCGAAGGATTTTACCGCAATGCTAGTTTGCTTGAACGCCAGAATCCCTATTTTCTTTATCAGCGGGCTATGAATTTATTGCGGTTACATAAAGCATCAGCTGCCTATGAAGAATTTAAGAGGACTTTAAAACTTGATCGGGGGACTTATTTGGAAAGAATCCTTAAAGATATCGAAAACTCAAAAAATTCTTTTAGCCAGGAAGAAATCGAAACTCTTATTAATGTTAAACCTTAAAAAATCAACGCAAACTAGGGGAAAACTTTTAAAGAGTTAATGATTTAAATTACCCTTTTAGAGGAGACGGTTATTGTACTTCAGCGAGGGGTATGTGATTTACTTTTAAGTTGTGCCGTAGGAAAAT
Organism: uncultured bacterium; assembly: GCA_964373045.1. Classification (GTDB taxonomy): domain Bacteria; phylum Omnitrophota; class Omnitrophia; order Omnitrophales; family Aquincolibacteriaceae; genus CAYJSI01. The sequence continues at coordinate 14,085 of CAYJSI010000022.1, forward strand.
CTTCCATTGAAAGAAGAACCAATATGAAAATCGCTCATGTAATTGTGGGAGGAGAGATGGGGGGAGGGCAAAAGATATGCGGGGAAGTTATCAATGCCCTTTATGCTCGAGGAGATAGCGCAATCGTCATCTCTCCTTCGCGAGGGAGTTTTACCCGTCAGCTGGAATCGCGGAATATCCCTGTTCATTATGTTGCCTGTCGCAAAAGTTATCACATCGGAAGCGCTTTCGAACTGGCCCGCTGTTTAAAAAGAGAAAAGGTGGATATGGTGCACACCCACGGGATGCTCACGAGCAACGTTTTAGCACGCCTTGCAGCCCGTTGGGCCAAGATTCCCGCTATCTCGCACATTCATAGCGACAATTTTTTCAACCCGCATCCCTGGGTGCGTAGGTATCAAATTTTGTTTGATAACGCAACCTCAAAATATTGTTCGGCTCACATTGCGGTGTCTCAATCCATCCGGGATGCGCTTGTGCGACAGGGGGTCGCGGAGAATAAAATTCATGTGATCCACAATGGCATTGACCCGGACAGTCTTCATATTTCTAGAAAAGCCGAAGAGGTTCGTAGTGAATTTAACCTTTCCTTGGATCAACCCCTGATCGGGATGGCGGGGATGCTTTGTCCCCTGAAAGGGCAGGAAGAGTTCCTCCGAGTTGCAGCCAGAATTACGAAACTGTTCCCCAAAGTTTGCTTCATGATTGTTGGTAAGGATATTGAAAAAGAAGGGGCTTATGAGGTCTACCTGAAAAGACTAGTTGAAAAATTAGACTTAGCAGATAAAGTTATCTTTACCGGATACCGATCGGATGTTTTAGATTTAATTCATGCACTTGACCTTTTTGTCCATCCCTCAAAGAAAGAAGGGTTGCCGGTTGTGATCCTAGAGGCCATGGCTTTAGGAAAGGCTGTAATTGCATCACGGGTTGACGGAATTCCTGAAATTGTTTTGCAAGATGTAACGGGAATTCTCACAGAACCAGGAGATATGGAGGAAATTTATCAAGCAATGGTGACTCTTCTGAGTCGACCTCAACTAGCAGTTAAGTTTGGGAACCGAGGACGCGATAGAGTGATCCAGTATTTCAATCAAAAAAAAATGATTAAAGAAATTTTTGATGTTTACGATCATGCCCCAACTGGTAGTAGACGGATTTCAAATCAAACCTTAATTGATTCTCACCATGACGACCGCACAAACTAAGTCTCTTGGCATTTACTCGTTATGGTTGTGCTTACTGACCATTGCTTTTATCCTGCTGCCTTATTACTTAGGGGCACTTGTTGCCGCGAAGGCGTGGTACCGTCTCAGCTCCCTCCTGTTTATATTCATTTTAAGCGTTCTTTTGGTCGTGGAAGCGCGCTATCTTATTCTATTTACAACTGTAGCTTTATTAATTGCAGGAAGCTCCATAACGTCAATCTCGGGATTAGGGCTCACTTCACGATGGGTTTTCCTAGGGGCTCTCGTCCTTAAAAGTATTTCTCAGTGGGCATCTAAGAAATTTCAAATTAAAATTTATGCGTTCGACCTTTGGGCTGCATGTTTTATCGGTCTTGCTTTTTATTCCTATTCCTATTCCTTCATTCCGTCTCTTACGGTCGATAGAAGCATCTCAGTCCTTGTTTTTTATGTAGCGGTATTTAAAGGGGTCTGGGGTTATATGGATAGCGGGGAAAAGGTAAATATCCTTATTAATGATTTGTGTAAAATCGCGTTTGTTGTATTGATATTAAATTTGTTTTACTTGAGTCGAGGCCGTTTCAGCGGTATCTTTTTAAATCCGAACACCCTGGGACTCTTTTTGACTTTAACGATCCCCTTCATATTATGGATATATCTTTGTGAGCGAAAGCCCGTGCCCTATTATTTTTTACTTCTTGCATTATTTAGTTTGCTTTTAACGGGTTCTCGAGCGTCCATGCTGGTTTGTGCCCTCAGCTCAACCTATTTAATTTGGCTGTACCATCAACATCAAAAATTCCTCATTTTATTCGTTGTAGCTTTTGCTGTCTGCATAGCATTCTTCTTAGGCAGTTTATTTGACTTGTCCTGGTTTTTAGATTCTGAGTTTATTCGCTGGAAAAATATACAGAGTGGCGGGGGTCGAATAGAAGCTTGGGATGCGGTTATTGGCCTGATTAAACATCGACCCATTTTGGGGTATGGTTTCGGAACGGAAGAATTTATTTTTCAACGATTTGATATTATTTTTCAAGAACACTCAGGTGCCTACGCTCACAATTCTTTCCTCGGGCTGGCAAGTCAGTTGGGATTATTAGGTACTTTCATTTTTTACACCCCCCTATTTCTGTTCTTGTTCTTTAATACTCGTCGGTTGACCAAGTTACCCTTTAAAAATATACATTGGTTAGCGCCGCCCTTAAACGCGGTTCTCTGGGGGGGGGTTTTGGAGGCAACGTTTGAAAGCTGGATGTATTCAGCGGGAAGTCCGTGTACCTTCATTTTCTGGAGTTTTTTAGTAATGGCGCATTGTTTGAAAGGATTGCCAGTTCATGAAAACGATCGATTGGAAAAACGATGTTGTAAGGCAGCGGGGATCTAAACCAGCGATAAATTGATAGATAATGTGCCGGTTCAGCTAAGCCTCATTAGGTTTTCGGATTTTCAGCCTCAACATAGACGCTTTCGGATATCCTCTCGTAAAGATCAAGTGGCTGTGAATTTTTGATGGTTGTTTGGCCGCCTTCCAGTATTTGCGCATTCACAAAACCGGATTGTTGCAAAAGACGACACATCGAAACCCCGTCGTACATCCATTGATGATGGCGAGGTCCCACAAAAAGAAATTTAAATTTTTCGAAAAGTGATCTGGGAACAGGGTTGCATAGATTAGTTGATGCGATAAAGGCATTGGCATCACGCGATAAAATATACTGTTTAACTAGTTTGTTCAGATCTGGTACAGCTATCCTAATAATTCCTTCTGGGCAGAGCAGCCGACGAGCTTCTCGAAGAAATGCCGCCGCGCCGTTTTGATCAAGATGTTCTATCATGTGCGAACAATAGATTACGCTGGCAGCGCTAGACGCTATTGGCAATCCCCTAACAGCGTCTCCATATTTAATGTTATGAGTACGTGCAAAGCTAATAAATTTATACTGCGGGGTTTCAAGTAACCCGAGTTTGTGTAGAAAAAAGTGGAGTAGGGGAATTTTGGAAAGATAGAGAGAGCACGAATTTTCAAAATTTAACCACCCTTCGATTGGTGTTTGCCCGCAGCCAATGTTAATACGTAACATTTTACAGGTTCTTCAGCTATCCTCAGTTTAAGAAGGGGCATTATAAGCAAACTTTAACGTTAGGTCAACCCATGAGGTGAGATTTGTCAACCAGGAGAATTTTCTCTATTTATTTTTGGATTTTTGCCTTAGAATACGACGCTAAGAGTTACTCGGCAAAAATGGTATTTTAAGTTTAATAAAAAGAGAAAGGAAAAAAAGTATCATAAAATGGTTAGCAAAATAAGGGTATTAGGTTTGATTGCTAAAAATCAGTGGTTGTTAAGGCGGCTTGAGAGTCAAAAACATCTCTTGGGTAAAATTTTGCGTGTTGTTGAGTTAGAAACTCATAGTTACTGCAATCGCGTTTGTAGTTTTTGTCCTAATGTTTTTTTTGATCGGAGAAAGGAGACGAACTATTTACCTTCCCATCTCTTCACCAAAATTGTGTCCGAACTTGGCGGGGTTGGTTTTTCTGGCGAGTTGCAATTCATCCGGTATATGGAACCGCTTGCTGATCCTGTGATTTTTGAGCGCATCCGAGAAGCGAGGAGCTATCTACCACTTGCCCGCTTGATTGCTAATACAAATGGAGATTATTTTGGTGAACATACGTTACAGGATCTTTCGAAAGCCGGCCTTAATGAGCTTAACATTGCTCGCTATATAGATAAACCAGCAATTTGGACGATCGAAAAAGGTGTCAAGCTTTGTGAGCATTTTCTTCATAGGCATCGACTCCAGGCCACGCTCCGTTTGCGTAATAAAGGACATGTCTTATACAATATCCATTATGGTCAAAAAATGAAAGTAGCTCTTTACTCCTTTGATTACGTGAATAATCGTTTCGATCGAGGAGGGAGCATTTCTGGTAAGCCTTATTCCCGAGTTTCTCCTTGCAGCAGTCCGTTTATAAGTCTTCACTTTGATAGCAATGGAGAGTGCTTGCCGTGTTGTAATATGCGGTCGGATAATCCAGACCATCGCTCATTTTCATATGGCAATATTGCAGATCATTCACTTCTAGATCTTTTTAATTCACAAGCAGCACAGCGCATGCGTGCCGAACTCGCTACATTCACAAAGGACAAACCCAGCCCTTGCAAAGGGTGTTCCTACCATGCTGTGAAGTTTTCTGGAAACATTGAAAAGGCGTGGAATTTGTTGCAAGCTGTTGCTGCCTCTCGAAAACATCCTCATGATGGAGGTTTCGCCAAAAAGGAGGAATGCGGTTCCGCCATTCCTTAAAATTAGCTAATCCGAGGTTGATACGAGTCTTCATGGTTTTGTTGACAGAGAGTAATCTTAGAGGTGATGCCTCTATTGTCGGGATCATTACTGGGAAAATCTGGCTTTTTCACCGCTGCTAGAAACGGCCACTGTCGTGGTAATGGGGTTTTATGCTGAGAATGAAGTTCCCTTCGGTTGAATTCGATGAAAGAATAATTCCTGACCATACTCCTAAGGGGGTTATTTCCATCCACATGCAAAGGTATCATTTTGCAAGCAGTTTTTGCTATTTAAAGGATGTGCTCGATATAGCTTGTGGTGCAGGGTATGGAACCGAATATCTTTCAGGGTATGCAAAAAAGGTACTTGGGGTGGATCTTTCGGCCGAGGCGATCGCTTATGCCAACCAACGCTATGGAAGTACTAAGGCTCTTTTTTTTGTCATGAATGCCAACCAGCTGGGATTTCAAAATGATCTCTTCGACATTGTTTGTTCTTTTGAAACGATTGAGCATATATCAGACGTTGATGGCTATCTTTACGAAATCGGTCGCGTCTTGAAGACCGACGGTTATTACATTGTATCAACGCCCTGCGTGAAAAAGACAACGACTCATCCTCAAAATCCACACCATCATATCGAATGGTCACCCAGTGATTTTAAAAAGTTGTTAACGCGCCGTTTTGGCTCAGTGAGGCTCTTTGGTCAAAAAAGAAAACAAACCTGGCCCCATCGGTGTTTGCAGAAGATAGATTTCTTCAATCTTCGGCTCTATTTAAACCAGCGTTTAATTACAAGAGTTGGTCGTGTTGTTGGAACAGCTGCTTTTGCAGATATGACGCTTGGAGATCTTGAAATTATCGAAAATGAACTCAATAATGCCTTTGTCACAATAGCAGTATGTACGGCGCCAATTAAAAACAGCACAATATGCTGTAAACAGCGCCTACAGAGTGTTTAATATAAGTAGACATCGCTCTATTCCTCCATTTGAGACCGAATCGTTCGTTCAGCTGGATAGATGAATTCCTCCTCTTTTAATATGCCGTTACAGATGATATCAAGGCCTGGGTCTGCCTGCGGCATAAGATCTCCGAGCGATTTTATGTTCATTTTGTAAATCAGTGATCGTGTCGTCATTTGAGGATCGATGAAGGAAAGGGGGATCATCCGCCGAAAGAAAAAGTGGTAGGCATACTTTCGAGCGCGGTAAACTGCCTCGCGACTCAATCGTTTCTTGAGCGGAAGTTGGGTAAGCAATTTATAGTATTCTTCTTTAGAATGAACATCAATCGTCAATCCTTTGTTCCGAATCCACGCCTCTCCTGCCACAATCACGGGGATTCCTGAACTTGTCAGTTCGATTCCAGTCTTCGTAGCAAAAATGATTACAGAGTCGCACTGGTGCATCACGGAATAGGTGCTGATGTGATTTTCGGGAGGAATAATAAAAATATTCTTGGCCAGATTAGGGAACATTTTTTGGATATCTGCGACGAGAGGTTGTCTCGAAGGAAGCCAGCCTGTTTTTTCGGCCGGATGGACCCTTATAATCAACTGAAGATTGCTGCGTTTTTCAAAATAGCGTATCGTTTCGTAAAGCCATTCGTGCTGGCTGACAAAGGCATTGGCCGGATAATGCAGTTGAGCATCCCAGACGACGTTCGTTAAAAGTCCCACCGTCGGTTTTGAAAAATCAATACCCAAATGCCGGCTGATAATTTCTAGGTCTTCCTGAGGATTCGTATGTTGAAAGGAAATCCAATCTTTTCTGCCGCGGATGCGGCTTTTAAGATAGTCCGTAAGGATTGATTCCATTTCAGGTGTCCAGTTTAAATTCTCCCAAAGATGAGTGGGTTCGCGCATCATGGCGTGATGATAAGTTTCGCCATGACTAAAAATGAAAGAGCGCTTTCGATAAGCGGGAACCCAATTGACTACACGGACTTTCGCCTGACGGCAGACTTCGCCGGTCAGCCCCTGAGGAACATAAATGCCGTGATGAAACACCGCGCAGTCAAATTTGTATGTCGCAAGGAGTTTTCGGACGGCAAAGGTGGTCAGAAAAGAGGCCTTGAGATACCTTTTTAAAACTTCTGCTCCAGAAGGTTCTTCCTCCAACGTACCCTTCGCAAAATAGCGGAGTGCGCCTGCGAGGGCGTGTTCTCCAAGGGCAAGGTCCTGAAAGCGATAGTCCTTGATGTTTGCCAAGTCTACGGAGGCCGACAGTGTTTCTGTTTCAGCCCTGTCCCTCTCCGTGAGAAGCTGACTATAGCGGTGAATAGGGAGCCCGAGTCGGCGGTAGAGGGAAAAACCGATCGGAAAACAGTTGTCGCATATAGATTTTAAAGGGCCATGCCGAACGAATTCCTTCGGATCTTTAAAACTCGCCGTCGTGACCTGAGAACAAGCGCTAAGAACTTTGTCGCAAAGTAAAAAATGGACTTCAGCTCCCCGAAGCTGGAGAGCGATCGCGAGTAGCGTTTCAAGTTGCAAAGCAACAACATTTCCACCGACACTGGTTGCAATTAAAATGCGGGGAGAGGTTTTACCTGACTGCTTGGCTTGGCGCCAAAGAGAGGGATTTGAATGGATAATTCTTTTCCACCGTCGTTGGAAGGAGTTGGGCCAGAGACGACGCTTGACGGCTTTTAAAGTTTTTGGGACAAAACTCCTAAGCTCCATGAAGATGTGACTCGTGCTCAGGATGTTTTGAGACGGGCTGATTTTTAAGAATTCGATCGACAATGCTTGAGGCGTCGAGACCATGATAGCACAATGCTTCTTGAGGGGTACCCCATGCCGGCAGTCCTTTAATGCCCATTTTTTTAAAAACCCTTTTCTCGAGCAGATCATGCTCAATGAGTTGATTCAAAAGATAATCTCCAAGACCTCCCGTCGGGGAGTGATCCTCCAGGACAAAAATGGAAGGAATGTCACGAAGGGTATCGGATAGCCACTGAATATCCACTTGATTGAGCCAGGGCATGTTGATGACTTTGATGTAAAATTTTTTCTCGCGGCCGAGCTCTGCGGCCATCAGGGCCTCGTGGAGCATCACAGGGCCGTAGGCGAATAAGACGGCATCGCTTCCTTCGGTGAGGACGGCGCCGCGGCCGGGTTCCAATTGATAATCCGGAGGCAATTCGATCACCCGGGGCGAGGGGCCGATCACAAGCCGGATCACGCAGTTTTCTTTCGCGCGGTTTACGGCGTACTCGACAACCATTTTAGTTTCTTTGGCATTGCAAGGTTCCAGGATCAAAAAATTCGGAAGGGCTCCCAGAAGTGAAATATCGCGAAGGCTCTGGTGGGACTGCCCGGGGCCGGCAGGGATGAGCCCCGCGTAATGAGCGGCATAAATGATGCGGGATTTTTCGCAGGCGTTATTGTAAATTTGTTCGTTGGCCTTTGAAACTAAAAAGGAAGCGAAGCTGTTCACGACGGGAAGAAACCCCTGCCTCGCAAGTCCGCCTGCCATGGAGACCATATCCTGCTCCGCGATGCCGTTTTCGATAAAGCGTTCCGGGTAGGTCTTTTCAAATTCACGGATTCTGCAATCGAGCGCGAGGTCCGCATCGAGCACAACCAAATCTTTCCTCTTGGCCGCTATTTCCACCAAGGCCTTTCCGAAGGCATCGACGACATATTCAGAGGATACGGAACTTTTAGGTTTGGTCTCTGCTGCAATAGGTTTTTCGCTGACTTGACCAAGCCCGAATTTTGCGAAACGGCCTCGAATCCGAGCCATCATTTCATCGTAAGCTTTTTGGAAGGGCTCGTCACTAGGTGCCCCTGCATGCCAAGGATAGCTTCCGCCGCTTGCTTGGAGGGCAGCCAGGTGTTCCATAAATGAAACCCCGCGGCCTTTGACGGTATCTGCAATCAAGATTTTGGGTTGACCCGAAACAGTTTTAAATTTCTCAAAAACAGATTCGAGTTGCTTGAAATCGTGCCCGTCACAGCGGGCCACCTGCCAACCGAAAGCAGAAAATTTGGATTCCAGATTTCCGAGGCCCACAATTTCTCCGATGAGCCTATCCGACTGGACTTTATTGTTATCTACAATCACAGTCAGATTGCCGACCCTTTGGTGGGCCGCGGTCTGGAGGGCCTCGTAGATCTGCCCTTCCTGAAGCTCCCCGTCTCCAGTCATGACAAAAACCTGACCCTTTAAACCCGACATCTTTTTTGCCAGGGCGATTCCTTTTCCTTTTGAAATACCCATCCCAAGGGATCCTGTGCTGGCCTCAACACCCGGCGTGGCAAGATCCGGGTGACCGCAGGGGCCGCCCCATCGCCTGAGTTTCAGCAGTTGATCCTCGGGCAAGATGCCAAGGGAATAAAGGACGGCATAAAGACCCGGGGCGTCGTGCCCTTTCGATGAAAAATAAATATCTCGATTGGGATCACGGATACCCACTTCACGCACGTTCATTTCTGAGTAATAAAGATAAGTGACAATATCAAGAGAACTGAAACTCGAACCCAGATGACCGGAGCCCGCGTGCTTGACTGCAACGAGGGTATTCACGCGGCACATATCGGCAAGGAGTAAAAGTTTTTCGTGCTTTGCAATAGCACTTTGCTCGACTCTAATAAACTCTTTTTGGGGAATAAACGCCAACGTTACCCCCTCACCCTTCCCTCTCCCCCTCAAAGGGGGAGAGGATAAAGGTGAGGGGGATGTCTTATGTGAATTTGACGAATGAGATTCTAAATTGTCAGTCATTCGGAACACACCTTGAGCGTAAACGAGCTTTGTGGAATCGCAGGCAATTTTGCCTTGCCCGAGCGGACCAGCTCTTCAGCCAGGCCCCAGTCGTAAGAGTCATTCACGTCAAAACCTTCGCAGCCCTGAGTCAAAAAAGGGCCGACGATGGTTCCCGCGATCGTCCGGCCTTCCAGGACCACCCGCGACCAGGCAATCTCAAGGCTCGCATTTTGCACATAAACCTCCGGTAAGGACGCATATTGACTGCTGTGCCAGGGTTGATCTTTGGGACCACCTGTGAGAAGCGGCGTCATACGTTTTCCTTGAATGACCCACATCTTACCGGGATGTTGTTTACATTTTTCAACCGCACGAAGTGAATCGATCCCCGGGTCTTCAAGGAAAACGCGCCAGGCGCGGCGGATCGTTTCAGGCTGCCGGAAGGGGCTCGTGGGCCTAAGAATGCTGAAACAATCGTAAGAACGTCCCATTTTTTGCAGGCGTGTTAGGGCATCTTCAATCCATTCAATATCCGGCGAAAATTCTCCGGCAAATTGCGAGGGGCGCAGGAACGGTACTTGCGCTCCGTAGTGTTTAGCAACTTCAGCGTAATTTTCCGAATCGGTCGACACCGTCACGTCCGTAAAAATTTCACTCTGAAGCGCTGCCTGGATGGTGTAGGCCATTAAAGGGTGACCCGCCAGCGCCCGGATATTTTTATCCGCAAGACGTTTCGAGCCCGATCTTGCGGGGATGAGGGCAATGATGCTCGGAGTCTTATTCATGGTAAGCAACTTTTGTCATCCCGGCCTCCGAGCCGGGATCCAGAGTTGTTAATTTGGGATAAAGATCCTCCCAATAGGGGTTTTCTTTTTCGATTAATTCCATCTTCCATTGTCTTTTCCAATTCTTAAGCTGTTTTCCTCTTGCAATTGCTGCCCGGACATCCGAAGTGTGTTCAAAATACACAAGTCGATGAACTTGATATTTTTTGGTAAAACCATCTGTCAAATCTTTCCTATGCTCAAAGAGCCTCTTAATTAAATCGTTCGTTACACCAATGTACAAGGTTCCATTTCTCTTACTTGCGAGAATATAGACAAAATATTGTTTCATCTCTTAACCCTGGATGCCGGGTCGAGCCCGGCATGACAGGCCTTGTTTGTTAGATATTTTTCGGGTCGATCGTGATGTAAACATCTTTCAAGTTCGAATAGATATCCAAGGCTTCCGTACCGGGTTCGCGCGAGCCATTGCCGGATTGCTTGACGCCTCCAAACGGCATATGAGGTTCGCTTCCGAATGTTCCTGCATTGACGATCGCAACACCTGCTTGAATTTTTTCAATGAATCCATGAGCGCGGTCCAGGTTTTTTGTGTGAATGGCGGCCGTCAAACCATAAGGAGAATCATTCGCAAGCTCAAGCGCTTCCTTGAAGTTTTTGACACGGTAAAGGCAGGCAATCGGCCCAAAAAGTTCCGAAACGGAAATTTCATCGCGAGGTTTCACATTTTCTATCAGGGTGGGAGCCATGTAGAAACCCGATCGGTGGTTTGCATCCGTCAGGCGAGCGCCTCCCGTCACAATGACGGCACCCTTTGCTTTTGCCCGTTCGACGGCTTGGATCATTTGGCGGAGCTGCATCTCATTGATCACCGGCCCAAAATCGTCGGCATCTTGCGGCCCAATTTTAAGTTTTTTAGTTGCTTCCACAAGCATTTTCCGGAAGCGATCGTAGACCGCATCGAAAATGATGATCCGGCTTCCTGAGGCGCACCGCTGGCCGGCGTTGCTGAAAGCTGAAAGAAGCGCCCATTTCAGGGCATTTTCCAAATCCGCGTCATCGCAGACAAGAAAAGGATTTTTTCCTCCGAGCTCCAGAGAAACCTTGGCAAGACGCTCACCGGCTTTGACAGCGATCTGTTTTCCAACGGCTGTGGACCCCGTGAAACTGATGACCGAAACATCCGGATGTTCAACGAGTGCCGCCCCTGCTTCTTCTCCCAACCCCTGCACGATATTGAGAAGGCCTGCCGAAAGGCCCGCTTCTTGAGCCAATTTCCCGAAAAACCACGCCACAATAGGTGTATCTTCCGCAGCTTTAAGAACAACCGAATTACCGCAAATAAGGGCAGGGAACACCTTCCAGGCAATGTTGGCAATCGGGGTATTGGCGGCAATAATGAGTCCCGCCACCCCAAGAGGTTCACGGATCGTCATGGCGCGCCGATTCGGAACTCCACTTGTCGTGGTTCTTCCGTAAAAACGCTGGCCTTCTCCTGCCATAAAAAATCCCAAGGAAACAGCGCCGTCTGTTTCGGCAAGTGCCGATTGAAGAGATTTGCCGGTTTCAAGCGCCACGATTTCGGCAGCGGCCGCACGGTTTTTCTTTAAATGTAAGGCAAGGTCATAAAGAATTTCACCGCGTTTGACGGGGGTTACTTCAGCCCAGGCGGGCTGGGATCTTTTGGCCGCCTCCACGGCCATTTTGACATCGTGAGCATTGGAACGCGAAACACGGCAAATCAAGGAGCCGTCGTGTGGATTGAGTTTATCAAACGTCATTGTGGATGAGGCCGCACACTCCCTGCCATCGATCCAGTTGGTGATAAGGCGTGGAAATGATCGGTGTTCTGTCGAAGTCTTTTCTGAAGGAAGCATTTTTGTTTTCATAGCTGGTGATGCACTTCAAGGTTGCCCAGAAGGGGACAGGTCTTAATTAACGACCTGTCCCCTTCTGCATTACCACGCGGTCCATCCTCCGTCGATGACCATGTTGGCTCCCGTCATATAAGAAGAGGCGTCGGAAACAAGGAATACCACAGCCCCGTTATACTCATCTTCCCGCGCCATTCTTCCCATAGGAACCCTAGAGGCGTAGCCTTTCAAGAATTTTTTATCCTGATGATTAAAAACCCCGCCGAAGGTAAGCGTGTTGACCCTCACGCCGCATTTCGCCCAGTAGGTGGCGAGGTAGCGCGTCAGGTTGAGAATTCCGGCCTTGGAGACAGAATAAGTTACCGGTTTAAAAAAAGAGCCTCCTTTTTTTTCCCGGTATGCATATAAACGCTGATCCGGCGAAACCATTCCGTAAATGGATCCGATATTGATGATCGATCCGCGGCCGGCCTTCGCCATGGCGCTGCCGATGACCTGGCAAGCGAGAATGGTTCCTTTGAGATTGACGTCTAAAACCCGGTCGAGTAGTTTTTCCGGATAATTTTCAAAAGGGCCATTAGTCGCGGCCGAGGCATTCGGAGGAAAATCAAGCGCCGCGGCATTGATCAGCGCATGAGGAATTCCCCAGATCCGCTTAACCTCTTTCAGACCTTTGACTAATGAATTTTTCTTGGTGACGTCGACTTTGCAGAACGACCAAGGACTGTCATTTTTCCCCTTCACCCTTCCCTCTCCCCCTAGAAGGGGGAGAGGATTAAGGTGAGGGGGTAGTTTTGCGGGAGATTGAAGATCAAACACAGCCACCTTCGCGCCATAGTCGACCAAGGCGCGCGTAAACTGCCGCCCAAGTTGTCCTGAGCCGCCGGTGATAATGACGACTGTGTCCTGCAGATTAAAAAGGTCGGAATTCTTCAAGGAAGTTTTTCTGCGAGGGCGCTCGATTTCTCCGATGCATCCAGGTCTCCCAGATCCTTAAGCGTAAAATTCTCATCCTCTTTAAGAGGGCGCTGCGTAACCTTCCCCACGAGCCCGTCAAAATAATAAGCGGGCAGACCGTCATTCGGAGATTTGATGGCAATATCAGTTGGCTTAAGGGTCGTGCCTTGAGGGAGATCGCGCGCAGCGACAAGCTTCTTTGCCATCTTAAAGAGAGGCGAAGATTCCGAGGGATAAACACGTTTCACGCCGTCTCCTAAGGCAATACGAATTCGCTTGAGATCACGGATCATTTTTTGCATGCCGATCGGCTCGAGCGAGAAAGCATGGTCGGTTCCCTTCCAGGCATGATTAAGCGTGAAGTGTTTTTCAATCACGCGCGCCCCAAGCACATAAGCCACCGGGGCCATGGAAATGCCGTTTTGATGGTCCGAGAGCCCGATCACAATATCCTGAAAACGTTCGCGCAGCGTCTTGATCACAAGCAAATTCGTCTCTTCCGGCTCCGTGGGGTAGCTGGCCGTACACTGAAGGATACAGAGCTGCGGATTGATGGGCATAATCGTTTCATAGGCGCGTTTCACATCTTCGAAGGAGCCGCCGCCCGTACTGACAATCATGGGCTTGCCGATCTTTGCCACGTATTTAAGAAGGGGGGTGTTTCGTAAGTCTCCCGAAGCCATTTTATAGGCCGGCATATCAAGTTCGGCGAGAAAATCTGCGCTTTCAAAGTCAAAGGCCGTGGCAAAAAAAGTAACTCCGAGTTCTTTCGCATATTTTTTAAGCTCCAAATATTCCTTGCGCCCAAACTCAAGCGCCTCCCGATGCTCTCCGTAAGTCGCACCGTAACTATTTTCATTGAGATAGGGGGTCTCATACAATTTGCGAGTAAAGAGAGTCCGGTTGCTTCTTTTCTGAAGTTTGACCGCATTAGCACCACACTCTTTTGCTACACGGAAAAGCTCCTTAGCTTTCTGAAGGTTCCCCTGATGATTATGCCCAATCTCAGCAATCACATAACAGTCGGTTTGATCGGATACCGGACAGCCATCAATGAGGAATTTGCGCGCCATAGCAGACCTTCCTTTTATGTCCTGTTAATCAAAAATGCTGAGTTGCGGGATTAACCCTAAACCGAATAAAGATCCCAGCAGTCTAAGGGCAATAATTGTACGCCATAGGTGCTAGAAATCGAAGATGAAATATTATACTGCTCCCCGCTTAATTAAGGCCCCCATTGAGGAAAAGAGATAAAAAGTTAGGAATAGGCAGCTCGAATTCGAGATCTTAGATTGGAGGCTAAAATAATTTGAAGGATTTCTCGGTGGCCCTCTTGGACCATTCCTCCTCTGTGAATACCATCATTATCAAAAAAAATGAGGTTTCCATCTTGCGAAGTAAATCGTTTCTCTCTATCAAGCAGGAGGGCTGTGTCGGAAGAGGTATCTTCAAGATCGTTGCCAAACTCAAGCTTCTTTTGAAAAAAGGAAGGGAGTGACCAAAAAAGTTCCCTCGTCTCTCGATCCCATTTGTCAAGCCGTGAGGTATCGTTGGATTTGCGAATCAGGTACTCTAAAAAATTAATTCGAATTTGGTGGCTGCCTACGACATAACAAAAGGGCCCATTTTGCTCGTTTACGTGGGATAGATAAATTAGACATTTGAGCCATCCGATCGAGCTGTCAAGGTGCATATAAGCCGTGCGGGGAGAGGGAAGACCGACGTCTGAGAAATGATTCCGCCAAAATAGGTCATCCGGATAACTGATTTGCAAATTAATTCCCACGATTTGAACGCCATATCCAAGGTAGTGGTAAGCTACATCAAATATCCTTTGCTGGTTCAGAAGTTGACGAACGGTCTCGCAAATATTTTCGCAATCCGTGACACCGATGAGGTTGTCCAGCAACCCTCGATTTTCCGGTGCGACATTCCGCCGTTGCTCTTGAAGTTTTTGTTTCCACGGGGCTAATTGATGATTGAGATTTTGAATGTGATTTTCGGCGACAGAAAAAGACTGGGCACCCTCACGATGAAGATTTGAAACTAATTCAGAAATACCAGCAGGAACGTTCGTGGGCCTGTTCTTAATCCTTTGCAATTGCTTCCTAAGCAGACTCAAAAGCAATATCCTTGCGTGCCATATGATTTGGGGAGCGAAACGGCCCATCGCCTTGATGCGGTTGGGAATCTTAGGCTTGCCAAAGAGTTTGCCGTAGGCGAGGTGGGATTTGTAATGGGCCTCCGGAATCCTCATCCCTTGCGGCTTAATCGACAGGGTTGGTTTCATAGGTTTCCTAATCTTCTTTCTCCACCGGTTATCCAACCCTTGTGCCAAGGTTCCAGAATATTCCACAGATAATAAAAGATCCTTGCCAATCGGCCGCTTCCCGGAAAATTTGGAAACTTATAGAAGATTCCGATATCGCGCTTGAATTGCTCCTGAATGGCTTTTCTTTCCTCTGGATTGAAGCAAGTGACCGATTCTATTAGGGAGATAGCATAGTCCTGATAACCGTAGATGAGGCATATGGAGATAATGCGGAGTAGCTTCGCTTTTTTTTGATGATCCTCATCGATTCTGTCCAGGAGAAATTGTGTGTGTTGGTCGTCTTTTAAATAAAGAGCATCGGCATAAACGATCTGACCTTTGGGTCCGCCGTATTTATCATATCTTGATCTTTTCCAGTAAAAAGGTCTGAGATCGAATAATTGAAATCCGAATTTCTTGACAAATGAATCCACATCGGAAAAAAGAGGCTGTTGCTGATACATGGGTTGAAATTCAACTTCAAGTTCCAGTCCAAACACAGCATTCTCCAAGATTTGAGAACCCCCTTGAAGAATAAGGAGCTCACTGCCTTGAGTATCAATTTTTATAAAATCGGCATCAGAAAATTGATTTTCTGAAAGTTGATGATCCAATGTATCGGACTTCAATTCTATCGTTTTTGTTACAGCAAATCGTTCCGGGTAAGGAAAGTGATTAATGAAGGAGTCATTGGGTTTGAACATCGAAGAGTCTCCCGCATGCTCCGTCAGATAGAATTGGACATTTTTCTTTTCCCCAGACAGAATCGTCTTTAAATATTTCTTATTAGCATGAGAGTATTGAGCCTCACGCAGCGCATCATAAGATCGGTCATCAGGTTCAAAGCCGATCACCGACAAATAGCGTTCAGCCCTCTTCCAATGATCCGGAATCCCTCCTCGAGCCCCTACGTCGATGAAAGTTATAGGATATTTTCGGTAGACGGGATACCATCGCGGAGAGATAAAGATATTCATCATTCTCAGCTCTTTTGTAAGATGCTCCTTGGCCTCATCCTTGAGATGAGGAGACGCTGCTCACATTAGCCATTTTCAGCAGCTTATGCAACAAACTATTCAATATGATTCGCACATTGGGAGAATAGAGCATATAACGGAAGGACGGGTGATGCGAACAGATAAGGACTTACGTGAACGCCCGACTGACGGCAAACCTCCCCTTTCAGGCCCTGATTGCGAAGTGGGCGCCAAAATCACTTGGAGAATTTCTCGATGCCTACCCCGTAGCGGTCCTCCTCTGTGAATGTCAGGTCAAAAACGGTCAACTGAATTATTAGATGTTTTTAGAAGATGCTCATAAGGGTTTTCCTTTTTGAGGAGTATCCGAGCGGGGATAGCTTGTTTCCAGTGGTATTTTTTTTTCAGATGAATCAATGGGTCAAAAAGAGAAACAAACCTTCCGCCACCAATATTTTGCCAGTCCCGCCGGTTTAGGCCTATTTTGTTGGTTTGCGGATCAACGGCATGAAATAAAATTCCAGCTAAAATATGAAATAATTTAAATCGAACGCGTTTCCAGAATGTCTTTGAAGAGACAAGATAAGAAAACTTTTCGTGGTAAATTTTGGGGGCATCCACTCGAGTATTTTCCCGCCGCCTTTTTTCCGTCATCGTTTCTTTCTCAAACCACTCGCGGTGGTGCCAAACCCCAATCGCTTTTGTCATGACGACACTTTGTCCCGAAGAAAGTATGGAAGTTGTAAGATCAAGGTCAAAGCCGTAGAATCGATAATGTTGATTAAGATAACCTATAGATTTTAAAATATTCATACGCAAAACACCATGGTTACAATTCAGAATGCCATATTGACAGATAGAACCCATGTAGGGTTCGCCCTTCCACGGACCTACGGTATCCTTCATTTTTAACCCTACCATGCCAATAGTGGGATCATTTTCGAGAATCTGAACTGCTAAATCGAGACTCCCAGACACAACCTCCGTGTCATCACTTAACCAGCAGGTGTAGCGGCATTCAACCTGCTTCCAGACTTCGTTATAGGCTCGCGCAGGACCGAGAAGGGTTTTTTGAAAAACAGGAGTAATGTCGGGGCAGCTTTTTAGAAACTCGATACTTCCATCCGTGGAGCCACCATCTATGACAATGATTTCATGATCTGTTTGGGTACCTTGGGTTATGGCTGAGAGAGCTTTTTTAAGAAGGTTTAGTCTATTATAAGTAGCAACGAGAATAACTAAAAAATCACTTTTGCGGTTAACCTTCTTATAAGATACGACAGCTTCGCTTTTTGAAGTCGAAAGATGGGTCATAGATAATTGAACAGCGTCCTTTTTTGCAATCATCAACGTTCAAACCCTATACCCAATGCGATCGTGACAGGAGGTGATAACAGATTCATTCAGAGGCCCTCGCGATGTAATCTGTACCACTCGAAACAGAGGAATTGATGATTTGTTTCTCTTCACACGAAAGCTCCCAATTCAAAAGCGGCCTAACCACGCCCGGCATCTTTTGGACATAATCTCCCCGTGCGGATAAGCCAGTCATAGGATCGAAGACCTGGAAGACAATCGCATCACGAAGAAGGAAATAACGTTTTTTCATGCCCTTTGAAGAAAAGAAAGTGACCATTACGGAATACTCACCTTCCGCGAATAGGTGAGGAGGGAGATGGAGAACGGATTGGTATAAGCCCGTTTTATGCCGTACCTCTTCAGTGGGCTCTACACAACTAAAAGCACAAACGCCTTGAGTATAAAAATGGATATGACAACGAAAACACATCGAGGGTTGATTGACTTTATAAGTAACTGATAATTTTAGCGGTTCGTTTACCTCGACCAAAGAGGCAGAAGAACCGTTTTCTTTTAATAATTTTACAGCAGTAAGCTTGAGTTCATCAGTTCCTGGCGCTGCATCGTCCTCCCAGCGGCGGCTACCACCGGCTTCGATCACCCGCTCCAGATAAAATTCAGCAACTTCAGTAGCCGCCCCATCTTTCAAGAGACGGCCGTTCTCAAGAAGAATAGCCCGCTGACACAGACGCGTAATCGCGGGCATGTTGTGACTGACAAACAAGACCGTCCTTCCTTGCGCGGAGACATCCCGCATTTTGCCGAGGCATTTCCTTTGGAAGGAGGCATCGCCAACCGCGAGGACTTCATCCGCAAGAAGAATTTCGGGATCCAGATATGCCGCGACCGCAAAGGCGAGGCGCAAGTACATGCCGCTTGAGTAACGCTTAACAGGCGTATCGATGAATTTTTCAAGTTCGGCAAAGGCTACAATTTCATCAAATTTTCTGCGGATTTCAGAACGTTTCATACCGAGAATAGCCCCATTGAAGTAAACATTTTCACGGCCTGTGAGATCAGGATGGAATCCGGTACCTACCTCAAGGAGGGAGCCCACCCGTCCATAAACGTCAAAGGAACCTTCGGTCGGTGCCGTAATCCTGGAAAGCAGCTTTAAAAAGGTCGTTTTTCCTGCACCGTTGCGTCCGATAATGCCGACAACCTCACCCTGATGGATGTCAAGAGCCAAGTCCTTGAGAGCCCAAATGGAAGCTGGCTCCTCCACTGCATCCTTTTTCCTGAAAGAGCCAAGAGAGGCTAAAGAGTCGCGCAGCGAAGTGGAAGGACTTTGTTTTCCGATTCGATATTGCTTGCCTAATCCGTCTGTGTGGATCGCGATGGAATTCATATTATATCGGCAAAAGTCCTCTCCGTCTGCCGGAAGTAGACGAAGCCGCTGACCAAAAGAGCGAAGGCTACCAAAATTGAGATTCCGAGAGCAGGATGTAAAGGTTGATTGGCGCCGAGAAGGGCCCAGCGGAAGCCTTCGATGACGCCTACTAGGGGGTTCAGGTGATAAAAAAAACGCCAGTTTTCGGGAATCATACTGCCTGGGTAGGCTACCGGCGATAGAAACAACCAAAACTGAGTCAGAAAGGGAATGGTATAGCGGACGTCTCGATACCGGACATTGAGTGCCGAAAGCCACAAGCCGGTTCCCAAAGCTGTCATGAGGGCAAGAAAGATGAAAAACGGTAACGATGCCAATGGTAAAGCAGAAGGGTGAAGGCCATAGAAAAACATCATTCCTAAGAGCATCAAAAAGGAAATGGAAAAATCAACGAGTCCAGTCATCATCATGGAAAGGGGGATGAAGATCCGCGGAACATAGACCTTGGTAATGAGTTGCTGATTTGCCACAAGGCTGTTGCTGGATTCAGTTAAAACGAAGGCAAAAAGCTGCCACGGAAGCAGGGCAACGAAAGCAAAGGCTGGATAAGGAACGCCGTCTGAGGGGATTTTTGCCAAACGGCCAAAAAAAATACTGAATACGACCATGGTCAAGAAAGGTTGAAGAATAGCCCAGGCAATGCCGAGGAACGTCTGGCTATAGCGGACTTTGATATTTCTCCAGACTAGAAAGAAAAGGCATTCCCGATAGATCCATAAATCTGATAGAACAGAAATAGGCGAGTTTCCCGAAGCATTTATGTGTAAATGGGTTAAGGGATTAGATGATTGAGATTTCATTGGGACAGCGCACATTATAAGGATTTTTCAGCGTTTAGCAATGAGAGGTTTGCTGCGCTAACTAAATTTCCCCTTGCTTAACGGGGAGCATTACAGTAGAAAAGGTTCATAGAAGGAACGCCTATGAGCCGCGCAATATATTCAGCAGAGAAAACAATGAAGAACTTCATGAAATGGCCCAAAATGCCCTTAGCAAATAAAAAAAACCACTTGGGAAAAAAAGAAATAACTGTGAATGCTCAGGAAATGGTCTTTCATCCTTTCTTATTTGCGATATATCCCATCATAGTTTTGTATTTCAGTAATAAGACAATTCTCTCTTTTCATCACGTCATATCCACTATTTTGCTGACGATTGTTGTAATTGCAGCTTTGTTGATGCTGTCGTTTATTTGCCTTAAAAATATGGCCCAAGGAGGCTTGATTGTATCGCTCCTTCTAGCTTGGTTTTTCTTTTTTAGATTTGCTAATGAGAATGCGACCGAGTTATTCAAAATAATATTTTTCGTTCAACCGCGAGCGCGGTATTCTCTCGTGTTATGGACTCTCATATTCATAGTCGGGATTGTACATTTTATTAGAAAAAAAAGTTCGCATAAAATCGCAACGACCATTCTGAATCGCGCGTCTTTATTATTGACCCTTTTTGCCCTTTCAATGAATTTTCCCGGCACTCCGTTCAGGGTCCAACCGCCGCATTCTAAGCAAGTTCATGAAAAAAAACCTGTCGATATTGATCAAGCCATTCAAAATCTCGAAATCAAAAAAGATGCTGCGAGGGATCCGAAGAATCTA
>CAYJSI010000023.1:0-33661 GCA_964373045.1 uncultured bacterium
GAGTACTGGATTGTCGATCCAGGTGTTGCGGGTTCAAGTCCCGTCGGGCCCGCCACGCACCGTGCTTCTATCTTATTGCTATATAATAAGTTACAATCATATTCCTTTATATCATTCATTGATTCGAGGCAAGGATTCATATAGAATACCGACCCATGACCGCGACCCTTTCCCTAAAAAATAGGCCCGGGATTTTAAATCCGCAGCGAGTTCGCATTGGAATGCTGTCCCTCGGGTGCCCCAAGACGCTGGTGGATAGCGAAGTCATTCTGGGAAAATTGGATCCTGCCCGCTATCAAATCACTCCCTCCGTAGGAGAGTGCGATGTGGCTCTCCTCAATACCTGCTCTTTCATCCGGGATGCCCAGCAGGAATCAATTGGCCGAATCCTTGAACTCGTCCAACTCAAAAAAGAAAAACAAATCAAAGCGCTCATTGTGATGGGCTGCCTCGTCCAGGAATTTCCCAAGGATCTCCGCAAGCAGCTCGGCCAAGAAGTGGATGCCTTTGTGGGATCCGGTGAATATGCCAAGATTCCGGAAATCGTGGAGAAAGTCACCCGAGGCGGACGGGTGTTTAGCGTGGGGACGCCTGGATACCTTTCCACCTCAGGAGAAAACAGGATTGCGCTCACGCCGCGGCATTATCGGTATCTTAAAATTTCAGAAGGCTGCGATCATATCTGTGCCTTCTGCACCATCCCGACCTTCCGCGGCAAACATCGTTCGCGCACGATTGCCGATGTCGTCTGCGAGGCTGAAAGATTGGTGAGCGAGGGCGCCAAAGAGATCATTCTGACAGGCCAGGACACCTCCTATTTCGGCAGGGATACGGAAGGCAAATTTCTCCTGCCCGAACTTTTGCGTGCTTTAGACGAAGCGAAGGGAATAGAATGGATCCGCCTTCTTTATGCTTACCCCTCCTGCCTTACGGAGGAACTTATGGAAGTGATGCGCGATTCAAAACACATGTGCCATTATTTGGACATGCCCTTGCAGCACGCAAGTGATGCCATGCTGACAGCCATGCGCCGCGGGATCACAAAACGAAGAACTTACGATTTAATCAAAAAGTTTCGCGCCATCGTGCCCGATCTTGCCATTCGCACCACCTTTATCGTGGGATTTCCGGGTGAAACCGAGCAGGATTTTCAGGAGCTTTTGGATTTTATGCGGGAGATGAAGTTTGACCGGCTCGGCATTTTTCAATATTCGAGGGAAGAAGACTCGCATGCCGCCCATCTGCCCGGCCAGGTTCCGGAGAAGATCAAAGAAAAACGTTTTCACGAGGCCATGCTCCTTCAGCAGGAGATTTCGCGCGACCATAATCAAAAATGGATCGGGCAAACGATGCGGGTATTGATTGATGAGCAAGGCGAAAATCTAAAGGTGACAGGCACCGGCGGTGCCTGGCACCATTTGCACCAGCCCAGGGCCCCCCGTTTTTGGCTGGCCCGATCTTACATGGATGCCCCGGAGGTGGACGGGAATGTGATGATGAGAGACACGTCCCGCTCTCTTCAGGCGGGCTCTTTCTACGATGTTCGCATTACGGCGACAGAAGACTATGACCTTGTCGGCGAAATCTAATCGCCTCTTTCCCCTTCACCCCAACATCCTCAGCCTTCTGAGGGGCGCTCTTGGGATCCTTCTTC
Source organism: uncultured bacterium (assembly GCA_964373045.1). Taxonomy (GTDB): domain Bacteria; phylum Omnitrophota; class Omnitrophia; order Omnitrophales; family Aquincolibacteriaceae; genus CAYJSI01. Next base: position 1,655 of record CAYJSI010000023.1, read on the forward strand.
CCTTTCTTTTAGCGCGTGAACACGGCCTTACGCATCTTTTCGCGGCATTTCTTTTTGTCCTCGGGGTGGCGACGGATTACTGGGACGGGTGGATTGCCCGCCGCGACAATCGGGTCTCGGACGTGGGGAAGCTGCTCGATCCCGCCATGGATAAAATCCTTATCCTGGCTCCGCTTGCCGCCTTTTCACAGCTTGGTTTTTACTCTCCCTGGTGGATAGTTCCCGTTTTTGCGCGTGAAATCGCGGTCACTTTCTGCCGCATCGGTTGGATGATGGAAGGAAGAGCAGTGGGGGCAGAGAATCTTGGAAAACTCAAATTCGGATTTCAAGCGGTCCTGGTAGGGCTGTGTTTTCTTTTGCTTTTCTCCCTCGATTATTCATGGCCCTTTGCACTTGCGAAGATGCTGCGTTTGCTTCTTTGGGTCTCACTCGCGGGCTCCGTCCTTCTTACGCTCGTTTCGGGTGCGTCTTTTTTTCTCGCCAACCGGGATTTGCTTAAAACCACGGGCTTTGCCCGCTACACAAGTGCGCTTGGAGTCGGTCTTTTACCCGTTGTTCCAGGTACCTGGGGAAGTCTTTTGGGGCTTGTTTTGGTTTACCTTGTTTCTTGGAATGCCGGGCTTTACTTGGGCGTTTTTTTGGTGTTGGTTTTGTTGGGGAGATGGGCGGTCGGGCGGCTTGACCTCAACAAGGAAAAGGATCCTTTCTTTGTTACGGTGGACGAGGCCTGCGGAATTTTTGTGACCTTTTTTAGGATCCCGCTTCACCCTTTTTCTGCGATTCTTGGTTTCGTCCTCTTCCGGGTGTTTGATGTGATAAAACCCTATCCTGTGCGGAAGTTTGAAAAGCTGCCCGGCTACTGGGGAATCCTGACGGATGACCTGGCGGCGGGCGTTTATGCCTGGCTGATTTTAAAAATCACATTCGGATAAAAAAAATGTCAAAAAGGGTTTCAAGAGGTTTCGAAAGGTTGCGAAAGGTTGCAAAAGGTCACGAGACTTCTAGGAACCTCTGGCAACCTCTGGCAACCTCTGGCAACCTGAATGCCGAAATTCTTACCATTGGGGACGAGCTCTTAAAGGGAAGCACGCTCAACACCAATGCCCGCTTCCTCGGCGAGGAACTCACTCAGCTTGGATTTAAGGTAACGGGGCAGTCCGCCTGTCCGGATTCCATCCCTGCGATCTCAAAAAAACTGAGTGAGGCCTTAGTGCGTTCTGAGGTCATGATTCTCTCAGGCGGCCTTGGCCCGACGCCAGATGATGTGACACGCGATGCCGTGAGCGATTTTTTTCGAGTCCCGCTTGTCTTCTCAAAGTCTCAATTTGCCCTCATTCGCAGGTATTACGAACGCCGTTCCCGAAAAAAAGTTCCTGAGATCGTAAGGCGAGAGGCCCAATTTCCGGCCAATGCAGTGCCGCTTCTTAACCGCTTCGGCGTGGCGCTTGGGTTTTTTATTCGCTCCGGCCGGCGATTACTCATTGCCCTTCCCGGGGTCCCCAGCGAGCTTGAGCGGATGTTTGAAACAAGCGTGTGTCCGTTGCTTCTCAAATCCTTTCCCGATCTTAAAAAGGGTGCGCGCCTTTTGGTTAAAATGGTTGGGATTTCGGAGCCCGAGGTGATGCGGCTCCTCGGCCGAGACTTTTTTAACCGGCCTTTTGAGTTCGGGATTTATCCCAAGGCCGGGGAGGTGGCGATCCGCCTTCAAGCCGATACCCGAAAAACCCTGCAAATCCTGGAAGGAAAAATTAAAAAAAGGCTGCGGCCTTTTATTTACACATTTCAGGAGCGTTCCCTTGCGGAGGTTTGCGGGAAGCATCTTACGCGAAGAAAAAAGACGCTGGCCGTGGTCGAAAGCTGCACCGGGGGACTCCTCACCTCTGAGTTGACCAAGCTACCCGGCGCCAGCCGCTTCCTTGTGGGAAGTGTCGTGGCGTATCATGACCGCATCAAATCCCAAACGCTCGGAGTCCCGCAAGCGATTTTAAAGAAAGAGGGTGCCGTTTCAGAGAAGACGGCAGCGGCGCTGGCCCAAGGCATCCGTGAAAAATTCAGCACTTCTTACGGCATGGGTGTTACGGGGATTGCGGGTCCGTCCGGAGGGTCTAAGAAAAAGCCCGTGGGCCTTGTTTATATTGCACTTGCCTCCTCCCAATCGATGAAGGTCTGGAAGGAGGTGTTTGTGGGAGAGCGCCAGCCTATCCAAAAACGTGCCGTTGTCAGAGCGCTGGAGTATTTGTGGAAAACAATTCGGTAACGGTTGTAGGGGCGCATGGCAATGCGCCCTCGATGAAATTGGGCGCACGCCGTGCGCCCCTACCATGAGAATCTTTCTCGCTTTACCGCTCGCCGAGAAATTCTTAAACGAAATTGCTGCTCATCTTGCAGCGGCCAAGGATCAATGGACCGGTGTCAAATGGGTCGAGCCCGAGCAGGTCCATGTGACGCTTCATTTCTTCGGGGAGGTTGAGGCCGCTGATATTCAAACCATCGAGTCGGTCATTACGCCTCTCGCCGCGAAATGTCCCGCCCTTGAATTGAGACTTCAGGGTATCGGCTTTTTCCCTAATCCCCACAAGCCCCGGGTCGTATGGCTGGGGGTGGCGGGTAAGACGGTGCCCCTTCTTCGGCTACAATCTGATGTTGAAAGCGCTTTACGAAGCAGAGGATTTCCGAGCGAAGAAAGGTTGTTTCAGCCACATGCCACGATCGGCCGCGTCAAAGATTCGAGTGCTTTTCGAAATCAATCATGCAACGTCCTTGAGACACGCGAATCCTCTCCAAAGCTCATGGAACGGATCGTGATGTATCAAAGTCGGCTGACGCCCCAAGGCCCCCACTATGAAGTCCTTAAAACCTTCTCCCTCGGTTAAAAGCAGGGCGCTTGCGCCCCATAAATTGCTGGAGGTTTACCGGGTTCTTCGCAAGGCCCAAGGTCATCAGCATTGGTGGCCGGGGGAAACTCCTTTTGAGGTGATGGTGGGGGCCATCCTGACTCAAAACACGGCCTGGACTAATGTCGAAAAGGCGATTCGTAATCTGAAGTCAGCCAAGAAATTATCTCCCAAAGCGCTTAGGGAAATTTCCTTGGGTGATCTTGCGCGGCTCATCCGTCCGGCCGGTTATTTCAATATCAAGGCGAGGCGCCTGAAGAATTTCATCGAGTTTATTTTTAAGGAATACGGCGGCGATCTTAAACGGATGTTGGTGGAAAATGGAGAGCTGCTTCGGGAAAAGCTTCTCTCCGTCAATGGCATCGGACCCGAAACGGCCGATTCGATCTTGCTTTACGCAGCCCGTAAGCCCTTTTTTGTTATGGATGCCTACACAAAGAGAATTTTTAGCCGCCACCGTCTTCGAAACCGGTCTTGGATCGCCAAGGCGCAATACGGGGATTGGCAAAGCTTCTTTACCCAAAGCCTTCCTAGGAGCCTGCCTCTTTTTAATGACTACCACGCTCAGATCGTGAACGTCGCTAAGCAATACTGCCATTCCTTCCATCCTCTCTGTAATGAGTGCCCTCTCAAAATATATTTATAGCAACAGCTATCAATTTATAGCATAATAACTAACAAAGATTAAAAAGTTAGCAAATGCTAATTTGCAATCGCAATTATTTTGAGCTATACTTACTTTTGATATGAGAGAAAGATCTAAAAAGAGGATTGGCGAGGTGTTAACGGAGGACGGGGTCCTTTCAAAGGACAGTTTGGAAGAGGCCCTCAATCACCAAAAGGCGCAGGGCGGACTCCTCGGGCAAATCCTCATCCGCTTAGGTTACATTTCCGAAGAAAACCTTGTTGCGGCCCTGAGCCGCCAATTGAATATCCCGTACCTTGCGCTCGGCAATTACTCGACCAACATGGACATTGCCACGAGTTTTGACGAGCAGTTTTGTCGCCAAAACCTGCTGGTGGTTTTTGATCAAGATGACAAACGCGTTTACCTGGGCGTGGCCGATCCGCTGAATGATACGGCGATCGAAGAGATCGAGAAAAAATCCAAACTAAAGCCGCAGATTTTCATCTCTTGCGCAAGTGAAGTTTTGAATATGCTGGACATTGCCTTCAGCGCCAAGTCCAAAAAAGAACCTCCGAAAAAGTCGAGTTAACCATGGCTCTGCACGATTCCTCTCGGTCTGATCTCAAAGATATCCTTTTAAAGGAGGGGATTCTCAATCCTGAACACCTCAATTTTGTTTTGAAGGAGCAGGAAAAATCGAAACAGCCTTTGCTGGATGTGCTGATTAGGGTTGGTAAATTTGATGAAAAGAAGCTGGTCAGGGTTATGAATGAGCATTATGGATTTACGGCGGTCAATCCTTCTGTGTTCGTGATTGATCGACAGTTGATTCGTATGATCCCGAAAGAGGCGGCGGAAAAATACACCGCCCTTCCCATGAGTTTATTTGAGCGGACTCTTACCGTCGCCTTTGCCAATCCACTCAATTTGAAGGCGGTGGATGAAGTGCAGGCGATTACCAAGATGAGGATCAAGGTGGCCGTGAGTGAGGCCAGTATCTTAAAGCGCTACATCGATATTTATTATACGCAGGGAGCGATGGAGGAGGCGGCGGCTGAATCCGCCAGGGGAGGGGAGAAGCTCGACGATATTGTCAAAATGATTGAAGACGAGCGCAAAGAGGAAGATGCGGCTCAGACAGCCGAGCTCATGAAGGTGGCGTATGAGACTCCCGTCATTAAGCTGGTAAATATGCTTCTTTTAGAAGGGGTGAGGCGGCGCGCAAGCGATATCTTTGTCGAGCCCTGGGAAAATCATGTGCGTGTGAGGGCGCGCGTGGACGGGCTCCTGGAAGAAATGCTCCGGCCTCAAAAGTCGCTCGCGCCCGCGATCATTTCACGCATCAAGGTGATGAGCGATCTGGATATCGCGGAGCATCGCATCCCTCAGGACGGCCGCTTCAAGGTTAAAATCAGCGGCCGCGAAATCGACATGCGCATTTCCATCCTCCCGACGAGTTTCGGGGAAAAGGCCTGCCTTCGTATTTTGGATACGAAGGCGCAAAGCCACGATATCAGCAAACTCGGGTTCAGCGAGACCGAGCAGCAGGTTATCAAGGATTCAGCGCAGCATCCTCACGGGATGATTTTGGTGACAGGTCCGACGGGAAGTGGCAAGACGACCACTCTCTACTCAGTCCTGGAATATCTACATGCGCCGGAGGTCAATATCACGACGGTCGAGGATCCCGTGGAGTATCAAATGGCGGGGATCAATCAAGTGAATGTCAAGGACCACATCGGTCTCACCTTTCCCGCCGCGCTCCGCTCAATCTTAAGACAGGATCCCGACATTATTCTGATTGGCGAAATCCGTGACAACGTGACCCTCGATATTGCAGTCAAGGCGGCGCTGACAGGCCACCTTGTCCTTTCGACGCTTCACACCAATGATTCAATCGCTGCGATTACGCGTATGGTCAACATGGGCCTTGAGCCCTTTCTCATTGCCTCCACGGTGCTCATGATCTCGGCCCAGCGGCTTGTGAGGCGGGTTTGCACCCGCTGCCGAGGTGAGGAAGAAATCGACCCGGCAGTCATCGCGCAGCTTGGAATCAAATTTGATAAGAAGGCAGTTTTTTACAAGGGCAAGGGTTGTGCCCAGTGCCGGCAAACGGGTTATGCGGGCCGAAGCGTGATCACCGAACTTTTACAGATGACGCCCGATATTCTTGAACTGATTACTCGCAATGCCATGGCGGAGGAAATCAAGGAAGCCGCCAAGCGGCAGGGGATGACGACACTTCGCGAATGCGCGCTTCGTAAGGCCTTGGCCGGTGAGACCACGCTCGAAGAAGTTTTTCGTGTGACGGGAGAAGAGCAGGTGCGTTCCACTACGGCAGGAGAGTCCGAGAAGGAACAGGAAAAGGGTGATAAGAAAAAGGAGAAGGTGGCATGAAGGCGGAACTCTCCAAAGAGCGCTTGGCCAAGTCGCTTGTCGAGGACGGCAAGCTCGACGCCAAACAGCTGGAGGAACTTATTCAGCTTGGCCGGAAAGAGAAAAAAAGCATCTTCCAGCTTCTCGTCGATAAAGACATCATGAAGGAAGAGGAGGTGGTTGATTTCTTAAGCGACCGGCTCTCGCTTCCGACTTTGAATCTGGCCTCTTACCGCATTCCTAAAGAAATTCTTGCCCTCGTGCCTAAAAAAATCGCGGAAAGGTACCAGTGTATCCCGCTGGCCAAGATTCACCGTGTGCTCACGGTCCTGACCAGCAATCCGTTTGATCTCATGCTTCGTGATGATCTCAAAGGGATCACGAAATGCGATGTGGGATTTGTGCTGGCCTCTCCTAAGGTGGTGACGACGGCGCTTGAAAATTACTACGGAGATTCAGCGCGCCTTGAGGAACTGCTCGAGGGCATGGATGACGAAAGTCTCGAAGTGGTGAAGGAAGAAAAAAAGGATCTCGAGAAGGCGGGGGGAGCGGAACTGAGCGCCGGGGCCCAGGATGCACCCGTTATCCGGATGGTGAATGTCATCTTGGAGGGTGCCATTCGATCCCGCGCCTCCGATATTCACTTCGAGCCCTACGAACACAACTTCCGCGTGCGCTATCGCATCGACGGATCGCTGAAGGAGTCCTTCGCCCATACCTGCGAGCTTTACGGATCGCTTGTGGCCCGCGTCAAGATTATGTCGCAGATGGACATTACGGAAAAAAGGGTGCCGCAGGACGGGCGGTTTCGCGCCAAAATCCACGGACGTGAAATCGATTTTCGCGTCTCGGTCCTTCCGGTTTACCACGGAGAAAAAGTGGTGCTTCGCGTCTTGGACAAGGGCGGGGTGAAATCAGGTCTTCAGCATTTAGGATTTACGGAAAGACCCACTTCGATTTTTGCCCAGGCCGTTAAATTTCCTTATGGGATGATTCTGGTAACCGGACCCACCGGAAGCGGTAAATCCACCACGCTCTACACGATCTTGAATACCCTGAACACACCGGATCGCAATATCATGACGATTGAAGACCCTGTTGAATATCAAGTCGAGGGGATTACGCAGACACAAGTTTTATCAGAAGTGGGGCTTAACTTTGCGAGCGGCTTAAGATGCCTGCTGCGTCAAAGTCCCGACATCATTCTCGTCGGCGAAATCCGCGACGGGGAGACGGCCGATATCGCTGTCAAAGCAGCGCTTACAGGCCACCTTGTCTTTAGCACGCTTCACACCAACAGCGCTGCGGGGGCAGTGACACGCCTCATTGATATGGGGGTCGAGCCCTTTTTGATTGCATCTTCGGTGATCTGCGTGGCGGCCCAGCGGCTTATGCGCAAGATTTGCCAGTATTGTAAAACCCCTTGTGAGGTTCCGGAGGATGTTTTGCGGCGCTGCAAATTGAAGACTTCAGACCTGAAGGATGTGGAGGTCTTCAAGGGAAAGGGCTGCGCGAAATGCAATGATACCGGCTACTACGGCCGCCTCGGGACGATTGAAGTTTTGAGAATTGATTCGGATATTCGCAATATGGTGATCCAGAGAAAGTCGAGCGATGCCATTGAACAAAGGGCGGTTGAAAAGGGGATGGAGACGCTATTCGAAAATGCCCTCGGACTTTTCAAAAAGGGTCTCACTACCCTTGAAGAAGTGATGAGGGTTACGAGCAAAGGATAAACCATGCCTACTTTTGAGTATCAAGTAAAGGATAAGGCGGGTAAGGATCAGTCAGGATTTCAGGATGCCCCGGATGTGAGCACCCTTGTTTCAAGCCTCCGCACGCAAGGTTTCCTCGTGATTCGTATCAATGAGTCCAAAAAAGGGGGCGCCGGGTCTAAATCACAAAGGAAGGGGGCTCGCGCGGCCAAAAAGAATCTCGGTAAACGCGGGAATGTCAACCTTGATGATCTTGTCATTTTTTCGCGCCAGATGGCCACCCTTGTCGGGGCAGGAATTCCGCTTATCCAAGCCCTCGATATCCTCTCGCAGCAGGTGGAAAAAGCGAAATTTCGCTTCATCCTTCAAGATATGCACCAGCAGGTGCAGGGCGGAAAAAGTTTTTCGGACGCCATGGATAAACATCAAAAAGTCTTCTCAGCCCTCTTCATTAATATGGTGCGGGCAGGAGAGCAGAGCGGCAGCCTGGAAGAAATCCTGGACCGTGTTGCAACTTATCTTGAGAAAACGAGCATCCTCCAGAAAAAGGTGAAGTCGGCTCTGATGTACCCTGCCGTTGTGTCCGGCATGGCCTTTCTCATCACCTTTTTCATGATGTCCTTTGTGATCCCGAAATTCGCCGAAATTTTTGAGGGCCTCAATGCCCCGCTCCCTGCGCCGACAAAAATACTCATCAGTTTCAGTTTTTTTCTTCAATCAAACTGGCACCTCTTTATCGGGGGGATGGTTGCTCTCTTCTTCGGGCTCAAACGGGCGCTGAAGCTCCCCAAGCCCGCCTTGGCATGGGATAGTTTCAAACTTCGCATGCCGGTCTTCGGCGTCTTGCTTTTGAAAGTGGCCGTCAGTAAATTTTCACGGACTTTTGCCACCCTGGTCCGAAGCGGCGTTCCCATCCTGGCGTCGCTCGATATTGTATCGAAGACATCGGGTAATCGGCGCCTTGAAGTCGTGGTGACGGGCCTCATGGAGACCGTAAAAAAAGGAGAGGGCATTTCGGGGCCGCTGGCCAAGAGCCAGGTTTTTCCACCCATGGTGGTTCGCATGATTGCCATTGGCGAAGAGACAGGGGAGCTTGAAGAGATGCTGCTTAAGATTGCGGATTTCTACGATGCCGAGGTGGACGCGGCAGTGGATGGGTTAACGTCCTTGATCGAACCCCTCATTATTGCCTTTTTGGGGGTGGTGATCGGGGGTATCGTGATTGCCATGTTCCTGCCGATTCTGACGCTTTTTTCTGCGATCAACTCAGGCTAGGTTTTAAATTTTGAGAGGGAGCGCGACTTCGTTAAAATGTTTAAAAAGATGGTTTTGATAGCCTTAGAATGAATTTTAGTTTCGTGAGAATTTGCCGATTATGGTTTCGTAGGGTATAATATGATTAGCCGCGACACAACAAGGAGGAAACGAAGATGTTAATCAAAATGAATCAGAAAGGTTTCACGCTAGTAGAAATCATGATTGTGGTGGCAATTATTGGGCTTTTGGCGGCCATCGCCATCCCCAATCTGTTGCGCGCCAGAATGAACGCGAACGAAGGTGCAGTGAAGCTTGATCTCAAGGCCTTTAGTTCGGCCAACGAGGGGTACCGTGCGGCTCAAGCACCGCCCGCGTATGCAGGCGCTGTTACCGACCTGTCGGGAGCCACGCCTCCCTATATTGATAGCTCCTGGAACACAAACCCGAAGCATGGTTTTACGATGACCTATGCCGGAGACACTGCCACTTTCGGCATGTTTGCGGATGCGGTTGCCAACCAAGCCGTGACCGATTATTGCACGGACCAGACGGGTATCGTGTATTCAGGTGGCGCGGGTCCCTCAACGGGCTGCACCGGAACACCGCTGACCAGTTGATTTTTGAAGTTTAGTTTTTTGGCAAAACCCACTCCGTCGTATGTCGACGGGGTGGGTTTTTGTTTTGGCCCCCTAAGTTTTCGCTTCAGCGATAAGCCTTTTTTTTCGATATATAATGATAGCCCGATGAATCAAAACCCATGATACGTCTACCCGCGAAATTTCAAGTCGTGACTTCCGCTTTAGCAGAGCTACCCCAGAAGGGTCAAAAACTGCTTTCCCGACTGCCGTTCCCAGGACTTAAAAAAGAGGCGGTTGTCGTTAAAAAAACCAGTACCCGCCTCGCCTGCGACTTCGGAAGAACCAAGATTGCCCTTTTAGAGATCGACCTTGCGGAGAATCAGGTCAAGATTTTGAGGTCGAGCAAATTTGCGAGGCCGGTGGAGAAAGACAAGATTCCCGAGGTTCTGAGCCAGGCCTTGTCGGCAGGAGGCTTCGGTCCTAAGAAAGTCAGAATCTCGCTCAAAGGACAGGGGGTGGTTGTGCGCTTCATTCAATTCCCAAAGATGAAGCCTGAGGAGCTCAGGAGCGCCTTGACCTTTGAAGCTGAAAAGTATATCCCCTTCAAATCGGATGAGGTGGTAATCGATTTTGCCGTGCTGGAGGACTCTGTCACCGGCCCTCAGGGTGTGATGATGAACCTTCTCCTTGTCGCAGTCAAAAAGGACGAAATCTATCCCCTTATCCAGACCTTTCAGGCAGCCGGTCTTGAAACGGAATTAATCGATATTGATGCCCTTGCGTTTTTGAATGCCGTCGAATTTTTTTATCCCGACCTCATGCGTTCTTCCACCTCCGGAATTCTGGATATCGGTTCAGAGATTTCGACTTTATGCATTGTACGGGAAGGAAAACCCCGCTTCATTCGTGATATTTCTTACGGCGCTATGGATATCTTAAAACGCCTTAAACGGAAGCTCGGTTTAACGGACGAGTCTGCTTTGAAGATATTGGAGGGGGATAAGGCTGCGGGTGTTGACGCGCTCAGCGTCTTTAAAGAGGGTCTCGACAATCTCATCGCCGATCTCAGGGTTTCGCTCGATTATTATATGGATCAGGGGCAAACCAGCGAGCCCATTAAAACTATTTTTTTGGGGGGTGGCGGGAGCTGCCATCCGATTGTCTCGGAGACCTTGACGCATGATTTGGGCGTGACCGTTCAAACCATGGATATCTTAGGCAAGATTCAACGAGACCCGGCGGTCGATGAAAAGTTTCTTAAAGTCAATCAGGGCATCCTTCCCATCGCCCTCGGGTTGTGCTTGAGGGATTTATGATTACCATTAATTTGCTGCCGGATGAGTTTCGGGTGAAGGCCAAGACCTCCATCAAGATTCCGGGTCTGCAGATTGGAATCGGAGCCGGGCTCATTTTAGCGCTCGTAACGGCCATTTTTTATGTTGATTTCTTGATGGTGACATCGCGATACGGAAAGATGAACAAGAAGTGGAAGGAAATCCAGCCGGAATATCAAGCGCTTACGCAGCTTCAAAACGAGGTCGATGGCAAACTCAAACAGGAAAAAATCTTCATGGAAAACTTTGTGACAAGCCAGAACGCGCTGACCCACTTACTTACCTGGAGCAGTGAATATTTACCAGAGGCGGCCTGGCTCACGGAAATAAAATTACAGCGGAAGGGCGAGGGCGGCGTCTTTCTCCTCAAGGGGCTCGCGCTGTCAATCGCTAAACAGTCGAGCATTGAGCAGATCGAGACTTACCTTCATGAATTTAAGAGGAAAATGCCGGATGCCAACTTGAGTTTAACGACCACAAGGCAAACCCTGGAGGGGATCGAACTGACGCAGTTTATCTCTAACTTTGAGTGGGGGAGTAAACCCGATAAACCCAAGAAATGAAAACCCTTAACGAGATCCATCCCCGCGAAATTATAGATTTTATAAAAAAGGTCGATAAAAAAACCTGGATTCAAATCGGCGCCGTTGCGACCTTTTTGTTGGGTTTAATGATTTTTGTGGTTTGGCCGGCGTGGTTTACGCGTCTCGAGATTCGGGGCAAGATCAAGATCCTGGAAAATCAGATCCGTATGGTTGAGACGCTGAGCAAGAAAAAAGCCGAATGGGCCAAAAATAAAGAAGAGTTTGGGGTGCTGATCGAAGGGGCGAAGAAGCGGTTATTTGAACCCGGTGAAACCGCCTTTCTTTTGGGGGCCGTTTCCAAACTGGCTCAGGAAAGCAATGTGGCGTTGATTGCCTCACAACCGAAACAATACGAGGGAACGTTTCCGGCACCCTTTAACGATCTCTATGAGGGTTCTTTGTACGATTTTACGGTGGAGGGCAAATACCACAATATCGGGGCCCTGGTGAGCAAGATCGAATCAAACCATAAATTGTTGCGCGTCCAACTCTGCCACATAAGGCTGAGTGAAGAAAAACCCGATGTGCAAATTACCGATTTGAGTTTATCCGCTGTCTCATTTAAAAAGGGGAAGCCCTGAGTGATTTTAAGGCCGTTGAGACCTTTTAGCTTTGCCTGGATGTTCATCGTTTCGGCGCTATTCTGTCTCGCGGTTTATGAAAAGAGTTGTTTTTCACAGAGCGTGAGCGCGGCAGAGGAAATTCGATACGAGCATGGGGAACGCCGTGATCCCTTCATCTCTTTAGTGGAACCAGGAGGGGTGGTTCGAAAGGGTGTGAGCACTTCAGGGCTCAACATCGAAGGCATTATTTATGATCCCAAGGCAGGGTCCATCGCGCTCATCAATGGACAGCCCTATAAGGAAGGGGATAGTATTGATAATTTAAATCTCATCAGCATTTTAAAAGATCGAATCATTTTAGCCCAAGACGATGAAGAAAAAATCCTCTGGATTCGCGAGGAGATCGTCGAAGAGGGAGACAAAAAGCATGAAAAATCGACTCCAATACCCCCCAAAGATGCGGCCAAAAAAAAGCCTTAGCTTATCCGTATTAACCTTGCTTGTTTTTATTCTGGGCGCCGGGGTTGCCGTGTGCCCGGTCTTCGGGGCGGATCCCGTGACCCCAGCCGCCAGCGCCGTTCCTGTTCCAGGGGGTGATAGCGCTGCTGAGCCGGTCGAAGATGTCAACAGCATCACGCTTGATTTTAAGGAAGCGGACATCAATACCGTCTTACGCGTACTGAGCCTGAAGAGCCGTATGAATATTGTGGCCGGGCCCGAGGTACAAGGGACCGTGACGATACGCCTTGAGAATGTGGCCTGGGACAAGGCGCTGGAAGTGGTGCTGCGCACTTATGATTACGTCTATGAACGAAGTGATAATATTATCCGTGTGACAACCCGCGACAAGATGGCGCAGGAAACGGTGGTGACCCAAACCTTTATCCTCAATTACACCAAGGCGAGTGAAATTGAGGCGGCGGTCAAGGACATCCTAACCGAAAGAGGCCGCATCAAGGTGGCGGAACGAACCAATATGGTGGTGATCACCGATATCCCCACAAATTTATACCGCATCGGTGAAGTTATTTTAAAACTGGATAAAATCACTCCCCAGGCCTTTATTGACTCCAAGATCGTCAAAACCGATGTGGGCATTGCCGAGAACCTCGGCGTTGAATGGAAGACGGGAGGAAACAATAATCTGGGCTCCCTTACGGGATCGAAGAGGCCGGTTACATTTCCATTTGCGGTGGACACCGAAGACGAAAAGGAGGACATAGCACCTCAATTTGAGCAATTTTTTCCGCTCATTTCTCAGGCCGCATCCCTAACCGATGCCGGCAAATCGGTGGCCAACCCCTTTGATACGAGATCGTTCCCTCAGCCTGCGCCAAGCGTGGCTTCGCACGCGTTTACGTTTGGCACCTTAGATTACAGCGCCTTTAATACCGTGCTTCAGATGTTGAAGAGTAAATCCAATACGAAAGTGGTTTCCAATCCGCGCATTGTGGTTTTAAATAACCAAACGGCCAAAGTGCAGGTGGGACAACAAATCCCGCTGCCCACCTTTGAGCGAAATAAAGACACCGGGTCGGTGGAAGTGACGGGTTTTAAATACCGAGACGTGGGCGTGATTTTAAACGTAACGCCGCACATTAATTCCGAAGAAGAAATCTTGGTGGAACTCAAACCTGAGGTCAGTGCAACAGGGGCTACGATTGACTTTGGAGAGTTCCAGGTCCCCAGTTTTGATATTACGACGGCGCTGACCCAGGTCCTTATCCGCAGCGGAGAAACCATTGCAATTGGGGGGCTTTTGACCGATAATGTCCAGCTTGCAGAGTCACGAATACCGTATTTATCTGATATCCCGGTCTTTGGGAAGGTCTTTCGTTCCAAGAGGCAGACCGCGGGAACAGGGAACGCAAAAGTTGAAACCTTATTTTTTGTGACGGTAAGCATTATTGATACGGAAGGTCAGCCGGCAGGGACGCTTCTTCGAGCCAAGGGTCAAAGCAAACCCGGCTTTCAAGGGACGTCCAAAGGACAAGGCGGCGGGACTGAAAAGGAAAAAGTTGGCGCTCGTGAGCAAACCAAAGCAACCGGACAGGCGGCACCGGCCGTGACTCCGTCAGAGCCCTCGGCGGCACAAACAGCGGCAGCCGGGACCACGGGGAGTGCGCAATAAGCTCCTGCGGCTCGCGCTTAGATTTGCCTCGAGCGACGTTTTTTGCAGAGATTGCGATCAGGACTATTCGTTAAGATAACTGGTCCGCATCTGCGAGATACAAAGTAGCACACCCTTCAACTTTCCACCGAGCCCCGAATCCTGCCAGCGGTTTTTACAAGCCAGAAGTCTCTTCTTAAAGACGAAAGGAGCTAGGGGTATGAGGATCACGTTACTGACACTCGGGTTCTTGGCGTGTTGTTTTTTTGTCATGTCGCACACAGACATTGCTATGGCAGCAGAAGGTGAGAGCGGGACTGTTGAGATCATGGCTAAATTAGAGTCGATTGTTAAGACTCAAGAAGAAATGGCTAAAACGCTTGAGGAGTTGAAAAAAGACCTTGACGTCATTCGCGTGCGTATTACATGAACAAGAAGGGGTTAGAGGTTTGGCGAAAAGATTATCCTGAAAGGATTTTAAAATGATGAAACGAGATATTTTGATCAGCATGGACGCCAATGAAAGGCGCGTCGCGATTTTGGAGGAAGGACGACTCGAAGAGTTTTATATCGAGCGCTCGGATGCCAATCGCATGTTTGGCAACATTTATAAGGGCAAGGTCAAAACCGTCATCCCCGGGATGGGGGCGGCGTTTGTGGACCTGGGTGCAAAAAAAGATGGTTTCCTCTACGTGACCGATGCCCTCAAGTCACCCTTGGATCTCGATGCTGAATTTGACGAGCAGGCGCAGCAAAAAGAGAAGAAACGGGAGCGCTTCAAGCGTATCGAAGACGTCCTGCAAGTGGGTCAGGAGCTGATTGTGCAGGTGGTCAAGGAGCCCATCCGCAACAAAGGCCCGCGCCTGACGACTCATTTCTCCATTCCCGCCCGCTATTTGGTGATGATGCCGGGAGATGAAAAGGTGGGAGTTTCAAGGCGTATTGAAGACCGGCGCGAGCGCGAGCGCATCCGCGCCATTTTTCAGGAGATCGAAATCCCGAAAGGGGTCGGATTCATCGTCAGGACCGCAGGGGAAGGAAAATCGGCAAAGGAATTTACGCGCGACATCCGCTATCTGGTAAGGCTCTGGAAGAAGATTCATGCCTCCATTGCGCACAAGAAGGCCCCGAGTTCGATTCATCAGGAGCTCGACCTCGTGGAGCGTATTATCCGCGATCACCTGGATGAAGAAACGGACCGCATTGTGATCGACCACAAAGATCTCTATCACCGCGTGCGCCGGTTCTTGTCTGTTTATGTTCCGGGGCAGCAGGTGGATGTCACCTTGCACCAGGAGCCCACTCCGCTTTTCGATAAATTCAGCATCGAAAAAGAAATCGAGAGAACCTTTCAAAAAACGGTGACTCTCAAGTCGGGCGGCCACATTGTGATCGAACAAACCGAGGGGTTGGTCGCGATTGACGTGAACACAGGAAAATTCACCGGCCATCGCAACCTGGAGGACACCGTCTACAAAACGAATATGGAAGCGGCGTGGGAGGTCGCCCGCCAGCTCAGGCTGCGCGACGCGGGCGGAATCATCATCATCGATTTTATCGATATGGAGTATTCCGAGCACCGTAAGAGCCTCTTCCGCGCGTTTAAGGAGGCGGTCCGCAAGGACCGCGCCAAGACCAATATCCTGCAGATGTCGGAGCTGGGTTTAGTGGAGATGACGCGACAGCGCATTCGCCCCTCGCTTGAAAGCGCGGTTTATAACAGCTGCCCTTATTGCGAAGGCAAGGGGACGGTGAAATCAGCCACCACCATGGCCATCCAGACAATCAAAGAGATTCGTAAGTCCCTCGGCGACACCCACGGCCGCACGGTGAATACCTACGTCCATCCCCAAGTCTCGGAGCGCCTCCTCCACCAAGAAAAACGGGCGCTACAGCATGTAGAACGTTCAACCCACAGCCACGTTTTTGTTTATCCCGACTCCTCGCTTCACATGGAGGATGTGAATATTACCTTTGTGAAATAGGGCGGCCTTTGGCTATAATACACCCCATGAATCAAGCCTTTTGGGTCGTCTTGCTCCTCACCGCTCTCGTGAGTCTAGCGGCATTCCTCCTGGTTTGGGTGCGGCGCACACCTCGGCCGGCTTCAGATGCGTCCGTTTTAACCCCCCTCCTTTCTGAGATGCAGCGTGAGATCACGAATCTTCGCACGTCGCTGCAGAGCCAAGTCCTCGAGCTTTCCAAACAGATGAATGACCAGCTTACCCAAAATAATAGGATGTTAGTTGAGACACACCAGGGCTATAGCAAGGCAGTGGGGCAGGTGCAGCACCGCCTAGGAGAGCTTCAGGAAGCCACGAAGTCGATGGTGGATATCGGAAAGGATATTTCCTCGCTGCAGAATATCCTGCGGGCTCCTAAGCTCCGCGGGGGAATGGGAGAGCTTTTTTTGGCGGAACTCTTACGCCAAATCCTGCCTCAGGAGCATTTTTCATTGCAGTACACCTTCCGGGATCATTCGAAAGTGGATGCCGTGATTCAGCTGGGGGATGGGTTGATTCCTGTGGACGCCAAATTTCCCTTGGAGAATTTTAAGCGCGTCCTCGAGGCCTCGGGCGAGGAAGAGGCGAGGCAGGCCAAGAAGGCATTCATTCAAAATGTTAAAAAACACATTGATGATATCGCCTCCAAATATATCCTGCCGGAAGAAGGGACCTTTGAGTTTGCCTTGATGTATATCCCGGCTGAGAACGTTTACTATGAAACGATTATTAAAGATGACGGCCAGGGCGAGAGCCTTGCGGAATATGCCCTGAAGAAGCGCGTGGTTCCGGTGTCGCCCAATAGTTTTTATGCTTATCTTCAAGCCATTGCGCGTGGTCTTAAAGGGCTCAAAATCGAGCGATCGGCGCAGCAGATTCTTATGAGTCTGGGACAGCTCGAGACAGACTTTAGGAAATTTCTGGAGGATTTTGAAAAAGTTGGAAGTCATCTTGATAACTCCCTTTCGGCTTATCGCAAGGCCGAAAAACGATTCGGCCACCTGCAGGACCGCTTGTCGTCGCTTGAACATTACGAGGCGAAGCCGCTTGCCGAGGCCCCGGTTCAGATCCCAGCGGAGTGTTAATTCTAAAAAAGGAGCTCATCCATGGCTAAATCCAAGGCTCGAACGAAAAAAAAGAAATCAGGAACCCCGAAGAAAAAGGCGAAATCGGCGCGCAAGAAAAGCGTGAAGAAAACTGCGCCAAAGAAAAAGACGGGCGGCTCCAAAGCTTCAAAGGCTAAAAAGGCCCCTGCGCCGGCTCAGGCGAAGAAGGCCCCCCGCATCCCCGGAAAACTTGTGGGCGCGGTGACTCACTATTTTCCTCACGTGAACGCCGCCGTGATCAAAATTGAGTCCGGAGAATTAAGGGTGGGAGATTCGCTCTATTTTAAGGGTCACACCACGAATTTTAAGCAGGTCTTAAACTCCATTCAGATCAATCACGTGGCCATTGAGCGGGCGACCGTGGGGGATGATATCGGCGTGGGGGTGAAGGATCGGGTGCGCGAAGGAGACCGAGTTTACAAATTAAAGTAAACCGGCTCACCGAGGCAGTCATGGGCAAAGAATATCTAAGAACCTTTCGCTCTTACGATTTGGATGACGTTAAGCAGCACCTCCTGATCATGGGAGATCTTTCCGGGGACTGCGGGTCCTGCCGCGCGCTCGGGATTGATTCCTATTCTGCGGGCCAATGCCCTGAGTGCGGGACCCCTTTTAAGTACATGACAAGCCGCAGACTGGAAGCGAATCCCGGCGAACGGTTTCATTGGGCTCGGCGCATGCAGGAAAAACGTCCGGATCTTGTGTTGATTGATTATACGGATTACTCCAAGGCCATTGGGCATCAGAAGGCGAGAGAGTTTTTTGGTTAAGCGAAGCCGCGACATTGCGATCGTAAGCGGTGTGGTCTACTTCGTGCAGGGCGCCCTCGGAATTGCCGGTATCGCGCTCCCTCTTTATTTACGCAGCCTTCGCTGGTCGATTGCAGAAATTGCTACCGTGAGCTCCATCGCGGCGGCCCCCTGGGTTCTAAAAATTTTTTACGGCCTTCTTTCAGATTCCTTTCCACTTTTTGGCTATCGGCGAAAATCCTACCTGATTATCTGTTCGATTCTTTCCGCCCTGGGGTGGCTGTCGCTCGCCTTTTTACCTTCGGATAAAACCTGGGTCCTTTTCTCGCTCCTGACGGCCAACCTCGGCTTTGCGGCAACCGATGTCATTACCGATGGGCTTGTGGTGGAACATTCGACCAATCTCACGAGTCATGTTTACCAGGGGATCGCCTGGGGTTCGCGGAGCTTCGGCGCCCTCGTGAGCGGGGTCCTTGGGGGCTGGCTCGCGGCACACTGGAGGCCCCAGTTCGTGTTCTCTTTAACGGCGCTGCTGCCTCTCCTCGGTATGATTTGTGTGGTCTGGATGCGGGATCGGAAGATTGAGCGGGGCCCTTTTAAATCGGCCATGATGCCGATCAAGCGCTGTTTTAAGATTATTGCTCAATCCAATCTGAAATGGTTTATCGCAGTCATGATGGCGGCCTCTCTTTCTTCTACCTTTGGAATGCCTTTTTTCTTCCACATGAAAGAAACGCTTGGGTTCAACGAAACGTTTTTGGGTCTCCTGACAAGCGTCGGGTGGGGAGGGGCCCTTTTGGGAAGCGTGATCTATGTGCGCTGGCTGAGGCAGATCCCGATTCATGTGACCCTGCGCTGGGCCATCCTGCTGAATAGTTTGAATATTCTCTCCACGCTCCTCATCCTGGACCGCCGCTCGGCTTTTATTTTTATTTTCATAGGCGGGATCATGGGCTGCCTGACGCTTTTACCCATCATGTCCACTGCGGCACGCCTCACGCATCAGACGCGAGTAGAAGGGACGCTCTTTGCGATTCTCATGAGCCTTTTTAATTTGGGCCAGATCTCCTTCGGTTACCTCGGCGGCAAGCTCTTTGAGAAAATCGGACTTTATCCTTTAATCCTTGCCACAGGCGTCCTTGCCCTTTTCGGACTTTTCTTTGTCCGACGAGTTGATTTCCCCAAACCGATTTATCAAAGGGCCTAAGCGATGAAGCTCGATTTCCCTCTCGCTCAAACGGCGCTTGCGATCGTCAAACGCCTTCACGACAAGGGCCATACGGCTTTTTTTGCGGGCGGGTGCGTGCGTGATGATTTGATGGGGAAGATGCCTGAAGATATGGATATTGCCACGACCGCAAAGCCGGAGGAGGTGGAAAAAATATTCCCCAAGACCATCCCCGTGGGCAAGCAATTCGGCGTCATGTTGGTGGTGGAAGGTGATTTGCAGTTTGAGGTGGCCACTTTTCGCAAGGAGGGTATTTATCTCGATGGACGCCATCCCTCGAGCGTTGTTTTTACGGCTCCCGAGGAGGATGCCAAGCGCCGTGATTTTACGGTGAACGGCCTTTTTTATGATCCCATCGGCCAGAAGGTTCTGGACTTTGTGGGCGGGAGTGAGGATCTTAAAAAGAAGATGATTCGAGCCATTGGACGCCCCGATGAAAGATTTGAGGAGGATAAACTTCGCCTGCTTCGATGTCTTCGTTTTGCTTCTTCCCTTGGTTTTGAGATTGAGCCCGAGACCTGGGAATCAGTGCTGCGGCAGGCATCCAAGATCAAGCAGGTGAGTCCGGAGCGGATCCGTGATGAGCTTGTGAAGATTTTTACAAAACCCAACGCCGGCCGGGGCTATGAGCTTCTTTCTCAATCGGGATTGATGAAAGAGGTGCTGCCCGAAATCGAGGCCATGAAAGATGTTCGGCAGCCGCCAGAGCACCATCCCGAAGGAGACGTCTACATCCACACCAAGCTGCTCCTTGATAAATTAGAGTCCCCCTCCGCTATCTTGGCCTTCGGGGCCCTTTTCCACGATGTGGGAAAACCCGCGACCTACGCCCTGCGCGAGGGCCGCATCACGTTCTATGAACACGCACCTCTCGGGGCGCGCATGAGCGAGCAGATTATGAAGCGCCTTCGCTTCGCGAATGATGAGATTCGCTCTGTCTCCGAATGCGTGGCCAATCATATGAAATTTGCCGATGTACAAAAAATGCGTTCCGGAAAACTGAAACAGTTTGTTGCCCGGCCCACCTTCGCAGACGAGCTCGAGCTTCACCGCATCGACTGCGCTTCAAGCCACGGGATGCTGGAGAACTACTATTTTTTAAAAGAAAAACTGAAGGAATATGCCGAGGAGGAATTAAAACCGAAGCCCTTCTTAAACGGTCATGACTTGATCAAGTTAGGCCTCACACCCGGCCCTGTCATGAAGCCCATCTTGGAGGAGGCCTACGAGCTGCAATTGGAAGGCTCGATTAAGACCCCTGAGGAAGCCCTTGAATGGGCCCAAAAGAAGGCGTCAGCCTCCTCCCGCCCTGAAGGGCAGGGAAGGGCTAAAGAATAGGCCAAAATGCCCGATAACTACAGCAAAACAGGCCAACCCACAAGGACAACCATGAAGCCGTTATCACCCTCGTTACAGACAATCGTAACCTTGCTTTTTATCTCTCTTTTCCTTATGCAGGGGTGTGCTCGGGTTGAAAAGGTGCGTGCCATGGAAGGAGATTTCAAGGCGCCCTACGATTCGCTGGGGACACTCGAAGTCAAAACCAAGGCGCCTTATTTGACCCTGGGGGGCTCTTTCTGGACCTCTGTGGAGGCCGTGAGCTTGGGCGTTGCCAAGACCCCGAGCCGCGGGGAGCATTATAAAAGACGTTTGAGAAGTAAACTGGCCAAGATTGCCTCCAGGCGTTACAGCGCAGATGCTGTCATCAAAGTCATTTATTGGCCGGATCCTGAATCGAAACGCTTCCCGGATGGATCTATTCATGCTCGGGGCGAAATGATCCGCTACCGTTCCTTTCCTTCTGAATCTCAGTAATTTCACTATCCCTGCGCCGGATTTTGAGCCGTCGTTTGCTGATCCCGTTCCAATATGTTATGATTCGCGCCGTCATGCTTTCACATAAAAATTTCCCCCCTCTCGCCCTCCTTTCTTTCGCCATTTTGATTGTTTTTTGTACGCCTGCGGTTTTTGCCGAGCAGGCCAGGAAGATTCACGCCAATGGCACCCTGGAGCTGGATAACGGCCTTCGGGCTATCCCTGCGGGTCTTAAGTTTGTTCCGGAAGGCGTGGGGCTCATGAGGCTGCTCATTGCAGGAAAAGAGCTTGAGCTTCGATATGAGCGGAGTCAAGGCGCGGCCCTTGATCCCGCGCCCGCTTATATTCATCTTAAGAGCCACACCTTGAAACTTCCTTTTAAATTGAGCGCCATTCCGGAAGAGGAGAAAATTATGGTCAATGAATTTCTTTTGGCCGTGGGCGCGGCACGTGTCGATAGGTCGGCCCCGTTTAAGGAGCAGGAGCGCTTCCTTAAGATCGAAGAAGAGGCGCGAAGGAGGGGAGAGGGCCTTTGGTCTTATGAGGAATCTTAAGATGAAAAAAACCAGGACCTTCATGCTGACAGTGGTGGGAAAAGATCGGCCCGGCATCATTGCGAGCGTCACAGGCATTTTGTATGAGCGAGGCTGCAACCTTGAAGATGTGAGTATGACGATCTTAGAAGGTCAGTTTGCCATGATGCTCGTGGCCCACTTGCGCTCAGAGGGTGTGCTTAAGCGTATTCAGCTGGATTTTCAAAGGTTAAAGAAAAAAGGGGACCTGACTTTTTTTTGGAATCCGCTTGCGGGCACACTCAGGCGCGGCGAGCAGCATAACCGCGGATCGATTTCTTATTTGGTCAGGGCCGTGGGACGCGATCGAACCGGGATTGTTTATCAAATCAGCCGTCTTTTGGCGCGGCACAAACTCAATATCACGGACATGAACTGCCGGATATTGGGCGCGGGGGGCGATGCGATTTATACCCTGATGCTTGAGGTGGACGTCCCCAGGCGTTTCAAAATAGCTTCTCTTCGGCGTGCCCTCGAGGCCCTTGGAAAGAAACTTCGACTCGATCTTCAGATCCGGCCCGTTGAGACGATCGAATTTTAATTGACGCCGGTATGCCCGTAGCGACCATCCGCTTTTTCCCCGACCCCATTCTCAGAAAAAAGGCCCAGCCAGTCAGAATTTTTAACGCCTCACTTTTCGCTGTCCTCAAGACCCTCAGGGCCACGATGCGCTCTCAACCCTCCGGAATTGGGATTGCGGCTCCTCAAATTGGTATCTCAAAGCAGATTGCCTGCGTGGATGTTTCTTCGAGAGTGGCGGGCGGAAGGCCGCTTGCGCTCGTGAATCCTGTTCTACTTCATGGCTCTCACGAAATGACGAGCCGGGAGGGATGCATGAGTTTGCCGGATTATACGGCTTTCTTAAAGCGCTTCGGCAGGGTGCGGATCCGTTATCAGGATCTCACGGGCTTTTGGGTGGATTATGAAGCCCAAGGGATTGAAGCGGTTTGTATTCAGCACGAAATGGATCATTTGGCGGGGCTTTTATTCCTCGATCGGGTGACCTGCCTTAAAACCGATATGATGCCCCGCAAACCCTCAAAAAGGGCCTAAAAAAGGCCTATCTATAAAGGGGGCTAATTCTCGGGGGAGGGTTCTTCCTCAAAGTGGCGTATCTGGACATTCAAGGAGAGTTCCAGAAGCCTAAGAATCTGATACGTATTGAGCTCCCTCATCATAAAGTGAAAATCAATTTGGTCGTCTGCCTGGAGAAGCGGTCGGTCCACTAAGCGATTCAGGATCTTTCTCGTGAGCTCTGGGTTGGCCTTGCCATTCGATCTCATAGGGCACCGTCCTTTTTTAAACGACTTTACCCACCTTATCGAACCCCGCCGGTCAATACTTAAATCCAAAGTTAGCTTTTAGGAATAGCAGCTCCTGCTAGAGGGATAACGTCTTATAATGTATATTATGTGAAGTAACTGTGAGGGGAAACTAGGCAAGCAGACTCATCACGATCTCGTTTACCCGTCTGCCGTCGGCCTTACCTTTAACTGCGGGCATGAGCTCTTTCATGACCTTCCCAGCATCGGCCTTGGTCTTGGCCCCGGAGGCGTGAATGGCCTTTTGGACGAGGGTTTTGATCTCCTCGTCAGAGAGCTGCTTAGGAAGATAGATTTCAAGGACGGCCATCTCAGCCCTTTCTTTATCCGCCAGGTCCTTGCGGCCGGCCTTTTCAAAACTCTCAACGCTTTCTTTGCGCTGTTTCATCTGACGCTGCAGGACTTCCAAGGCCTCGGAATCCTCCAGCTGGATCTTCTTTTTTTCAATGGCGTAATTACCGAGCGCGGCCTTGACCATGCGAAGGACAGAAACTTTGGTTGCGTCCTTTGCCTTCATGGCTTGGATGAGATTTTGATGAATGGTTTGAGTCATTAACATGAAAATAACTCCTTTGTTGAAGGAAGGCTTGGGTCACCAGTCTTTTTCGACCTGAGGTTCGCCTTCTTGCGGCGCTTGGGGGCGGCGCAGATCCTGCAGTTCTTTTTCCCCTTCTTTTAAGGCCTCGAGTAAGCGCAGCGCATTATCCATCGACATCTGGCCCTGCAGGGGCTGTTTCTCGCGACGCTGCCCCGCACCCTCTTTTTCTTCCGGCTGAGGCTGTTTTTCTTCGCCCTGATCGGGCTCCTTCGGCTCTGATTTTTCCTCCCCCTGAGAAGATTGCGGTTTTTGCTCCTGCTGATTCTGACTCTGCTGCTCTTGCTCCTGCCGCTGCTGTTGTTGTTGATTTTGGTTCTGCTGTTGGTCTTGCTCTTGCTGTTGGTCTTGATTCTGTTGTTGCTGTTGTTGTTGATCTTGTTGTTGGTCTTGATTCTGTTGTTGCTGTTGTTGCTGTTCTTGATCTTGCTTTTGCTGTTGATCTTGTTGCTGCTCTTGTTGATTCTGCTGCTGGTCTTGTTGCTTTTCCTTTTGCTCATTCTTCTTTCGGTCTTCGTTTTTCTTATCAAAAAGGTTTTTTTGCTTCTCAAGGAATTCCAGGTTGTATTTGGCGTCTTTATCCTTTGGATTAATTTCGAGTGTTTTCTGATAGGCCTCGATCGCCTTCTCGAAATTGCCCAGCCGGTACTGCGTGTTCCCGTAGTTGTAATGGGCGTTGGCCTTAAGCTCTGCCTCTTTGGCGCTTGCCATGGCCGCCTCAAGCTCCTTGGCGGCCTCCTGATATTGATCGGTCTGGTAAAGTGCGGTGGCAAGGTTGTAGCGGATGGCGGATTCCTCCGGGCTTTTCACCTTGGCTTTGCGGTAGGATTCAAGCGCGGACTGGTACTTTTTTTCCTTAAAAAGCTTGTTTCCATCCTCGTTGATGGCGCCCGCACCTTTAAAAAAGCCGGTAAAGAGGAGAAAACAAAGCAGGACGGCAAGGGGCTTGGCGGCGACTTGCTGGGTGCGGCGAATGAGCATTTCGGCCGCGAGGAAAAGGAAGGCAAAGAATAAAAATAATTGGTAATGGTCTTCCCGCTCGACCACGGACTTTTCCTTGAATTTTTTCTGTCCCAGACTTTCCATGTGTTTCAAGATGACGTCGACCTCTTGCTCGCTTGGGGTGGCAGGAAAATAGAGGCCGCCGGTCTCCTTGGCCATGCGTTCCAGCAGGGGCTGATTAAGTTTCGTGATGACAATCTGGCCGGCGCGGTCCTTCTTAAATCCCCCCTTTCTCCCCTGCTCATCTTTAAGCGGAATGGGCTCTCCTTCTTCCTTCCCCACCCCCAGGGCGTAGATCCTGACATTCAATTTTTTGACTTCGGCCAGGGCTTCGTCCAAGCCGCCTTCGTGATCTTCTCCGTCCGTGAAAAGAATGATGGCCTTGTGTTTCAGGCTTTTCTCGGGAAAAGACTGCAAGGTAATTGCAAGTGCGCGGTTGAGCGAGGTGCCGGGATCCGGGATGTAACCGCTTTTGATGCCATCCAGAAATAATAAAAAGGCGGAATAGTCGAGGGTGAGCGGAGTTTGGAGAAACCCGGAACCGGCGAAGGCCACCATGCCGACGCGGTCTCCCTTAAGGTGCGTCAGAAAGGTTTTAATTTCCAATTTTGATTTTTCGAAGCGGCTGGGTTTGATGTCCTCCGCCAGCATACTGAGCGAGGTATCGAGCATGAAAATCACATCGATCCCTTTTCGCTCTACCTGCTTTTTCTCCTCACCCCACTGGGGCCGCGCCAGGGCGAGCACCACAAGGAAAAGAACGAGCAAGAGGTGCACCATCCGCACCTGCCATTCGGAGTCACGGTAGCGGGGCATGAGCTTTTGGCGAAGCGTGGCGGGGTTGCCCAGCATCTCAAGGCGCTTTGTCCACAGTCTTCGAGAAAACCAAAAAAGAAGGGCGACGGCGGGAAGCGTCCAAAACCAAAGAAAGGCCTGCGGGCTAAAGAACTGCATCAGGGCACCTTCAAGAGAACGGTTCTGGCAAAAAGGATTTCGAGTAACAGGAAGAAGAGGGCTGGGATGAGCACGTAACCAAAGAGCTCGTCGTAGCTTCGGTATTCCTTGACCTTCACTTCCGTGGTTTCAAGCTGATTAATTTTCTCGTAAATTTCCGCCAAAGCCTGGGGATCACGGGCCCGGAAAAAAAGGCCTTGCGTGATATCGGCGATTCGTTTCAGGGCCATTTCATCGATTTCCACATTGGCCTGAACGTAGCGCTTCCCAAAGAGAGGGTCATTCACAGGAAAGGGCACGAGCCCTCCCCTGCCGACAGCCACGCTGTAAACTTTAATGCCAAAGGTCTTGGCCAGCTCCGCAGCGGTGATGGGGTCAATGTTACCTGCGTTGTTTTCGCCGTCTGTAATGAGAATGATCACCTTGCTTTTGGCCTGGCTTTCGCGCAGGCGGTTGACGGAGGTTGCCAGGCCCATTCCAATGGCTGTGCCGTCGGCAATCATCCCGATTTGCACCTCTTCTAAGAGCTTCACCAAGACATCGTAGTCGAGGGTAAGCGGGCACTGGGTGTAGGCCTTGCGCGCAAAGACAACCAGCCCGATGCGGTCATTTTCCCGCGAGAGGATGAATTTGGCAGCCTCCTGCTTGGCCACCAGCATGCGGTTTTCGGGTTTAAAATCCTCCGCCAGCATGGAGCCTGAAATGTCGAGGGCAATGACAATGTCGACTCCCTTGGTCTGGTACTCGCGCTCGGAAGTAACATTTTGAGGCCGGGCAAGGGCCACGACAAAAAGCGCAAAGATAAGGAACCGAAGAAGCGGGAGCAGCCGGTAAAGCAGGAGGCGCAAAGACGGAGGCTGGTGGAGGAGGGCCTCGAGGGTCGAGAAACCAAGAGGGATCCGCTCCCTTTTTTTGGAAAAATACCAGATCACCGGCAAAAGTAGAAAGAGGAGAAAAAAAGAAGGATGCCTAAACTCCACGGCTGACGGCCTCCTTGGGACGGGATTCCTCGACAATTTGTTTCGATCGCTGATTGATTTGCGTTACCTCAGAAGGCTCGGGTTTCCACTTGGCAAATTTGGCGAGATCGGCGGCCTCCAAGACTTCTGTGATCTTCTCACGCAGGGGTGCCTCCAGGACCTGGTTCTTGAGGAGCCGCCTGATTTCGTCAGTCGTGGACTCCACCGCCAGAATGTGGAATCGCTTCTCGAGATAGACCCTTAAGATTTCAGAGAGCCGAAGGTAATACTCCTTCACCTTGCCGCGGCGAAGAAGGTCCGAATCAAAAAGCTGGTTGAGTTGAAACAGGGCCTCTTCTTCCGGGGTCAAGAGGGTTTCGGAAAGGGGTGCGGCCGCCGCCTTTTTTTTAGATTGTTGATAAACGAGATAACCGGCCACGGCGGCTAAGGCGAGCAGGGTCCACAGGATCAGAGAAAAAATTTTCTGCGGGATCCCCATCACCGTTTTAACGCCGCGGATATCGGTTTTTGTTTCGCCCTCCGCCACACTTTTCACCGTCAAATAAAGCTGATTTGTTTTGAGGGTCTGGACCTCCGAGCCCGATTTGGAGCGGTATTGAATATGAATGGGGTCCAGCACAAACTGGCCCAGGCGAAAGGCTGTGAGCGTAAATTTTTTCCCTTCCACCATCCTCGAGCCTTCCTTGCGTCTGACATCATCGATTTTCTTGATCTTGAGGATGTCCTCTGCGGGCGGCGGAATATGAGAGAGAATTTGCACCGAAGGGTCATGACGGATCGTGACCGCGTACTCAACCGGGTCGCCAATGGTGATAAAGGCCTGGTTGAGTTCGGCCTTGACCGAGATTTCAGGTTCCTCGGCAGCGTGGGCATAGAATGAAGGAAGGATAATGCCGAGGGAAGAAAAAATGAAAGCAAAAATAAAGCGCCGAGCCGTCATAATCGTTTTTCGCGGATCTTAAAAAAACGCATCAGGGGTTCCACGTAAGAGCCCTCGGCCGAGATCATCACCTTGTCCACACCGAGGGTTTTGAACAGCCGATCGAGTTTCTCTCCGCGCGAGCGGGCCCGCTCTTCGTAGGTTTTGCGCAAACCGGCCAGCGATGTATCGACCAGCAGAACCTCTCCCGTTTCTTTATCTTCCAACTCCACGAGCCCCGCGGCCGGGAGTGTTTCTTCGCGGCGGTCCTTCAAATGAATCGCAATCACGTCGTGGCGGCGGCTTAGAATTTTAAGCGCCTTTTCGAAGTTCTCATCAAGAAAGTCCGAGATGACAAAGATAACCGCGGAACGGGTCAAAAAGCGGCGCAGGTACTCCAGGCCCACGGCGAGGCTTGTGCGCTTGCGCGCAGGCTGGTAGTAAAGGATTTCCCGCACCACACGCAACGCGTGCAGCTTTCCCTTTTTGACCGGCACGTATTTTTCTACTTCATCCGTGGTGATCAGAAGCCCGGTCTTGTCTTTGTTTTTGACGGCCGCAAGGGCCAGCAGGGCCGTGATCTCGGCCGCCACTTCCGACTTGAGGCGCTCGCCCGAGCCGAAATATTGGGACCCGGACATATCGACCACAAAAAGGACCGTGAGCTCGCGCTCCTCCACATACTTTTTAACAAAAGGGCGCTGGAAGCGGGCGGTGACGTTCCAATCAATGGTACGGATGTCATCGCCGGGAACGTACTCTCTGACGTCAGCAAATTCGATCCCCTGCCCCTTAAAAACGGACTCGTACTCCCCTCCGAAGAAGTCGTTCACAAGCCGCGTGGTGCGGATCTCGATATGGCGTATTTTTTTGAGGATTTCCTTCGGGATCACGGTACCTCAATCTGGTCGAATATTTTCTTGATGATCTCTTCCGAGGTCACGTCCTCGGCCTCGGCCTCGTAGGTGACAATGATGCGATGGCGGAGCACGTCCATCCCGATTTGCTTCACGTCATCGGGAGTGACATATCCCCTGCCGCGCAGAAAGGCGTGGGCCTTGGACGCTACCGTGAGCATAATGCTGGCGCGCGGGGAGGCGCCGTAGGCAATGAGCGATTTGAGGTTCTCGAGCTTGAATTGCCCGGGGTCGCGGGTGGCAAAGACAAGGTCCAAGATATAATCCTTCACCTTTTCATCCACGTAAATTTGATGCATGAGCTTCCGCAGGCTTGCGATATTTTCGGGGTTCATGACGGGCTTGACCTCGATCGCCTTTCCGGTCGACATCCTCTCCAGGATCTCTTTTTCTTCCTTTTTATTGGGGTAGGTGACGATCAGCTTCAGCATGAAACGATCCACCTGGGCCTCGGGCAAGGGGTAGGTCCCCTCCTGCTCGATGGGGTTCTGCGTGGCCAGCACGAGAAAGGGGTCCGGGAGCGGGAAGGTGGTCTCACTGATCGTGACCTGGTGTTCCTGCATGGCTTCGAGCAGGGCACTTTGAACCTTGGAGGGGGCGCGGTTGATTTCATCGGCTAAGATGATGTTGGAAAAAATCGGCCCCTTTTTGGTGGTAAAGTTTCCGTCCTTGGGATTGTAAACGAGTGTCCCGATCAAATCCGCAGGCAGGAGGTCGGGGGTAAATTGAATGCGCTGAAATTTTGTCGAGATGGCGCTCGCCAGCGTCTTTACCGAAAGGGTTTTGGCGAGCCCGGGGACGCCTTCGATCAGTACGTGGCCGTCGGCTAAGAGGGCCATGACGAGCCGCTCGACTAAGGTTTGCTGACCCACAATGACCTTTCCGATCTCTCGGAGGAGATCGCTTAAAAGGGCGTTCTGATCTTTGACCTTGCGATTAATTTCTTGAATGGCAGCATCCATGAATATCTCCTTTTACTCGGTTGATTTTAATTGAATAAAACGGATGACATCTTCTTCAAGCCGGCTTAGCTCAATATCGCTGGCTGATTTTGCGGCAAATTTGATTTCGTAAGTGCGGCTGAGAAGCCGCTCGAGATCGTCTGTTTCCTCACGTAGGCGCCCTTGTTTTTGAATGGCCTCGATTAGTTCCCGTTCGGTTTGGGCCGCGGAACCAAGCTGATAAGTTTGGGCGGTCACGCGCCTGAGCTCGTTGCTTAGAATGCGCAGTCTTTCCTCGCGAGCGTTGCCCGCGGACGCAAGCAAATTTTTCAGACGTAAATGGAGGGGCGTAATACCCGCTTCTAATTCAGGGCTCGACCCAGGCCGCTTACGTCTTATGGCCATAAAGAAAACCCCGCCAAGAGCGAATAGACCTGCGGGGATGGCAGCGAAGGTTAAGATTTTTTTAAGAGGAATCGGGTCCTGGGTGATCTTAAGCCGCTTTTCTTCCACCGTGAGGGCGCCCCCCTTTTGCTGGGCGGGGTCGATGTAGGGGAGCTTAAAGCCCTCCACCCTTCCCTCCCCCTTCTCGAGGGGCTTCAGTTCAAAGGAAAAGGTTTTGCGAATCCAATCCGTATTCGAGAGCCGAAAGGATTCCTGCGATTCACCCTGGCGGAGCAAGGTGAGATTTTTCAAGGAGAGGCTGGGCAGCGTCATCGAGTAGTCCGCCTCGTCTTTAGGCCACTTAACCTGGATCTCAAGCGTGGCCGTCTTGCTTAAAGGGATTTGCTCATCAGAGAGGGAGACCTCCAGATTCGGCTTGGCGTAGAGTGCTTGCGTCCGGGCGAAGAGGCCGAGACTAAGCGTCAAAATGAAGGCGGCGCTAAGTTGCAACATAAGCGCGTATTCTATCTTTGCTTGAGATGCCAATCAATCATCAAAACGCATCCCACAGACGCCCCCTTGGGGCCAAGGCTGGCGTGGTAGCGCCTCATCAAAGGATCACGGATCCCACGCGCATCGTTTTTAAATGCGCGCAAGAAGGGAGCCGACTTCAGATTCGCTGAAGGCGCGCAGTGTCTGGGACTTCAAATTTCCCAGACTGCCGACCTTCATCATGAGCGCTGCCACATCTTCATCCTTGGGGGCCTCGAGGGTGAGCACCACATCGTAGGACCCCAGCGTCCAATAAATGTCCTTCACCTTGATTCCCATGCCTGAGGCGGCATCGCGGAATCCTTGGGCACGCCTTGTTGTCTCTTTCACGCCCCGGATCCCTTGATCCGTGAAATTAGCCAGCACGACATAGATCGCCATCGCACACCTCCTTATTCATTTAGGCGGGTCTTCTTTTTTGTAATCCCCGATGATTTCTTTGACGGGGCAAATCTTAACCAGCGGACATTTCATACATCCGACCGCAAGTGCAATGGGGCATAGCGTCATCGAAAGCCTCCTTGTTTAGGTTCGCTTGCGTTACGGGGACACACTCAACGAAGACAGCCGCGGTGGGTCCTTAAAATTTATTCACTCACGGCGGCGGCTAAACCTTCGTCGATGAGGGCCTGATTGATGTAAGTCTCACCCACCCACACGTCAACCAGGTAGCGGTCGTATTTATCGGATTTTACGGTGCGAATAAGAACGAAGTTTGTTTGTAGGGACGCACGGCGTGCGTCCTGGTCGTCGGCATTCTTAACCGATTTCCGAACGGGCGCATTGCCATTCGCCCCTACAAGCATTTTCTCGACAAACTCCTTCGCTTCCTTTCCTTCCCGGCTTTCAATCTCAGGAGCGTCGAGGCCACGCAGGCGCAGTTTTTGCACCGTCCAGACACCGAGTCCGAGGTCAATGGCGGCCTTGAAGGTGTCGCCGTCAATCACTTGAGCCGCGTAAGCGCGGTAGGTGTAAAGGTCAGAGACAGAGAGGTCAGAGGCAAGCAGCAGAGTCGAATCCTGCCTCTTTGCCTCCCCGCCGCGGGCTTCTTGTTTTAACTCAACGATATCCCCCTCTTTAAAAGCGCCCTCCTTGTCCGGCATTGAGAGGAACTGCTGATAATCAAAATAATTCGAGAATCCTAAACTAAGCACGAGCCTTCCGGTGAGGGGACCCACGGTAGCCTTCACGATTTTATGAATCCCGGGTTTGCCGGGTTGGGCAACGAGCGTAGGGGCCGACCCGTGTGTCGGCCCGTGTTCCGAATCAGATGCCAATGGCGGGCGGACACCCGCCATCAGAGCATCGGCGGGCTTGCCCGAGTCCGTCCCTACATTCAATTTCCGAATTTCTTCTCGCAAACGGCCACGGCCCCAGTTTTCTTTTTCAGCTTGCCTGGCAACGGCCTTTCTTTGTTTGGGGTCATTGACACCGAGAAGATCGCGGTACTCGGACCAGCTCAATTGTCCCGCATGCGGGACAATTGGGTAAGCGCGGGCAAACTCCAACATGTAATAAAGCTCGGTACGGCTCACTCCCATATCTTTAGCAAGACGGTTGAGCACGTAATCGGCGTAATCTGCCCGCTCTTTATGACGAAGCACATGCTCGTCAATTAACTTGCCGATTTCCCAGGCCTCACGGACTTTATCCTGCTGCACGGCCTGTTCGATTCTCTCGCGGCTCTGGGACTTGGCGGCGCGGATGGCGGCAATGAGTTCTTCATACGTGGTGACTCGGACTCCGGCCAAGAGAGTTCCTGTCATAAGAAGAAAAAGGAGCCCCCCTAAAAAAACAAGCGCCGGGCGTTGGTTAAGACACCCGGCGCTTTGAATTTTCAGCTTCATTTTGGAGAAGGGCATCGAAGAGCCGCTGGGTTATTTCCCTTTCTCTTTGGCTTCGTCGTCTACGACTTCGTAGTCGGCGTCG
>CAYJSI010000024.1:0-33536 GCA_964373045.1 uncultured bacterium
GAGCCAAATTTTCCAACATGGTTCGTGTTACTGCCTGCCTTATTTTCTTTGGAGCTTGGATCTCCTTTGGAGGTCAGGAGGCCTACGCCTTTAAGTGCTGTATGTCTTGCCAGGTTAGCGCTGATTCTGAAACCGAATGTGCCGAGCATCACTGCTCGGTTCACGGGGCTCAGGATTCTTGTGACTTCTTAGGGGTCGGAGACTCTTCCGAAGACACAGGGAGCGATTCTTCCGGAACGGAATCCAGCGACGCCTCAAGTACGGTGGAGTTGTCCCCGGCCGCCCAAGCCGCTATTGAAAAGTTGGGCTACGAGCTGGGCCAGAAGCTGGCGCGGGATTTATTCGGCCCCACCCCTGCTGAGAAGGCGGCGGAGGCGGAGCATCGACGGGAATTAATGGCTGAAGGCGGGCGTTATGTTGAGGAGATGGAAGCGACAGACAAAATGAATTTAGAAGAGGGTACGGGAGAACTCTTGCAAGAGATGAAAAGTTTAGATACCTTCCAACGGCTTGATTTTGCAAGTTACACCGAGCGAATGAACGAAACACGCGACGCCTTGGAAGATTTGAGGCAAAAAGCTGCGGAGGGGGAAGTCGAGCCCTCAGTTTTGGACTGGTGCAAGCTTCACATCCCTTTGTACCCCACCCAGCCGATCCAACCTATTCCAGAGGAGCAGTATCAAACGATGCTTGAGGATTACTGGAAGAGGAAAGCAGTGTGGGATGAAAAGTGCGCGGCAGGAGGAAAAGAGGAGGAAGCGGGAGCCTCGACGACCTCCTTGACCTCCTTGCCTCTGAAAAATTTATCAGGTTCTGGCGGCTTAAGTCCGCCGCCACCCTCCGGAATCCTTAGCGTCGGACCCAAGGGCTGGGACTCTTGCACAAACGATTACAATCGTCACACGAGAGGGTGCGAGGGTGGAGATGGCCTTCCTCAAAAACTCGCGTGTATCAATAACGCGATTCAGGAGTGGCAGCAGTGTATCGGAAAAGCAGGACCTTGAAACGGTTCATTTTGTCCCTGAGCATCCTCGTGGGGTTCGGAGGCTGTGCCTCGTCCACGGTGAGAGCGGTTTTATACGGCAACAAGGCTCAAGTGGAGGCCTGGCTCAATCAAGGAGGGAACATCAATGCCCCGCTTTATGCCGGAGGACATCCCAAGTATTCCCAGCCTCCTTTGATCATTGCTGCTTATCGACATCCAGAAATGACGCAATTTTTAATCGACAAAGGCGCTGATCCGAACGTGAGGGATCATTTAGGAGGGACCACTGCTTTGATGCAGGCGGCCGACGCGGGCCAGGTTGAAATCGTGAAAATTCTTCTGGCCGCCGGCGCCGACCCCCTCGCAGTCAACAACTACGGGCATACCGCCTTGGCGGTAGCCCAATCAGGCGAAGCCTTGTCCCTGAGAAACGAAAGGTCAAGCGCTGTCTGGAACTTCACCAAGATCGTGAAATTGCTGGCGGAGGCTGAAAAGAAAGCGAAGAGAAAAAAGGAGAGGGGCGCGAAGAAAGAAGCGACCCAGGCCGACCTGGAAGCCCAGTTCCCTGAGATTGAATCGGCTGAGAAAGCAGGGGACGAAGCCAGGCAAGGAGGAAAAGAGAAAGAGGCCCTCCAGCACTACTTGACAGCCCTTGAAAAAGCGCCTCGCGGAAGTGAACCCGACCACAGGTTGAGAGAAAAAATCATTCCATACGTCCTTTCTTTAAAATCCCCGCCTTCTCTCTCTGAGGAAGCAAGGCACCACGCCAATCGAGGTTTGGCTTTTTTGAAACGAGCTGAAAATAGGGAAGGCTTTGACTCAGCGATCTCGGAACTAGAACAAGCCCTCCGACTCGCCCCGTGGTGGGCCGAGGCCTACTTTAACCTTGGACTTGTGCAGGAAAAAGCTGAGGAGTTTGACGCCGCCATTCAAAGCCTCCAATTTTATCTCCTCGCCCAGCCTCATTCTCGTGATACGGACACGGTCAAAAAGAAGATCGCCGAGCTTGAAGTGGCTCAGGAGTTAGCTTAACAGAGGCCAGGCGCCACTTTTGCCCGTGCCAGATTCCCCACGTCAACCTGGTACTTTAGGAAATAGTGCCTACAGGCATTGAGAATTCCCCGCCCGCCACTTTTTCATTCGCACAAGTAATAGTACTCTTTGATGATGGGTGGGTTCGTTTGGCGTCCCCGCAGGCATCCCGGCGAGCCAATACAAAGGGCAAGAATGAGGTTTCGTCCGTTCCTCCGGCCTTTTTATTATCTACCCCCGGCCACATTTCCGGCTTCTGGCTTGGCGAGGTGTAAATTAAAATTTTCCTCCTACGTTAAAATCCCGGACGTTGTGTTTTTTAATTGTATCTATTTGGGTGCCATTCTGTTAAACTCACACGTTGGCTGAATATGTTCTTTTTGAATATGGCCCATACCATAAGAGAAGCACTTACGGCAGAATGAGACGATTCCTTATTAGCACTCCCTGAAGCATTTTCGCGCTTTCCGACCCTATCAGGCTATCTTACTCTCTCTTGGTGATTGGTTGCTGTTAACGTTTCTTGCCCCTGAATCTGAGTCATGAGGGTTTCAAAGCAAAATGCCAGGGTTGTTACCATGACAGTGATGATAGCCTGCGTTTGGTTTCCGAGCGCCGGCTTTCCAGAAAAGAAAGATTCCGGGTTTTATGCCGGCCCGCTCTCTCTTGTCGCAGAGGCGCTTGTAGAGGTAAAGGCGAAAATGCCTGCTGCTAATGAAACCCCGAAGCGCACGGGTGATAAAGATGCTGTCAAGGCGGCAAGAATGGGAAAAAATCATATAAAAAAACAAACAGCCCAAGGTTTAAACTGATGAATGAGACAATCGCAGAAGATGATTTGTTATTCCATGCTGTCCACGGTTTGTGCCGTGTTACAACGATTACCCAATCTGCTCAATCGAGAGATGTCACTTACTCTCTACTTCCTGTCTCAAGCAATAAAGCCAAGGCGCGTTTCACTATTTTGGAGAGTTCACTGGAAGATTCCGGTTTCAGTAAACTGATTTCCGTCAAGGAAGCCAACAAAATTTTAGAATATTTTAAGACCGGAAACAAAAAAGATTCCGAATCCGGCCAGGCTTGGACGCAGGCAGTGATGATATGGTCCGAATCTCTCAACAAGGATTCCGTGAAAGACGCGAGGAAACGTCAAAGACTGGAGCGCTCGGTGAAAGGCCTTGCCGGCGAGCTTGCCTTTGTTCTTAAATTTACTTTAAAGGAGATGGCCGTAAAAATTCAAAGAAATTTGGGGGCGATTTCGAAAATTAATCCGTTGGTCCTTACCGCACTGGCGAATGTTGACAAAGATTAGTACACTAACCCGCAACTTTAATTGTTCCATAACCATTAGGAGGCAGCATGGCGTTTCAGCAAGGTGGTAATTTCGGAGGCAGGCCCCGGGAGATGTTCAAGGCAACCTGTGCAGATTGTCAAAAGGAATGCGAAGTTCCATTTAAGCCCAGCGGAGATCGCCCCGTCTATTGCAAGGACTGCTTCTCGAAACGTAAAGACAGCGGCCGTTAAGGGGAAAGAAGTTTTAAAGACCGAGCGATATTTAGAAACCCGTCGGAACAGCGTTTGGGTCCCGGGAGGTGATTCGTGCCGGGAGGTGTTTTGACAAACATGAATGTCCTTCATGAGTTATCTTCTCCAATTTCATGTTTTGCGGGTCTTGATTTTTATCCTCAGTCTATTGCCCCTTTCTTTTTCAAGTTGGATCGCGAGAAAAACAGGCAACCTGTTCTATTTCTTTTCGCCCGGCAGAGGAAAAATTGCCGCTGAGAATCTTGAAAGAGCCTACGGAAAAGCCCTTTCCGCGATCCAAAGAAAAGACATTATCCGGCGATCGTTTGAAAATGCAGCCCTTTCGATCCTGGAATTGTTTTTAATCAAAAAAATAAAGCGTCATGCCGAGAAACATTTTGTTATCAACGGACTGGAAAATCTAAAGACGGCCCTGTTTCAAGGAAAAGGCGCTGTTCTGATCACCTCTCATCTTGGGTCGTGGGAGTATCTGGAGTTTTTGTTTTATTTATCCCGCATCCCTTGTTCGGTCATCGTCAAAAGCGTCAAAAATCCCTACCTCAATCAGCTTATAGATAGCCTGCGAAGAGAAACTTCTGTTATCCCCATCCCTAAGAAGAAAGCGATTCGGGAAGCGCTGGCGGGTCTTCGAAAAAATCAAGTGATTGCCGTTCTGATTGATCAATGGGCCGGAAAAGAGGGGCTGTGGATTGATTTTATGGGCTCTCCGACGGCAACGACCTCCTTGCCTTCCCGGTTGGCAGCAAAAACAGGCTGTGCACTTATACCCGCTTATTGCCTAAGAAAGGGCACAGGCCGATACGAGATCCAAGTGCTTCCTTCCGTTCCATTCCCCTCCGGCGAACAGGATTGGGAAACGAGTGTCACCGCGCGGCTGAATCAAGGCCTGGAAGATTATATCCGATTGCATACGGAACAATGGTTATGGGCCCACCGACGCTGGAAAGCAAGGCCCGAAACTTCCCGTTAAACGGTAGCGTATGCGCAACGGAATCCCATGAATGGTCTCAGCTTATTGATTCAGGAGCAATTTTAGACTTCGCTTTTTTATTGATCGCGACTATACTACGCAACTCATGACGACACCAACAGCACCAACTTCCGGCACAGGCTTCTACGGCCTAGGGATTGCTCCCCAGCTTCTCGATGTGCTGGGGAGGATGAAGTTTCATACCCCGACACCCATTCAGCAGAAGGCCATCCCGCTTGCTCTCGAAGGGCAGGATGTGATCGGGATTGCGCAGACGGGAACGGGAAAGACGCTTGCCTTCGGTATTCCCATGATCCAGAGGCTTGCTCAAAGAAAGGGCCGGGGACTTATCCTTGTCCCGACCCGCGAGCTTGCCCTTCAAGTCCATCACCACCTTTGCAGAATAGATCCGAGGGTAAGGCTTGCCGTCCTGATCGGCGGGGCCTCCATGCATAAGCAAATTCAGGAACTCAGCCGTCATCCGCGCATCATCATTGCCACGCCCGGCCGCCTGCTTGACCACATGGAGCAGCGCTATGTTTCTTTACACGACATCGAAATCCTGGTGCTCGACGAAGCCGATCGTATGCTCGACATGGGTTTTGCGCCCCAGATCCAGAAGATCCTGCGCGTCCTTCCGCGCGACCGGCAGACGATGCTTTTTTCGGCCACCATGCCGCAGGAGATCATGAAGCTTGCCTCTTCTCATATGAAGCTCCCGGTGCATGTCGAGATTGCAAAATCCGGTACGGTGGCAGAAAAAATTACCCAGGAGCTCTTTGTGGTCAAAAAAGATGCCAAAAAAGTACTTCTCCTCAAGTTGCTGGCCCAGCATCACGGCTCCATCTTGCTTTTTTCACGCACCAAAATCGGGGCAAAAAAAATCACGAGATTTCTTCGGGATGCGGGGCAAAACGCCGCGGAAATACATTCCGACCGGACGCTTGCCCAGCGCAAGGAGGCGCTTGAGGGATTCCGCTCGGGAAAATACCGCGTGCTGATTGCCACAGATATCGCCTCGCGGGGGATCGATATTTCGGGGATCGAACTTGTCATCAATTATGATCTGCCGGATGAGTCAGAAAGTTATGTCCATCGCATCGGCCGGACTGGACGCGCCGGCGGGACAGGCCACGCCATTACTTTTGCTACCCCTGAGCAGGGTAAGGACGTTAAAGAGATCGAAAAGCTTATGCGGACAGTGCTCCCCATTTCGGAGCACCCAGAAATGCCGCTCGAAAGTTTTATCGAGAATGTCTCAGTGAAAGCGGCGTCCTTTGGCGGGCGAAAATTTCACAGGCGCAGGTCCTTCGGCCGCCTCTCGCGCGGCCTCAGAAGACATTGATTAAATCAGCGGAGTTTACATTGAGTGACGGAAAGCTAGTTCTTTTTTTATTTTAAAGGAGATTTCAATGAAAAGAGTGCCTATTTACGCAGTATTAACAGCCCTTCTTATTACGTTGGCAGGACCCGCAACTTTTCTTCACGCTGATTATGGGCAGGGAAAGTGCTCGGGGGGCCGATGCCCTTTCAAACAGGGAGCTCAGGGTTACGGCGAAGATTCATCGTCTCATTCGTGTCCGATCACGGATAAATTCATGACCAAGGCCCATTTTTTCCTTTCGAAACAAAAAGAGCTTGGTTTGAGCGAGGAGCAGGTGAGCACGATGAAGGGTCTTAAACTGAAGGCGAAGAAGGCCTACCTTCGCCAAATGACGGAATTTCAAATCTTTGGGCTCGACTTGAAGGAAAAATTGTCTCAGCCGAAAGTTGACACCGAAAGCGTCAACACCATGATCGATGAATTTTCCGCCTCCATGGCCGCTTTCAGTAAGGAAGGCGTGACCGATTACGTGAAGCTAAAATCCGTTCTCACAGATGCTCAGGCTGTGAAGGCGAAGGAGCTTTGGGTCAGTCAGCAGCCGTCCTAAAAAATATAAGGGGACAGGCTGCTTTTTCAGAAAAGCAGCCTGTCCCCTTTTTGTATTACTCAATACTGCCTGCGTAGGCGGATTTCTTCTCTTCTTCTTTTTTCTTTTCCCGTTTATCGGCTACGGCACACTCGGTGGTGAGGAAAAGTCCCGCAATGCTGGCCGCATTTTCAAGGGCCGTACGCACGA
The DNA here is from genome assembly GCA_964373045.1 of uncultured bacterium. Lineage (GTDB taxonomy): Bacteria > Omnitrophota > Omnitrophia > Omnitrophales > Aquincolibacteriaceae > CAYJSI01. Next base: position 6,653 of record CAYJSI010000024.1, read on the forward strand.
CCTTGGTGGGATCGATGACGCCGTCTTCCACAAGATCGCGAAATTCACCGGTGGCAGCATTGAAACCAAAACTGCCTTTTCCTTCAAGGATTTCTTTTACGACCACAGAGCCGTCAAAGCCGGCGTTTATGGCAATGCGTCGGGCCGGCTCTTCCAGGGCGCGGCGTACGATTTGGGCGCCCGTGGCCTCATCGCCTTCAAGTTTAAGGCCATCCAGAGAAGAGATGGAACGCAAGAAGGCGACACCGCCGCCTGGGACAATGCCTTCTTCCACAGCCGCGCGGGTGGCATGAAGGGCGTCTTCCATGCGCGCCTTCTTTTCCTTCATTTCAACTTCGGTGGCAGCGCCGACCTTGATCACCGCGACGCCACCGCAGAGCTTGGCAAGCCTCTCCTGAAGTTTTTCTTTGTCGTAATCGGAATCCGATTGATCGATCTGGGCCTTAATCTGCTCACAGCGGCCCTTGATGTCTTTCTGAGCCCCCGCACTGCCCACGATCGTTGTGTTGTCTTTGTCGATCACAACGCGCTGGCAGGTGCCAAGCATGTTGACATCGGCATTCTCGAGTTTGATCCCAAGGTCTTCGGAAATAAATTTTCCCTTGGTGAGAATGGCAATGTCTTCCATGAGAGACTTGCGCCGATCACCAAAACCCGGGGCCTTGACAGCGGCAATGTTTAAGACGCCACGGATTTTGTTGATGACCAGCGTGGCCAGCGCTTCACCCTCAAGATCCTCTGAAATCAGGAGCAAGGGTTTTCCGAGCCGCGCCACCTTTTCAAGGAGCGGGATCAGCTCTTTGACGGCCGAGATCTTCTTTTCAAAAAGAAGGATGTAAGGCTCCTTTAAAACCGCCTCCATCCGTTCGGCATCCGTGACAAAGTAAGGTGAGATGTAGCCCCGGTCAAACTGCATCCCTTCCACGAATTCAAGCTCGGTTTTCATGGTCTTGGATTCTTCGACCGTGATGACCCCATCTTTGCCTACTTTTTCAATGGCCTCGGCCAAGAGTTCGCCGATAGCCGAATCGCTATTGGCGGAGATCGCGCCGATGGCCTTGATATCCTCTTTTCCTTTGACGGCCTTGGAAAGTTTTTTAATGGATTCGACAATTTTCTCCTTGGCTTTGTCAATCCCGCGCTTCAAGGCCATGGGGTTTGCACCGGCCGTGACATTCTTTAAGCCCTCGTTAATCATCGCCTGGGCAAGAACGGTTGCCGTGGTGGTGCCGTCCCCCGCTTCATCGGAGGTCTTCTCCGCCACTTCGCGGACCATTTGGGCGCCCATGTTTTCGTAGGCGTCTTTGAGTTCCACTTCCTTGGCAACAGTAACACCGTCCTTGGTAATCGTGGGGGCTCCGAATTTGCGGTCAATCACGACATTGCGGCCGCGGGGCCCGAGCGTGATACCCACCGCCTGAGCGAGGATGTCGACGCCGCGTTTCAGCTTACGGCGCGCCTCTTCCGAGTAAGAAATTTGTTTTGGCATGTGCATGACTCCTTTTTTGTCTGGGGGGGATTGCCTCGTCGTCCCGCTATCAGGGGGACTCTTCGCAATGACGTGTCATTGCGAGCCCCGCCCATGGCGGGGCGTGGCAATCTCATTAGCTTTCGTAAACCGCGAGGACTTCGCTTTCTTTTACGATTTTGTGTTTTTTTCCGTCGATTAAAATCTCATCGCCGGCATATTTATTGTAAATTACGCGATCTCCCTTTTTCACTTCGATGGGTTGGACCTTGCCGGATTCAAGCACCTTGCCGCCACCAACAGAGACGACCTTGCCTTCGGTCTTCTCTTCCTTGGCCGTATCCGGCAGGATGATGCCGCCTTTGGTTTTCTCTTCTGCTTCCAAAACTTCCACTAAAATCTTGTCACCTAGGGGTTTAATCTTCATTTTTCTGTTTCTCCTTAATTCATTAGATTGTCATTCCCGCGAAAGCGGGAACTTAATTGATTATTTCTGGATCCCCGCTAAAAACGCACGGGGATAACAACGTAAGCTTAATACATCCCTCCTCCGCCCATGCCGCCCATTCCGCCGCCCGGAGGCATCGGAGGCATTTTCTCCTCTTCAGGAAGGTCCGTGATGAGGGCCTCTGTCGTAAGGAGTAAGGCTGCGATGCTGGAGGCATTTTGGAGCGCGCTTCGAGTGACCTTCTTCGGATCAATGACGCCTGCGGCAACGAGGTCTTCATACTTGCCCGTCTCGGCATTGAAACCCGTATTGCCCTTTTCAGCAAGTACGCGCTGAACGACCACAGAGCCTTCTTCACCGGCATTCTCAGCGATCTGTCTTAAGGGTTCTTCCAGGGCGCGCTTGACAATCTGCGCACCGATCTTTTCATCACCCTTGAGCTTCAAGTTCTCAAGCACTGTTCTGGCGCGAAGGAGTGCCACACCCCCGCCCGGCACAATGCCTTCTTCGACCGCGGCCCGAGTGGCATGCAGGGCATCTTCCACGCGCGCCTTCTTTTCTTTCATTTCAGTCTCAGTGGCCGCGCCGACATTGATGACCGCAACACCGCCCGCGAGCTTTGCGAGGCGCTCCTGCAGTTTTTCCTTGTCGTAGTCGGAATCGGTTTCCGAGATTTGCTTTTTGATCTGGCTGACACGGCCGTTGATATCGGCTGTCTTACCACCGCCTTCGATGATCGTCGTGTTTTCCTTATCAATCGTAATGCGCTTGGCCCGCCCGAGGTCTTTGATGGCTACATTTTCGAGCTTGATCCCGAGGTCTTCCGTGATGGCCTTCCCGCCCGTGAGGATTGCAATATCCTCGAGCATGGCCTTGCGGCGATCCCCATAGCCGGGGGCCTTAACGGCGCAAACATTGATAGTCCCGCGGATTTTATTGACCACAAGAGTGGCCAGGGCCTCGCCTTCAACTTCTTCGGCGATAATAAGGAGGGGTTTTCCTGCCTTGGCGATGGCTTCTAGCAGGGTGAGAAGGTCTTTCATGGCGGAAATCTTCTTCTCATGAATGAGAATGTAAGGATCTTCGAGCGCGACTTCCATGCGTTCGGCATCGGTCACGAAATAAGGGGAGAGGTAGCCCTGATCAAATTGCATTCCCTCGACCACATCGAGGGTGGTCGCCGTGGTCTTGGCTTCCTCGACCGTGATGACACCGTCTTTTCCCACCTTCTCCATGGCCTCGGCGATGAGATTGCCGATATTGGCATCCGAGTTGGCGGCGATCGTTGCCACCTGCGCAATTTCCTTTTTCTCCTTGCCGATGGACTTCGAAAATTTGCTCAGCTCTTCGACAATGGCCTCAACTGCCTTTTCGATCCCGCGCTTAAGCCCCATGGGATTTGCACCGGCCGTTACGTTCTTTAGTCCCTCGCGAAAAATGGCCTGTGCCAGAACGGTTGCGGTGGTTGTTCCATCGCCTGCGATATCTGATGTCTTGGACGCAACCTCTTTGACCATTTGAGCGCCCATGTTTTCATAGGGTTCTTCAAGCTCAATTTCCTTAGCAACAGTGACCCCGTCCTTGGTGATGGTGGGGGATCCAAACTTTTTTTCGATCACAACATTTCGGCCCTTGGGCCCCAGCGTGATCCTGACGGCATTCGCCAGTTGATCCACTCCCTTTTGGATGGCGCGTCTCGCTTCTTCATTAAATAGCAGTTGTTTTGGCATATGTGTTTCCTCCTCAAGATTATTTTTTTAATGTTGCGATGTTTCGAATTACAAGAATTATTCCTGCGATTGCTAGGGGATAGCCTAAAAATCGGGGATTAGCACTCTCTGAGCTTGAGTGCTAGCGAGGGACATTCTACGCAAATTGGCGCAAAAATCAAGCGGAATATTTCTGGTATAGGGAAAGGAGGGCCTTGATGGAGAGCTTAGGATCAATCACTTGAAGGCGGCATGAGTAGGGTTTTAGGTGGCTCGCGAATCCCCCCGTGGCTATGACCTTTAAAGGTCCAAACTTTCGCTTAAAGCGCTCAATAAGACCGTCCGTCAGAGCTCCGTAGCCCTCCAAGGTGCCGGCAGTTAGGCATTCTCCTGTCGATCGCCCAAGGAAACTATTGGCGCGAAAGGGCAACCTGATTTTCTTTGGCAGGAGGGCGGCCTTCTCTATAAGGGCCTGAAAGGCAGTTTCAGGGCCTGGAATGATCATACCACCCTCGAAAATGCCTCTTTTTGACACATAATCAAAGGTTATAGCCGTTCCGAAGTCGATCACAAGAAATGGAGGCTTATAGGCAGTAAGGGCCCCAAAGATGTTGACGAGTCTGTCAATACCGGGCTTCTTCCTGCCCCTATAGCGGTGCCTTACGGGAACGCGTAAGTTTGCCCCGGCAATCCACACCCGAACCCCCTTGTAGCGTTTGAGCATAACTAGTATAAAACGTGTATTTTTTGGGACAACAGAGCTTATAATGACATTAATATTGTTATTATTCCCACTATTAACAAAATTTTTGATTAATAATGGGATATCATTAAATAGTATGGAACAAAATGCCTTCAGCTTGCCATTACTATGAAGGCCATATGTGACTGAGGTATTGCCGATATCAAGCAGAATAAGCATAGATTTCCTTTAAATCTTCCCTGATTTGCCGCAAAAGAGCCTTAAGAAGGGCTTCACGGTCCACGCTCTTTTTCATAATTTCTAAGAGGGAGGTGGCTCCGGGCACGAGCTCGGACTCTTTGGAGTTTACATTCAGGCCAATTCCCACAACTACATGATCCAGCGTCTTAAATCCGGAGGATGAGACCTCGGCCAGAATACCGCAAATCTTCTTATGGTTGACCAAAACATCATTGGGGCGTTTGAAGGTGGCCAAGACGCCGTATTTTTTCTTAAGAGTTGCCGCCACGGAACGACAAAATACCTGTGTAAGCATGGGGGCCCGATGGGAAGGAATGGGGGGTTTAAGCAAAACGGACACAAGTAGATCTTTTCCTCTGGGGGAGACCCATGAGCGGCCCGGCTTGCCGCGGCCCTCTGTTTGATAGTCGGCAACCATTACCCATCCTTCTTTTGCACCATTACGGGCCATTTCTTTTACAAGCGTGTTCGTGGAAGAAACTTCCGGGCACCGGTGGATTGTAAAATGGATGTTTTGGGATTTAACCGTTGTCGTCATTTGTTAGAGTAAAAGCTAAGGGGGTCAGGCACCGAAATGCGGTGCCTGACCCTTTTGGGTTTGCATTCTAGCAGAAAATAAGATCGAAGGGTAGTTAAGAGCGGTAAAAACGAGGGATACGGGAGATGAGGCGGGTTACGACTTCATAGGGAATGGTACCGGCCCAGTCAGCGATGTCCTCCGCGGAAATTTTTTCCGGGCCGTCCTCCCCAAGCAACGTGACTTCATCTCCTGCGCAGGCCGGTGCATCGCCAAAATCAACCGCAAGATAATCCATGGAGACGCGTCCTGCCAGCGGGTATCGCTTGCCACGATAGAGGACGGAGGCTTGGCGAGAGGCTCTGAAAGGGTAGCCGTGGCTGTAGCCAATCGGTAAAACAGCGATTGTGGTGGGCTCGCTTGTGATAAAGTCGCGTCCGTAGCCTGCGGATTCACCGATCTTGAGCCGTTTTGTCAGGATGATCTTACTTTTCAAGCTAAGGATGGGGTGAACAGCCGCAATCTTGCGAAGTGCCGGATCCGGATAAATGCCATAAAGCATGAGGCCCGGGCGGATCAAGTTGACAAGCGGGGTTTTTAATCGAAGTGACGCCGCGCTATTCGAGGCATGGCGAAAGCGGAAATGAATTCCTTTGTTCCCAAGCTCCTGCAGGATGCGGGAAAATTCACGGAGCTGACTTTCGGCAAAGCCGTCTTCACGCTCTGCCGTAGGAAAGTGAGTGTAAATACCATCGAGTGAGATTCCGGGTAGGCTCGCCATCGTCTCAATTTTCATAACGGCCTCACGTGCCGTCAGCCCAAGCCTTCCCATGCCCGTATCTACCTTTATGTGCACAGGAGTCGTTTTCCCAAGGGATTGCGACATGGCGGCAATCTCTTCGGCTTCCTCCAAACTCGAAAGGCTGACCACAAACCCCTCCGTAAGCGCGGCCGGGATCTCGGCCTCAAGCAGTCTTCCAAAGAGAAAAATCGGAATTTGAATGCCATGCTCTCTCAGTTCCATGGCCTCAAAAAGGGAGGAGACTCCAAGAAATTGAACCTCAGGGGAGAGAGTTTTTGCGATTTCCGAGAGCCCATGGCCGTAGGCATTGGCCTTGATGACGGCAAGGACTCCGGTTCCCGGCCCCGCCTGATCTTTTAAAGTTTTAAGATTTTTCAGGAGGCGGTCGAGCCGGATTTCAATCCAGGTGCCGTGCTGGGATAAAGAAGTGGTTTTAGCAAGCGTAGGCATGACTTTTCTTTTCTTCGGCTTCCGAAAGGCGGAAGTAAAGGGGGATGAAATCTGCCGGTTTTTTTAACGATTGCAGGGGCGAGACGACCCCGTCCTTACGACCTTTTTCGAACCATTCGATCAAGGTTGAGGCCTTGGGATACCAAGTTGCATCCGAAAGAAAATGGATTTTCTTTTTTCCGGATTGTTTTTCGAAATCCTTTTGGTAGCGCTGAAACGCATCTCCCGTGACGTGGACTTCGGCGGGAAATTTTTTGAGGGTTTGAGAACACGAGTCAACCTCTGGTTTTCCCTGAGGGATCCACCGGTTCTGGGACCGTTGGTAGCGCCGCATGTAGATTTTTTCCCGGCGCGCGTCAAGACACACGGCGAGATGACTTCCTTCGGGAAGCAAAACATTTTCTGCAATGGCATCCAGGCTCATGCCGCCGAAGCAGCTTACTTTCTTTGTGACGAGAAAACCCTTCAAGGTGGCGAAGCCGATACGCAGGCCCGTAAAAGAGCCGGGTCCACGCCCGATCAAAAAGGCATCCACTTCTTCAAGAGAAGTTTTTCCTTTTTTGAGGAGTTCGCTCACCAAGGGTACCAGCTTTTCGGCGTGGGAGAGGGAGCCATGAATCGATTTTTCGGCGAGGGGTCCCTTGCCTTTTTTAAAGGCCACACTCAAGACGGGGCTTGAGGTTTCGATGGCTAGGAGATTCATTCAGAAATAAAAATTAATAAGACCCAGTTAAGAAATAAACGAACGTATGAATCCGTATTCTATGCCCTGCGTTCCCGTTTGCACGCAAAATCTTTCGCAATCAGCAATTTCTGTTCTCCTGCGGAAACGCTCGAGCCGCGAAAGATGAACGCCGGGCAAGTGCGGCTCTCGCCTGCTGGCGGGCTCGAATTTCCCATTCCCATTGGAAATTCGGCCCTTTAGCTTCCTCCGGAGAACAGAAATTGCTGATTGCTTGGATTAAGCAATGCGAGGGCTCCTGCTAGAGAACGCTCCAGAGGTCAAGTGCACCTTGGCAGAAGACCCAAAGCACCATTTTTTTGACACATCGTGGTTGATTCGAAATTTAAACGGAGGGGGTGACGCGGAGGTGCTCGTGATGGGAGGATCTCCGCCAAAAGGCGCGGACGGATCCGTCGAAGCTGTTGTGGCGGACACACCGGGCTGAGCGGCCCATACAGAGCAGCCTCCGCGGCAGGACCCCCTCCGCGCCGATAAAAAGTTATTTCGGTTATTTTGTCCTTGGAGGAGGGAAGGGGGAGGCCGTATAATACGCCCGATTATGGAAAAGTCCGAATGGCTTGACTTTCTTTGCGTAAAACTCCGCTCCCAAATTTCCTTTGAATCCTCCCAGAAAACTCAGAATTGGCTGCTTGCCCTCTTGGGGTTTGCCGCTTTAGGGTTCGCCTTAAATGCCGTCCAGCTATTGGAAGATCGCGCACATTTATTTGCCACCAAGATCCTTTTTCTGATTCTCTTCCATGCCTTGATGACCCTGGGGTTTTATCTCCCCCAACTTTCAGCTAAAGGGGAAAAGCCGGCAGCGCGACTTTTCAGGATTCACGATTTTATTGTCCTGCGCTCTATTTCGATTGCGGCCTCGGCGTACGCGGTGATGGTCGCGATGCTCAGTTTTCAGATCTCAAAGATGGCGGGTGAGTCGAACATGTCTCCTTTTTTTGGGTTTACGGTTTGGGTGAATGTCATGGCCTCAATTTTTTATGTGGCCCTCTCGCTCTTCCAGCTTTTAGGGATTGCTTGGTTTCCGGGAGCCGTGGTGAAGTGGAGTGAAAAGAGCGCCAAGACTGCCCCCATTTTTCTTGGGGTTCATGCCGTACTTTTTTTTCTTTTGGGGTTTGGGTATTCCGAGGTTTCTGTGATTGGAAGTGTCAGCTTTTTTGCTCACTTTAGAATCGTGGGACTTTTTTGGATTTTTATTGTTTCTTCCCTTCTTTTGACCGGCCGCGTTTTTCAAAGCTCCTCTCTTGCCTCCTTAAGCGCCCTCGAAATGGAAGTCGTCTCAGGAAAACTGACAAAGCATGAGGATATTCTGGTACGTTTTAAAGAGGCATTTGTTTCGAGACGGCTTTCCGCCTGGGTGAGCCGGCTCTCGCATCGGGTGGCTACGGATTCGCACCAGATCGCCCAGCATTCCCATGAAGCAGTCACCCTGGTGGCCCACAATAAACCCAGCGAATTGGATTTAAGGCAGGTGGAAGACCGCTACCGCCGGGCCGAACAACTCTATAAGAAGCTCGAAAAAGAAAATCAGAAATTTATCCTCACCCTTTCCTTTCTGGATTTGTCGGAAGTCGGGCGCGAAAGAGCAGAAGGGCTGCGCGATTTATTTTCGCGCGAGCTTAGGAATGCCAAGCTTGAACTGGCCGGGGTTCGTAAGCGCATTGATGACAAACTCACCTCTTTAAAGGAAACGCGGTCTATTATTCCTGAAGAAATCCCCCTCGAGAAAGTTCCCGTTACTTATTAGCCCATAATCAGTTACATCAATTTAAAAGGGGACAGGCTACTTTTCCAATAAAGTAGCCTGTCCCCTTTTTTTAGTGCATCTTGACGCTGACTGTTAGGTATGTTATTTTTAACGTAATGAAACGCACACTGATTCTTCTATTAATGTTCACGCTGATGGCCCCCACCGTTGGGCTTTTGTGTGATTGCGCCATGGCAGGCGAAGCCCCTCTTGCGGGCACGGCCATTGACGATCCGGGATGTCACGGCTGCTGCCCGGAAATGATGAGCCGCGCATCGGATTGCGCCATCAAAACTCAAAAATCCGAGATCGTGAAACCGTCTTCCGCTTCGCCCGGCAGTCTTGAATCGATAGTTCATCTAAGCGGACAGATCGAGACCTTGTCTTTGGGCAATGAATCGGCTCCGCCTTTCTTTGTTTCTCCCCCGCTTCACCTCGTTACCCGCACCCTCCGAATCTAGAATTTTCTTTCTTGTCTCGTAACCCTCGCAGGCGAATAAAGTCCTGAAGGTTACGCGTCTGTGTAAAGCAGGTCTAAACCTGTTTTACGTTAAATGCCTTAAAATTAAAGAAAGGAGATTTTCCATGAATTCCAAATTTTCCATAAAGGTCTTATTCCTGATCGCAGGGTTTTTAGCGGCAGGCGTTTTCCTCCTGCCCAAGGCCGGACTTTTGCCCACGACTCAAAGCGCCAAGGCCGGTTCTAAAATCTATTTCTGCCCCATGCATCCTACCTATACGGCGGATCATCCGGGGGATTGCCCGATCTGTAACATGAAACTTGTCGCGAAAGAAAATGTGGCCCCGGTGAGGCATGAAAAGAAAGAGCGCAAGATCCTTTATTACCGGCATCCCATGGGGGAGGCCGATACTTCGCCCATCCCCAAAAAAGATGCCATGGGCATGGATTATCTGCCGGTTTATGAAGACGATTTGGCGCCCGAAAAAAGCGAAGTGGAAGGTCACGCTTCCATTATGATTCCCACAGACAAACAGCAGATGATCGGTGTCAAAACAGAGAAAATAGAGAAACGCAAGCTTGTCTACGAGGTCCGTACCGTGGGCCGCATCGGTTTTGACGAAGAGCTCCTTCAGGCCCAGCAGGATTTTATCTCGGAGAGAGAAAATATTATCGGCATGACGCAGGGAGAGGCGCGGTTCCGGGCGCGTGGGAATCGGGAGTTGGCAAAGAGGCGTCTGCGGTTTCTTGGGATGACGGATGAAGAAATCGAGGAACTCAAAAAGAACGCCATTCGCTACAAAAATCTGGTGCTCCCTTTTCGGACGTCGAATGAAATTCTCTCCGGACCCACCACCTGGGGTTATGGAACCCTTCACGAATTTGATGTTCGTTTTATCAAAAAGGGGACCGTGATTTCCGTTTATAGTCCCTTTGCTCCGGGAAAAGAATTGCACGGTACGGTGGAGTCCCTTTACCCGATTTCGGAAAGTCCCACGTACACCTATCGCGTGCGATTCCGCGTGGAAAATCCCGATGGGATGTTTAAGCCCGAGACGAAAGTTAATTTGATCATCAAGCCCGAGATGGAGGAAGCCCTAGCCGTGCCCGAAGAGGCCGTGCTGTTTACGGGAGAGCGCTCTGTTGTGTTTGTCTCGGATCGCGGTGATCACTTTGAGCCGCGCTATGTCACGCTCGGCATGAAGGCGAAAAATTTTTATCAGGTTGACGCCGGTCTCTCAGAGGGGGATCAGGTTGTGACAAGCGGAAATTTTTTGATCGATTCCGAAAGCAGGCTTCAGTCGGCGCTTGAGACGATGACGGGAGGGCATTCCCATGGAGCCTGAGCGCAAAGAGGGCGTGATCGAAAAGATTATTGAGTTTTCCGCCAAGAATAAGTTTCTCATTTTCACCCTGGTCTTTGCGGGGATTCTGGCGGCCCTTTGGTCAGTCAAAAATATTCCTCTCGATGCCATTCCGGATCTCTCGGATACGCAGGTCATCATTTATTCGAGATGGGATCGAAGCCCGGATGTGATTGAGGATCAGGTCACGTACCCCATTGTCACGGGGCTCCTGGGGGCGCCCCAGATCAAGGCCGTACGCGGCTATTCTGATTTCGGATTTTCCTACGTTTATGTGATCTTTAAAGACGGAACCGATATTTACTGGGCAAGGAGCCGCACGCTTGAGTATTTAAGCAAAGTTCTTCCTCAGCTTCCCGAGGGTGTGAAAACGGAACTCGGACCCGATGCCACGGGCGTGGGCTGGGTCTATCAATATGCCCTTGTGGACAAATCCGGCAAGCACAGCCTCGCCGACCTGCGTTCCTTTCAGGATTGGTTTCTTCGATATCAGCTGCAAAGTGTTTCAGGTGTTTCGGAAGTGGCCTCCTTGGGCGGCTTTGTCAAACAGTATCAGATTGCCGTTGATCGGCACGAGCTCCTGGCCTACAACATCCCGATCACAAAAGTAATCGAGGCGGTCCGCAACGCCAATCAAGAAACGGGAGGAAGACTCCTCGAATTTTCCGGCACGGAATACATGGTTCGTGGCCGGGGTTATGTGAGGTCGGTGGAGGATCTCGAAAAGATCGTGGTGATGCACGATGAATCGGGATTGCCCGTTCTTTTGAAATACCTTGCGCGCGTCAGCCTGGGTCCTGAGATCCGGCGCGGCATTGCGGATTTAGACGGCCAAGGTGATGTGGTGACAGGCACCATCATCATGCGCACCGGTGAAAATGCTTTAAACGTCATTGGCCGCGTCAAAGAAAAGTTAAAGGATCTAGAAAGAACCCTGCCGGAAGGAGTCAAACTTGTAACGGTTTACGACCGCTCGGATCTTATCGAGGAGGCAATTCATACCCTCAAGCATCAACTCATCGAGGAAATGATTATTGTAAGCGCCGTCATTTTGCTTTTCCTCTGGCACTTTCCCTCGGCCATCATCCCCATTGTGACGATTCCCATCTCCGTTCTGCTTTCTTTTATTCTTCTTCACCGCATGCATCTTACTTCCAACATCATGTCGCTGGCCGGGATCGCCATTTCGATCGGGGTGCTGGTGGACGGGGCCATCGTGGAAGTCGAAAATGCCTACAAAAGACTCGAGCAGTGGATCGAAGGCGGCCGCAAGGGAGATTATCATGCCATTCGTCTTGCGGCCTTAAAAGAAGTCGGGCCGGCCGTCTTTTTTTCACTTCTTGTGATCGCTGTCTCCTTTATGCCGATTTTTACCCTCATGGATCAGGAGGGAAGACTCTTTAAGCCGCTCGCCTGGTCAAAAAATCTTGCCATGGCCATTGCGGCCGTTTTGGCCGTGACGCTCGACCCCGCCATGCGCATGCTTTTCACTCGTATGGATCCCATCCGACTCAAATGGAAGTGGGCCTCGAAGATTGCCACATCGCTTATGGTCGGGACTTATTACAGGGAAGAAAAACATCCGGTGAGTAAAATCTTATTTCGGATTTACGAGCCCGCCTGCCGTTTCATCCTTAAACACCGCAAGGCAACGATCGTCACAGCGCTCCTGCTGGTGCTCACCACGGTGCCGGTTTATTTCCGGCTCGGTTCGGAATTTATGCCGCCCCTTTGGGAAGGGGATCTTCTTTACATGCCGACCACCTTGCCGGGCATTTCTGTGACGGAAGCCGAGAAACTGCTGCAAAAGCAGGATCAAATCCTAAAAACATTCCCTGAAGTCGAACGCGTGTTTGGCAAAGCGGGCCGCATGGAAAGCGCCACCGACCCTGCGCCCTTTTCTATGATGGAGACCGTGGTAATTCTAAAACCGGAAAATCAGTGGCGGAAGAAAACACGCTGGTATTCTTCCTGGGTTCCCGAAGCGATGAAGGCGCCGCTTCGCTTGATTTGGCCCGAGCATGCCTCTCATGAAGAACTCGTGAGCGAAATGGATCGCTCCCTTAAGATCCCCGGGACCACGAACGCCTGGACCATGCCCATTAAAAATCGCATTGATATGCTCACCACCGGTGTCCGTACCCCGGTCGGCATTAAAATCCAGGGGTCTGATTTAAAAAAAATTGAGGAAATCGGAACCCATCTTGAGATGATTCTGAAAAATGTGCCGGGCACGCGAAGCGTCTACGCCGAGCGGGTGGCAGGAGGTTATTTTCTTGATTTCGATATCAATCGCGATGCCCTGGCCCTTCACGGTGTCTCGGTCGCCGACGTGCAAATGACGATTGCCTCGGCCATCGGCGGGGAAAATATTTCCACCACGATCGAAGGCCGAGAACGTTACCCCGTAAACGTCCGCTATGCCCGCGATTTCCGCGATGATCTGGAGAGCTTAAAGCACGTTCTAGTTCCGAGCATGGGAGAACATCAAGTGCCGCTTGGTGAGGTCACCGACCTTCGCTTTGTCTACGGGCCCTCCATGATTCGAAATGAAAACGGTCTCCTCGCGGGCTATGTCTACGTGGATGTTGCAGGCAAAGATATTGGAAGCTACGTACTTGAGGCAAAGAAAAAAGTGGCGGGTGAGCTCCAGCTCCCCGCGGGTTACAGCCTCCTTTGGAGCGGGCAGTATGAAAACATGATTCGCGTGAAGGAGCGCCTGAAGCTCGTGCTGCCGCTTACGATTTTTATCATCTGCCTCCTTCTTTATATGAACACGAAGTCCTGGGTGAAAACCGGGATCGTGCTGCTTGCCGTGCCCTTTTCCTTGATTGGAGCCGTGTGGCTGCTCTGGATTTTAGATTACAATGTTTCCATTGCGGTGTGGGTGGGAATGATTGCCTTGATGGGCCTCGACGCCGAGACGGGAATCTTCATGCTCCTTTTTCTTGATCTTTCCTATCGGGACGCCCTTCAAAAAGGCAAGATGCAAACGGAGCAGGATCTGGAAGAAGCGATCATTCACGGGGCCGTCAAGCGCGTGCGTCCTAAAATGATGACCGTGATGGCGGCCTTTCTAGGTCTGATCCCGATTATGTGGTCGCAGGGGGCGGGGGCGGATGTGATGAAACGCATTGCGGCACCCATGATCGGCGGGCTTTTTACCTCCTTTATTTTGGAGCTTTTGGTGTATCCCGCAATCTATGCGATTTGGAAATCTAAAAAGGTGTCAGGTGTCGGGATAAAAACCGTAACGGGGCCTGGCCCCTTTCAGAATTTTTAAAAGAGTTTTTTGGAGGATTTATCGAGGGTTCGAAGGGCGGGCTTATGAATTCGAAACCGCCATTTTTGCACGGCGGAACGCGTGACACGATATTTTCGAGCGACCGCTTCAAGCCCAAGTTTCATGATAAGGGCATCCAGGCGAACGGTCTTGCCGGTTTCGGGATCATAGATTTTGACCGAAGATTTGGCTTTTAGTCCCATTGCGCTTTATTGTAGACTGATTTCATCGATGTTTCTAGAGCGGTTTTAAAGGGGGGGCCATGAAAAAAACGATTCTTTTTCTGATAGCGATTTGGGTGTTTGCGGCGCCGCTTCACGTCCACGAAGGAGGGGCCGGACCTGCGGGGCCGGGTTTCTGCCCCGTCAGCGGGGAAGAGACGAAAGCCGGCATAAGTTACGTTCACGAGGGGAAGGAATATCACTTTTGCTGCAAGGGCTGTGTGAGCAAATTTAAGAAAAATCCCTCAAAGTATCTCAACGCTCAGCCGGCCGCGGTGCCTGTCCATTGATGCCGCAACCGATTCCCCTTCACCCCATGCTGGTGCATTTTCCCATCGCCTTCTTTGTGCTCGAGCTCATTTTGCTTTGCCTGTGGCGGCTTAAGCGCGAAGAAAGTTATCGGGGATTCGCCCTTCTTGTTTTCCGAATGGGCTATCTTTTTCTGATTCCTGTGGCGCTGGCGGGATTAGTGGATGCCGGGGGCCTTGAGGGATTAAAGAGCGGGGTGCTGACGCACTTTCGCGCGGCCGCCGTCTTGTTTGGTTTTTATACCCTTCGTGCCCTTTATTGGAAATGGGGCAAGATGGAAACGTCTGCCTATGCCAAGATCCAAATCGCAGGGGCCCTTGTCGGGAATTTTTTGGTGGGACTCACCGGCTATTTGGGAGGACTTCTAGTTTATGGATAACGCTTGCTGTCATGAACAGGAAGGTCGTGATTTAAAATTGTGGTTTAAGAAGCCTCTTTTTTTGGTTTTACTTGCGGCCGTGACACTTCATCTCGCCTCTTTTGCCTCTCCTTTACTTCAACCCTATCGCCTCGCATTTATCGAGTACCTTCGAATCATCGGCTGGCCCATTACGCTTGGGTTTATCCTGGGCGGGCTGATCGATTATTACATTCCCAAAGAATACATCTCGAAATTCCTCACCCGGCCGCACAAACGCACCATTCTTTATTCTGCGGGCCTGGGATTTCTTATGAGCGCCTGCAGCCATGGGATTATTGCGCTCTCGATGGAGCTTCACAAAAAAGGGGCGTCCGGTCCTGCGGTAGTCAGTTTCTTACTTGCAAGTCCCTGGGCCAATCTTCCCGTCACCTTTCTCCTTGTGGGATTTTTTGGGTGGAAGGGCGTGCTTTTGATTTTCTCGGCCTTGCTTGTGTCCGTGACAACGGGCTTGATCTTTCAGCGGATCGATCAAAAGGGCCGGATCGAAAAAAATCGGCATTCGGTTTTGGTGTCAGCTGAATTTTCGATTCTGGGCGATATCAAGAGGCGGTGGAAGGAGTATCGATTTTCATGGGCGGGCGCGCAAAAGGACTTTCGCGGCATCTTAAAAGGAATCTGGGAGCTTGCCGAGATGGTGTTGTGGTGGGTTGTGATCGGGATGATCCTCGCGAGTCTCATCGGGGCCTTTGTCCCAAGCCATTTCTTCATGAAATTTTTTGGGCCCACGCTCTTCGGGCTCATCATCACGCTTTTGGCTGCGGCCGTCATGGAAGTCTGTTCGGAGGGAACCTCGCCCCTGGCCTTCGAAATTTACAAACAGACCGGCGCCTTTGGAAACACGTTTGCCTTTCTCATGGGAGGTGTGGTGACGGATTATACAGAGGTGGGGCTTGTGTGGTCGAACCTCGGAAAACGCACGGCCCTTTGGATGCTGGCCGTCACCCTTCCTCAGGTTTTTCTTCTAGGATGGGTTTTTAACGTGTTGTTTTAAATGTCCTAAAATTTCTTCGGCTTCCGCCGTCTTTCCTCTTTTAAGGGCCCCCGCCACGTAAATTCTGCTTTTTTCCTCCAGCATTTTTTTCGCGGCCCTCTCCTGCTCCGGCGAAAGCTTTCCCGATTGGAGGACTTTTACCAGGGCGCGAATGCGGTAACCATCCAAGGCGGGGATTCGGTGCGAAAGCTGGTCCTCATGGCCGCCGTATTTCACCACGTAAGCCTTTTCAATCAGCCCAATGGGGAATTGGGCGGCGATGCGCAGCCACAGCTCATAATCCTCGCACGCCGGGTAGGTTTCATCGAAGAGTCCTACTTTTTCGAAGACGCTTCGATGGATCATCACGGCCGAGGGGCTCACGATACATAAAGGAAGGCATTTTTCGAAGATCCAGCCCCCGACTTTTTTGTGTTTGTTCATGGGGTTTACGCGCCGGCCCTTGCGGATCCAGATTTCCTCCGTTTGGCAAATGGGAGAATCCGGGTTTTGCTCGAAATAGGCGAGTTGCGTTTTTAATTTGCCGGGTTTCCATTCATCATCAGAATCAAGAAAAGCAATCCACCGGCCCTTCGAGGCCTCCATGCCGCGATTCCTTGCTGCGGCCGGCCCTTGATTGGCCTGATAAAGGTAAATGACGGAAGGGAATTCCTTCTCGATCACTTGTCTTGTTTCATCCGTGGACCCGTCATCGGCGACGATGAGCTCAAACGACACCCCTTCTTGCGCAAGGACAGACTGGATCGCTCGCGGAAGGAGCTGGGCGCGGTTCATGGTGGGGATAATGACGCTAACTTGGATCACGTGTAGAAAAGGGGATAAGACAGGAAATAAAGTTACTTGGCGCGCTTATTTTGGCGTTCTGAATAAAGGGCGAATGCCGTGACTGTGATTGCAAAAATCATTCCCGTTGCGAATACAAGATGGATAGGTTCCATGTTTCCTCCCTTCCCTACTTTTCAACCAGCAGGGCGCAGAAACTAAACGATAGAAAGAGTATACATCCCTCTGCAAAAATGGGCCAATGAAATGACGGACTAAGAAAGGCTCCCAAGATAAGGCTTCCAAAAGAAATGCTGGCACAATTGACGAAAATGGATTTCGCTGTCGTGCTTCGAGCCGAGGGGGTCTGACCCCTTTTGGTTTTTAGGTTCGGCCAAGTTACTTTGTCCTACTAGCAAGATATAGCATGGGTTTTCAATTCCTCAAATGCGGTAGCATTTTTTTCAAGGGGCCGCCGCTTTCCTTGAAAAAGACCGCTTCCTGTGCGAACCTTTAACAAATTTTACGCAATCAAGAGACTCGTCAGCTCGAGTCTTTTTTTGTCCGTCTCGATTGGAATAACCAAGAACAACTAGAAAAATGCCCGAGCCTCAAAAAAAGTTTGCAAACAAAGTGATGACCGTTAAGGAAGCAAGCACCTTCCTTAAGCTGCCGCTCTCGACCCTTTACGACCTTACCAAAAAAGGAAAGATTCCCGCCACAAAATGTGGCAAGCATTGGCGCTATCTTGAAGAGGACATTCTTGCCTTCCTCCATGGCGCCCGTCCACAGCCTCAAGCGCTGCCTTCGACTCCTAAGGAACAACGGCAGTTTCAGCGTCTGAATTGCGATCTCGAGGGAATCCTTCACCCCGAACTCAAATCATCCGCCGCAACTCTTCGAGGACGGGTCAAAAACATAAGCGAAGGCGGAATCCTTTTTTCTATTTCAGAGAAGCTGCCTGCCATGACGATGGGGGATCCCGTTTCCATCTCACTTGCCCTTGAATCCAGGCTGATTCAGTGTCAGGGCCGGATTGTTCATATCCGCGTGAATGGCTCCGCCGCCTTGGGGATCAAGTTCCGAATGCTGAGCGGCAAAGATCAGGAGGTGATCCGTGGCTATGTGGGATAGCCGCGAGTGGGCGAGTGGGCGAAAAGGTGAGCCGGTGAATGGGCGTCTAGGCGAAAAAGCATCTTGTGGAGAGTGAAAAATGATCATCGAAAGCTATAAAAATTTGGATGTATATAAAAGGGCAATGAATTTAGCGATGGAGATCTTTGAGCGATCAAAAGAGTTTCCACAGGAAGAGAAATATTCGCTCACAGATCAAATTCGACGGTCTTCACGTTCTGTTTGCGCCAATATCGCTGAAGCGTGGAGAAAACGGCGCTACGAAGCTGCTTTTGTGAGCAAGTTAAGTGACGCAGAGACAGAAGCTGCTGAAACACAAGTTTGGATTGAGATCGCTTTGCGTTGTAGTTATCTCACCAAAAGTGAAGCCGTGCACCTTGATGAAGGGTGTGATCATGTCATTGGGCAAATTATCTCAATGCTTAATACGGTAAAAAAATGGATTATTTCGAAAAAATAACTCGACGCGATTCCGCGCCGTCTCGCCCGCTCTCCCGCTCGCCCTTTCTCCGTTTCGCGATCCGTCTGACGGCTTTCCTCACGGCTTTTATTTTCCTCACAACCAACCTTAGCCTGGCGAAGCCTTTAAGCGCGCCGGTTCGTCCTCTCGCCGACTCGCCCGTTCTCTCTGTCAAGGCTTTCGAGGTTCCCGCTGAGCTGGGTGTGATTGAGCGCCGTCACGCCGGTTCGCCCAATGCGCCCACGCTCATTTTCATCCAGGATGCCCATGCCGTCATTGATGCCCAGGAACATATTCAAAAATTGATCGAGTATTTGACCGAAAAGTATCACATCCCCCTTGTAGCGCTTGAAGGAGCAACGGGAAAACTTGATGCCACGCTTCTACGCGCCTTTCCGGATCTTGTGACCAAAAGAAAGGTTTTTAAGGATTATCTCCGCCGCGCGGAATTAAACGGGGCCGAGATGGCCGCCCTGTTTGAGGGAAGGGGAGCGGATTATTACGGGATCGAAGATTGGAAACTCTATGAAGAAAACTACCGCGCCTATCTTAAAGCCGTGGAAGAGGCCAAAACCCTGCAACCCGCACTTGATCAGGTTGAAAAGAAATTGGATGACGAGCGCAAGCAGATTTATTCAAAGGCCCTTCAGGAATTCCATGAAAAGACACTTTCATTTTATAAAGGGGAAGGAGACTTCACCAGTCTTTTAAAATATTTAAGCAATCTTTCTCAGGGGTTGATGCGGTACCCTGAGCACGAGGCCCGTCATTTGTCCGAACTTATTAAATGGATTGGCAAGGAAGAGGAGGTCCGTGACCCGAAAAAACTTGCGCAATTTGAAAAGAAATTCGCGGCCCTGAAGGGAGCGGAAGTTTCTAAAGAGCTTGAAGCGCTTCTTTCTCATATTGAGAAACGGCTGCTCACGAATCCTAAGGAAGAGGAGTTGAGCTTAAATTACAAACGCCTTTGGCTTGTAAGACGCCTCATCCGTCTTGAGTTAAGCCGCGAGGATTGGGAAGAGTACCAAAAGAGTCCCGAAAAATTTCATGCCCTGTTTAAAGATTCCTTAGATCCGCAGGTGATGATCGAAAAACTCGGTCCCGCCGTCCAATTTTACAAAGCGGCCCTTGATCGGGATCAGGCGCTTGTTAAAAATTTGATGCGGCTGATGAATGTAGGGGCCGACCCGTGTGTCGGCCCTTCGATTGACGGGCGCACACGTGGGTGCGCCCCTACATCTGCGATTGTGCTCGCCGGCGGCTTCCACCGCCAGGGATTTGAGCGATTCTTTGAGACGCGCGGTTATTCTTATGCCGTGATTTCGCCTCGGATGAATTCGCTTGAAGGGGAAAAACAATATCACGAGGTGATGCAGGGCAAGCTTTCCTATAAAAGGTTTCTCAGAACCACTTTTTATGATGCCTTTATGCATCATGCTTCGATCAAGCTTGTGAGCGAGTTGAATGAGCCTGATTTCAGAAGGCTATTAAAACAATGGCGCGATGGGGTGATTCTGACGCTAGCGGGGGAGGAGAGAATTGTCGAGGCTCGCCGCTACACACGCTACATTGACCAGCTCATCCAGATTTACCTTCAAAAATTCGGTTCTGCCGCTAAGTTTCCCGTCACCAAGGA
The DNA here is from genome assembly GCA_964373045.1 of uncultured bacterium. Classification (GTDB taxonomy): domain Bacteria; phylum Omnitrophota; class Omnitrophia; order Omnitrophales; family Aquincolibacteriaceae; genus CAYJSI01. Next base: position 26,520 of record CAYJSI010000024.1, read on the forward strand.
AGAACTCCTTCGCACGATCGAAACCGAAATCGACCGCCTCGCTAATCGTAGGATCGATCTTATGTGGCATCCCCAAAAGTTTTCTCTCGGTTCCCCGCGCCCTCTTTTCCCTCAGGCATCTGTAAAATTAAAGGGGTCTGTGCTCAGAACTGGACATGCCTCACCGGCAGACGGACGTTCCGAGGTGCGGAAGCAAAGGAAAGATGATCTGATTCGGGAGCTTCGGCAGACGCCGGATTTCTATCGTCGGCTGAGAACCGTCCGGAATTCTCTGGGGCTTACCATCCGGGAGTTATCCGCATCAGGAAAAGTACCTGCCAAAGTTTCCCAGATTACGAGGTATGAAGCTGTGAATCCAGATCAACGAACCATCTCACCCCTCTCCTATAGCGAGGCATTGGCAAGGATGGCGGGGATCGATCCAGCATTGATTGACCGGCGAATTTTGATCCGCAGGCTTCAAGAGGAGAGGAGCCATGCGAAGCGGCTTCAGGTCACCCGCTTATTTCTTAGAGAAACTCCGAGGGAGCTGTCAAAAAAATTATCTTTTGGTGTTACCTCCAAAGAAATTTTAAGTTATGAGGACCCCTCCTTTCAGGATCTCTGGAATGAAAAATTGATCCTTTACGAGAAGGCCCTTGCCGCGCATGCCAAAATTTCTATTGCGTTAATCGATCGCCGTTTTTTCGCCGAGCGCATTCGCCAGGAGCCCCAGATTCATCGGCGGCTTGTTTTAGCGCGGGAATTAATGGAGGAGACGGGGCGAACGCTTGAGCGAAAAGATAGTGGTGTTTTTAGTCATTCAAAAACGCTTGCCTATGAGAACCCGGAATCGAGAGATTACACCCATCCTTCTGCCGACTATGTCAAGGCCCTGGCCCGCCTTATTCAAATAGACCCCGCCTATTTGGATCCTAGTTTTTTAGAGGCCGAACTTCGCCGTGAACGGGATCTGCAAAAAAGAATTGCCCGAGTCGAGGGCCATTTACGCGGTGCCTTTATCAAGCCGCCTCTCAAATGGCCATTGGCGGGAGATTTGAAGAAAGAAAATCAGGATTTGAAATATGCCGAGGCCCTTGCCCAAGCGGCAGGGATCGATCCGGCGCTCATTCACCGGCACTTTTTAGAAGAGCGTCTGTCTAAGGAGCCAAAGCGCCATCTTCGCGTGACAATGACGAGGGAATTTTTTGAAAAAAATATTGCCGCACTTGCAAGAAATTCAAAAATTCCCGTGAGCGATTCTGTCATCCCGCTTTATGAGGCGCCGGACAATGCAAGAAGTGCCCACTTTTCCCGATACGCCCGAAAATTTACAAGCTACATAAAAGCACTAAGTGATCTTGTCCAAATCGATCCAGCCTACATCCTTTGGGGGAAAGGTTTAAAGCGGGCACTGTTGGATACGAAGGATCGTTCGATACGTCTTAAAATGGCGCGGGAATATTTAGGTCTTAATCAGCGCGCATTAGCCAAAAAACTCTCGGTCAGTTTTCAGCTCGTTTCCCTCCTAGAGCATAAAAACCCTGCAAAGCGCATCAACCCTTCAGAATCCTATACTCAGGCCCTGGCTAAGCTTGCCCGTATTTCTGTTTTCTTGCTCGATCCCCAGGCGGTTTTGAGAAAGCGTCTTAAGGTACTTCAGAATCGTCTCTTGAGCGAACCCAATCAATCGGCGCGGTTGAAAATTGTGCGTGAATCTATCGGAAAATCCCCAGGAGAATTAGCTGCTCATTTTTCGGGGAATATTACGGCGGAAGATATTTTATTCTACGAAGACCCTGATACCTCAAAGGCTCACGAAGCGCCCCCTTTCTACGTGACGGCCTTGGCCCAGATCGCCAATCTTGATCCTGCTTATATTAAGCGGCAATTCTTGGAGAGAAGGCTTCGGGGCGAGCCCTCTCTTTTTAATCAACTGCGAATGCTCCGGAATTTTTTAGGGGATACCCACCTCTCTTTATCTCAGCGCCGCGAGATGAAAGAGATTGAAGTTACACCCACCATGATCAGCACGTATGAAGCAGTGAATGCCGCCCGGCGAAGGCACCCCTCTCCTGAATATCGATTCGTCCTAGCGAATTTGACGCTCATCGATCCCTCCCATCTCGATAAAGAGCTTCTGATCGAAAGACTTCTCAACGAACCTAAACTGAGTACCCGCCTTCGTATGGTTCGTGATTATTTAGGGGAAAGCCCCGCCGGTCTTGCGTTCAGACTTGGTCCCTGGGTTGGCCCGGAACTTTTGACTGCTTATGAGACTGATGATGAAGCGCGGCATCAGACCCCGTCGTCCGACTATCTCAGCGAAATCGCCCGGATTGCGGGGATTGATCCGGCTTATTTGGATTCACGTTTCTTAACAAAGCGGCTTTTGAGGGAACCTTATTTTCATAAGCGCTTAGCCATCGTTCGGGAATTCCTGGCAGAAACCCCATCTCGTTATGCCCAAAGAGAAGATGTTGTGGCGAATGCTTATCACATTGGGATCTATGAGCTTTCCGATGACACGCGTCGCCAGATTCCCTCCGATGATTACGTGGAAACCTTGGCGGCCCACGCAGGCATTGACCCCGCCTATTTGGATCGAAAATTCCTTCAAAAGAGATTCTTAGAAACACGAGATCGCAACTTACGCCTTCGGCTTCTTCGAGAATTTTTACATGAGACCCCTGAAAACCTGTCGCTTCATAAGGAGATTTCTGCAACGGCGGGTCAAATTTTCTCCTACGAGACTGCTTATCTCGGCAATCCTCCGGATTCTTATGTGGAGACGCTTGCCCGTTTTGCGGATGTAGCGCCTTCCTATGTCGATCGCCATTTCTTGGAAAAAAACCTTCTGGAGGCAACAGAAATTTCCGAACGCATCTTGATCGTGCGTGAATTTTTAATGGAATCAGCCGTGAGTCTTGCCCAAAAGCTGAAAGTCGAACGAGGGGGGAAGCGTGTTTTAGAGTTTGAGAACCGCGGCAGACCGCCTGAGGATTTTTTAGCCTCGCTCGCCGGCCTTGCAGATATTAACGTTGCTTATCTTAACCCCGATCTTTTGATTCAGCAGCTGCTTGAAGAATCTCGGTTTTCCGAGCGTCTTTCGATTGTCCAAAAGTTCTTGAGGGAAGAACCCACGCCCGAGATTTCAAGAACCACCTCCTTATCCCTGGCCAAGCGCGCCAAGATCGATCCTGCGTATCTTGACCGCCGTTTTCTCGTCGACCAGATGTTAGAGGAAGGAGCGCTGTCGGGGCGGCTTAAAATTATTCGTGAGTTTTTAAAAGAGAGCATCCCAGGATTTGTGAAGAGGCTTCAACCCGCCATTTCAGATGTCAGCGAGGGGATGGTTCGAAGTTATGAAAGCGGGGACCTTAAGCACGGCACCAAGCCCAAGCGGGAATATGTTGAAGCGGTTGCTAAACTCGCGGGGCTTGAGCCGTTTCATATTGATGCACGGCTTTTAGCGGCAAGGCTTCTTAGCACAGAAGAAGAGCCTGCACGTCTTGCCTTTGTCCGCCAGCTTTTGGGCGATTCGCCTGAAGAACTTTCAGGGCGAGGAAAGGTCCGTGCAAGTCCCGAGTCCATTCGCTCATTTGAAAGGATGAATCCGGAAACAGGAGAAGCGCCCCCGCAGGGATACGTGGAAGCGCTCGCAGAAATGCTTAAAATCGACCCCGCTTATCTTGATCGAAACTTTCTTATCCATCGCCTTCATGTGGAGCCTCAACTCCCGGTGCGTCTCCGAATGGCAAGGGAATTTCTGCAGGAGACTCCCATGAGTCTTTCAAAAAGAAAAGGAATGAATGCAAGCAATCAGCAAATCAGCCGCTACGAAAGTCTTCATGACCGATACCGGGGTAAAGTAGATCCCGGCTATGTTCGGGCCCTCGCTCAACTGAGCGGCATCAGCCCCTTTTATTTGCACCCCTTTGAAGGCCGCTCCGCCGCCGGCCCTACGGGCCCGGCCCGGGGGGAGGTGAGGGGGGAGGGTGGCGGGACACAGGAATATCCGCAAACGGCGGAGAACCTTCTTCTAATGTTTCAGAAAAACAGTTCCGGCAAGACTCGAAGGGAATTTTTGCTGGAAATCGCCGCGGCATCTTTGTTTGGAATGGGCAGTGTAACGGGAGCACAGCCGGGACCCAAGAGAGATACGTTGGATGAAGCGGTGGATCGATTCCGCAAGGTGAGTTTTGAAATCAATCAAAAGGCCCCCCGCTATTCCGTTTGGCCGCCGAAAGGAACTGCGGCTCAAAATCTTAAAAAGGTTGCCCCTATCGTGTTGCTCTTTCTTGCTTTTGAGCGCACATGGGCATCGATCCAGGAAGACGATTCCTCCCTCGCGGAAAAAAAGGATCTGCAATGGAAACTTGTCGAAAAAATTCAAGATTATTTGAAAGAAGAGAACGCTTTATTTTTGCCTTTACTGACGAAACCTTCTTTTGATGCGGCCTTCGCCGAGCATTATTTCAGACTTTTGCTGAAGGATCTTGTTCAATACATGGCCTCTCAGGGGATCGTAATTCAGTTCAAGCATCTTCTTCTGGCGAAAGAGGGGAAGGAAGTGCTGCCCGTTCTTTCCTCGCCCTATTTTTATGCCGTTCATGCGGTGAACCCTAAGGAAATGCTCGAAGGAGAGAGCGATCTTGAAAAACACGGCGCGGTCATCGAGGTCCATCCCGTCCGCTTTCAAATGAACGGCAGTCAGATGAGCATGGAGTTTGAGAGCGAAGAATCAAACCTCGGAACCGAGCAAGGATTTATGGCGTACGGGACTCTTTTTATCCGCCCTGATCTTGTGGATTCCGAAATCAAGAAGACTGTTGTCCCGTCTTTAAAAATGCAGCCGATTTTGAATATCTATGCAGAGGATTATTCCTTTGACCAGCTTGCCCGTGGGATTCCGTGGAAGGCGGGAGAGGATGCCATGGTTTTTTTCAGAATGAACGACCGCACCTCCGCCGCTGCCTTTTCGGTTCTCAAGTTATTTGTCAAGGCCGGAAAACAGACTTTGAACGGCCAAATCTCGATTGATGCCGCAAGGATTGCAATGGCTCTGGCCCGAAGTATTGCATGGCATGAGTTCCAGCATTATCGGGATGTCGCGGGGGCCATGCGCATTGTGGCCCAGCTCCAGCGGCATGGGCGGTATCTCGCCCGCAAGGAACTGGGAGATATCATGCAGGCAGAAGTCTTAAATGAAATCAGCGCGCGGCTTTTTGAAGTTGAAAAGGCGCCGGTATGGAAATTAGCTCAAATGTTTGCCGCCCTTCCCGCCCTGGACCGATTGATCGGGAAAAATGCCGCAGAAATTCAAGAGGAAGTCAAAGAGAAGATGAATTTAGGCGGGGAAAACCTATTATTTTCCTGGATGGCGGAGCTGGAAATCATGCTGGCCATCCTCCGCGTCGTGATGGCGAATCCCGGCTCCTTTGGGATCAAAGTGCAGCCCAAGGGTTTGACCTTTACCGCGCCCTCTGAAAAGAAGGGGGAGCCGGATAAACCCGTTACCCTGGATCAAGAAAGCCAGGTGCTGGCCCAGATTTACCGCATTGCAGAATCCCCCGCCCGCGTCAAAAAACTTACGGCCAATGTCCGAAAAGGTCTCAGCTTTGACAAGCGCGTCAGCGACCTCAGCAAAAAATACAAACACCTCGACCCTCTTCTCTTCAAATCCCGCGCTGAGGCGAGACAAATAATGGGGAAAGGGGAGAGGGAATTGGATGACCCGCAAACGAATCCAAAAGATGAAATTCCGAATGTCTTTCCTCTTCTGAAGGAAGTTGATTCGATTGTTCATCCTGTTACAAAGGAAAACGGTTTCCATTATCGCCTTTATGCCTTGAAAGCAAACCCTGCTCAACGTTCTGAACTACGAAAAGTGAAATATGTGAATTCGAAATTTCGGCGTGAACTTTTGAGACTTCAAGAAGAAAAAAATCCGGGAAAAATGATTCGATTGATCTTTAAGGAAATCGATAAACCTTTAAGCGGCGTAGCCTACCTCCATGTGACGACCAGTCAACTCGAGCAAAAGAAACTTCACACCATCGGAAGCCGTGTCCTTAAACAAGTGATCGATTTTTTAAGGCCGCTGATGAACAAAAGAAAAGACGTTTCATTTGCCGAGGTTCAAAACGCTTTGGAGGTGGCGCTGGGTGCTAAGACTTATCGTTTTTTTGAAGACAAAGAACTATTGGCTGAGGTTCAAAAAATAAAAACGAAAGCGGAGAAAAAAATTGCAGAGCTTCAAAAAATCAAGAATCCGGAAGAACAAAAAGCTGCAATCAAACGTATTCGAGGCATGAAAGGAAGCAAGCTGCTGGCTTTTCTTCTCGATCAGGCAGGCGAAAAGGGAATTACCATCACTTCTCTTGGAATTGCGCAAATCTTTAGGGCGCTTCTGGAAGGGCGAAGACCAAATCAAAACATGACAAATACGCTCCTTACGCGTGCGCTTACAGCGCTTGATAAAGGTTTAAACAAAGATAAGAGACGAAGTTTAACGGAAGAAAAGCGGAATTGGATCCTTCAGACGGTTCGTGATATTTATGACATCCAACCCGCTCAAGAATTTAAAACCCAAGAAGAATTTTTTGCCGAAATTGATCGCCTTGCCACTCCCGCAACCCGCGGCAGTCTCGTCAGAATGCTTCTTGATCAAAAAGGTTTTTCATTACGGGATCTTCAGAGAAAGGGCGTGACAATAGCTGCTCAAAAAAAATTGTCGCTTGGCCCCAAACCTTTAGCAATCACTTTGAGATTTATCCAAGCGGCTTACGCGGATCCCCAAACAAAAACCAAAATCCGCGAAGCAATGCTGAAGGCTTATCCTGGCGTCGAACCCTTTGTTTGGTTGAATGAAAATCAACTCATTGCGGAGGTCCGTCAATTGGGAAATCAGGGTGGAAAGATTGCAAGACTGCTGCGCGAGCAAGCAAATCTTTCGCAGAACGATTTGACGGGCAACTATAATGAAATCGGTCCTCTTGAAATCGGATCTTGGGATTTTGCAACTAGACTAGCAAT
>CAYJSI010000025.1:0-32353 GCA_964373045.1 uncultured bacterium
ATTTCTTAATATGGCTGAAGAATCCATTCATGATCATTTCATGCGCGAGGCCTTGAAGCAGGCTGCGCGGGCTTTGGAAAAAGGGGAGATCCCGGTCGGGGCGGTCGTGGTTTATAAAGGTCAGATTATCGCCCGGGCTTTTAATCAAACGGAAATGCTCCGGGACCCAACAGCCCATGCCGAGATGATTGCCATGACGCAGGCATCCGAAACCCTTTCGGATAACAAGCAAAATCACCGCGGGTCTTTAGAAGGGGCCACAATGTATACGACCCTCGAGCCCTGTCCCATGTGTGCCGGGGCGCTAGTGCTGACAAAATGCATGAGCCTTATTTTCGGCGCCCGCGATGCCAAGGCCGGGGCCTGTGAGAGTCTTTACCGCATTACCAGTGACGATCGGCTGAATCATCGTTTGAAAGTTGCGGGAGGAGTGATGGAAGCGCAGTCGCGTAGCCTCCTGCAGGAGTTCTTTAAAAATCTAAGAAAAGAGAGAAGATAATTATTGATGGATCTCTCATCACAAAAAACGTGATTCGAGATAAAAAAATTAGAAAGAAATTTTTTGGAGAGGTCGCATAGCCCGGTCGAGTGCGCTCGCTTGGAAAGCGAGTAGGCCCGAAAGGGTCTCGCGAGTTCGAATCTCGCCCTCTCCGCCATATACCACGTGGGGTATAGGGCTGCCCTGAACCACGCAGGGCTCAGGGCGCCAGGTCTTATATATGTCTGCCATATCCATCGAACACCTCACAAAATATTATCGCCGCTTCAAAGCCCTCGACGATATTTCCTTTGAAGTCGAGCAAGGGGAGTTCTTTGGATTTCTCGGACCCAACGGTGCCGGCAAGACAACAACAATTAATGCCGTGACGGGCCTCGCGAATTATCAGTCCGGGGTCGTCCGGGTTTTTGGCCATGAGGTAACGCACGAATACCGCAAAAGCCGGGCTTTGATCGGTCTGGCACCGCAGGAATTTAATTTTGATCCTTTTCTATCGGCCGAACAGATCCTCGTTTATGAAGCGGGCTATTTCGGAATCCCGCGCGAAGACGCAAAAAAGCGGGCCCGGGAACTTCTCGAATTTTTAGATTTGTGGACAAAGCGTGACGAGGGCTATAAACGTCTTTCGGGCGGAATGAAGCGAAGGCTTCTCATCGCAAGGGCGCTTATGCACCGGCCGAAGATTTTGATTTTGGATGAGCCTACGGCGGGAGTTGATTTGGAGCTGCGCTATCAACTGTGGGATTTTTTTCGCAAGCTTAACACCGAAGGTATTACGATCTTTCTGACGACGCACTACATCGAAGAGGCCGAGCGGCTTTGCAGCCGGATTGGTGTGATCCACCAGGGAAGGATGGTTGCCCTGGATTCTACGGAAACCTTGATCCGCAAGATGAGCGGGGATCAGGTGGAGCTCACCCTTCGGCGGGAGATTTCGGAGGTCCCGGGAGAACTTCAAGTGCACAGGGTGGCCCTCGAAGAAGGAGGGCGGAAACTTCGATTCGAAGAAAAGAATCATGCCGTGACCGACGTCCTTAAAACGCTGCATGCGCGGGGTCTTGAAGTGGCCAAAATTGATGTGAGGCGTCCCACATTAGAAGACGCATTTTTGAAATTGATCAGTAAAAAATAAAATAAACAAGTAACAAGGAACAAAGGCCAAGCAAGATACCAAAACCAAGACACAAGAAAGGCCATCTTTTTGAACATCTTGCATTTTGTAACTTGTCATTTGCCCCTTGCTTGGCACTTGTATCTTGTCCCTTAGCCGTTGATTTTCTAAAATGATTCCTTCTCGACTGATTGGTTTTACAACTTTGGTTCGCCGCGAAATCGTGCGTTTCACCTGCGTTTTCAGCCAGACAATCCTTCCGCCCATTGTCTCGAGCTTCCTTTATATCTTTATCTTTGGACTTTCCCTTGGCGCTCAGATCGAAACCGTTCAAGGAGTGCCCTATTTACAATTTCTCATCCCCGGGCTTATCATGATGTATGTGATTGAAGGTTCTTACACCAATACCTCAAGCTCCCTTTTTATTTCCCGCTGGGCGAATTACATCGAAGAGCTGCTCGTGACACCTCTTTCCTACCTTGAAATGGTAGGGGCCATCTTAATCGGGGGCCTCGTGCGAAGCCTTGTGATTGCTTCGGGCGTTTACCTTGTTTCGCTTTTATTTGTCCGGTTTCCCATTGCGTATCCCGCCGTCGTGATTTACTTCCTCATTTTTGTCTCCCTTGCCTTTTCTTCGATTGGGATGGTCGTCGCCCTCTTCGCTGAGGAGTTTGAGCACCTGACGCTGACCACAACCTTTCTCATCACGCCCCTCGTTTTCTTTGGGGGTGTGTTTCATTCCATTTCCATGGTGCCCGAGGCCATCCGATGGATCACGATCTTCAACCCCATGTTTTATATGGTAAGCGGCATGCGCTACGGCATGCTGGGAGCCTCGGATGTTCCGGTCGGGCAATGTATGGCTGTCGTTTTCGGTCTTTTTATCGCGATCTTCCTTATCGTGGTTTATTTGTTTAGAATAGGGTTCAAACTGAGAAAATAAGGGATCAACGATGTTACAGACATTTCTTTATCGAAAAGGCAGGCCCCTTGAAACCGATCTTTCGCGCCCTCAGATCTTTCAGGCGCTTGCGGATAAAGAGGGGCTTGTGTGGGTTGACCTCGAGAGTCCGGACGAATTTGAAAGCGACTGTCTTGTTGAATTGTTTAATTTTCATGACCTTGCGATAGAAGATTGCTTAAACGACAGCTCCCAGCCCAAGGCTGATGATTATGAAGAATATCTCTTTCTTGTCGTGCATGGCATCCGGTTGGAGGCGGATAGCGAGGAAAAAATAAAAAAGAAGCTCGTGACGGTGGAGCTCGACATCTTTCTTGGGAAAAACTATGTGGTCACCTTTCACAAAGTGCCTTCGAGAAGCGTCAACCAAGTGCGCGAAATGGTGAAGAAAAAACCCGAGGCTATTATGGGAAACGGTGCGGATTTACTCGTGCACGCCATTCTCGATCAGCAGGTGGATCACTACACCCCCGTGCTGGATGAATACGAGGAGAAAATTGATCAGATCGAAGACGACATTCTTAATAATCCGCCCGGGGATTATCTTTCGACCGTCATGCAGATCAAGCGCGATATCTTTAATCTCAGGCGAGTCATTGCGCCGCAACGGGATACGATCAACTTTCTTACGCGCAACCCTACAGCCTTTATCAAAACCAAAAACAGGATGTATTTTCGGGATATCTATGACCACCTTTTTCGCATTTATGGGACAGTGGAAGGTTTCCACGAAATGATCACGGGAATTTTGCAAGTTTATTTTTCACATTCTTCGCACAAACTTAACGAGGTCATGAAACGCATGACTGTCCTTGCGACTCTCACGATGCCTTCCCTCATCATCGCGAGCATCTACGGCATGAATTTCCAGTTGATGCCGGAGCTTACCTGGAAGTACGGTTACTTTATCTCGATCGGACTCATGGCCTTTACCTCCATCGCCATGCTCCTCTGGATGAAGTTCAAAAAATGGATATAAAACAAAAGGGCGCCGGTCTAATGGGGCCAGGCCCCACCCTGGCCCCATTAGAATGAAACCTGTTTTGTATGGGCTTGATCTCGAAGAAGCCGAAAAGTTGGTCGCCGAAAATAATCTTTCGAAATACCGTGGGAAACAGATCCTCGACTGGCTCTACCACAAGCACATTGAATCTTTAGACGAAGCCAAAAATCTTCCCGCCGATTTCAAAAATTATCTTAAAGGAAATTTTACTTTAAGGGCGCTTCGTTTCGATGAATCGGTCAATTCCGAAGCGCGCGAATCTATTAAATTCCTCTTTCGCACTGCTGACGACCGTGTTCTCGAAAGTGTTCTCATCGCACAAAAGGGCCGGCAAACGGTTTGCGTTTCGACCCAGCTTGGGTGCAAGATTGGTTGTGTTTTTTGCGCCAGCGGCAAAGGAAAATTCGGACGCAATTTGGCGGCGGGGGAAATTGTGGAGCAGGTTGTGTGGATTAGCCGGTGGCTGCGGAAGCAAAAAGTCTCGGCAGATCCCCGCCCGGCTGTCCGGCAGACAGGCTTAAAACATGCGGGGATGACGCAAGGCGTCACCAATGTGGTCTTCATGGGGATGGGGGAGCCTTTGGATAATTTTGAGGCCACGATGAAGGCACTTGAGATTTTAATGGCCCCGTGGGGATTGGGCATAGGTGCCCGGCGCATCACGGTTTCAACCTCCGGGATTACGCCCAAGATTGTGGAATTCGTCAAACGAAGCGCTGGCCGGGTCCGTCTTTCCGTCTCCCTTCACTCGAGCCATGAAGGAAAAAGAACGGAACTTGTTCCGATCAATAAGCGCTATTCGCTTGCGGAGTTAAAAAGGACGCTCGGAGAAATTCATAAAACACTCAAACGCGAAATCACGTTTGAATATACGGTGATCGAAGGTGAAAATGATTCCCCAGAAGAGGCCGAGGGCGTTGCAAAAATCGCCAAGCCGCTTCAAGCGAAGGTGAATTTAATCCCGTACAACCCCATTTGTGAAATGAATTTTAAGCCGCCTTCATGGGAAAAAGTCGAGCAGTTTCGGAATATCCTTGAGCGGCGCGGGGTGCATGTCACGGTACGCCAAACCGCCGGCCGGGATATCGATGCCGCCTGCGGCCAACTCAGACTTGATCGGGAAGGGTCTTAAGCCGCACGCTGCTGGTATTGAATCCGGTAATTTTTTAAAATCTCGCGGATCATTTTTTGATACTTCGTTCCATGTTTATGAGCCTCCGCTTTAAAGAATTCTACCGTGGGCTCATCCAGCTGGATGGTCACTTTGGCGTTTTTCATGATCTTCGCTATTTCTTGGGGAGAAGGCATCCAGGGAGGATGGGGAACAGTGACCCAGTTTTTAGTGTTCAAACCTTCAAAATTGTATTCATAGCCGTCCTTGTCGGTTTTATTCCTTCGGATTTTCTTTTTCATAGAGTTTGCGGCCTTTCCGCCAAAATCCGGCGCTGATGATTCTTAAATAACCCTTTCTCGAAGTAAAAACAACAGTTGTAATTTGATTCTCGATCTTCCCGATGTAGCGCCAGCGTTGTTCTGTTCCGGAGTGGGTTTGATCGATTTGGATGAGCCCTCGCGGGTCCTCGAAAACCCGCAAAGCCACATCAAAGGCGATGCCTGTTTTATAATATTGTTCTCGTCCTTTGCGGGGTCCCACTCAAATAGCCCGTACCGCACTATCCGTTTCATAGCTTACCCGATAGATATACGTTTGTAAATATGTATAATCATATGTATTATTATGGCTAATACTGACAAGGCGCTGTCTGGCCGAGCGCTTGATCAACATTTACTCGTTAGCTTTTGCGTTGTTTTGCGTAAGATTTTGCGTATTTCTGCGGAAGGCCCATAACTGCTCCAGGCCAGGATTTTTCTTATAGATTTCCTCCAGCCTTCTGCTCACCACTCCGTCCGTCATGGCGTCCAAGAGTGCGGTGAACTCATCCATCCGGATGAGCCGCTCGAGGTGTTCCTGCTCGCTAACTGGGGGCGCAAAGATAATCTCAATCTGGAGGCGGCGCCTTTCGTAATAAAGCCGCGTGGCCTCGGCCAGAAAATCATTGCGGAGTTCCACCATCAACTTCTCTCTCGAATCAATGGACGTTTGGTCGGAACTGTAAATAAAATCGCCCAAGTCCCAGCTGACGTCCATATCCCAGCCTTCGTCGATTTCTGCGGGTCCGGCAATGAATTGGTCGCGCTCGGAGGTGCTGCCGCGGTCGACATCGATATTGTTGCTTTGGGAAAAATCACGGCCGAAGGAAAACGCGGGAAGCAGCGCCGCAAGGCGTGAACCCGCCTGCCAGCGCTTGGTCTTCCAATTTTTCATATTGCCGTAGCGGATGACGGCTTGCTGAATCTCGCGGGCGCTTGGTTCAAGACGAAGGAGCACATGAAATAAGGGAAGGATGTCGGTGTTTTGGATTCCGCGGCCGGGGGCCTGAATACGGTCGGGCAAAATGGGAAAACGAGAAAGGCCCCCTTCTGTGGCTGCGAGGAGGGTCGTTTTTTTTCCTGCCATGACCGCAAGTCCGCGGACATTGGTTTGGGCGAGCCCCTGGTAAAGCTCCTCCCACCGATTTTTATCAGCCATGAATCGGTAAACCCCTTTGGGGGTTCCGGCAAAAAGTGCGCGGGTTTTTTCATCGTAAGCTAAGTGCCGAATTTCGACGCTCCTTAATCCGCTTCGAGAAAGCCGTCGCCAGCTTTCTCCGTGGCTTCGGCTCTCAAAAACACCTTGCTCGGTCCCAAGCCAGAGGGTTTCATGATTCTGCGGTATCACGAGATCATAGATTGCAAAGGAGTCAACCGGTTCGCTCTCTTCCTCGAAAGGTCCGGCGTCTTTTTCTTCCGCGTTGACGGGTTCCGATCCATGTAAAGAGAAGACATGTTGAAAATGGGCATTATCAGAAGAGGCGTAGAGATTTTTCCCAGCTCCGACATAAAGCAGCCCATCCGCGAAGCGCAAAACTGAAGCAGGCTCTTTAGAAAAAGAGGTAAACCGAAACCAAGTGGTCCCGGCATCGTCGGATTCAAATAATCCGCCCGCCGTTCCAAGAAACCAATGGTTTGGATTCTCCGGTGAGACCGCGATCGAAAGCACAGACTTTTCACGCTCCCCTTGGCCTTGATAAACCTCCTGGGTCTTAAAGTCTTTGAGCATGGTTTGATAGGCGCCGCTTGAAGAGAGGACAAAATAGCGATCCGGGAGCTCCTGAAAGTGAGACAATTTCTGAATCCGGATTTTATTTCCGCTGAAGCGCCAAAGATTTTTCCACGTCCCCGTCCCTACGCCTTCAAAGATTTGACGGGAGGATGCGACAATGATGCGTTCGCGGTCAAGCGGGTGGGGGAGCAGGGCCTGAAGGTCATGATCGGGCGGAGCTTCCGCCGGGAGCCAGGTCTGGCCGCAAAGCGGAATGGAGATCGTCGCCATGAGCAGCATACAGAGCAGCAGTAAGCGGGTACGGTTCATGTAAAAGTGAGACATGGTGTCCTCCTTGAAGAAAGGTTCAATGCAAATTTCAAGTCACAAGTGCCAAGCAAGATACAAAAGAAACAAACAACAAGCGCCAAGCAAGGTTCAAGAAACAAGAAAATCTAAGCAATCGAGATTGTAAAATCATTCCAACTTTTTAATAATGGATGAAAGAATATTTCGCAGCTCATTGGATTCTTCGATAAAGCGTTGGAACAGCTCCCGATGAGCAAGATTTTTGGATTGAAGGAGAAGAAGCCAATAAGTTGCCTCCTTGCATTCTTTTCTCGCGATCCGCAACCGATGCAGCGAATCCCTTTTACCAAGAGATTCTCTTGATTCTCGATAGTTAGCTCCAACAGAAGATGCAGCCCGCACAAGTTGACTCACTAGTTCTCGATTGATAATGTCGTGGCTCAGATTTTGGCAAAGTTGGACGACTCCCTTAACAAATTCCAGAGTCCGTTCTTCAAGATCGCAAATCTTGCTCATCCGGTATCCTTTTCTTGTCACTTGCTTTTTGTATCTTGTTTGGCACTTGGAACTTGCTTCCTTTTTTCAATATTCTGATACCCTTCCTACTGATAAGCGGATTCCCTGTCCCGCGTAATTTTCTATTCATCACAAGATTGTTTTTCTTTATGCATATCTATTATAATCATAAATTATATACTAATATTTAAATACGTCAAGACCCAATTTTCATCTTTTTCCATTTCATGGTATATTGCGGCACTTAACTTTGAGAGGGACCCAGTGGGATTTCGCTGTGGAATCGTAGGACTACCAAACGTTGGTAAGTCGACTATTTTCAACGCCTTAGCCAAGGCCAAGGCGCAGGCCTCCAATTATCCTTTTTGCACGATTGATCCCAACAAAGGGATTGTGACCGTGCCCGATGAGCGGCTTGACACGCTCAGCCGTCTTTACAAACCGCAGAAGACGACTCCCACCACGGTTGAGTTTTATGACATTGCGGGGCTTGTCAAGGGGGCCTCCGAAGGGGAAGGCCTCGGCAATCAATTTCTCGCCCACATCAAAGAGGTCGAGGCGATTCTTCATGTGGTGCGCTGTTTCGAGGATCCTAATATCATTCACGTCTCGGGTTCGGTGGATCCGCTGTGCGATATCGAAGTGATCGATACCGAGCTTTGCCTGAAAGATATTGAGACGATGGCGAATCGTTACGACAAGACAGACAAGCTTGCCCGCTCAGGGGATAAAGAGGCGCGTGAGATCATGCCGCTTTATGAACGCGTCAAAAAGGCGCTTGAGGCGGGGACGCCATTGAGGAAGGCCGGTCTTACGGAGGATGAAAAAAAAGCCATTCGTGATATGGCCTTTCTTACCGTCAAACCCGTGCTTTATTGCGCAAATGTGGCCGAATCCGATTTACCCACCGGGGGTCCTCATGTAAAAACAGTTCAAGAATGGGCCGCCAAAGAAGGAGCCAAGGCGGTTGTGATTTCAGGCAAAGTCGAGTCCGAGCTCATCGATCTTTCCAAAGACGAGCAGAATGAATTTTTGAAGGAACTAGGACTCAAAGAACCGGGTTTGAATACCTTGATTCGAGCAGGTTATGAACTTTTGAGTCTCATTACCTATTTCACGGCAGGGGAGAAAGAAGTCCGTGCCTGGACGGTGCGCCGCGGCGCCAAGGCCCCGCAGGCGGCGGGCGTGATTCACTCGGATTTTGAACGCGGCTTCATCCGAGCCGAAGTGATGAATGAAAAAGATTTGGTGACACTTGGCTCCCAGGCCGCCGTGAAAGAAAAGGGGCTGCTTCGCATCGAAGGAAAAGATTATGAAGTTCATGACGGCGATGTGATGCTCTTCCGCTTCAACGTGTAACCCTAACGGGGAATTCAGGGTACCTGGCCCCGTTAAACTCTATCAACTTCTAACATTCCCGACCAATTTTAGCTTCCTGCGAAATTTTTTTACAGGATATTTGCAACTTTTTAAAAGGCGGGGTATTCTTTCATATCTTATTGACCCCACCGACTATGCGAGCAACAATTTCGGGCAGCATTCAATCCGAGTGTGAGCGAACTTTAATCCGTTATCTCGCTCTTTTTCTCTGCCTTGTTTTCTCCTTTGTAAACTTTTTTCCCGCGCCTGATCTCTATGCCCAAATTCAGAAGGGAGTGCTCGAGGCCCACGACTCGCATAGTCAAACCGCCGATCGGAACATCACCGACCCTCGGGCGGGCCTCAGCCTCCCTTCTGAGCTTGGGACGATTGAAGAAATAAATGCAGGGGCGCCCCTTGTGGGCGCCCCTACAATCATTCTCATTCAAGACGCCCACGCCATCCCGGAGGCGCAGAAATCGATTCGCAAGATTATCGAATTCCTCCACGTGCGATATGGAATCGATCTCGTGACGCTGGAAGGGGCCGCGGGGAAAATCGACAGCACGTTTTTACGGAACTTTCCCGACAAACCCCGCCTCGAACAAGCGATCGATGCTTACTTATCCAGGGGAGAACTTTCGGGCGCTTTCGCCGCCTCCATTCTTGACTCAAACGAAGCTGCTTATTTTGGAATCGAAGATCAGAAACTTTATGAAGAAGGGATCAGCGCCTTCCTCGAAGCGCTCCGCCAACGGCCCGGGCTTGAGTCGATCTTAGAAAAAGAAAAGGGGCGCCTCGACGCTCTCAAAGAAAAAATCTATTCTCGCTCCCTGTTAGAAATAGACCACGCCCTCAACGCCTTCTACGAAGACCCTAAGGGTTTTCTGGATCTATTGATCCAGCTCTCAAGGATCAAGGCCCCTGATCCGGATTCTGAGTTGGGAATTTTATTTCAGGAAATAAAAGGTGTGCCTCCGGCAGGGTTTGAGAGAGAAGTAAAAAACGTGGTCGCAATTATGCGGCAAATGGGGCCAGGCCCCACCCTGGCCCCATTAGAGGCCGTTTACCAAGACTACCTCACCTCCCGAATCGATGCCGAGGACTTTGCCCTGTCTCTCAAATCCGTTATTGATGAATACCATTTTCCTATCACATTCTCAAAGAGCCTCTTAAAGCGCATCAGCCTCCGTCAACGTTTAAAGCACCTCCAAGGCCCCAAGCTCTTTAAGGAGTTTGAGGCCTATACCCAATCCGTCAAAGAATCCCTTTTCAGGAGTGAACAAGAGAGACAACTCGATCAGGAGAGCCGGAAGCTTTATCTCCTCCGTAAACTCGTGAAACTCGAACTGACAAGAGAAGAATGGGAAGAATTCAAAACAGTTGCCAGTCGCCAGTCACTCGTCGCTAGTAAAAGTGCAAATACTAGCGAAAAGCTAAAGGTGCCAGGCGCCGCGAAACTTGGTGCCTGGCACCCTTTGGGTCTGGGTGGCCTGACGCCTTTTATTCGCTTTTACCAAAACGCCGAAGCGCGCGAGCGGGCGATGGCAGGGAATTTGGTGAAAATATTACCCAACCAACGCGGTTCGGTTGTAGGGGCAGACCCGCGTGTCTGCCCTCCAGACCACGGGCGCACACATGGGTGCGCCCCTACAATGGAGTCCATAATTTTTGTGGCCGGAGGATTTCACACGGAGGGCATTCAACGGCTGCTGGCCGCGCAAGATATCTCCTACGCCGTCATTTCTCCCGCCATGCCGCAGATCCCCAAAGAAACCCATTACCTCGATTACATGCGGGGCAGCGTTTCATGGAAAAATTATTTTGAAGTGAAAAATGGGCGCATTGATTTGTATGAAGCATTTTCGAAAGCCACGCGAGATGCGCTGATCCAACACAGATTCGATACGCGTCTTTTAAAACCGTGGCGTGACGAACTCATCCGGTCGCTTTACAAGCAAGGCCGCATTGTGGAAGCGAAACGATATACACGCTTCATTGATGAAGCGGCGAAGGGGCGCGAGGGTGAAGGGGCGAACGGGCGAGCGGGCGAGGAATGGCAGCGCAAGATCAATCAATTTATCGATGGCCTCCGCGGACTTTACCAATCCAAACAACTCACAACTGAGAATGTGTTGAAACTGGCCGAACCCTTTAAGCAAACCGGTGCCATCTCTTATTCGCAGATCCTCACCTGGACCGCTGTGCCGCACGGTTCAGTACCCGCAGCGTGGATTCAGGATGCCCGGTCAGTTCCCCCATTTAAAAAAGTTTTAAGTTCGAAGGCGCGCTCAGAGATACGTTCCGAAGAAATCGATATTGCTCTCAACAATCTTCTTCGACTCTTCGGGAAAGAGTCGAAGCCTTCCATCGATGAGCTTCGCAAAAGCATTATCGGACACAATATTGACGATGCATTGCGGAAAGCCCTCGAAATTCCCGTTACCATTCAAATCAATCCCGAAGTTTTTTTGAAAGGTTTTCCCAAAAATCTTCAACCGCGCGGGATGCCATGGCAAATTGTTTATACCTACGCAAATGACTTCGAGGCCCTCCTAGCCATCCACGGAAATAAGGAAACGCCAGAGACCATCCTTTCGATGGGCCCTGTCCATTATGTGAAGACGGAGGCCTTCGAGGATTCTAATCAGAAGGTATCTTCCATGCTTCGGTTAGTCCCTTTGATTGCAAGGACGATTGATGACAATCATCAAGGAGTGAGCTTTCTAAGCGGTGGTTTTGCCAGGATTATTGCACGGCCGCAGGTGATTAAGCGCCACGTGATTGAACGGTGGGAAAAATCGCTTGCCCATGC
Organism: uncultured bacterium; assembly: GCA_964373045.1. GTDB lineage: Bacteria > Omnitrophota > Omnitrophia > Omnitrophales > Aquincolibacteriaceae > CAYJSI01. Next base: position 11,716 of record CAYJSI010000025.1, read on the forward strand.
GGGGATTCTCGAGAAAAAATTTACACCCTACCCCTTTGATATTCACAAAGAATGGAAAATCAATGGCGTGGGTCCTGTCGCCACGCTCCTTGCGCTTATGCGCCATCCCTACATTCACAAAAAATATTTCAGCGGGCAGCCGCCCCAAACAGTTCGCGTAAGCTTCTTCGGATTCGGTTCGGCCGCTTCTGAAGTGGCCCAAGTTATCCTGCAGGATTATCCCGATGTCGGGGTCCGTTTTTCAGGAATCAATAACTCTAAAACAGAACTTTACACCACAGGACCCGAGCTTCCCCGCGGTCTCATTCGAGAAATTAATCAATTAATCTTGGCGGGAAAACCGGTGGACCTTGCAGGCTTGGGCCAAAGTTATAAAAAACGCCATCGCGATCTTGTTTATTCATCTAACGAAAATCCCCTCACGCGGGGAGACTCCTTTGCCAAAACAAGGGCCGATATCCTTATTTTAGCCTCTCATGCCCATGCTTTTGGCGAAGACGACGTCATAAAGTTTCAAAAGGCCGGAGGCAAGATTGTCGTGGCCGCGACGCCTAACGTGGCCACCCCTTCCGCACTTCGCGCGATGAAGGATCGCGGCATTTTATTTGTTCCCTATACCACTTCCAACATTGGGGCAGCCTATGAGGGCCGTCAGGAGTATCTGCGCCGCGTGACCGGAAAATCAAAGTACGACACGCGCATTCATATGGTCGACGGTATCACGGGCCGAACACTGGCCAATATTTGGGGGCTCCTTAATCGGTGGCAAGAAGAGAATCAGAAAAAAGACGGCAAAAGTTTTTTTGAGCTTGTCGATGAAGGCAATCAGGAATTCGCGAGTCAGACAGACCAGCTCACCGCGAAGGCTTATGAATTAACAAAAGACCTCGCAGATACCGCTAAAGGCGGGTCAGTCTCTGAAGAAGCTATAGCAAAGATGCGCGAGAGGACAAGCCCCTTGGGACAGCTTACGGAAAAAATTATTCACAATATGGAAAATGGGATGCCCTATCTCGTCGCGCTTCGATCTGCCGTGTTTGACCATATCTACAGCTCCATGATTACCCCTGCCGAGGTAGAGCAGTTAAAGATTGATATCAAGGCTGTTGGTCACACCCATCGAATTCGACGGCGGGTTGCAGCCTACCTCTTGGGACAGGCGTCTCATCTTCCCAACAAACAAAAAGAGATTATGAGTCTTTTGGCACAAGCCTTGAGCGATGAGTATTACCGAGTGCGCGCGGAAGCTGCCAAGGCGCTTGGCCACCTTGGAAATCAGGATGCGATACTTCTCCTCATTGACGCCTACGTCAATTTTAAGGAGGCCGATCCGAAGGTCCGAGCCTGGCTTACATGGTCGCTCGACCGACTTGAGTCGTTTTGGCCTGAGGAAGCGAAGAAGGCCTGGGAGATAAAAATTGATGAAACAAAAAGAGAGATCGATCTCCTTCAAACGAAAATTTCCGACCTTGTACAAGCCCACTCCGATGAAATGGATCAGGGCGAAACGGCGCGCGCAACGCAAAACGAGTATTTTCAATTAGGGGAACTCATGTACCGGCTCACCACCATCTACCGGCTGCGTGGCATGGAAGACCCTGACAGTAAAAAAAGATACGAAAAGGCCATTCAGTATCTTAAGCAATCACAGGGCGCCGGGGGTTATCTGCCCCTGGGTGCAGAACTTGCGATCGCAGAAATGCATACCAGTCTCGGGTACCTTGACGAGGCAAAAAGATACTACCTAGAAATGATCCGCCTCAGGGGGATGCAAGCTCTTCATCAGGGAAGCAATCGTTTAACAGGAAGAACGGGATGGTCCCTGGCGCCATTTCGTTTCTTTTTTCAAAAATCTTTAACAGAGTTCCTTCTTTTCAAGGATTTTGAAGAAGACGTCGCCGAGATGCTGGCGGCCGAAATTTATGATTATCTAAGCGCTAACATCTTTCGAGGAGGATGGGCAGCCTCATTTTATTATCTTGTTTTATTTTTTGCCGAGACAGGATCATCCATCCCCTGGCTGCCCCCCGCGATTTCTGGAGTTTTTAAAACGGAGCGGGTACGCCTCATGGAAGAGGACTTGGTTTTTACAGAACGGCAAAATTTTTATGGCATGAAGCCTCCTGCGGCGCTTCGAGAACTCGCAAAGGCAGAAGATGAAATTCTAGCTGACTTCAGAGATTCCAACCATTGGCGCCACCTTGCCGAGAACGAGAAGATTGACGAAAGGCAAGGTTTTGTCGAGATACTCCTTCTTTTGTCGGTCGGAATTTACGAACATTTTCCTGCCCTTGAGAGAAAAATCACCGAATACCTAAACACGAGTCACGTAACTCCGCTTCGATCACTGCTTCATTCGGAGCAGGAAAGACATCTTGAAAAATTATTTGAAGAAACCGGAATTTCCCGCTCGGAAGTGAGGACGCCGGATAAAGATGCTCGGTTTAGGAAACTGATTCACGACATCCTTGAGAAAGACCCGAATAACCTGCTCTTGCACCCCTCGCTTGCCAAACTTCACACTCAATTTTATCAAGCCTTCTTGGACGATGTTGAAAGCGGAAGGGCTGCCGAACTCATCGAGGCCGACTTATCAGACAATGCCTCACCCAAGAAAGCACGATGGCGCGAGGCCACACCCGAGGAAAAGATCCGCTCAAAATTCATCCGCAGGATTGAGCCGTCGAAACGACGCGATTTCTTTAGGACTCAGGTTGATTGGGGAAAGGGATATCACCAGGCGGATGAGAGGGGACTTCTTAAGACTCCTCTAGGTTATCAACACCACCCCAAATGGGACCTTTTCCAAAATGCTCATATTTTTTTAAGATTGCTCATCGCTCTTGAACTGGAAGAAAATCTGGGGCCGATTCAAAAGCCAGTGCTTCTCTCAACCGCGCGCAACGTTCAAGAATATAAAAACTTAAGCATTGCGGCCTTTCGGCATGAGGCTTCAACCGAGAAAAAAACAGAAGGCCCAGATTACAAAGTGCCTTTCCTTCCGGAACTCCATTTGGAAGTTGCTGATCTGCTCGATACCTGGGTTCTTCTTTTTGCGGGAGTGCGGCCCTTAATCTCTAATGATCAAATTGCGGGAAAAATTTTTGATCTTGAATGGATTGAATATGTAGCACCAGAATTTGCCGTGGGTGAAAATCAAACTCCCGTTCGCCAGGTGATGCAGCCGCCTTCTCTAAGACTGCATTGGAAGGAGCCCTTGGAGGATCCGGCCGTTAGCACGCGAGAGGGTCTCAACCGGTCCACGAAACGTTACTCGATTGAATCAGCGTTGCTTAGATCAAAATTGCTAAACCCGGCCCAGAGCAACGCTGTACCTGACTTGGTTTACGAGGCAGACGAAATTCGGCAGTACGCCTTTCAAAAGGGCGCATCCCGCGAAGAACGATTCATCAAATTGGAAGGCCTTCTTAAAGTGGCCCTGGAAGGCCGGCTCCTCCTGCGCACGCGGTATCAGTTTTTGGATGACGAAGGAATCCGGCAATTCGCCAATCTGATGGGTCGCAGCGACACAGAAAGGAATGCTTTTTATGAGGCTGAGAAGTTCGATGTCTCATATTTAAGGCGGCTCCTTTCGATCCCAATGCCGCCGTTTCTATCAGAGAATGAAAAAGCAGTAGTTCTTAAAAAGTTTCGTCAAGCAAAAGACAAGCCCTTACGCGTTGAGCGGATCCGCCAACAGCTTCAGATTGAAACCTCTCGCGAAGATTGGGAGAGGCGCGTCGAACTTTTGGCGGAGGATGAATTGATCGATCAATTTTATTTCCCTCTTCTTGTTTTATTTAGTTTGTGGGATGGCGAAAATAAAAAATGGGTTATTGCGACCAAAGATCGTACCCGTAATTTTGACCCACCTCTTTCCGTGGTCGTTCATACCCTTGCCTTGACCGCCGATGCTTTGCGAGAAAATTTGGATTCTTTCGGAGAAAATTCGCTGGCAAAACGGCATTTCCTTGCGGCCTTAAACCTGGCGCTCTTTAAAGCGCTTCACTTGGATCAGAAAGAAACGTTCAAAAGAAGTTCCGATCCGAGCGCTACCGCCAATCAGGTAAGAAATGCCTTTGCCGAGTTCATCAAAACTCATTTTTCGCAAGGCGAAGATCTGCCATCATTTTTTAGACATGCGATCGAGACTATGGCTGCGACTCCAAGCACAAAAGAGGCCCCGGTAGCTCCTTCCATCCAGGCGCTTGAAGAAAGAGCTTGGGAGTTAATGCTGAGCCCTGAGGAAAAAAAAGCGGAAGCGCTTTCAAAGGTCCTTGAGGAACTTCGGCCAGCCTATCAAGCAGCCGAAGAGTTTTTACGAACCAACCCCATCGGTAATCTATTTAAAGTTTCGCTCCAGTCTCCGGAGAAGTTTCAACGGGATATTGAGCCTATTCGCCGCTGGATTGAAAATCCAAGTGCGATGTCTCAATCCATGGCGAATTTTGAATCCCTTTGGATGCTTCGGGCGCTTCTCGAAGAAGATAAGGTCGCCGACATTCCTCAGGCAAAAGAGCAGCTTCAATCTTTGTTGGGTGTGCTGCCATCAGAAAAGGCCGAAGCACTAAGGGTTTGGGCTGAGGGACGTATTCAAAAAATCGAAGAGAAAGAACGCGAGCGTCAACAAGCTGAAATTGATAGGGAAACAAGGTCGCGGGAAGCGATCGAGTTTTCCTTGAAAGAGGCAAGAGAAAATATTGATGCCGGAAAACTTGACGAAGCCGCCGGAATACTCACCCACCTTAAATCAACACCGCATCCCCTGGTGACTTCATCGATGGAACGTATCAGGGCCCTTGAGGAAGAAATCGCCAGAAAAAAAATCGAGGAGCAGTTTGCAGCCGCTGAAAAAGCTGTCGCAGAAGAAAGGTTAACCGACGCGCAAAATACCTACCGACAACTACTCGCGCTTCCTCCGGATGTTGCCGCTCTTTTCACGGAGCGCGAAGAAACTTTAAGAAAATCAATCGCAGCTCTTCAAGTGAACCAGGCGCAGAAAAGAAAAGCAGCAGAAGCAACGGCCCGTGAGAACGCCAAAGCTGCCGGAGAAGTGGCAAGAAAATTATTGGCGGGAGTTCAGCAGCTTGTAGAGCACAAGAATCTTGGGAACGCTGAAGAAGAACTCGGAAGAGTGTTGCCCCAAATTTCAGCTGAGCTGCAACAAGGACGACTCAAGGGTTGGATCGAAACCCTGCGAGCCAATATTCAAAAATGGAAAAAAACACAAGCTCAACCCACTCTACCCGCTGCAGAGCCAATCGCCCAACCACTTCTGGGACCGGTAATAACGGAGGCGTTACCAGATCGAGCTGTGTCGGGTTCAGTCATCCCTGTCCCCAAGCCGCGGCCCGCAACTCCGGCTCCGGCGCCAACGGTTCCAGCAGCTCCAAGCGCCCGTATTTCAGATGAAGAAAAGCAGGCTGCCATCGATATTAGAAACCGCGCTCAAGAATTGGGAATTTGGGATGGTCTTTACCATGAATTGAGAGGGTTCATAAATACGTTAGCGAAAGGAGAGGCGCTGAGCAGAACTAAGGAAAAGAAATTTAGACAAGGGGCAGGCGCTCTTGTCATTAGCCCCGCGCTTGACGATCGCAACAATCTTTTAAGAGAGATCCAACAACTGGCCGGTGTGACGGACAGGCGCTCCGAGGTGCGAGGGCCTGCGGAAAGCTCGGGTCCCGCAGCCGTCCCGCAGCGAAAACTGCGGGGCGAGCTGCAACAAAACACAGGAAGCATGTCTCCCGCAGCCGTCCCGCAGCGACAACTGCGGGGCGAATTGCGCCAAAATGAGATTTTACAGGCCCAAAACCTGCGTGTTTTGATTTTGGTGGAAAAGGTGGCACCTCTTATTCGATTCACCAAGTGGAAAGAGCTAAGGCAATGGCGCAAACGAGGCATCCAAGCGCAGACACCCACCTCCCCTATTGCCCGCGCCGAGGTGCGGAGCAAAAGACCGTCGGAGGGGGGAACTCAACTTTTAGGACGTCCGGAAATCGGACCGGAACGCCGGGCAATCATCTTTGGAACGGGCCGAGTAGCCAGGGCTCATCTCGCTGAGATCTGGATCCGACAGAATGGAGGCGACGTTATTTTTGTGAGTCGGAGACCTGAGATGGTAGTGCTAATCAACAACACTCGAGCTTATCAAGTGAAACCGGTTGGCGGCGTCCCTTCAAAGATTGAACATGTAAATGCCCTCTATGCAGGAGACCCAGAACAACTTGCGGCCTACGCCGCCCATGCGGATTGGATTTTCACAGCGGTTGGAACCGAAAGTCTTTTGGAACTAGCGGCGCCCTTGCGAACAATGATTGAAGCTAGGGCTGTGAGTCCGCGCCGTGATCAACCTTTCAACATCATCTTTGCCGAAAACTTCTCAATCGGACAGCATCACTTGCGAGAATTCAAAAAGGAAATTCTAAGGGGGATGGAGGATCCAGAACTGAAAAATTTTACAGAGACCAAGGTAGGGTTTGTCGGAGCGGTGGTTCAACCGGACATTCCCGATCAGTTGCCGGACCCGAGTCAACCGCTTGACATCGTCAGAGAAGGTGGAAATTACGAACTGATCTTGGATGCCCAGTCATATCGAGGCCCTCCCGAAAATCTCAATGCGATCCAAGGTTTCTTGCCAGTCGATGATATTGACAACCATCGAGCCAAAAAATTTCTAATCTACAATTTGGGCCACGCAATCTTAGCCTACCTGGCAGACGAACAAGGATTCGCCTACCTTGCCGAAGGGATACAGGATCCCAAAATTCGAGAGGTTGTCCATCAAGCTATGGAAGAATCAGCGGAGGCCCTTCCCGCAGCTTATCCCATTTGGAGCGAGAATGAATTGAAGAAATACGTAGAAGAATCGCTGAGTCGTTTCGGGAATGTCGAATTAAAAGATACGGTCCAACGGGTGGCGCGGGATCCCTTGAGGAAGCTTCGACAGACAGACCGTCTTTTGCGCGCCGCCCAAATCGCGCGCACGAGTAAATCAAATCCTGACTATCAACCCCGTGCCATTAACTTAGGAATTGCTGCGGCCATTCGTTATGCCATCCGGCATGGCCAAATGACCCAGGAAACATTGGAAGAGATCCTGAGGCACATACGGCAGCTTGGGTTGGTCATCCTTTGGGGTAATACCCTGTTGACCCTGGATGTAGGTGGAACCAGTGTCCGCCTTGCCATCCTCCAAGGAGAGGTAGGCGAAGTTTTAATGGAACAATCATCTCCAGTAAATCAAGAAAGTCGAGAAGGTATTGTTTCACAATTAGTGGAGCTGATTTCAGAAGGATTCAAAAAAATGTCGGGACAGAAACAAAAGCTCAATCGAGTCGTCATTGCATTCCCAGCGCGCTTCTCTAAGGTAGGGGAGAAAACTGTCATTGTGGACCGCCGGACAAACCTCGTGGGAGATTGGTACCACTATTCTTTACCGGAAGAGATCGCTAAGCAATTGAAAGAACAAGGAGTCGATCTTGAAAAAGAGGGCGTGGATTTACGTTTTGTCTCAGATGATCAGGCCGCGGCTGAAGGAGAATTACTTCCTGAAGGCACCATCATACAGAAAGGATTGGGAGGAAAAAAAGTTTTAGCCCTGACTCTGGGTACAGGTGTGGGCGGGATTCTGATTGCTCAAAATAAGGTATATCTGCCCAATCCTTACGTGGGTTGGGTTGAGGATATCATTCCGGCTAGACAAGGGCTTCCTGAGATTTTGAGTGGAATTTATGGAGACGCTTCACGTCAAACATTTCTGAACTTGCTCAGCGGCACAGCTCTTGGAGAATGGGCGAGAAGATACGCAGAACACAAGTGGGAGCTAGAAAAGAAATTATATTTTGTAAAATCTCCACAAGATTTTGGCAAGATCAGCGGTCTTTCTGTGACCCATACACTGATCGAAGGAAACAATGAGGAAAAAGAAGTGGCGGGGCAGCTGTTGGAAGGTATTGGAAGAAACTTAGCGCTGGCCGTAATTTCTCTGGCGACAGGGAATGCTGTCGCCCGGGAAAACATTAAAAGATATCCTTCTGAGGTCATTGCCGAGAATCTGAAAGAATTTCAAGGTATCGAGGCGGTCATTTTCGGAGGCGGACTTTCGAAAGACCAGGCTGGAGCAATCATCGAAAAGGCGGCGAATGAGACCTTGGAACAACACGGTTATTCTTCGGTGAAAGTTTACCGGTCAGTCTTAGAAGGACGTGCCGGAATTTTAGGTGCTATTGGTTTGAACCGCGCCGAGGTGCGGACAGATGATCCATACGCCACAAAACCGGATTCGAGCATATTAAAAGATCCCACCCTCCTCCGATTTAGCACAGACCTTGACCTTCGGATGGCGGAGATCGCTGAGCGCCAGCCTCAACCACAGCTGGAGGCATTAAAACAGGTGATGAGAGAAATAGAAGAGCAAGTCATGGCAGCGAAGACGGCGCCAGGCCGAAGAGTGAACAGCAGCGACATTCATTATTTTCTCCACGGAGTCTCCATCCCTCTTTTGGGCTATCTCACATCTCTGGCCGACAAAAGATTCCCCGAGCTAGCACCCGCGGAAAAAGTGTCCCTCGGAATAGCGTTTAAAAATTTTACAAACCGGCTCTATCGATATCGTTTATATAAAGATGCGACAGAGATACTCACTTCTTATATAAAAATTTTTAAGGACGAAAATAATGTTTATCTTCTTTCAAAACTTATTCAAATTTATGACAGTTATGCCATTCACGAATTTTCTAATAAGGGGAATGGTGTCGCGAGCGATCAACTTCATGCAAAAGTCGTAAAATATTTTGTGCGATTGCTCCCGATCGCCGACATAAGCCTTCTTAATCTTAAAATGATGCATTATGTAACTTTATCCGTTTATCGGTCGACAGCATTGGCCCGGTCGCAAGATCCTGCCGCTATCGAAGCAGAGGAATCATTGAACGAATTAGCCCAAACAATTTCTCAACTCTGGCAAGATAGCAAGGAAAACATTCCCGCTGCCATGAAACCTTACTTTGCAAACATGATTCAGGCGGTGGGTTGGTTTAAGCTGCACAAGAATCTTAGGGAAGAAGCCACAACACTCGCCCGCTTCGCCCTTGAGCTTGATTTCAAAAATGGGCCTGCTCAAAGACTTTTGAGTGAGCTTAGTCCAGTCAAACCCGAGCGTTCAGAACTTCGTTATCAAATTGTCCCGGCGGTAAGAGCTCTTGCGGCACGAAAGGATACACTCGCACCATTCAAGGAATTAGTAGAGGCGATTGAGCGAAATGGATTCCCGATTGTTTTGGATGCATTTGCGGCAGAGGCAGCTGAACCTAAATATGCAAACCTTTTCAGAAGGAGTGGCCGTGCCGAGCCTGAAAGAATCGAAGATTTTCTCGCTCGGAATCCGAATTATAATCAAATGCTCGAAGCGTTCATCAGGACTCAGATCGAAAAAACAAGGATTAAATCTTTAGAATTTTTGAAAAGCAATCCAAACACAAGTTTAAATTTTGCATTTGCATTTCCTGTGACGGCCTCAAACGAGACGGCACGCGAAGGACTTTTAGCCTACATTCGAATGGTGGCTTCGCTTACGAAAGACCAAAATTACGGTTCGCGGGTTAAAGGAAATATTGGAATTCTTGTGAGGGTGTCCGAGCTTGCTCGGCCCGCGATCAAAGAATTTTTAAAAGAAGCTGAAAGAACGGGTGTCGCGAAACGGATCGAAATCAAAGCCGAAGGAGCCGCGGCCACGGCGGTCGGCCTCAACCAATATATGGAAGAGAGCCCCAACGCCCTTGTTTATGGTCTTAACGAGATGGGATTAGGAGAAACGCTCCTTGGAGAAATAAAGCGTGTTTATCGTGCAAGAATTGCCGATTCCAATCTCACCTTAGAAGGCATCTTCCCCGTGACGCTTGCTCTTACGAGATGGCTCTCAAAGGAAACGGGGCAGGTGACTCCCGCACTTCTCCAGAAGGCGCCCGAGATCCTGCCCGGGGTGGTGGAAAATCGGGGGAATGGATCGGGGCTTACGATTACGGTTCGTGCGCTTGAACTGGTCTATCAGGATTATCGATCGACAGAACTTGTCTCCCAGATGGCATAAGGGGAATGCGGAAAGATAAGGTTACTTGACATAGTGTCATTATGACTATATCATACGTAACATTATGACATATTGGAAACGCGATATCGCTCCTACCATTGAAGCAGCGCTGAAGGGAATGCCGGTTGTGATCCTGACGGGTCTGCGCCAGGCCGGGAAAAGCACTTTCCTGCAAAACGATCCCTTTCTCCGCAGTCGGAAGTACTACACGCTTGATGATTTTGAAACGCTCGAACGGGTGAAGCGGAATCCTGAAAGCCTCATTGCCGGAGAGAATTCTATTACCATTGACGAGGCCCATAAAACCCCCGAGCTCTTGACCCTCATTAAGCGAGAAGTGGATAAGAAGCGTAAGCCCGGAAGATTCCTTTTAAGTGGTTCAGCCAATTTCCATTTGCTCAAAAATGTGACGGAATCCTTGGCCGGCCGCGCCATTTACTTGACCCTTTCGCCCATGACAAGGCGTGAACTCAAAGGAACGCTTGACCGGACGCCATTTATAAAATCTTTTTTTGAAAAGCTTCATGTGGATCCGGATAAAGAATCCAAACCCATTCAGACGCATGAAATTCTTCAAGGAGGGATGCCGACGGTCAGTTTAAATGAAACATCTGATTCGTCCATTTGGTTCAAGGGATATGAGCAGACTTATCTGGAACGGGATATCCGCGGCTTAAGCCAGGTGGGGGACTTGATTTTGTTCCGAGATTTCTTGCAACTTGCCGCTCTTCGCACCGGCCAGATTCTCAAACAGAGCGAACTCGCCCGGGATGCAAAGATGAATACGGCGATGACCAGCCGCTATTTGTCGCTGCTTGAAACGTCGTTTCTGATTTACCGCCTGCCGCCTTATTTACGGAACCGGGCAAGCCGCCTGGTTAAGGCTCCGAAATTATTTTTCACGGATTCGGGTATTGCGTGTCATTTGGCAGGGATTCGAAATGACAAGCAGCTTGAAGAGGATGCGCTTAAGGGAGCGTTGGTAGAAACCTACATTGCGTCTAATCTTATGGGTATCCTCTCAGCCCAATGGCCCGAGGCGAAACTCTATTACTGGCATATTCAGGGCCGTCATGAAGTTGATTTTGTCATTTCCGAAGGAAAAAGAACGCTTGCCATTGAAGTGAAGTGGTCAAGCCGTTGGACCGACCGCGATTTGAATCATCTGAAAACTTACATGAAAAGTGACTCAAAATGTATTGCAGGTATTCTGGCGCATAATGGGACAAAAGCCGTTCCTCTGGGCGACCGAGTATGGGCGATACCTCTCAGCTTGCTGCTTAAATAATCATGAGGAAATTCCGCGCGCGCAAAATTTATCCTATTGATGGCATGATGACAATATGATAGATCCTCCCGCCGGCGGGAAAATGGATCTAAGACAAGGAAAAATCAGATGAAGCGAACCTCGATCTATCTGGACCCCAAACTTTACCGGGCCCTGTGCCTGAAGGCGGCCGAGATCGATTGCACGATCACCAGTCTGGTGAACGATGCCCTCCGCATGGCATTGCGCAAGGATGCCCTTGAGCACGAAGTCAGCCGCAAGCGCAAAGCCGTGGAGGTTTCTTACCGGGGTCTTCTCAAACAGCTCAAAAGCGACGGGATTTTGTGAAATCGGCGAAGGTGGGGACGATTGACAATCCTACCGATTATGAAATAATGAGCCGCAAAATGATGAATCATCCGACCGTTTTCGATCTTATCGCTACGGAATTTAAAAAGGCAGGTATTGATTGTGTTTTAATCGGAGATTTTGCTGTTAACGCGCATCATTACAGCCGATCGACACAGGATATTGATTTCATGATTGATCAGAAAGATGCTCCTAAGACGGCACAGATTTTGAAGAACAACGGCTTCAGTCTCTTTCACGATCATTCCAATTTTATGCGTTGGCAAGGCAGTAAAGAATACCCTTGGGTTGTGGATCTTGTTTTTACCGATCGCGCGACGATGGATAAATTAATGGCCGAAGGATTAGAGAAAGAGGTCGCAGGTTGCAGGATGCGCGTTCCTTCTTTAGAGCATCTGCTTGCGATGAAACTTCATGCACTCAAACAGGAGCCCGAACGCCGAGAGACCAAAGACTGGCTCGATATCGTTCAATTAATCGAAGTCAATAAAGTCAATGTAAAATCCGATAACTTCCGCAAATTGTGCTTAAAGGTAGGGACGCCGGCGCTCTACAAGAGGATCTTACAACATGCCTCATAGACGGATGACTTCCAAAAAAGACGTCAGCGGTTTTGACGGATTGAATTTTCCTGTTTTTGATCAACCTCTGCCCGGCCCCCCCATTCTTTCGATGGATGCTTACTACGATTTTGTGTGGCAGATGAATACAAAGATTTTTCCCCATCAGGACCGAAATTCCAGTCCCGAACCGGTGAAAACCCGATTTACACTCAAATAAATGAACCCGCTTTACGCCATCTACCGCGATTTTAAGGCCTGCTTTGAGCGTGATCCTGCGGCGCGTACGCCTCTCGGAGTCCTTGAGGTTTTGCTCCTTTACTCCGGATTTCATGCCGTCTTGGCGCACCGCATCAACCATTTTTTGCATTCGCTCCGCATCCCATTTTTCCCCCGGCTCTTCTCTCAGCTTGTGCGGTTCTTTACGGGTGTGGAAATTCATCCGGGAGCGAAAATCGGGCCCGGTTTTTTCATCGATCACGGTATGGGAGTGGTCATTGGTGAGACAAGTGAAATCGGTGAAAACGTGACACTTTATCAAGGGGTCACGCTCGGCGGAACGGGCACGGAGCGCGGGAAACGGCACCCCACACTCGGGAGCAATGTTGTCGTGGGCGCAGGCGCGAAGATTCTCGGCAATATCCGGCTTGGAAATAACGTCAAGGTAGGCGCCGGATCTGTGGTGGTTCATTCGGTGCCTGACAACTGCACGGTGGTCGGCGTCCCCGCTGAAATTGTCCGAAAGGAAGGCAAGCTCGTCTCCCGAGTGGATCTTGATCACGGCGATTTACCCGATCCTCTGAAGGCCTTAAAGAACCGTATCCGGGCCCTCCAGAAGGAAATCGATTCCCTAGAGGGTCAGGTGAGGGAACGCCCCGAAAATTAATAAATAAAATATATGTAACCTATTTATAAATAATGGGTTATATCAAATTTGATCCTGCTTTCCTTTGACACCGTTCCCTCCATGTGCTAGCTTCCCATTGGCGTTAGAAATGCTATGTTTTGAGTGTTTTTGAGGCCGTATGAAATTTATTGACAATGATTTAGCGTAAAGTTCAGAGTGAAAGCAGGACTGAAGCTTAGCTTTAAGCAATTATTCTAGGCGGGTTGGTTTTATTAGGGTTGCTTCAGTGAACGGCTTTTTCGAGGCTCCGGGCTTTACGCTATTTTTGTGGAGCCTCACAGAGTGTATGGGTTTACAAGGGGGGTGAGGACGATGAAGTTTGATCTTCGTTTGGTGACCGGGATCTTTATCGGTTTGGTCATGGGCTTGCACTATCATGAAGCGTTGGCCACGTATCTGCCGATTATGATCGTCGGAACCTTGATTTTGGTTCTAAAAATCGTACGTCCTTGATTCAAGTGTCTCTTAAATTGCACTTGAACAAGTGAATCACTCTAAAAGGGGGTGAGGGCGATGAAGTTCGACGACCATCTCTTAGCCGGGTTGTTTATCGGAATCACGGTCGGGTTGCATTTCGGGGCATCGCTCAGCGCTTTTCTGCCAATATTCTTGGTGCTGGGCTTGTTGTACCTCCTCCGATACATCAGTGTCCGATAAGCACCAGAGCAGTTGAGTTCATAAAAAGGGATCAGGCTCTAGAGCCTGATCCCTTTTGGTTTTTATTGACACCCCTCCCGCTTCTTCCTACACTTCCCTCGTGCCTTCCAAAAAAATCGATAAAGTTCGCATTTATTCCGATGGCGGCGCGCGGGGCAATCCGGGGCCTGCCGCGATCGGGGTGATACTCTGCGACGAAAAAGGGCATATTTTGCAGGAGCATAACGAGGTGATTGGCGAGGCGACGAACAATATCGCCGAATACACGGCGATCCTTGTAGGCCTTGAATTGGCCGCAAAAGCGGGTGCCCGCCGGGTGGATTATTTCACGGATAGCGAGCTTGCCGCCAATCAGCTCGCGGGCCGTTATCGCGTCAAAGCCCCCCACATCTTAAGTCTTTTCAAGCTTGCCAAAGAAAAAGAGAAATCCTTTGAACGCGTAACCTATACCCACGTGCCGCGAACACACCCGCAATTGAAACATGCGGATAAACTCGTGAATGAAGCGCTGGATGAAGCGGGCCATTAGTTACTAGTCGCTAGTCGCAAGCGACGAGCGACAAGTCACGATCAAAAGGAGATCTTATGTCACTTATTCTGACTATTCTCATTGGCGTCTTTGGCGGCATTGTGAGCGGACTCTTTGGCGTGGGAGGCGGGCTGATTTTTGTACCCCTTCTTGTCATCGCGTGCCATTTTGATCCCCATTTGGCGGTGGGGACCTCGCTTGCAGCCATTATTCCAACGGCCTTCGTGGGGCTTCTCAAACATCAGGGCGCTCATCTCGTGGATTGGAAGGCCGCCCTTTTGATTGCGCTTTGCGCGATGGTCGGCGCCTGGATCGGGGCAGGACTTTCCATGAGCTTAGAGGCCTCTCTCCTCAAGAGGTTGCTTGCCGTTTTCCTGCTCTTTCTTTCCATTAAATTGTTCTTTTTCAACTGAGCCATCCTGCATATACTACCTCTTTATTCGTAAGCCTTTTCCTACCCGGAGTTGGTCTTGAGTCTCAGTATCCTTGACGAAACAAAAGCGCCTGCGATGTGGGCTTACCCTTACCGTACTTTTAAGTTTTTTGCCTCGTTGCCTCTTGCTATTTTTATCCTCTCGGCTCTCATGGTCATCCTTGCGGCCGGGACCCTCCTTGAATCCAGGTACGGGACGGATACCGCCCGCCTCCTCGTTTATGAATCCCGGTGGTTCAGCCTGGTGCTCTTTATCCTGGCCCTTAATGTCGCCGCCGCGGCCTTTGACCGCTTTCCCTGGAAGAAAAAACACGCCGGGTTTGTCATCACTCACCTCGGCATTATCATTATTCTCATAGGCTCCTTTCTCACGCAGCGCCTTATGATCGACGGTCAAATGGCCATTGCGGAAGGGGAGACCGTACATCGCCTGACTTTGCCCGAACCCCTTCTTTATATTGCCTCAGAGGCCGAGGGCCGTGATTGGATCACCCCTTTAAAAAAGAAACCCTTTGCCTGGCAGGGGAGAACGCCCATCCCTTCTTCCGACCCTAAACACCCCTTTCCTTTTAAACTCTCCCTTTTAAATTTTTATCCCAAGGCCAAGATGGAAGAAAAAATCGTTTCAGCTTCTGAGGGGCCTGCAGCTGTAAAGGTTACGCTTCACAATTCCTTCGTGAATCAAACCCATTGGCTCCTCGAAAACGACCCCGCGCTTGGCGAAATTTCTGTGGGGCCGGCCAAACTTAAATTCACCGATGTCCTCCTCAAAGAATTCTCAGGCACCGTTCCTCGTGCGGGCTATCTCGAATTTCAATTTGAGAAAACAAACGTTCAGATTCCAATTCCTCAAAATCCGACCCTACCCCTCGAATCCAATCTTGAGGGGATGCCTTATAAAGTTCAAATCACCCGTCTTTTAAAAAATGCTGTGGTGGAAGGAAAGAATCTGATTGAGAACGAACCTCCTGAGGTAGGGACAATTCCCGCCATTGGGTCGCCGGCGGGTCAGTGGCGACATGAATTGCCCCTACCATCGAATAGAAACCCAGCGCTTCAATTAATCTTGCAAGGCAATGGTCTTGAAGAGCGGCATACCGTCTTCGCGAATTTTCCTGAGTTTCCGACATTGCATGGGATGAGGCCGAGTGAGGCGGGCGCGCGAATTTTTTATCGCCTTCCAAACGCCGGGTCCAAAGGCAAGACCAATGAATTGCGATTCGTGCGCAATGTGGGGGCGATTCCCAACTCGTCCCTGCAATATCAAATCCAAGACGGAATGGAGATCAGAAGCGGTACGGTGGAACTGGGGAAGGACACTCCGACCGGCTGGATGGATTTGAAATTCCGCGTGGATGAATATTTTCTTCATGCGAAGCAAGAGCGCCATTTTTCGAAACAGCCCAATACCTCGATGAGCGAAGAAGCAGTTCCAGCAATTCGAATTGAGATTGCAGGGGAAAAGGCCATCTGGCTGCGGCAGGGAGTTCGCGAATCGATCCAAATGGGAGACCAAAAATACCATTTTCTCTATGGCGAACGGCGCATTCCTGCCGGTTTCAGGCTGACTCTGAGGGATTTTCGCATCGAGCATTACCCCGGCACGAACCGCCCCGCGAGTTTTGAGAGCGATGTGACGCTCAAAGACGATGCCCGCGGCATCGTAAAGGACACAACGATTTCGATGAATCAGCCCTTGGTCCATCGCGGGTTTAAAATCTACCAATCCGGATATAGTCTTACAGAAGGCCAGCCCGAGATTTCCATTTTTGCGGTGGGCCGCGATCCCGGAGTTCCCTGGAAGTACGCAGGGACCCTTGTCATGGTGGCGGGCATTCTTACTATGTACTACAGTCGGGCTTATTCAACGCATGGTGGAAAGCTGAACGACTCATGAATCATAAAAAGTTACAAGAGACACCTTCCAACGTACAAGCAAGATCCAAATTTCAAGGACCAAGAAAATTCTTCTCACTTGTTTTTTGTCACTCGCTTGTTTCTTGTTGCTTGCTTGTTGGAACTTCCGTTTCCGCTTTTGCCCAAACGGCTTACGATATTCTTGCCGAAATTCCGGTTCAGCATAGCGGCCGCGTGAAACCCTTCGAAAGCTTCGCGCGGGAATCCGTGCTTTATCTTACGGGAAAAAATTATTTCCAAAAAAAACCGGCCACAGAGCTCGTTTGGCAGTGGATGGCGAAACCGGAGGAGTGGGGCATGACACCTCTCATACCGGTTTCTTACCCCGCCCTGCGCTCTGAGCTTGGGCTCCGGGTGATCGGAGGACGCATTTCTCCGGAGAATATCCTTCGGGACGATGTTTTTTTAAAAAAGGCCGAGGCCGCAGTCCTTAAGAGGCAAAAAAAAGAGATTCTCTCCCAAGAAGAACAAAAAAGAATTGAACTCTACGAGCGCGCGACTCACTTTCAGGAAATCGGAACAGGCCAGATTCCGGGTTGGATCGCCCACCCGGAGGATCCGCGGGCAAGCTGGCTTCCGTTTCAATCTTTTGCCGAAGCCAAGGGGCAAGAAGCCTTGTCGGGACATTTTCCTCAAGAAAAATTGTCTCAAATTTCTTCGTCTCTTGCGATGCTCCTTGGAAGTTTGGCGGCAGGGAGTGAGGAGGAAAACAGGAAGGCCGCCATGGAATTTTCGGGGGCCCTCAAGGAGCTTTTTGAATCGCGCGGGATCACCCTGGATAAAAATATTTTGGATATGGAATTAAATTATATAAAATTGCGGCCCTTCGGCTGGACGTGGAAATTTTATTTGGCGAGCGCCCTTTTACTCATCGCGATGATTTTGTTCGTAGGGGCTGTGCCCCTACATCCCGTTATTCAAATCGTTCCGATTCTTTTTTTCCTCGCCGGGTTTCTCATGCACTCCTACGGTTTTTATCTTCGCTGTATGATTGCCGGGCGCCCTCCCGTGACGAATATGTACGAATCCATTGTCTGGGTCTCCTGGGCGGCCGCCTTTTTTTCGATCATTCTCTTTGCCGTTTACCGCGCCCCTTTTATTGCCACCACTTCTTCACTTGTCGCCGCGCTTGCCCTGATTCTTGCCGAGGGTTTTCCCGTGTTGCTGGATCCTACGATCGGCCCGCTTGTTCCTGTCTTAAGGAGCAATTTATGGCTCACGGTGCATGTGCTGACCATTACATTAAGTTACGGGGCCTTTGCCCTGGCCTGGGGTCTTGGGCATGGAATTGTTTTTAATTTTGTTTTGACTCCTCAGAAAACAGAAAGGCAGCTTGAGCTTGCCCAATATCTTTACCGAACTCTTCAAGTGGGAGTGATTTTGCTTGCCGCAGGAACCGTGCTGGGCGGGGTCTGGGCCAATTATTCCTGGGGCCGCTTCTGGGGCTGGGATCCTAAGGAAACCTGGGCCCTCATTGCCCTGTTGGGTTATCTCACTGTTTTGCATGGACGCCTTATGGGGTGGCTCACCCCCTTTACCCTTGCGGTGGGTTCGGTGGTTGCCTTTCTTGGGATTGTCATGGCCTGGTACGGAGTCAATTTTGTTCTGGCTGCGGGACTGCACAGCTATGGATTCGGAGGCGGCGGTGTTTTTTATGTGGGGGCTGTTGCGCTTGCCGACCTCGCGCTCATGGGATGGGCCATGATAAGATATCGAGCCACGCTCCATTCTTGATTGATGGGGGAAAACATGGTAAATTCCGCAAGCTCAAAGGATTCGGGAAGAAAATTATTTTACGGACTTTTCGTCTTCCCTCTTCTGATTGCAGTCGGAATGGCAGTGCTTCTTTGTACTGTCGTTTTACTCACGCGCGAATCGGAAACTCCCGAATCTCTCATCACTGCCATCAAAGCCGGGTCGCCCAGTAAGCGCTGGCAAAAGGCCTTTGAACTTTCTAATGAGCTCAATCAAGGCCGCGGCATGATCCGCCAGTCGGGCGTGATGAAGGAAGTTATTCATATTTTGCAGGACGCGGCCGAGTACGATGCCAAGACTCGCTCGTATATGGCCCTTGCCCTAAGTAAATTTAGCGAGCCGGAAGTGATCCCGGCGCTTGTGGCAAGCCTTGAAAAGGAAGAAGACACAGACGTCCAGCTTCACCTCCTCTGGGCCCTTGGGGTGAAGCGAGCAGGCGAGGTTTATGATCAGATACTTCCCTTCCTGGCCAAGGAACAGGCGGAACTCAGAAAAACCGCCGCCTATATCTTGGGGGTCTTAGGCGATGTCAGGGCCGTCGATCCGCTCACGCCGCTTCTCGAGGATCCGGTTCGCGACGTCCGATGGAATGCGGCGCTTGCCCTTGCGCGGCTCGGAAACGATGCGGGCTACCAGGTCCTTCTTAAAATGCTGGATCGGAATATCTTAGTGGCTTACGAAGGTATTTCAAATGATGCCGCCGAAGCCATTATGATGAATGCAGCAAAAGGGGTTGCCCTCCTTCGTAAGGAGGAATCCCTGGCAGTTTTACATCAAGTCGCGGAGCATGACCCTAACTTAAAGGTGCGTCAGGCCGCGATCGAAGCAATCGAATATCAAAAAAATAGCTAGCGCTGTTCTTAAAGATCCAGCAGTAAAAAGCGAAGGAATCACAAGTGAGCGAAGCAGCACCGACCTCAAAGCCGACGGAACCTCCCAAACCGGTCCCAAAAACCTCAGGCACCCCCGCCTCACCCGAGCGCCGTCATTTTCTATTCACCTGGCTCGGACTTGCCTGGACTGCTTTTGCCCTTTCAACCGGCGCGGCACTCTCCACCGTGCTGCGTTTTATGTTTCCCAATGTTCTCTTTGAGCCCAAGACCTCTTTTAAGGCGGGATTTCCAGATACCTATGAAAGTGGGAAAGTGGATGAGCGGTGGAAGGAAAAATTCAGCGCCTGGGTGGTGCGCACCAACGAAGGGATTTACGCCCTGTCAACGACCTGCACTCATCTCGGATGCACGCCGGGCTGGCTTGAAACCGAACAAAAGTTTAAATGCCCGTGCCATGGAAGCGGCTTTTTTAAAACAGGCATCAATTTCGAAGGCCCCGCTCCCCGCCCCCTTGAACGTTTTCGCATTTCATTGGCGGAAGACGGTCAAATCTTGATTGATAAGAGCAAAAAATTTCAACAGGAAAAAGGGGAGTGGAATAACCCGGAGAGTTTTTTAACGTTGTAACGGTTACGGGGCCAGGCACCGACGGTGCTGGTGCCGTAAATGATGTAGGGGCGCACCCGTGTTAAATTTTTGCCGTAGGGGCACGGCGCGCCGTGCTCCTACAACCAGTTGGAGGCCAGATTTATGATGGAACCAAAGAAAAAATCTCTGGCAGGTCTTCTGAAGAAAATAAAACTGCCCTCTTTCAGTTTTAAGGATTTCCGCCTCAAAACCCAGGTGGGGAAGTCCATGTTTCGCCACGGTTACTCCGATGACGAGCGTGACCGGGCGCTTACGGTGCTCACCAACGTTTTCTTTCATCTTCATCCCGTAAAGGTCCGTAAGTCCGGCGCCCGGTTTGGGTTCACGTGGTGCGCGGGCGGGCTATCGTTTTTCGTGTTTCTCACACTCGTGGTCAGCGGCATTCTTCTTATGTTCTATTACCGGCCGACCGTGGAATATGCCTATAACGATATCTTGGCCATGCGCGAACACGTTCCTTTCGGCATCATGCGTGAGCTTCACCGCTGGGGTGCCCACGCCATGATCATCACGGTTTGGCTTCACATGTTCCGTGTCTTTATGACGGGTTCCTACAAACCGCCGCGTGAATTTAACTGGGTGATTGGTGTGACCTTGTTAGTTCTGACTATGCTCTTAAGCTTTACCGGATACCTTTTGCCGTGGGATCAGCTTGCGATGTGGGCCATTACGG
>CAYJSI010000026.1:0-31673 GCA_964373045.1 uncultured bacterium
GCTGGGGGTGAATCCCCAGGCTTCTTGCCACCTCCGAAGCCTTATGGCCGCCTTCCGTGACCATTTTGACCGTTGAGATTTTAAAATCCCTGTCAAAACGCTTCTTTTTACCGGTTTCTCCCTGCATTGGACACCTCTCAGTTTTGAGTCGGCTTTCATGCTGCCACCAACTCTTCGTTGTGTCCACTTTTTCGGGGGAAGATCAGTATGTTATGAAAAACAAAATCTTTTTTTAAAATCGTCCACGAGCGCGCCTCCTATTATTTTACTTGATAACCGAGTGTCAACTAATTCCGTTTATTTTTTACGGATGCCTCTATTGCTTTGAGCTTCTCCAGGACGTACAAACGTATGTTTTTCTCTGGGATACGCTCGGCCCACCAGACCGCCTTTTTGAAGCTGAATTCCGGCGGGAAGTCGAGTTCCGGGAAGGAGCCAAACTGCTTTTTCTTCCGGCTCGACAGGTATAAACTATCGATTAACGCTTTTTCCGGTTCCGCAATCAGAAAATGCCCTTCCCCCTTATACCAGTCAAATCCGTCAAAAAGTGCGGGGGCAATCTGATGCACCGAAAACACACCTGCCTTGGTGCGAAGGGTGCTTGTATGAGCGGTAGAGACCAGGGTTATCACTTGGGGAATCTGTTCCACGATTCCATGCAAATGAAGTGCGGTAATAAACGAGACATAGACACGCTGGCGCGGGAATAAATAAGGAATGATTTCAAACGGAGAAATGGTCCGGGTTCCCGGCTCCGCCCATACACCCCGGTATATTTTCATGAGCAGTCCCTGTCTGACCAAGCGCCTTAGGGAGTGAACGACCGTAGACGCTGATTTCCCGGAGATTGCCGTCAGTTCATGGGTTGTAAAGACAGGCCGTCCTATTTTTTTTATGAAGACCATGATATCCTGCCGTCTATTTGTTTTCATGCCTGAACCCTTCAAGAAAATGGGCGGTTTGAAGTTTGATTTTGTCCCATGCCGTGGGCGATGAATAAGCCTTTTGATCCTCCGCTCCAAGATAGGCAACCACCGTGTCCCGGAATCGTGGATATTCAATCAGAAAAATATTGTCATGGGCGGTTTTAAGGACTGCGCCGCTCACTTGCAGCTTGTCCCGACCTGCCCCCTCGTATTGGGAACTAAGGACAAACAGATCAAAGATATCGCGGGCCTGCAGCACCGTCCTTTGTGCCAGTGCCTGAATTTTCTGCGCCACAGCCGAGGCCGCATCATAATGCGGCACCAGTAAAGGCGCCATTTTATAAGCGCGCAGGATTTCGTTGGATACCGGCTCCACGACCTGGGACCCTTTCAGTCCCCGCCTTGAAAATTCAACTTTGGTGAAGAGGTCTTCCCCTCCTGTTGTCAACAGGTGGATCTTAAACCGCTGCGTGGTTTCGGTCTGCTTGGCTTTTGCGAGGTCCGGAGCAAGAATCCTTTCAATCCCGAAAGATTTGAGGCTGTCCGAGAAACCGCGCGCTTCTAAAATTTCCATGACATTTTTTTTGATCTTGTCGACCCGGGCACCTTGGATATCGATATCCATGTCTTCCGAATAGCGGATACTTTTGAAAAAGAGCCTTAAATTGACGCCGCCTTTCAGGACATAGCGGTCCGCTTCAAGTTTCCTCGCAAACCAGCGGAGAAACTCCAGGTGAAAGACCTCTCGCATCTGTAAGGGATGGGTTATAGGTTTCATATTATGAAGTATAATTGACTTATACGTCAATTTCAACTCATAATTTGAAACAGCGGTTAACGGCAGCAAAAGGGTGAAGGCGACAAGCGGGAGCTTGTTTTAAGTCGGGTTCCCCTTTGAAAACGAATCTTAAACAAGCTATAGCTAGTATTTTGAAGGCCCCCAGTACATCGAATTCGCATTAGATAACATTTTCTGCTATTTGCTGCGCTTGGAATGTACTTCTGCAAGAGTATGTGCAAAATATGCACATTGCTTTTCGCAGTCGAAGCTTTATTTTAGCTTGCGGATTTTAAAGATACAGCTTTCTCAGGATTTCACAAAGGAGGGTGTAAACGCACGTCCAGCGGTCATCCGAAGGTTTGGAGAAGAACTTTGCTCATATTAAAACCTCATTTCAAATGACCCGCTCATTGCCGCCGTCGATGGGAACCTGGGCACCGGTGGTTTTGGCAAAGGCGGGGCCGAGCATGGCGAGGATTAAATGGGCCACGTCGCGCGAGGTGATTTCTGTTTTAAGAAGATTGCTTGTTTTATATTCCTCGACACTCACACCGTATTTTTGCGCCCGCGTTTTTAGAATCTCGGGGGTCCAGATGGCGGTGTCGAATACTTGGTTGGGATGAACCATATTCACTCGAATCCCTTTTGCAGCAAGCTCGAGGGCAGCGACGCGGCCAAGCTGCGTGAGCCCCGCCTTGGCGACAGAATAGGCTGAAGCCCCGGGCCCGGGAGCCGGCACGTTTTTAGAGCCCACAATCACGATTCTGGGATCCCAGCCGAGCTTAAGATAAGGAATCGAGGCCTGGATCACTCTTTCATGCGAGGTGAGATTGATCTCAAGACTCGCATCCCATGTAACAGATTTCATCTCAGCAATGTCCGCGCTCGGCGGAAAAATTCCGGCGTTGCTGACGAGAATATCCAATCCCCCGAAACGCCGAATTACTTTTTCAAGCGCCTCGCGGACAGCCTTCGCGTCTCTTAAATCACAGAGCGCGCCATAAAAGCCGGCACGCTTATTTAATAAATTAATTTTAGGATCAATGTCAAAACCCGCAACCACTGCCCCCTCTTGGTGGAGGGCATCGAGGGTTGCCGCTCCGATGCCGCTTGCCGCACCTGTGACAAGGGCGATCTTGCCTTGAAGCGCAGATTCCTTCTTCCCCTTTTTTAATTTCGCCTGCTCGAGATCCCAATATTCCACCTCAAAAAGCTCTTTTTCTCCTAAAGGCTTCCAACCCCCAAGCGCCTCCGCCTGTTGAATGACGCGAATCGTATGACGGGCAATGTCGCTTATGATTTTAGTTTCATCCAGGTTTCGACCGAAGCTCACGAGCCCGCGGCCTGGCCATACGGCAAGACGCGGAGCGGGATCAAGAGAATTTAAACCGTTGGTGGCATAGCGTTTAAAATAGCGGCGATAATCGTCCGCGTATTTCGAAACGGCCTCGGCGGGGTTTTTCCCAAGAATGACGGGAACTCTTTTGGTTCGAATGATGTGATCAGGTGTCATCGGCCCGCGCGCGGCAATCTGGGCAACATTTTTTAGGGCCGAAAAGCTGACGGCTTCATCGCTTGAGTCAGAGACAGCCAGCATCGGGGCATTTTTGATTTTTGAAACCGCTTGTCTGATTTTCGCGAGTTCTAATAAATCGATTTTAGATTTCGAGCTTTTAGAGGTAACGCGGGCGCCTTTTTCCCGCAAATAATCTTCGGCCTGGCTCACCAGCCGAATCATTCGTTCGTAGCTCGTCTTGGCATCTTCAGCGAATGAAAAAATCCCGTGGTTCATGAGGACCATACCTTCCAACTTCTTCCACTCAAGACCCTTCGTCATCTCATAAACTTTGCGGGCAAGGACAAACCCCGGCATCACATAAGGGACAATCAAAACGCGCCTTCCATAGATTTCTTTCATTCGCGCTTCGCCCTGAGGAGAATTAGAGATCGTAATGACGGCATCGGCGTGCGTGTGATCGACATATTGAAAAGGAATGATGGCGTGAAGAATGGCTTCCACCGATGGGTTGGGGGCGTAGGGATCGATCATGGCCGCACGCTGGCCCTTCACCATGTCCGGGTCGCTTAAGGTTTTAAGCTTCGCCATTTTGAGGAGGGCGTCCATCCGAACCGGGGCAAAACCCGAAGCATCGATCGTCTCCAAGTTCGAGCCGCTTCCTTTGACGTGGAGGACTTCTTCCGTTTCACCGAATAGATTTCTAACCTTTGCTTTGACCGAGGTGTTGCCGCCTCCATGAAGGACAAGGTCGCTCTCTCGGCCTAAAAGGCGGGAGGTGTAAACTCTCAGCGCCAGCGGATCGCGCTTGAACGCCTTTGCCTCTTTTTCATTCCATAAACTTTTCATTTTTTGATCCGAGATTGATCATTGAATCTGGTTATGGGCTGTCATTCCGGCGAAAGCCGGAATCCATGGATCCCGGCTCGGAGGCCGGGATGACATACCGACGAAGAAGGACTCATGATAGCGAAGAGAGGTTGGGTTGGCAAGGATCGGAAGAAAGAAAAAGCCCGGCTTTTGACGGCCGGGCTTTTTCGTTTTGCGGGAGTTTATATCTTGGTGACGTTCGTCGCCTGTTCCCCTTTGGGGCCACGGGTGACTTCAAACTGGACCTTTTGGCCTTCATCTAAAGATCGGTATCCGTCGCCGGTAATCGCGGTTTGATGTACAAACACATCGCCGCCATTATCACGGGCAATGAAACCATAACCCTTGGTGTTGTTAAACCACTTCACTGTTCCTGTTGGCATGACTGGGTCTCCTTTCCTTCATCATTAGTAAGGCATAAGGTCCGTAAAACAAAAAATCGCAAGGCGAAATGTTCGGCTTGCGACCTAATACGATTTCTCCTATGACTGCTTACTGAGGCGGGAGTCTGCCAGAATCCCCCGCCCGTGTCAATATTAATTTTTTATCGTCTATTTTTAGCCCGATGAATTCATTCACCCCGGAAAACGCTCTGAGTTTGGGCATCGTCTTAGCGCCGAAATCAGATTCGAAGAGCTCGTTCGTGGGGTAATGCCAGCCGAAGACAACATCCCAAATCTCGGCCCTTTCCATACAAAGGTAGAAATAAACCGACTCCTGCCAGGGCTGAAAGGCCCCGTAAAGCCCTTTGAAAAGAGCAATCTTCACGGCATCGGGATAAGTCAGTTTGCCGTGGGGGTCCGGAACAAGCTCCATTTGAAGGATCTTTGTGGCGTGCGGTTTTTTGCGGATCTCCCGGATCACGGGTTTAATCAGCGTGACAGAGCCCAGGGAAATAAAGATGACCTCCTCGGGTGAAAAGAGCCGCTGGATTTGACGCGCAAGCCCGGGGTAATCTTCCTCCCAACCCTGATAATAAACCATAGGGTGAAAATGAAAAGCGACACGAATCCCGCGATCCGCAGCCTTCCTCGCAGCTTCCAGGCGCTTGGCCAGGCTTGCCGTAAAATGCTCCTCTGCATTGACGATGGTATCCGTATTGAGACTCCAGCTAAGCACCAAATTGCGGGGCGTCTTGCGCTCTAAAAAGTAGCCGATATTGGCCGATTTTGTTTTAAGTTCCAGCAAAATGTTAGGGTGGGCCTCGGCAAACTCGCACAAATCATCCAAAATGCCGTTGCGATTGCCCCAGAGAAGCGAATCGGAAGATTGGCCCGTCCCGATGTGATAAAAACGGTTGGAATCGAGCCTAAGGGCCTTCAGTTTTTTGCCAAAATCCTGATCGAAGACAACCGCATCGCCATAGAAGGTTTGGATGGTGCAATAGCTGCAGCCGAAGCCGCAGTTTTCGACGGCATCAATGGTTTTAAGATTGCAGCAGACGGTTTTAGGGGAAGCGACGGGGCAATCGCCAAAGATTTCCTTCTCGGATTGTGCCACTTTAATCTTCAGCGCGGGCGGGACCGGCCTTGGGGCAAAATTCTCTCCATAAGATTTAGGTTCTTTTTTCAGCTGATCGATTTCGCGGCGCAACGCATCAAAGAGCCAATGCTTCCGCTGGGGGGCGTCCCAGACGGAGGACATTTGTTCCGTAAGCCGCCGGCACCTTGTTTCCAATCCCTCCTCGCGCCACATTTCAAGATCGCGTGACCATTCGGTGAGCAGTCTTTTTTCCTCACGCGTAAAATGAAATCGGCTCGTCAGCCCCTCGAGGAATGTTTTATTTTTTGCGCTTAATAAATTTTGCATAAACCTCAGGTTAAAAATTCCTTTTTAAAACGCTCGACATTTTGCAAAAATTCCTCGGCCGGGATAAAGCCCCGAAAACGGAAGGTCTCGACGGGATTTCCGTTGGCATCCATAAAAAGAATCGTGGGCAGCCCATCAATACCAAATTCAGCCGACACGGCCCTCACCCGTTTGGATTCCCGGTAAGACATATCGACTTTAATTCGCCGGAAAAGCTCGAGGGCTTCGATGACACGAAGATCCGAAAAGGTCTTCTCCTTCAGTTTATAGCAGGGCGGGCACCAGGCCGCATAAAAATAGGCCAAAACAGGCCGACCCGATTTTCTCGCCTCGGCCATCCCTTCCGGCGTGTAAGGTTCCCATTTGACCTGATATTTCGGTCCGCACGCCAAACCGGAAATGAGAATAGCAAAAACCAAACCTCTCTTCACGATCCGAATCATTTTACTTCCGAAAAGGGACGAAAATACCTTTGGCGGTAATAGCGGAGTTCCTCGATCGATTCGCGGATGTCTGAAAGCGCGCGGTGCCCATTTTTCTTTTTGGGCTGGTTGGGATCCTTGAGGTACCAGCGCTTGGCGAGCTCTTTGACGGAGCTCACATCGATATGCCGGTAATGAAGAAACCCGTGCAGGCGCGGCATGTATTTGATCATAAATCGCCGGTCGTGATGCACGGCATTGCCGCAAAGAAGCGATTTGCCGGGCAGGCAATACCTCCTGATAAAGTTAAGCGTGAGCGTTTCCGCTTTTCTTACCGTCATTTTTGAATTCCTGACTTCCTCGAGGAGGCCCGATTTTTTATGCTGCTTCTGATTCCAGGAACCCATGGCCTCGAGAATCTCCTCGCTCTGATGAATGACAAGGTCAGGTCCTTCGGCAATGATTTCCAGATCATTTTTGGTCACAATAGTGGCGATTTCAATGATCCTCTCTTTTTCCGGATCAAGGCCCGTCATCTCCATATCCACCCACACCAAATGATCTTCGCTTTTCTTAATCCCCATAAGCTCCTCTAATAATCCGCCGGCGGGCTTAAGCTATTTGCCGATTTATCCTTGGCCTCACGCATTACGGCATCCGTTCCCACAAAAAAATAATGCATTCCCGATTGAGGCTCCAGGGGATCGGCATGAATACCAAACTCAGCGGGGTCAGGAGGCCTGATGAGATAGAACCTATATTTCATCTTAACACCGCTCGAAAAAGATGAGGCCAGCAAATTGGCTGCGATCAATTCCTGAAAATTCATGGGATGCGCATTTTTTTTATTGTAATAATTCACGCAGGCGTTGTGAAGGGTGGCAAGGTCCTGCAAAGCCTTCCTCTCCCAGAACTGGTTGACAAGCTCACCCGGGGCCGACAAAAGCTGCCCCAGCTTATTCTTAAGCTCTCCCCCGGGAAGCTGTTTAAGAATGCCGGGCACTGGGGTGCCGGGAGCCGGGCCGTTGGCCGCGGGGGAAGATGAGTCGATGGCTCCCTCAGGCTTTGGTTGAGCAGACTTCGCCGAAACATCAAGCAGGCGTTCTTCTCCTGTGGTGGCATGAATAAGGAGGGCTGATTGAGGCTCCACCTTCACGACCTTATAATCCCCTACCTTCTCTCCCGCCTTGACAAATTCCCCGTTTAGAACAGCAAGTGACTCCTTCGGGTTTGCGCTGTCATAGACAACGCCCTCGAGCCGTAGATCCTCTGCAAAGATGTGCGTCAGATTCACAAACAACGCAAAAAGAATCCAGAACGTCAGGATGACACGTTTAACAGACACTCACCACCTCGCATCGCGTAATGAGTCCATCTTGAACCCAACCGCCGAACCACTCACTTACCGGAAATTCCTGATCCCCCATTAAATCATTTAACCGCTCACAGGCCTCGCCTAGCGTTTTGCCATCTATCAGGGCGCTTAAAAATTCGTATTGTTCCTGGCCTAATCGTTCACATCGCACCTCAAGATCCCGGCGGGCAATGAGGAGATATTCACTGGAAGGCGTCAGGCGCGATTGGCCACTAACACCCTTTTTTCTCGCAAGCCAAAGATCTAACACCGGCCACTTCGAGGCCCAAAGCAACACCGAGGGTTGAAAATAGAGTCGGATCTCACTCCAGCTTTCTTGAGGTATTTGAGCAAGACCACCGCGATCCATGGGTGACTCTTGGAAGGCGTGAAAGGCCGTCCAAATCCGCCATTCAAGCTCGGCTAAATCCCGCAAAAAAGGATACTCGTCATTGCATGCATCCTTTGCCGTGACACAATAGGCCTTTAGAAAATCGGGTAAATGTCTGCCCGCAAAGTTTAAATTGTAGTGTGACGAGGGGTGCTTTTTTGCATAAGCCAGACTTAACTCATGAAAGGCCTCGGGAGCGATGGCGGAGCGAATGGCCTCGTAGACTTCCTTTAAGGACTCCTCGATCCGGGTGAGGTAGCCATTGGCATACACACTCATGCGCTCCGTCCCGCTCACACCGCCCTGAGGATTTAAAAATTCGGGATCCTTCATCGTATGGCTCGTCGCCGGCTGAATGCGTTTTTGGATCCAAGTTTCCACGTCGGAAAAGCTAATGGGGTCAGGCACCGCACTGAGGTGCCCGACCCCCTCTGCTTTTTGACATGCTAATGGAGCCAGGTACCGTCGGCGTCCGTCTCCATCCGCGTAAATTTTCTTCGCCTTCCCGACTTCTTCCAGCAATCTCCGGAAGGGCGGAATATCTTCGTCCCACTCAATCAAAGTAGAAACGGGCCCAAAGATTTTAAGGGCCTCGCGATAAAGATTCCAAACAGGGTCGATCACCGCGCTGCTATGCGTATCAAAAAGAAAGCTTCCCATATCCGTGTGGCCCGCTAAGTGAAACTGCCCGACAAGTTCCGCCGGGATATTTTTTATATATTCCATGGGATCAAATCCATGATTCTTAGCGTTGACATAAATATTATTAAGATCAAGCAGGATCCCACAGCCGGAGCGCCGCGCCGCTTCCCTCAAAAATTCCCACTCGGGCATCACCGAGTGGCGGTAAGTCACATAGGTCGACACATTCTCAATCAAGATGCGGCGATCCAAATAATCTTGCACCTTCCCGATGCGTGACGCCACGTGGGACAATGATTCTTCCGTAAAGGGGAGCGGCAAAAGATCGTGCAGCACCTTTCCTCCCACACTGGACCAGCAAAGGTGATCTGAAACGATCACAGGGTCCACACGATCCGCCAGTTTTTTGAGGCGTTCCAGATAAGTCGCATCGAGGGGATCCGCGGAGCCAATGGATAACGAGGTTCCGTGCAGGGCTAGCGGGTAATGCTCACGGATTTTTTTCAGGACTTTAAGCGGACGGCCGCCTGTGTCCATGTAATTCTCCGAAATGGCCTCCAACCAGTCCACGGCCGGCCATTGATCGAGAATGTCGGGATAATGCTGGGGGCGCAGTCCCGCGCCGCAACCAAGAGAATGAATTTCAGGGTTTGTTTCCATAAGATACATAAACCAAAAGTTAAAATGAAATAGATGTGTCCTCCTTAGGTTAACTACTGACTTGCCACCTCCTGGATTCTACGCCCGGAGCGGGAGGACACATCTATTTCATTTTAACTTTTGAAGTGTTGATTTAATGATTAATGAGCCATCGGCTCGGTAAGGGTCCCGCCGATTTTTTTGCAAAGATCTTGGGTAGGAACACTCACCCAGCCCTGACCCTTGCAAGCATTCTTCCCTGCGCAGGAACTGCCCTTGCCGCCGCAGTCCCCCATCCCTTTGCAGGCGTTGACACCGGCACAGGCCACATCGGCCGCATAAACCGCTTGAGAGGAAATAGTTCCGGTCATAGCGAGAAGGCCCGCCACGGATGCGGCAAGCAGCATTTTTTTCTTACTTTTCTTATCCATACTTGATTCTCCTTTTTTTTGTTGGTTTAAACGGTTTCTTGCAAAAGCCCTTCCACTTCGAGGGATATTTTGACTTCTTCCCCTACTAAGAGCTGGCCTGTTTCAAGGGACTTATTCCACGTCAGGCCAAAATCCTTGCGGTTGATCGTTGTGGTGGCGCTGAAAGCCGCACGCGTGTTGCCCCAGGGGTCGTTGGCTACCCCCAGAATTTCAAGATCGAACACCGCAGGCTTTTCCACCCCATGAATCATGAGGCTGCCGTGAAGCTTGGCGCTTGTTGGAGTCACGTCCGACACCTGCGTACTTTTGAAGGTAAGCGTGGGGAACTCCTCCGCATCAAAGAAATCGGCGGATCGCAGGTGTTTATCGCGCGCCTCAACACGGGTGTTGATGCTGGCCGCCTGGATCGTGGCCTCCACCTTCCAACTTTCCGGCTGCTCGGGATCGTAATCGAAGGCGCCCTCAAACTGATCGAATTGACCCTGGGTATAGGACAGAAGGTGGCGGATTTTAAAAGAAACGGAGGTGTGATCGGTATCGATCTGGTAGGTGGCGGCCCATAAAGAGGGACAAAGCACTAAACAGGCGCAAAGGGTGAACCATGATGAAGTTCTATTCATTGCATTCTCCTGGTTTGATCTTGGAAAAAGGGATGCGTATTTTACCTTAAATTAAGGAACGAAAAAGGAATTTTTACAGGTCAAATAAGGATTAAGGCAAGGGGCTAAAGAGAACGATACATAATCATCACATGAGAACCCCATGAAACCGTTCGGTTTCCCCTTCATTCAAAGCCCTTTCTTGAGGATTTGGAACTTTTTTGCAGAGCTCGGCTCCATCACCCGCTTCACCGGACGGGCGGTGCTCTCAGCCGTTTCTCCTCCTTATAAAAGAACCATTACCCTTTATCAAATGGATGCCCTCGGGATCGGCTCGCTTCCTATCGTCACCTTGACCGGCCTTTTTATGGGGCTTGTGCTGGCACTCCAAAGCATTGTGGAGCTGCGTAATATCGGAGCCACCTCGTATATCGGAAGGCCCATTGGGACGACCGTGATCCGCGAGCTCGGGCCCGTGCTCTCTGCCATGATGGTGGCGGCGCGTGCCGGTTCGGCCATTGCGGCGGAACTATCCTCGATGATCATTGGTGAACAAATCGATGCCCTGCGCGCCGAAGGAAGCGATCCTATCAAGAAATTGGTCGAGCCGCGCCTCGTGGCCTGCACCGTGATGATGCCCATTCTCACCACGCTTTGCGATATGGTGGCCTTTCTCGGCGGCTGGGTCATCGCTCGTTACATCGTGCAGATTACATCCACTTTTTACTGGGAGTCTGTGCTGGAAGTCTTAACACCGGCATTTATTCTCGGCGGAATCGTGAAGGCTACCTGTTTTGGATTTATTATCGGCGCGGTGGCCTGCTACGCCGGTATGAGAAGTTCCTACGGCTCGAGCGCCGTAGGAGAGGCCACGACAAGGGCGGTGGTTTTCTCTTCCATTTCAATCCTGGCGGTTGATTTTATCCTCACCAAGATTTTTATCTCCACCTGGTGGTAAGATGACCGCCACCTCTCTTCCCCAGCTTCCTTTAATTCACCTCCAGGGCGTAAGCTTAAGCTACGGGGGCGAAGACGTGGTGTGTAAAGCGAACCTGGAAGTCCAAAGGGGTGAAACTAAGATTGTTTTAGGACCAAGCGGTGTGGGAAAAAGCACGATCCTAAAATGCGTCCTGGGACTTCTCAAACCCAGGACGGGACAGGTTTTGATTGAAGGCGTGGACATCTCCCAACTCGATGAATCGCACCTTATCCCTTACCGCCTGAAGATGGCCATGGTCTTTCAAGGAGGCGCCCTCTTTGATTCCATGAGCGTGGGCGAAAACGTAAGCTACCGCTTGCGGGAGCACGACTTTTTTTCCAACCGGCAAAAAATCGAGGGCCGCGTCGAGGAGGTCCTCACCTTCGTGGGCCTGAAAGGCGCCGCCAAGCTCAGGCCCTCGCAGCTTTCGGGCGGCATGAAAAAACGGGTGGCCATCGCCAGGGCGCTTGCCCCGGACCCTGAGATCTTTCTTTTTGATGAGCCGACGGTTGGTCTCGATCCGGTCAATCTCTACAACACCGAGCAGCTCATCTTAAAATTAAAGGAGCGCAAGGCCACCCTGCTCATTGTCACGCACGATGTGGGAAGCGCCATCCGGCTCGGAGATTCGATTGTCATGCTGCACGAAGGAAAATTTATCTTTCAGGGCTCACCGGAAGCTCTGAAAAACGAAAAAGACTTGCGGGTGCGGGCCTTTCTTGACCCCGCCATGGTCAGTTCCCTATAAACCTAAAAGGAGATTGAGATGAACCCCTATGACGACCAAAAAAAATGGGCTGACGTTCGGGTCGGCCTGATCGCATTTCTAGCCCTCTTTTTTCTCATTGCCGGCGTGACCCTGGCGGGCGGAGACAAGGGGCTTCTCTTCGGCAAGCCCTATGCGATGAAGGCGCTCATGAAGGATGTGGGCGGCCTCAAAAAAGGCGCGGGCGTGACCATGGGCGGCATGACGATCGGGAAGGTCAGCGACATCGGGTTTGCGCAAAGCGAGGAGGATTTGATTGAAGCGGTTCTCTTAATCAATGCCAAGCATCGCAACCGCGTGAAGGAAGATTCTCTGCCCTCCGTAAAGACGCAGGGCATGCTGGGAGACCGCTATGTGGAAATTTCGATGGGGAGCAAAGACGCCGCCACCCTGGCCGAAGGGGACCCTCTGGTGGGAGCCGGGGCCTCAGATTTTGATGCCGCGCTACGGCAAACCACCACGGTTTTAAACGAGACGGAAAAATTGCTGCTTGCGGTCAATCAAAAGGAAGGGACCCTGGGGAAGATTTTCTACGATGAAAAGCTCTACAACACTCTTACGGAAGTCTCCGATGCCCTGAAGGAACTTTTGCGGGATTTTAAGGCCAATCCGAAACGCTACGTGAAGCTGTCCCTCTTTTAGAAGGTTACAAGAGGTTACAAAAAGTTGCAAAAGGTTGCAAGACGTTACGTGACCTCTTGAAACTTCTTGCAACCTCTAGCAACCTCTTGCAACATTTTTTATTAGCGCGGCATCAAGGGCGCCT
Organism: uncultured bacterium; assembly: GCA_964373045.1. Taxonomy (GTDB): domain Bacteria; phylum Omnitrophota; class Omnitrophia; order Omnitrophales; family Aquincolibacteriaceae; genus CAYJSI01. The sequence goes on from CAYJSI010000026.1 coordinate 12,892, forward strand.
GCAGCAAGAGCAGGTAAAGCGCCAGACCCACCGTGGCAAGTGAAACGATAATCCCCGGCTTCATCCACTCCATAAACTTGATGTGCTGGCCGAATTCCTTCTCCAGCATCCCCATGGCCACGATATTGGCCGTGCTCCCGATCACGGTTAAGTTGCCGAACATCGTCCCGCCGAAGAGCATCCCCCACCAGAAAGGGAAGGCATAAACACCCGCCTTCTCAAGCTCAAAGAGAATCGGAATAAAGGTGGCGACCGCAAGGACGTTGTCCATGAATCCCGTCAAAAGACTGATGGCGGAGGTGAATAGAATTAAAAGCGCTGTTTCATTCTGATGGCCGACGGAGAGCATGGCTTGAGCGATGCGTTCCGTCACGCCCACATATTTAAGGGTTCCGACCGAGGCAAAGAGGGCCATAAAAAAGGAAAGTGTCCACCAGTCGACCCGCCGTGTAAAAAAATCGCGCGCCTGCTGGGCATTTAAGAGGATCACGAGCGCCCCGGCGCCAAGCGAGGTCGCAAGCAGCATGGCATTCTTCTTAAGCCCAAGCATCTGTTCGATGGGGGCGTGAATCACAAGGCCCAAAACCGTGGCCAGGAAAAGAATCCAGCAGATCCTGATCTCGGATTTTTTAAAGGCGATGTGCTTGGTTTCATCCAGTTCTTTTTTCTCAGATTTCATTTTCTGACCCAGCTCCCGGATGCTCGCGCCAAACAATAAAAAGCAGAGCGGAATGGTGATCGCAAGGCAAAGGACGGCAATGGGCGTGGCCCACCTTAAGAAATCGGCGAAGGTCAGATGCGCCCGCATAGCGATCATGACCCCAATGGGATTTCCGACGGCCGTGGCGGCGCTTCCGATGTTGGTGGTGAAGACAAGCATGAGCAGAAAGGGAACGGGATTCACCTTGTAGCGCTTCACCAAATGGAACATGGCCGACATCATAAAAAGAATGGAAGTCACCTCATCCACCAGGGCGGCGAAGAGCGCGGCCAGCGCCATTAAAACCCCCATGAGCTTATAGGCGTGGCGGCCGATACCATCCATCACCCGCGCAATCAGGTATTCAAAAAAATGTTTTTCTTCCAGGTGCCCAACCAAGGTCATCATGCCGACTAAAAAAAGAATAATGTCGAGCCCGGCAAATTCAATCACGTGCTCCACATCCAACAAATTGGTCGCTAGAAGGACGGCAAGACCTCCAAAGGCAAAGGAGAGGCGGAACTGCCAATAAAAGAGCGTGCCGCAGATGACAGTAAGGAATACAAGCGTGGAGATAACTTGGGGGGTGCTGAATTGCACCGCCTTAAGGCCTACCGCCGTTCCCAGGAGAATCCCTGCAATCCAAAGCGGTTTTTTATCCTTCATGATCATAATCCTTATACATAAAACCTAACCGTGCCAGGCACCGTGCCTGGCACCGTCAGGGGTTACAATTCTGTAGAAATGAGTGACGTGATAATAGCTAATTGCAAATTAAATGCCAGCGTTTTGTTAGCGGGTCTATCAGTGCCAAATCCCGTACCCGGCACCCATAGGTTATTGCATACTTAGGACTGGGGCAAAACTACTTAATTCACGCCGTTCTTGTTCCGGTCCTTTTTCGTGATGAAAATTCTGAAACATCTCAACTGCTGTCCTGCGGTTACGGTCAAAAAGTGAGAGGGCCCACTCCGTTTGTAGCCACCTCCAGCTCGGGTACTTTCCAACGTAACAGGGATAACTCGACCATTCATAATCGATAACGCTTCTTACCAAACCAGCTTCGAGTGGATTCTGGTGAATGTAGCGAATTAAAACAGTGGCGTAAACATCCGCTTGAACCAGTCGGCTCCGGTATCGACCCTGGAAAAGACTTCCGACATAATCGTATCGGAGGTTGAAGTATCGCACATACTGCGTTTGAAACTGATGCATCAACTCATTTAGGTTTCCTTGCGGAGTTTTTAAAAAGAAATGGAAGTGATTATTCATCAGGCAGTAGGCAAAGAGGTGAATGTCGAGCGTCGAAACAAGCTTTCCCAAAATATCCAAAAAGGTCTTGCGATCGCGGTTGTCTTGGACAATCGCCTGCTTGTGGCTCCCGCGATTGTAAACATGGTAATAAGCATTGGGCACTAGGGTCCTTGGCGGTCTCGGCATAGGATGAGCTTAGCACATTATTTCTTAATTACCATATAAATTTTTATTTAAAAACAACTGTGCCAGGCACGGTGCCTGGCACCGTCAGCTGTGTTTTGAAGATTTAGGCGGCGCGGGAGACGGCTTGGCGCTCGAGGAAGGCCTCGATAAAGCGGGCCGCAACCAGCGAAAGGTTGCCTTCGGGATCAAATTGGAAGGAGCCGGCAATATCCCCCAACCCATGTTTCAGGAGAAATGCGCTCAGCGCATTTGGATCTTTTCGAAGAAGCGATCGGTCAACCTCGGAAAGCTGGGCGATGAGAAAAAGAACGGCAACGCTTGCTCTGGAAGCCAATTTCCGAAGTTCTTCCTGAGGAATGCTTTCTACAAACGCAGACAGAATGTGATCACGAATGGAGACATCAAGTGCGTCAAGGCCGCCCCAGGGTTGATTGAGCGCAAACACGCGGTTCTCACCCAATCCGAGTCCTTTTTCAATCTGGTCTCCTAAAATTTCGACCTGATTGGCTGTATCAACCGATAAAACTCGCCGCGCAGGAAAATTTTTCCAATCGTCCGCCAGGATCTCGGCCTTTCCTCCCCGTAAAAGAGTAAGACTGGATAAGATCCGAGCAAAAGGCAGCAGGGCATCGATTAACTCCGCGCGGGCTGAATCCGAGAGGTTATCAGAAAGATTCATTCCAAAGTCAAAGCGCTCACCCGTATTCACCCAGCCCATGATGAGGTCGTTAAGCGCTTGCTTGAACGCGCCGACCTTGACCTGATTCAACGCACCCACGGCTGAAGGAACGGCATTATTTTCAGCAGGGACCCCTGCGATGCGATTTGTGATCGTCGCAATCGTCGCGTCAACATCGCCCGAATTCAGGATAGAAATTTCTCCAAGCCCGCTCCGAATTGCAAGGGGCGCTTCCGCCGCAATCGCCGCAGGCGTCTCGAAAGGCTTAAGCGCATTTAAAACTTCCTCCTTTGCTTGCTGCATTTGGGTTCGAAACAGTTCTATGTGATCTTGGCCGTTCCGAAGAAGACTTTTTTCTACCTGTGCCGGCGTTTGGTTCAGTAAAGCAGCGATTTGATCTCGGGTTTCGAGATGAACCGCCTCGGCAAAAGAAATCTGCCGAATTTCCGAACGCTCAGGCTTCAGATTCTTCACAAATGGAAACTCCGTCTGTCGGAACTGAGATCCTAAAAGTTCAAGATCTGATTCGCGCCTAAATCCCCCCAATGAGGAAATGATATAAACTGTTTTGTATTTTTCAGAACGCAAACGTGTAAACGACGTTGAAAAAGGAAGCGGCTCATCCAAGTAAGAAGGCTGCGTCGTGTCACGCACTTCAACACTAAAAGCAAATTCGTGATTCCTGGCTTCGTCGTTCACTCGAAATGCTTCAAAAATAGCTTCTCGGGTCTTGGCTGGCACCTTCAGCCGATCAAATACCGCCGTCAGCAACGAACGATAGGTAAAAGGTCTCCCTAGTTCATTCATTTCATCCCGCTTCTTAAGGTTCGGGATCCTAACAACGACGGGATTGGACGAAGCATTTACACCTGGAAATTCTTTAAAAAACCTCGCCGAGAAATCGACAATGGCTTCCCCCGGAATCTTGTCGAGTTCCTGATAAATAAATCTTTCGATTCGTTTTAAAGCCTGAGCCGGTGTCTCACTTTTGGGCGGGCTCATAAGCTTATAGACTACTTTCTGAAAGAGCTTTGCTAGATAGGTGCGCGCCTCCGGAGTCTCGACATGTCCCAGCGTTGCGGTCACTATTAGCGGCTCAACTCCCACCGTACTTTCAATCGTAAAGGAAGAATGACTAAAGCGGACCCGATAAGGGTACGGCCTTTTGGGGCCGATCGCAAACCTTGCAGAAGTACCGCGATGGATAAAAGCATTTAAGGTACTGCGGATTGGATGAATCCATGGGGCTACTTCAGATGCTACAACAAAAACACCGGCCTTCTTTTGTTTTTCCGCCTGCTTCGGCCGTGCAGTTCTGACTTCAGCGCGAGCCTTGGCCAGTTTTTCAAATTTACGTTTGAGATATTCCAGAGCGGCGTTGAAGTCTGAGTCCTTTCCGCCGGTTTCATGAACCGCCGCGCTAAGCTTCTGAAGAGAGGACGCAAGAGAATCATTTCCTAAGCGGCTTGCAGCCTCATCCATTCCCTCTGGCTCGGAATTCCGTAAAAGGGGTAAGGCCGAATCTTGAAGGAAAGTTAGGGTTTTCCTCTCAGGGATACCCCTTGCGTTTAATCCTCTCGCCACTTCGTCCGCTGCCCGTTGGACCTCTTCGGGCAGCAAATCTTCTCCCTGAGTTTGGGGAGTGGCTATAAAGGGCGGGAAAAGGAGATAGTAATTCTCCAGGCTTTTTGTCCAGTCGGAGATGACTCGCTTAGCATTTTCGCTCAATTTCTTTGTTTCTGATTTTGATTCAATTTTATAATCAATAAGCATTCCATTCTGATTGATGATCAAAGTCAAAATACCTAGATGGTTATTTTTTTCTGTCTTCGCGAACTTCTTTCTTGTATAAATTCGATAGGTCAGCTCGAATTGCCCATTGATCGACCCGTGCTTGCCCGCCATCAGCACATAGCCCCTCTTTTCCCCCAAAGAAAAGATCCGCTCCAGCTGTTTTGAGTTTGGGCGCTTCGACTCTATTGCCCGGAAAATTTCATCAGACCGCACTTCGGAGCGGGTTTGGCCGCCGCCTACGTCTTCCATTCCAAAGTCCTTATTCTTAAAACCAAATTTTCTCATGAAGCGCTCAATGATGGCGAGATCCTGCACAATTTTATTTTGAATATCCTCTCCTTGCCTGAAGCTCTCAATTGTTAAACGAGCCTGATTCAAAGTCATGGGAGACTCGATGCTAACACTTTCTGGTCGATGTAATTTTTCGGCATTGGCGTGACCTAAGATGGACAGGAGATGTTGATATCGGTTTTGCCATTCCTTTCGGATCGCCTCAGGAAGTTCAAAGCCTTGCCCCAGAAATGCATTTTCTGCGCGCACTTCCTCGAAAGGTAAAATTTCACCGAGGAGTTCAAGCGCATTGATCCGAAATAAAGCCAACGTGCTATCTAAATCCGCACTTCCACCCACGGGTTCCGGTGTATATTTTTCCCCGCGCAATTCCGAGCGTTCCCGTTGAGGCCGATTAAAGGTAACGGTAAAAGCTCTCAATTCCTCATCAAATTTAAAATTTAACCGTCCTCGCCGCTTCAATGGCTCCTGTCTCTTTGTGTACCATCCCTCCGAATCATTGTCCGCCGTCCATTCAAGCGTTTTGACCCCTCCCTTTCGAAGGTTGTCAAAGTAGAAGTTAAAAAGTAAGGTTCCCCGGCCTCGAATGTCGTCATCCTGCCGCGTAACTTGTAGGGTAATCGTTCCATATCGAGTTTCCCTTTTAACTCTCCCCTCAATATAGCCATCCACTTGACCCTCAGAATTTAAAAGAACAAAGACAACGTTATCGCGCAAATGCCGAAGAAGCTCTTGCGGATCTCTCTTTTCTTCAAAAGCATTGGCAGATTGACCTGAAAATGAAAGGCTGTAAATCAGATACGCTGCAACTTTTTCCCGGCTTTCTTCAGAGATCATTGCATCGAGCAACTGATCGGCGCGGACCACCTTTCCAAGACGCGGATCCTCACTGGCAACAGGAACCTTTCCACTTTCCAGCGCCTGACGGATGAGTTCTTTTGCGGCCGATTCCTTCGACTTCTGCTCCGTCTTCGTCTGACGAATCTCAGAGCGGTTCTTGCGCTCGGCTTGTGCACGCTCAATCATCGCAAGAATATCCTCCCCCGAAATTTTTGGCTGGTTCAAAAGAGGCCCCAGCAAACTTTTTATTTGGGTTTGGAGTTTCGCAGAAACGGGAGCGGGATGACCGCGATGATCGGTCGCACTCAGTTCAAATTGATCACGGACTCGATCGACATAGGTCCCGACTGCGTTCGATGTCGAACCTTCAGAGGGGCGATTGGTGATACTCAACCCATACCCTTCTGAGATTCCGGCCAGAACAGTCGCCAGCAATCCGGTTCTATCGCTTGTTTCCAGATTCATGATGGTAACTGTTTTTCGATCAGGATGTTGTTTGAATGTAATTTTCGTGGGGTAAACTTTATTGCCAGAGACATCAAAGGAAACATGAGGGTCACGGCTTAATATTTCTTTCGCCGTCATCTTTTTACGAATCGCCTCCTGAACCTCATGAGTGACCCGTCTTTGAAAGGCAAAAAAACCGCTTGCCTCGGTTTGGGCCTCCGGCATGAAATCAAACAAAAGCTGACTTCGATTCTGCTTAGCGACCAAAGGCTCCATTTCCGACATCCGCCCCGCCTCAACATAACCATAAAAATGATCCACAATCAAACCGCTTTTATCTGTCTGGGGATCCGCCGTCACAATGTTGAAACCAAGCTTCGCCAATTTGAACGTAATTCTTAAAAAGATTCCGATATCGTCTTTCCCAACGCCTACCGTAATCCGAGTAAGCGGTTGGCTTCCGATTTGCACGGTTGAAATCTGAACAAGCACGCCGGGAGGTTTAGACGCTTGCAGAATTTCCAAGTGTTTTAAGAAAATCATCCGGCCAATGATTTCTTCCTGCATCCAATTGACGCGACTTATTTGGCGAAGAGAGCTCACGGGATACAGGGCCATGATTTTTTCAAAGAGTGTGTCGAAATTTTCCTGCATGCCTGTTAAAATTTGGGCTTGCATCGAAACCATCTCCTGCTCAGAAACTCCCAATGTTCGCCAGTGTTTACTGAATGCATTCCGAATTTGACGACTTGCAACATCGTCTTCAGCATTTTTTAAAATGACCCGAACTTTTTCTTTCTGCCCATTGATGATTTTCTTGTTCGCTGATTTTTCTTGCTGACGCCACCGGTTGACGATCGCTTCCACCGCCTTCGGGTTCTCTTTATTTTCAGCCACTTCCATTAGTTTTTGATAGAGGTCATGGATCCCCACAAGATACTCTGCTACGTCCTCCCTTTTAAGTTCCTCTTCCTCCGGATCCCCATAAAACTTCACAGCCGGTTTCAATCCGGGAATACGCTGCTGATCCTCAAAATCAACTCCCATCCGGTCTGCGATCGAAAAGAGATAAAGGAGCCGCAGGTTATTCGGTGAAAAAAGAGGATCGGCGATCAAGAGACGCGTTTGAGAATAGAGGGCATCGGGGTCTTCTTTGATATTACGATAAATGGTATTGAGCTCCTGATGATGCCAGACAAGCCATTGGATAAGATTCACGGCATCCTGACCCATGGCAAAAGGCTGGAGCTCGGCCGGCACTAAACGTGCCGCTCCTACAATTTGATGACTCGCTTCTTGCTGGACACCCGTTGATGTTTTGGCTCCATCATGCAAAAGCTCAGCGAGGTGAAAAATAACTAGTAATGCTTCGATTTCAGAATGACTCTTTAACTCTTCGGCAACCTGCGCGGCCCCGGCAAGAGACGGCGGCAATTGAGCCGAATCGCCCGTCAGCAGCACCTCTCCAAAATCAAACACATCTAAAGTATGGGCCTCCACAGAGCGTCGATGACGACTGTCAAAATTTGGATACAAATGATGCAGGTTTTTGAACGCAGGCAAAAATTGCTCGAGCAATCCGATCTCGTGCATGACTCGAATAGCGTAAGATTTGTTGCCTCTTAAGCGCAAAAGAGATAAAAATTGTTCGCGCCGATTGTCATTCAATTCAATCTTATGGGTTTGAATAAAACTTCTAGCCGCTTCGAGAAGCGCTGCGCTTACCGGTAAACCCTTTTCAACCGAAAGTTGAAACATATCCAGGATGATTTGCGTACTATGGATAACTTTAGCCGGATCTTGGCCTACTCGAACATGAATCTCAGGCGTGGACTTGGGAATCAAACCCTCGTCCTGACGACGAATCGAAAATTTGGAATTCTCGAGCTCTTCATCACTATATTTCGCAGGCTGAACCGAATCGGCTAATGCCTCGAATACTCGCTCAAGAATCCGGCGAGTTCCCTTGGCATAGCGATAATATTCGCCGTAAAAATATTTGTTCCGCAAAGGCTGATAAAGAAACGCCACGACGTCGTTTCCTTCTCCCATGGCACTTTTAGAAAGCGGACTTAATCTATAGAAGACTTTTTTATCCTCTCGGTTTTTTTCCAGAACCCCAATTTCCACCAGCCAATCCAAATGCTTAGCAAGTAACTCGGGATCCAGAGGTTCAGAAAATTGAGGCAATAACTCGTTCACACTAAAATTCGTTTTGTCTGTACTCAAAAAATTCTTTTGCATAATTCTCAGCGTGTCTGAAGACGTCTTATAACTTCGTCCTAGCTTCATTTCCCAATCAGCCAAAAATGGAACTAGATTTTTTTCAAGACGCCGCTCCGGAACTTCCACGATGCCTCCACGGTTCTTTGCAACAGCATAAATCGGCAGAAAATAGTTCGCGGCCTTTTTAAGAAACAAGGCTTCTTCCTTTGAGAGAAAAACGCGGTGCTCGCCTGCGCCTGTGTTAGGCGTACTGAGAAAACCAATGATTCTCTCAATCTCTCTACCGCTTATATTTTCTTCTTTTTTCTTCCTTTTCATCCCCAACCGCTCCATTGGCTCCTTGCCAAACACGGCGAGAAGAGCAGTTTTTAAATCCTCGAATTCCGACAATCCGCCTATCCCTCCAAGCGGAATGTGCCGCCGGTCAAAACCCAATGCTTCGCCACCAAATAACTCAGACTGCGCAGCGCGCTTCTTGAATAATTCTCGCAGTTCGTCAATCGCCGCCGCTTCGTGCCGTAACTCGCCCCGCGTTTCTGAACGCCCGCCAAAATCCCGGCGGACAGGCGGGACGGCTGCGCGGAATTCCGAGCGGGAATTCCCTCTTAGCTCGGAGCGGCCCATTTCCCCGGTAGGGTCAATCGGGTCTTGACTCAACATTTGCTGCAGGATCGATTGAATCTTTGTTTTATCGGCCGGGGTGAGGGCCTGATTGTTGATTCCATATAAAAAAAGCTCAATGCGAGGATAATTTTCTTTCGTATCGTCAAAGCGGTAACTGACCGCCCAAAAACCCATTTCATAGAGTCGCCGAAGGGACGCATAGAAAATACCTGTGCGGTCAGGCGTCTGAATATCAACAACGCTAAGCCTTATCCCATTTTCTTCGATATCATCACGGAAACGGACAATCGTCTGTTTATTTTCTGCAAGATTGGATTCTTTACGAATCAGATGAGGCTCAGATCCAAACATTCTATCGATATCTTCAAGATTCGTCGCTTGACCCTGATACGCCTTTTTCATCCTACTCTGAATTTCACGCTGCACCTTGGTTGGATCTTCATAACCGCGCGGGAAAAATCCTAAAAATTGTTTGAGGGAGAATCTCTCTTGATCTGAAGCGGTACGGTTTTGAGTCATCACATTGTTGAATCCGAGCAAAAATAAAAGCCCTGAGAAAAAGACAGGCGCGATGGGATTATCTTGATTTGGAAGTAAGAATAACACTTCGTAAGAATTCTTATCGTGATGAGGAACGCCTGAAACAAGCGTAAGAGGGATATCCTTTTTCTCCTTTTGAAGAATCCGGAGGACGGCGAAGGCCATGAGCTGGCGCATCATCTCTTCATCCTGAAGACCCCGAACGTAATTCGGCGTGAAAAATGCAACATAGGAAATAAAAAGTTCACTAAAGTTAACCTCATTCGCTAAGTTAGATTCAACTTTCGCCTCGAGGTCTTCGATGCCGGTAATATCAAAATCATTCCATTCATATAAGAGTTCTCGGGTTAATGTGCGCCAGCGATCGTTCTTTAGAAGTTCTTTGCGTAAACTTTTATTTTTTGAAAGGACGTGCTCGAAACCCGATTCACGAACCCTTTCCCCCGCTTGGCGAATGGTCTCCGAAATCGTCCTTTTAGCTTGCATGGATTGATCCGAAAGAGAGAAATATAATTTTTCTAAATTGGCCAGCGGCGAAATAGCCCCCTCTCGCAAAACCAGTTCTCTGGTGTCCGGATCGAATTGAGAGAACTTGGAAGCGAACGACAAAACAAAAAGCATATCGATCATTTTTTTGTCGGGCGACGGCATACCCTGTTCTTCTTTGAGAATATGGTTGTATGCTACTTCTAATTCCTGGTCCGAGAGGAAGTCTTGTCGACTTAAATAGCGGTGCTGGTAAAGAATCCATGCAATTTGGTTTACCGTTTCGGAATCCTTGACTCCCATCTGTGCCAGAGGACCTATAATGAAATTTTTCATTTCTGAGGCCGAGCGCACGTAAGAATCCCTAATCACTTGGGTCGTATTATAAAGAAGGGCCGCAAGACGAAGCGTAGAAATGAGCCTTTGATCCTGTTTCAGCCTTCCAAAAACTTCCCGCGCGCTCTCAAAGATGGGGCTGTTTGTTTGTTGGTCGAGACCTTCCATGGTTTTTCGGGCATAGGCCGCTTGCATATCCACAGAATAGCGGTTACTGGCCTCTGTAAAATGGTGCCGGGTGGCGCTATAACCTGGGATCAACTGGTCATATAATCCAAAACCATGAAGGCGCTCGTCAACATAAGAAATATTGCCCTTTGTCCCCAATAAGCGTAAAAGTTTCTCTCGTACCTTCTGAATAAAGGCAGTTTCCTCATCCGGACGTTTCAATTTTTCATTAAAGGCTATCCGATTTCTTCGAATCGCTTTTTGAACTTCATGGCTAATATGAACAATTTTGCCCAATAATGCGCTTTGCTCGGCCGCCAGCTCAAAGGCACTCAAAATCAGCTCAGGTGAACTCTCGAGAATATTCCTGGCATTTTTAAGATGAAGCTCTTCAATGGTCGCTTCATAAAAACCCAGATCCTTAGAAAAGCGGAGTCCGTGACGTGTTCGTAGAAGAAATCCTTCACCGCCCTCAATCGGGCGTTTATTTCCGTAGACCGGCGGAAATTTCTTCTTGTAAAGCTCGTGAGCAACCCGCGTGATGGAATCAAAGGTATTACGGGCATATTCATGGTAATGTTCGTAAAATAACTTTAGGCGATCTTCGGGAGTCGAGAAGTGAGAGGTTTTGAGCGTTTCGTCTTTTTCTAAATCGCCCAGAATTTCTCTATCGATGACAGCGGGCGAAAGAAGCCCTGATAAATTTTTTTCGCGATAAATTCTTCGTAAGGAGTTAAGAAATTTATAAGCCTTTGCGAGCTCCTCGACTTCGTCCTCAAAAAGAATTCCATGGCTCTCGAGATAATTCAAAATTCTCCCGACATCCTCCGGCGTTCCTTCCAATTCAGAAGTAAGTCCCAATTTTTCACGATCCTTCGGAGAACTCATTAAGAGCAAGAGTTTCTTCAAAAAATCAAACTCTGCGATACTCCCCATCCCATCGATCACATCTAAATGCTGACGCTGGAAAGCAAGCGTTAACCCTTCTCTTTCATAACGCTTATTCCAACTTTCAAGGGTCACTAAAATTTCTTGATAGTCTGATTTAACCTTTTGAGCAACTGAAGCAGCCCGCGCATCGGTGTGATGACCTATCCGATCAAAGGTTTGCCTGATTTCCTCCGAGTATTGACCGGCTAACTTCCGAGCTGTGAACTTAAGTTCTGGAATTCTTTCGGCCGGAGCGCTGATCGCCGCTGCGATTCCTTTCAATCTTAAATATTCAAGAAATGGAATAAACTTGTTAAGACCACCGATGTCTCCACAAAACGAAAGTTCTCGCGGTGATAACTTTCCCTGATTTTCATCATTAAACTTTTTAATCGCCAGGGCCACCTGTTTTAAACTGCTCATTAGTTCCGGCCGAAGATCGGACATAAAAAATCTTGCTAACGGATGGTCGCGAGTAAATTTGACTGGTATATTCAACTCCCGGCTTGCGATATCGCTGATAATATCTTCCTCGAGATCATTCGTTCCCAAACTGAAAAACTTGAAAATTTCAGGATAGGCCGAAATGAGATTTTCGATATTCTTAATCGCGTCTAGGTTTTCCACCATAATGCCGAATGCGATACTCTCTCGTAAAACTTTTTCAACATAACGCTCCACATCTTTTGGATTTTTCATTCCGCTAAGGCGGGCCGTCAAAAGGGTTGTTTCTGCATATTTCGTAGCAGTCGGCAATATTTCTTCGACGATAAAACGTTCATCGTCAACCGTTCGCACCATGGGAAACATAATTTTGAGTTTAGGCGGATGGGCATTTTGATGCGTAACGATAGCTTGCGCCTCGATCAAACCGGCAACTTGATTTTCTAGAATCATTCTGCCTGCCCGTGTGTTGGTATAAAAATGAAACCCTGTCACAGGAACACCCTTGCCATTCTCCGGAAGGAGTTCGAGTAAATCTCCGTGCTTGTCGGGCCAAATGTCAACGGTTCGAACCGTATCATCTTTGTCTTGATTGAAAGGGTGGGACAATTCTTGAATGAACTCACCGCGCCATAACTGGCGAAGACGAAGTGCCCTTCGATCAACTTTTTCTTGATCGCCTTCTTTCAACGCCAAGATCAGCTCTTTGATTATTTCCTTGATTTCGAAACTCATCGCTTCAGTGCGATTAAGGCCCGTTCCCTGAGCCCCGGCCGCCTGCCGTGAATCAGGGGAATCCCCGATTGTTACATTGGCATAAAAGAATTCTCCTTCGGGTGTTTCAATATTCCGCTGCCGCCAGACAGCGCCATTCCACGCGTTATCAAACGCTGCCTTCATTTGGTTTGCCTGATGCGTCTCAGGTCCCGGATTAATGACAACGGAACTTTCCCCCTCGCCTTCGCGAACGCCGATTTCAGTCGGATCCCCTGGTTTCGCTTGTCGGTCAAGCGCTTCTTTAAACTGAGGATCTGTCACCAGGATAATGGCAGGAGGGTTATTATAGCTTTTTACCACGACCGCCCAATGAGTATTAAGATCTCCCTCGGTCGCAATAATGCCGACGAGACGACTTCCGAGCCGTTTCGTCAAATCCATAAAATACCCAAGGTTTATTTGTTCTTTTTGAATAACAAGAATAACGGGTCCGTTGCTTTGGCCATGATCTCTTGTTTTTTCATCGATTGGGTTATGCCTTGCTTGTAAAGATAGGATAAACCCTTGGACATTGAGAGAAATTTCTCCAAGGGTTTTGCGGTTCGGATGTGTCGAAGCTAATTCCAGCCTTTTTTCTTCCTTTCGTATCCAGAGATCCTCATAAATTAAAATCCAAAGCGGTTTCTGCTCCTTAAGCATACGAGCCCTTGTCATCGATCGCGCTTCATCATCCGCTAAATATTTTTCATAAATTTCTAGGTAGGGGCTTTTCCATCCCGCTAAAACAGCCTCATCATTACCCAGTGTTTGTTTTTTTAAATCCTCAACCTCGGGGCTTTTTTTAATTTTCCCCAAACGATTCTCGATTGCCCTAATTTCTTCCTGAGCATCGTTCCCCATTGCTTGGAGCCGCTCAAGTTCTTTTTGATAGTAAGATTTCATGCCATCAACGACTTGCATCTTCTGAGCTGCGTCGCCCTGCTGATTTTGACTTTTCACTCTTTCTATTTCCTCATCGAAACGTTGTATAGTTGTTTCAAGCATCCCCTTGGCTTCATCAAGCTGCCGATCGACGGCTGATGAATCCTGCACTGAAGAGATCTCCGGTAACGAAAGAGCCGCTACAGCTTTATATCCAATGGTAAAAAGTTTCGCATGTCTTTTTCTTTTTTCTTCATCTTGTTCGACTTTTTTTAATGAATTTTCCAGAAGCGTTTGAAATCGGAAAAGAGGACTTTGGGTAAGTTTGGGTTTCCTTTTGGGGTTTGTCGATTTGAAGTCTTTAGAAAGTTCGTCCTTAATCTTTTCAAACAAGGCAGCGATCGCTTCCTTGTCTTCTTTTAAATCCGCCCTCAGTTTTTCTTTATCAGCGTTGTTGAGACCCCGCTCTTTGGTCCTTTGGCTTATTCGATTACGTTTTTCAAACTCTAATTGATATTCTTGACCCATTCTTTCAGTAATTCCATTTGAAATTTTCTTCATCCATAGGTCAAATTTTCGTTTTTCGCCCTCAAAATCCTGGGGGTTAAAATGATAAATAACGTTTCGAACCTCTTCGGGTCGATTAAGAAAAACAAGCTCGCCCGACACAACCCGCTCCGGAGGCCGCGCATTGCCTTGACCGTTGATTTCGGACCTTGCTTCTTTCTTAACCAAAGCAGCGCTTGATCGAATTTCAGATCGCTCGGCGGGACGGTTGTCGGTAGTTTGAGGGCTGGTTCCGGCGCCTTGATAGTCTGCGTGATCCAAGTCGATGACAGTTTGGTTAGCGACGGTCTGAAAGTGAAATGGAGGATGCGCTGGCTCCGTAAGACCGGTTAAAATTTTCAGGTAACGATCAATCTTTACGGCGCTCTGTGCCGCAACCGACGCAAGTTCGGGACTTGGATGCTGACGATGAGTATCTATTCCCACCAGCGCGTTATTAAAATAATGCTGCAAGGGCGCGCCAAAAACTTTTTCTTCCGGACTGGGTTTTTCGCTGTTGAGTTTCCTCCTCCATCGGGCCAGGATGTCAGTAAGCGATTTCTCTCCTCTCTCTTTAACAAAATCAGCAACGAGGTTCCGTAATTGATCTTTATTTAATTTAGCAATGTCAACGTCCGGAGCCGCAGGAGGAGCGGTGGAAACAGATTCGGGACGAGGGACTTGCGTTGGCGCTGAGCCCATTAGAAAGTTTTGCGGAGGACGGGTGGGTCTTTTTATACGAATCACCTTCTGTTCTCTGCTACTGAGCTCTTTGATTTTGTCCGCCAGATTGGTTGGTGAAAAAGCTCCGTCAAGGATAGGGATATTCTCTAATCGGATGTTTTCATCGTCGTTTTGCCACTCCGCCCCATTGTTGATGATAATAAACTTCACGGTGGGGGCCAACTCCTGCGCCTTTTCGATTATGCGTTCCCACCCGCGCTCGCCAAAATTAAGCTGGATTATCACAAGGTCAAAATCGGTTGGATTTTCTTCTAAAGATCGTCTTAACTCTTGCTCGTTTCTGACAAATCGAGCAGCATGGTTCTGTCCTTTTAGAAGCACCGTATAAAGGTCTGCCATACGATCAAAATTTTCAGCGTTTCTTTCCAGCCACAAGATTTTAAGCGACTTACCGCTGAATTCTGAGGCGGGATTTGGCTCATCCGGAGAAGAAACAATCGCTTTTTCGGTTCTCACTTCAGCGCGTGATTGCCCTTTCAACTTCTGGATGGTCTTGCCCAATGCCATGGGATTGAAAGGTTTGCTTAGAAAGTCGACCCGGTCATGGCCCAAAATTTGCTTCAGACGCCCCAACGCTTCATCCTTGCTCCCATTTTGGTAACCACTCATCACAATCACATCAGGCTGGTGTCCTTGCTTAGCAAGTGCCTCTATAAATTGAATGCCGTCGGGGCCTTCCGGAAAACGAATGTCCGTGACAACCACATCCGGCACTTTTTCGGCCCGAGCCAGCGCCTGAAACTTCTCAATTCCTTTTTGGACACTCTCTGCCTCCTCCACATCATAACCAGTGATTCTTAATAACTCGGCCAACATTTCGAGAAAATCTTTTTCGTCATCGACCAGGAGAATAGAACCAAAACTCTGGCCGGGTTCTGTTTTCTTTTTTGCGGGAGCTTGGGCCTGCTCAGGGGGACGCACTGAAACACCGGGACGACCGGATTCAGCGGCCTCGTTCCGGCCTTCATCTGGAAATACAACGTGTTCCATTGTCGTTCTCGGGTTCTTTTTAACCCAAACCTCTTTTTTCTGATCCAGAGCCTCCAAAGCTTTTAAAATAAAATGAAGCCGTTCTAAACTTCTCGACATGAGATCAATCCAACGTTCGAGATCTTCTTGATGAGCTTGTGGGGGTTTACTGGCTATTTTCACAAACATCTCCTGAAGCGTTGCGCTCAGATCTGTTCCGTTAAGTCTGCCGCCGAAGGTGAGGGATTCTCTAAGAAAGGGGTCGGGAAGCTCTTTTAACTTTGAATCCATTTCAGTTACGCTCTGGAGGATCTGTTCACTCACGGAATCTAAGAGATGCTGGAACGCAGGAGGCACCGACAAAAGGGGTAACTGACGGGTCATAGTCGTTTTGGCACCGCTAGTCGTCGTTGAAAGAATTGTAAGCCGAGCCCTTTCCAACAATTGATCGAGAGCATGGTATTCCACATTCAACAGTCCGGCCAAATCGGATGCCACCGCCAAAGTTCGTTTTAGTTCTTCGCCTTCCAACTTTCGAGGGGCTTCTTCTCGTAATTCAGAACGCCGAGCAAGCTCTGCGAGCCAAAAGTGATTTTCACTTAATCGGCTCATGGCCTCATTTAAAATTTTTGAGTTGATAGGTACGGACGTTTCCCGATTTCGGTTTCGCTCAAACATTTTTACAGAAAGATCATCGCGCGCGATCCGGAAAGGAACTTGTTCTGAAAGGAGTGCGTCATATTTTTCCTCCCCAACCTCTTTTTTATATTCCTCCCGCTTCGCAAGATAAAACTCTCGATCCCGAACGTAGGCCTCGATTGTTTCTGAGTTAAGCGGTTGATCGTTTTCGCCAATAAAAATCCGAAAAGCACTCTCTAAATGTCCCGGCCCGCGCATTCGCTCAACAATGGCTTGAATGAGACGCCTTTCATGTAAATTTAAAGTCAGGACATATTGGTCTTTTGATTGACTCGGAGCATCCTCCTCCATAATTTCAAGTCTCAGTTTGTATAAATACCGGATTTGCTTGATCAGGGTTTCAAAATCAGGCGAATCCTCTTCCGGTATTTTTAGCTCAGGATGATCCCTTCCGAGCGTCTGAATGGCTCGCTCGAGCCTTTTTTCACTTTCCCCCGGATCGAGCAGCGGCTTCTGTTCTATTTGTCTCCTGCGGTTTTTTTGAAGAAACAAAAGGTAGGCTGTTAACGTTTCGTCATTCAAAACCTCAGAGGCCCACTGCATACTCAAGAACTTGGCCATTTTAAGACCGATCTTTGCTTGTGCTTTAGGTAGTTCTAACGCTTCGGCATCCTCGACATCTCTGAGCCGCCCTAAGAGTTGTTTAATGCTGACCCTATTTTTGTAATCAAACGGGATTGAATGTTCCGTCTCTTTCAGAGCCAAAACGGCATTGCGGTAATTCTCGATCCGATCCGTTCTCGCCTGAGGAGTGAGCTTATCTCTCAAACTCCATTCCCCTTTTTCGGGCTGTCCAACCTCTTTAGCCCAATGATTTTTTCCGCGGGCCACCTGTTCCTTGTTCAAAAAATCCAATCCAACTTTTCTATCTTTTGTGATGCGGATGAATAGAAAAAAATCGCCTTCTTCTTTCAGTAAATGACCGCCGCGAACTTCTTCGGGCGTGAATAGAACAACCCTAAGAGTCCCTGAATCTTGACTCTCGATCCAATCGCCGACCTTCAAGGTCTTGATGAAAGACAGGCGGTAAAGATCAAGTCGATCATCGAGCTCATCTTCGCGCCCTCCAAAGAGAGGAAGCAGGAGCAGACGGGCGCTTGCGCGATACTCCTTATTCTTCGTTTTTAAAAACTGGACGGCTTTAATCATCTGATCGATCATGAGTTCGGGCGAAGAAAACAATTTTGCGGAGTAAGAATTCACGGCTTCTTCTAATTTCACTTGATTGTCAAAGGATAACTCAATCCCGGTTTTATCCTTGATTCTCCGAAATACAATCGGAACCACCGCGGGAGCGAGATGTGAAAGGTCGCCTCGATGCAAGGGAAAGAAATGAACTGTTGACAAAAATCCATCATCCGTTTCATACCCTTCTCTTAAAAGCATCAAAAGGATCAACTCAAACTCTTGACTCTTTGGATCGAGCGGTGAAATTGCTCTTGCTTCCGAGCGCGAAGACGTTACGCCAAGAGTAAAACTCATCCGATCGATTGTTTCACCCTTCTTATATTCCGCCTTGGCTTTGTCAAAATGGATCCAGAGCCCGACATTGTCATCATTCGGATCCTGCGAAGCGGCCACCCAGCCCTGGGGCGTGACTTTTGAGGGATCCATTTCCTTTCCAAGGCGGATGTAAACGGTCGGCGTATTGCGGCCCCGGGCGGGATTCAAATTCCGGTAAAATAGAGTTCGATCAGAGCCTAAGGGCTGCGGATTTTGAAACACAAGCTGATCACGCCGATCCGTTTGGGATCGCACGAGCTCGCCCTGGGGATTCATGTATTCGGCGGTATCGGCGTCGTGCGTAGTTCCGATATCCATGCCGCTCAACTGTGCGATTTTCAAGCCTTCGCGATTCTGAAGCCTCGCGGAATCGATTTCGAAATTCTTGAGCGCCTTTAACGTAAAGCTCACATCCATCTCAACCTTGCCGTCTTTGACGGGGCGAAATGTGATTTGAAAATCGTCGGCTCTGAAATTTCCTTTTTCATCCTGAAGCACACCCTTTAAGGCAAGATGACCGTCGCGATTGAATTCAAAGCTCGCGCTTAGAATTCTCGGGTTGTGCAAGTAACGTGATTGACCGCCCTCCTTCAGCCAATACCCCGGCAAAACAAAACTCGTTCCCCAATCCAAACCGGGAAGCGTCGCGCGGAGGTAACCATTTCCTTTGACCGAAAATAGCTGATGGCCATCATGAAGAATTTTAATCTCCGTGAAATTTCCTGCCTCACGGCCTTT
>CAYJSI010000027.1:0-29660 GCA_964373045.1 uncultured bacterium
AATGAGACCTCCCGTTCCAATAGAACGGGGTAAGCCGGAGACTGCTCTTCCCATTTCCGTTGTGCAGGTTCCAGTTCCTAAAGCCGAGGAATTTGTCGAGACACCCTCCGAACTTGACGAACCCGAGAAAATGAAACTCCTGGAATTTCGCAGGGAGCAACTTGAAACAAACCTTGTCGCAGCCCGCAAGAATTCTAATCCTGAAAGGGCATTAGAATATTATCGGTTTGCGTTGAAATTTGACGATAAGTTACCGCCGCAAGAATCAGCCGAACGTAAAAGGATCATTTATGGCGAAATTAATAGCCATCACTCAGAAGCTATGCGTGGATTTCTGGGAATATTTCCTCAAGACAAACTGTTGATTGAGGAGGTTATGAGAAATCGCTCCGAATTGCGGCAGGTGGTGGAGATTCCGGAAGATTCGGCACCGACGACAGTCAAAAAGAAAGTACAGAGCCTGCCTGCCGCCCGCCTGCCGGCGAGGCGGGGACAGGCAGGTACAGAGTACAGTTCGCCAAAATTCGCGGCGAATCCGTCCGAAGAATTTATGGTGGAAGGACAGCGTAAGGCAAGAATTGCGGCGCGCAATATCGCAAGAGCAGTGAATGGGGAATTGATTTCAGCAAACGAAGAGCGGGAAACGGCACGCGTTGTTGCTGAAGTCGGAGCCGAGAAAATTGCGCAGGCTTTGGAGGAGCGGATCCAAGAGTACAATCAGAGGGCTTTCCGCGAAGTCGGGACAATTTTTAATCCAGCATTCATCAAGTCTGAAGTGGAAGCCTTGATCCGAGCGGTCCGCAAAGTTGAAGGAAGTTATGCCATTGGTTATGATGTCCCAAGCGGCGATCCGCAGGCGCTTGAAGATTTTGCGAAGGCCATTGCTTCGCTTGGAACTGTGAAGCAAGTCATCGTACCCAAGGGGCGCAAGGTACCCGATCGCTTGATCCCGGCGCTCAGGAAAGCGGGTGCTCAAATCCGCCTTGAAGATCTTCAACGAAAAATCATTTTTCAAAGTGAGCAAACTTTTGCCGGGCTGGTGGGATCGGATGAAGCGGTCCCCGAACTGGGCACGAGCTCCCAATTTGTGCCGATTGTCAGCACCGGAACAGAGTCCATTCAAGACCCGCAGGTTAAAAGCCTCGTCATTTTATTCCAAACTGCGGTGGCGCTTCTTTATGCCTATGAGGCGAAAGATGAATTTAAAAAGGCCGAGCTCCTTAAAAACCCGGCTGAACTTCTTAGCCGTTATCATCTCTTCCACGGCTTTGAAAATCAAATGGTTCAATCGACAGGAAATGCCCTTCTTGTGAATGCCGTTGCTGTACGCACCTACCTGGAACACCAAGCTCGCCAGGCCCTTGAAGTGGCCGCTTAAGTGGGAAAATCCCACTTGAATAATATCCCAGAAAGTTTTTGAGGCTTACGCGCAAAGTAACGCTCCTTCCGCTTATCGTATTTTTTGGTGCTATGGGCCTGAGAAAAAACAGATGACAGTCATTGCCATTACCCCTCATCCTTGAAAAAGAGCAGTGAAAAAGAGCAGTAGCGTTCGGGAAAAGCCGTGAGTATACTTTTTCCCTTCAGGTAAATTATGATCAAGATCGTCAGTCAGCCTCTCTCCCAGAACGAAGTGCGCCAATTCCTAGGCCGGCCTTTTGAGGATATGGTCAAGTTTGTGGCGGATATTGACCAAGGCCTTTTAGCGCTTGGAGGCGAGCTGCATGCCGACGCTGAAAAGGTTTTACTGGAACAAGGATCTGCTCAAGCCGATCTCTGGGGAGGTAATTTTTATCCCGATCGCCCCAAGGGGAAACAAATCGAATATACCTCCCTCATCAATATCCGCCCCTCGGCAGGAAATCTTTCTCTCGAAGTCAAAGACGAAAAGATCCGGCACGCGATTCAGCAGCTTTTGGGGCAGCTGATTTTATGAAGCTGAAATATCATCCCCATTTGAGTGTGGAAAAATGGCGGGTTTTAGCGTGGGATAAGAGGATCCTCCACATTGCCTCCGAGATGTCGCGGACGAAACAGTGGATCCAGGAAAAAGAGGAGACGCCCGCCATGCGCTCCCTAGAACGGGCCTTGGAATTAACCGATCTGACGCTTGAGACCGCGCTGGAAGAGAAGCGGGATTCTTTTTTGAAAGAATTTTTGCGATTTCGGGAAATGCTGGCTAGTTTTTATGCGGGGCTCTGTAAGGACGAGCAAGAGTTTGTTCTTTTAATGAAGCAATTACTTGATTTAAATCCCTTAGTCCATAACTTACATTTGGAACTATGAATCAAAAGGACGTTTCAAAAGGAGGAATTGAGATGAAGAAAACTATCTTGGTCGGCATGCTTATGTTTTTAACGGGGTCCCTTGTTTTCTCCGGCACGTCTTTCGCGGGAGAGGAGACCTCGGGAGATTATTTGCATGGGATCGGAACTAAATTCAGCCGCGGGGTGTGGAATATTGTGGCGAGTCCGGCCGAGATCCCCTGCGGCATTAGGACCGACATGGCGGCCCATCATAAGCTCGGGATGCTAAGCGGTTTTGGAAACGGGGTCGTTTATTTCGGGCGCAGGCTCCTTGTGGGCGTCACCGAAGTGATGACTTTCATCATTCCCATGGGAGCCACCCTGCCGCCTGTTTGTCACGAGCATGATTAAATGAAAATCGTTTCGCTCAGTCCTTCCTTTACGGAAATCCTAGAAAAGCTTGGCGCAGCCGAGCGCCTTGTCGGGGTGACGGATCATTGTCCGGAAGTTAGCCCCGTCAAGATCGGTTCCCCGAAGGCCCTCAATGTTTCTGAGATATTGGCCCTTCGTCCTGACCTTGTGTTGGCGGATCAAAATGAAAACCGCCCCGAGGAAATCCGAGAGCTTCAAAAAGAATTCGGTGTGAAAATCTTCGATGTGCGTTCTATTCCAGCCGTGGTCGATGCCGTTTGGACGATTGGGCGGCTGGTCGGAGAGGAAAAAGAAGCGCACAAGCTTACGGATGAAATTCAGGAGGCAGTATCGGGAGTGCCTAACAAAACCGTCATTGCGAGCCCCGCCGTAGGCGGGGCGTGGCAACCCCTGGCTGAGATTGCTTCGTTGCCTCCGGCTCCTCCTCGCAATGACGAAGCTGTCGGTCTTCGCACCCTTACTCTCCTTTGGAATCAGCCCTATCTCACCATCAATTTCGATACCTATATTTCGCGCTTAATCGAAGCCGCAGGCGGCCGCAATGTTTTTCATGAAGATCCCGTGCGCGAATTTCCAATTGAAATGGAAGACATGATCGAAAAAAATCCGGAGCTTCTTCTGCTTCCCGGGGATCCCTATCCCTTTCGTAAGCGCCACGTCGAGGGTTTCCGCAAGTACCGTGTGTTTTCCAAGATTCGGATCGAGCGCTTGGACGGGAAACTTTTCTCTCGATTCGGGCCGAGGACGGTGACGGCCCTTGAAACGCTGCGATCTTTTTTTCAAGGAGTGGCTCATGTTGCATGAGTTCCTTGAGGCCCTTCGCCTCAACACGATTTTCTCCTTTTCATTCATCAGGTTGCGGGGAAAGAACTCCTCGGGTCGGGCCATGTTTTTCTTTCCCTTGGCCGGGCTTTTGGTAGGCGGACTTTCCCTCGGATTCTATATCCTGCTCTATCCCTTTTTTTCTGCGCGCGCAGGTCATCTTATTTTGCTTGGGACCCCTCTCTTACTGACAGGTGCCCGATCCCTTGAAGGGTTTGCCCGTTTTTGTGATTATTTTTTGGGGCAGCGATCGAAACCAGAGACGCTCCATCTTTTGAAGGACGGGAAGCTTGGCCTTGCAGGGGCCGCCGCTATCGTCATTCTCCTCATGACGAAATTTGAGCTTTATCAGGAGCTTCCTTTAAAGGGGTGGGCCTTTCTGATGGCCTTGACGGCCTCCAAGTGGGCCGGGGTTGTCTTGAGCTTCTATCTTCCATTAATAGGAAGCGAGGGGGGGGCCGGAAACCCTTCCAGGGCCGGCGTAAGGGAGGTCGTTGGTGCAAGCATTATTCTTTTTGCTTCCACCGTACTCCTTTCCTGGACGGGTCTTTACGTGTTCATGGC
Source organism: uncultured bacterium (assembly GCA_964373045.1). Classification (GTDB taxonomy): domain Bacteria; phylum Omnitrophota; class Omnitrophia; order Omnitrophales; family Aquincolibacteriaceae; genus CAYJSI01. The sequence goes on from CAYJSI010000027.1 coordinate 4,065, forward strand.
CCTGCTTGGGGTTTTGGCGCTTCTTGGGTCCTGGTATAAAAAGCGCCTGGGCGGTGTCACGGAGTCACTCCTCAGAGCGGCGGGGGAGATCACGGAACTTTCCGTTTTGATCTTTGCCATGGCTTTTTACCGGTGAGCGGATGAAAGCAAAATCGATCATGATCTTAGGGACCGCGTCCGGCGTCGGGAAATCCTTGATTACGGCCGCCCTGTGCCGATTTTTTTCCGATGTTGGATATCGCGTGGCTCCCTTCAAGGCGCAGAACATGTCGAATAATTCCTATGTCACAGAAGATGGGGGCGAGATGGGCCGCGCCCAGGCCGTGCAGGCGGAGTGCGCTCGACTGCGTCCGCACACGGACATGAATCCCATTCTCCTTAAGCCCGCCGCGGATAACTGCTCGCAGGTTGTGATTCAGGGAAAAGCCGTGGGTCACTTTGATGCGCGTTCCTATTTTGGTGAGCGCGTCTTGCTTGAGCGGGCCATCCGCGATTCTTACGAAAGGCTTGCTTCTCAATATGAAATACTTGTGATCGAAGGCGCGGGTTCTCCCGCAGAAGTCAATCTGAAAGAAAAGGATCTTGTGAATATGTATGTGGCCGAGATGGCGGATGCGAAATGCCTTCTTGTTTCGGATATTGACCGGGGAGGCGTCTTCGCTTCACTGCTCGGAACCCTTGATCTTTTGGCGCGTGAGGAAAGAGATCGGATTATCGGGCTTATCATCAATAAATTTCGGGGCGACTTGTCTCTTTTCGCCCCGGGGATCGAGTTCCTGGAGGCGCGGAGCGGAAAAAAAGTGTGGGGCGTGCTTCCTTATGATCGCGGGCTCTGGATTGAGGAGGAAGACGCGGTATCGGTGGAAACGAATAATAATCGTAGGGGCGAGGCATGCCTCGACCCTGCATTGGATATCGCCGTCATTTTGCTTCCCCGCATGTCGAATTTCACGGATTTTGAGGTCTTTCGTCACGAAGCCGATGTAAGACTACGTTATATTACGCGGCCTCACGAAATTGAGGGCGCGGATCTCTTGATCCTTCCTGGAACCAAGGCCACGATTTCGGATTGGAATTATCTTGCGGGGCAAGGATTCCGAGAAAGAATTCTCCAATATGTGAAGGAAGGCGGCCGGATCCTCGGGATCTGCGGCGGCTATCAGATGATGGGGGCTAAGATTTGCGATCCTGAATCGGTTGAATCAGAGATGAGGGAAGTGGAGGGGCTTGACCTTCTTCATGTGGTGACGGAATTTATGCCGGAGAAAAAAGTGGAGCAGGTTCATCTGACACTCAAACTCCCCTTGTTCGGCGGTTTGGTGGCGGGCACTATTCAGGGTTATGAAATTCATATGGGGATCACGAAACATTTCGAGCCTTATGCGCCCTTTGGGCCCGACGGGGCGATCCATCCTTCGGGGCGAATGGCGGGAACGTATCTCCACGGGCTTTGGGATTCAGCCCAGTTTCGCGCTTCCTTTTTAGAGGTGCTTGCCAACGATTGCGGCAAGAAAAGAGCATTGGGTGAAGGGCGCAATCTTGCCGCCATCAAGGAAGGGCATTACCAACATCTTGCCGATTGGCTTCGCGGGCATTTGGATACGGAGAGGCTTCGGACTTCCTTGAATTTAAAAGGGAGAACCAGTATTGTATGCGCATGAAGGCAGCCTACCTTGTCATTGCCCACGGAAGCCGGGAGAAAGCGAGCAACCAGGCTTTTCAAGATTTCCTTAAGAGATTTCAGGAATCCCAGCCCGAGCGCCTGGTCGAAGGGGCTTATCTTGAACTTGCAAAACCGAATATCGAGGAGGGGATTCACCGCTGCATTCAAAGGAAGGCCAAGCAGATTTTTATCATCCCTCTCATGCTCTTTCCGGGAAGGCATGTCCAAGACGACATCCCTCGCTTGATTCAGCTCGCCCGCGTGAAAAACCCGGATGTGGATTTTCATTACACGGGCCCCCTCTCGGATCAGCCCGAGAAGCTGGCGGCCCTTTTGGAAGGAAAAGTCAGAACCTTGAAAGGACCCCATGAGCGAAGCCGAAAAGCCGCCGTTTCGTCCTTATAAGAAACACATCCTCGTTTGCACAGGTCCCCGTTGCGCCCCGGAAACTTCACTCGGCGTTTACCAGCATTTGAAAGACCGCTTAAAAGAACTCGGGCTCCACGAAGGTCCGCATCGCATCCAGCGAAGCCAGTGCCACTGCTTCGGGATTTGCAAAGGGGGAGCGATTGCCGTGGTCTATCCGGAAGGGGTTTGGTATCACGGGCTTAATACGCAGAAGATGGAGCGGGTGCTTCAGGACCATTTGATCGGAAACAAACCCGTTCATGAGTTTATTCTTTATCAAGATCAATTTTCATCAGCCGCTTTCTCCAAGACGCAATAACGCACGAATCTACTTTCGATTTAATAGAACTCGCCGTTCCTTTCGTAGCGCACATTTAAATATGCGCTGCAAGTCCTAACATAATTTTTTTCAATAGGTTAAGTCTATCTATCCGCCTTGACTCCCGTCCTTCGAGCTATATAATAGCCAAAAAAGAGGAGGATTCATGGAAAACCCATCCAGCCACGAAGCGCCGGTGCCGGACCCCGAGCTGCAAGATGCCAAATTCTTTGCCGCCATCGGCTATCTCAACGTTCTTTGCTTTGTTCCTCTTCTTTTAAAAAAGGGTAACAAGTTTGCGGAGTTTCACGGCAAGCAGGGTTTGGTTTTGTTTATCTTAGAAGTGGCGGCTAGCATCCTGAAGGCCGTACCGGCCTTGGGCGACCTTGTCTTCACCATTGCCTTTGTGGTGTTTGGGATTCTCTCCTTGATCGGCATCATGAAGGTGCTCATGAATGAGTACTGGGAGATGCCGGTCATTTACGAAATTTCAACGCGGGTCAGTTTGTAGCAACAGATACAACCACCTTTCTTCTGTTTTTTGATGACCATCTTCTAGGAATCCCATCCATGCTTTTGGGCCAGAAAAAGACGCAAGGCGATGAGCGCAATTGGTGCGTGGTCTTAAACCCCATTGCGAGTGAAATTGAAAAAAAGAAAATAGCCCAAAGGCTGTCCGAGGTGTTTCCTCTCTCGGAGGACGAAGCCCGCGATTTAGTTGAAAATACTCCCATCATCCTTCTCGATCACTTACCCCGCCTCCAGGCGAGCAAGGTCAAAGATTATTTTGAAGCGCTGGGAGCCAAGATTTTTCTCACCAGCGATGTCTTCCAAAAAAGAAAATATTACCGCACGGTCTGGCCCGTTGCACCCAACCTTTCCTTTTTGCAGGAAGGAGCTGTGGCAAGTGAACTGGCCAAGGATTCTCATATCCTCGGGGCAGAGGAGGCCTTACACGAGATTCAGGCGCTGTCTCAAAAATCTCCATCGGCACTACCTACACCTTCGGAGGTTCCCGCCGCCGAAAGGAAAAGGCTGCTTCAGGAGCTTGAGCGATGGAAGAAAAGCTGTCAGGATACCGAGGGAGAGCTTGCGAGGATGCAGGGGGAGCTTCAGCGGCGAAGTGAAAAAGACTCGGGTATCTCGGAAAAATCTCAGAAGGATTTTGAACTGGTGATCCGTGAAAGGGAGCGGGATCTTAAGGAGTTAAGGGCCCTTTTGGGGCATGCCGAGGAGCGCTATGAAGTCCTCAAGGAAGAATACCAGCAGGCCCGAAGTTTGTTTGAAGAGAAACTGGGGGCGCTTACGGGGGAAAGTGGGAGATGGAAAAAGCAGGCGGAAGACAATGAACGGAGCCTTTCCACAAAGGATCAAGAAGGCCGGCAGTTTGAGGAAGAAAAATCCAAAATGAAGGCGCTTCTCGATCAAGGGATGCGTCAAGCCGCCGAAGCCGTGGAACAATGGAAGAAAAGATTCGAAGAGGAAGATAAAAAGACAGAACTTCACGAAAAAGAGCTTCGCGAGGCGCAGGAAAAATTAAAGAGCCTGCAAGCCGAATTGGAGCAGCATGAGCTTCTTGAGCGCAAAGTCGAGCTCGTCAATCTCCTCGCCGAAAAAGAGGCCTATCTCCGCGGGCTGGTGAAGGAGCAGGAGAGGATTGAGGTGGAGATCCGCGTCCGAGAAGAGGCCATCCGAAAAATTTTAGCAGAGCAGGAAGTCCTCGAAAAAGAAATCATTGACGGCAAACAGGCCGAGCGCCATTTAATGGAGTCGCTCGGGCAGGACAGCCTGAGTCCCCGTGAGCTCAGAAATCCCCGGGGTTCCCAGGGGGCGAGGCGTCATTCGGCTTAGCCGGGATCTCTTATGCTGGAATTGGAGTTAAACAAAATCAAAATTGACGAGACCCGCAATGAGCAGGTCATTGTCTTTCGCGAAAAAGGCGGGACACGGTTTCTTCCGGTTGTCATCGGGATCGCCGAAGTCAACGCCATCAAGCTTAAGCTGAGCGGCATCAAACCCCCGCGGCCTTTGACGCATGACCTTTTTGTTCAGTTGGTCGAGCAATTGGGCGCCAAGCTTGAAAATGTGGTGATCGATAAGCTGCAGCAGAACACGTTTTATGCAAAACTCCATCTAAGACGCGTTGACGGTGAAGAGATAGTAATCGATGCGCGGCCCTCCGATAGCGTTGCTGTTGCCCTGCGCGCAGGCGTTCCCATTTATGTGTCTGAGGAAGTCTTGGGAGAAGCCGGCGTCAGCGAGTTTTAACTACAGTTATCCTGCTTGATGGTGCCGAGCACCAAAATTAAGAAAGGTTAATTGAGAATGAAATCTTACGATGTGATCATTATTGGCGGAGGCGGGGCAGGCCTTACGGCCGCACTTTACACCTCCCGCGCTAAACTCTCGACCCTCCTTCTCGAGAAGCTGACACCCGGCGGTCAAATTGCCCTCACGGACCTTGTAGAAAACTATCCCGGTTTTCCGGAAGGGGTTACGGGCGGCGAGATTTCACAAAAAATGGAAGAACAGGCCAAGCGCTATGGGACACAGGTGGAGTATCAGGAAGTCAAATCCCTCGCCAAGCAGGGTCCCCATTTCGAAATCAAAACCGTTAACGAAACTTACGAGGCCCGCGCTGTGATCCTGGCGGCGGGGGCGTCTTTTCGCATGCTGGGTGTGCCGGGCGAAAAGGAATTGACCGGCCGCGGGGTCTCTTATTGCGCGACCTGCGATGGCCCTTTTTTTAAAGAAAGGGAGATCATCGTGGTCGGAGGCGGGGATTCTGCGCTGCAAGAAGGAATTTTCCTTACGCGCTTTGCCAACAAAGTCAGCGTGGTTCACCGCCGTAACCAGCTTCGGGCAAGCCCGATTCTGCAGGAGCGCGCCAAACAAAATGCCAAGATGGAGTTTGTCTGGGATACCGTGGTGGAACGGGTGAACGGTCCCAAAAAAGTGGAGGGCGTTCTCCTCAAGGACGTGAAGACGAATCAGGCGCGCGAATTTCGGACCGACGGTGTTTTTATTTTTGTCGGGCACGATCCCAACACCTCCTTTTTGAAGAGGTTTGTGGAGCTTGATGAAAAAGGGTACGTGAAGGCGGATGGGTCCCTTGAGACATCCGTGCCTGGTGTCTTTGCGGCAGGAGAAATTCGCGCAGGGGCCGTGAAGCAGCTTGTGTCCGCCTGCGGGGAAGGCTGCGAGGCCGCCCTCGCGGCGCAGGCCTACCTCGAACATTGATGGTTCAATTTCGATCCCTCTTTTTTTGTCTTGCGGCAGGGTGTTTTTTGATGTTGGCAGGCGCGGGGTTTCAGCCCGGCCTTCGACAGGGAACGCAGGCCCCCGGATTTGAGCTTCCTGTTTTTAAAAGGGAAAGCAAGATCCTTTCTCTTGTCGAGGTGAACCGCGAGAAGCCGGTGCTTTTGGTTTTCTGGGCTTCTTGGTGTCCCGCCTGCGTCGAAGAGATTGACCTCTTAAATGCGTGGTATCGGCGTTACGATTCCCGCGGCCTTCAGATTTTAGCCATCAATGTCAAAGAGGGGCCGGAAGAAATTCATACATTGATCGAGGAAAGACCAATTCGTTATACGGTTTTACTTGATCAGAAGGGGGAGGTCGCTCAACAGTATGGTTTGGTCGGGCTTCCCACCACAGTCCTGCTTGCCAAAGGCGGAAAAATTCTTTATTATGGTTTTTCATTGCCAGAGAAAGCCGTGAATCAACTAATGGAAAAGGGGAGTTGACGGAATGAGTGCCGATTCTCGAGAATTTGAACAAAATATGGGTCAACTGCTTCATATTTTAAAAAAAATAATATCCAATCTTCCGCCGGGCCAGCAATTGCCGGAATTTCCTTTTCCCTCGAACGCCGCGGGGCAGGGCATCAACTTAAACCTGTGCTTCTTTACCTTTCTTCCCATCTCGCCCGAAGACCTCGACGAGTTAGAAGAGTTTTACGATCAGCACCACGCCTACGGTGAAAACGGGGATGAGATCTTTCAAAGGCTCAATCCCGAAGACCTCGATTTCCTGCGCCGACACGGTATCCGCTTCAATTAAATCTAAAGTTAAAAGGAAAAACTCAAAAGTGAAAAGGAAGAAAAAGAGTTTTTTTCATTTCCGTCCTTTTCCACTCATCCTTAGTTTTACCTTTTACCTTTTAACTTTTTCCTTTTCAGCCTTTGCCCTCGACAAACCCTTTGACCATTCTGCGTGGGATACCTTCCTCAAGAGATTCGTGAACGAAAAAGGGGAAGTAGATTATCAGGGTGTCTTAAAAGAACCGGAACTTCTTGAAGATTATTTGAAGCAGCTTGCTGTCATTGATGATTACGACCTTAATTATCATTGGCCCCGCGAAGAAAAAATGGCTCTCTGGATCAATGCGTACCATGCTGGAGTGGTTAAAGTTTTAAGTGAACATTATCCCGTGAAAAGCATCCAAAATATCCCGAGTGTTTGGGACACCGATGCAGTTCAGGTGGCGGGCAAGAAATTCGGGCTCAATACCATCCGCGTGAAAAATCTCATGTCGAAATTTCGAGACGAAAAGATTCATACGGCCCTCGCCTGCGGGGCTCGGGGCTGCCCGCGGCTCCGCCGTGATGCCTATACCGGTCCGCGAATTGAAGGACAGCTCTTCCTTGCGGCGCGTGAGTTTGTGAATGATGCCGAATTCAATCAAATGATCCCGGGCGAAAAGAAGATCAGAATTTCCCGTCTTTTCAAATGGCACCAGCCGGATTTTTCATTGGATTTCGGCGTTCAAGAAGAGGAAGATCAAAAATTTGAACCGGCGGAGTATGCCGTGCTTTCATTTCTTGCCCATTATCTGGATGATCCCCAGAAAGTCGACTTCCTCGAAGGGGAAGATTTTAAAATCGACTATCCTCCTTTTGACTGGAGTCTGAACGAATGGAACCGCGCAGAAAAAAACGCCTCCGTATCGCCTGCCTCCAAGTAAACGCGGGCGAAGACACCCAAAAAAATCTTTGCGGCATCCGAAGACAAATTTCAGCTGCCCTTGACCGCGGCGCCGATTTCATCGCCCTGCCCGAAATGTTTTATGCCCGGACGGGTGCCCAAGCCCTTGCCGAGCTTGCCCGTGAAGTGACGCCTCAGGTGCTGGACGAGTTTCGGTTGATGGCCTTCAAGCGACGCGTTGTCATCCTCCTTGGAAGTGTGGTCGAGAAAAGCCCCCACCCAAAGCGTTTTTATAATACCTCCATCCTGATCTCTGAGAAAGGGGAGATCGCCGCGCGGTATCGAAAGATCCATCTTTTTGATGTGAATTTAAAAAATATACAAGTTCAAGAATCCCGCCATGTGATGCCGGGTCGAAAAGTCGTAACGGGGCGGGTCTTTGGAATCACCGCGGGACTTGCGGTTTGTTATGATTTACGTTTCCCAGAGTTGTTTCGCCTTCTGACAGAGAGGGGAAGCCGGATCCTTTGTGTTCCCGCCAATTTTACTTATGTGACAGGGAAGGCTCATTGGGAGGTCCTCCTTAAAGCGAGGGCCATTGAAAATCAGGCGTTTGTCATTGCTCCTGCCCAAGTGGGAACTCATCCCGTCACCGGAATCCGGAGCTTCGGGAATTCACTCGTTTTAGATCCTTGGGGGAGAGTACTTGCCAGGGGTGGGGCGAATCGCCCCGAGGTTATCCTTGCGGATCTTGATTTGGGGATGCAAAGAGAACTACGGATGCGATTTCCTGTCCTGACCCACCGCTGGCTCAAAGGTTAATTTATAACTGCTTGAAATATAACAAGTTACGTATAGGAAAAAGCATTGACAGCTTTTCCGGATCTACGTAGAATACGCCCACCTTTTCCTAAGGAAAATCCTCCATGAGCACTTACGCCATTATTGAGTCGGGTTCCAAGCAGTACCGGGTTGAGCCGAAGACTGTCTTCACCGTGGAAAAAATGGAAATCCCGGAGAAAAAGAAGGAAATCGCACTCGAGAAGGTTCTCCTCGTCCGAGACGGAGACAAGCTTCAGATCGGCGATCCGTGGGTCAAGGGCGCTTCGGTGATCTGTGATTATCTGGGCCAGACTCGCGATAAAAAAAAGATTTCATTGAAATATAGACGCCGCAAGGCTTCACGCAGAATCCACGGTCATCGGCAGGATTTAACCAAATTGTTAGTCAAAGAAATTAAGATCGAAGGCTAAAGGGTTTTTTCATGGCGCATACCAAAAGTCAGGGAAGTACAACAAACGGCCGCGATTCCAATCCAAAGCGCTTAGGGGTCAAGGCCTATGGCGGCCAATTCGTGCGTGCAGGAAGCATCATTGTTCGCCAGCGCGGAAGCCGGTTTCGTGAGGGTCTTCATGTGGGACGAGGCAATGATTTTACCCTTTACGCCCAACAAGACGGCATTGTGGAGTTTAAACCGAATCGCACTGTTCACATTATCCCGGCACGTTAAAATTTTTATCAATGAGGGAAAGGGTCTGACGACGGAATCGTCAGGCCCTCTTTTTTTCTTACGCTATGTTTATTGATTCCATTCAATTAATGGTTCAGGCAGGCAGCGGCGGCAACGGCTGTGAAAGCTACCTTCGGCGGACCGATATGAAAAAAGTTCCGACCGGCGGCGACGGCGGCCGGGGCGGGAGCATTATCATCCGCTCCGACACCAATTCTCCACCCTTGGCAGCCCTCCGCACGAAGCGCCGGCTCGTGGCGGCCTCAGGCGGTCACGGAGGCAACAGCCGCAAGCGGGGTAAAAGCGGCGAAGACAGCGTCCTCTTAGTGCCTATAGGCACACGGATCTTTGACCGGGAAAAAAATTTTCTCATTCGTGAACTTCTTGAGTGGGGTGAAGAGGTTGTTGTCCTTAAAGGGGGCGAGGGTGGCACTGGGAACCACCGCGGCCGCGATGCCACTCACGGTGAAAAGGGGGCCCAGATTGTCATTGAGCTCTCCATTCGACTGGTGGCCGATGTCTTCCTCGTAGGGCTCCCGGGCTCGGGTAAATCGAAAATACTGAATGCCTGGACCCGCGCCCATGCCAAGGAGGGGAATTACCCCTTTACAACCAAGAGCCCTGAGATCGGTGTCTATGCCTATTCCGAGTACGATACCATGACCATTTGCGAACTGCCTTCCCTCTATGGGGGATCCCATGAGGGGCGCGGGGCAGGGAATGCTTTTTTAAAACACCTGGAACGGGCCAAATACATCCTTTATGTCCTTGATCCCGTAACACGTTTTGCCGAAAGTCTAAGTCAAGGATGGGAGATCTTGCAAAATGAGGTTAGACTGCATCAAAAAGATTTCCTGAATATCCCTTGTGCGGTTGTAGTCAACAAGGTGGACCTTGAAGAGGTAAAAGAAAAGATCGCCTCCGAGAAATTTAAACCCAGCGTGCCCCTTTTTTCTGTCTCCGCCCTGACCGGGGAGGGTCTCGAGGTCCTGGCGAACCATCTGAAGGAAAAAATCTTCCATGACGTTGCGTGAATCTATTACACCAAGTAAACGGATCGTGATTAAGGCCGGAACGAGTATTTTGACCTCGGCCGAGGGGCATATTTCCGATAAAAACTTAAAGCGCCTCGGTGAAATGATTCTGGGACTTGAGCGCGATAAGAGGCAGGTTGTCTTGGTGAGTTCCGGTGCCATTGCCTTCGGGATGGAGGCGCTTCACTTGAAGCAGCGGCCTAAGGAAATGCCCCGGCTTCAAGCTTGTGCCGCCATCGGTCAAGGCCGGCTCATGCACGCCTATGAACAATTTTTTTCAGCGCGGGGTCTTAAGACGGCGCAGCTGCTTCTTACGCGTGACGGGCTGGAAGATCGGAAACGATTCCTTGCCGCCCGCCGTACTTTGAATGAGCTCTTTCGCATGAAGGCCCTTCCCATCATTAATGAAAACGACACCGTGGCCACGGAAGAGATTGCCTTTGGGGACAATGATATCCTGTCCGTTCAGGTGGCGCATCTTGTTCATGCCGATTTATTGGTCCTCCTTTCGGACGTCGATGGATTTTATCTGAAAGACGGATCCAGGGTGCGGACGGTCTCCTCAGAAGAGGAGATTGATCGTGAACTTGTCCGTCACCTTAAGGACTCGCAAAAAGAAAAGACCGTGGGTGGAATGAAGGCCAAGCTCCAGGCGGCCCGCGCTGCCATGCATCTCGGGGTCTCCCTTGTGATTGTCAATGGCCACGAAGACAACGTGGTACAAAAGGTTCTTCAGGGTGAAGATGTGGGAACCATTTTTCTTTCCTCCGATGCCGACAAAAGTGCGCGTAAGACATGGATTGCCTTTTCGGCGCGAAGGCAGGGAACCCTTGTGATCGACCGCGGGGCCTTTGAGGCGCTGCAAGCAAAGCACCGCAGTCTTTTGCCGAGCGGGATCGTCAAGGTTCGGGGCCCATTCAATCGGGGGGATGTAGTGGAGCTTGAAAGTTCTGAGGGGAGAATTTTTGGCCGGGGAGTTGTACGCTATTCTCACCGCGAGCTCGCCCAAATCGCGGGTAAAAAAACGCATGAAATTGAAACCGTTCTTGGCTATAAACATCAAGATGAAGTTATTCACCGCAATGACCTTGTGACCTGGGGCTAATAATGAGAAACGGCTTAGAGCGCTATTGGAGGAAACCTCTTCTTCGCATGCTTTGCGCCACCAAGGAGGCATCCAAGGGCGCGGCGCAGCTTTCCTCATCCATTAAAAATAAAGTTTTGCTCGAAGTGGCGCGCCGGCTCAGTCGTGAATCAAAAAAAATTCTTCGGGAAAATTTAAAAGATCTCGCGCAGGCAAAAAAAGATGGGCTTACGAGTGCCATGATCGATCGCCTGACACTCAACTCGCAGCGCATTGCTGAGATGGCGGAAGGGGTGCGCGCCGTGGCCGCGCTCGCAGATCCCATCGGCCAGGTCAAGGAACGCTGGACGCGGCCGAACGGGCTTACGATTTCGCGTGTCTTGGTACCGCTTGGCGTTATTCTCATCATTTATGAGTCGCGTCCCAATGTGACGGTCGAGTGCGCCTCGCTTTGTCTTAAGAGCGGCAACGCCGTCATTTTGCGAGGAGGGCGTGAGGCCTTTCATTCCAACCGAGTTCTCGTTTCTATTTTTAAAGAGGCGCTTCATCAATTCAAGCTCCCCAAGGCTTGCGTGAGCTTTGTCGAAACCACGGATCGAAAGGCCGTTCATTTTCTTTTAAAACGGGATGAGGACATTCACCTCGTGATCCCTCGCGGCGGAGAGGCCCTCATCCGAAAAGTAGCCCGGACATCCAGGATTCCCGTGATCAAGCACTATCAGGGGATTTGTCATGTTTACGTGGATCGAAAGGCTGATTTAAAAAAGGCGGTGGTGATTGCCTACAACGCCAAGATGCAACGGCCCGGCGTCTGCAATGCCATGGAGACACTGCTTGTGCACAAGGCAGTCGCCCCTCGTTTGTTGCCGATCTTAGGAGAGCAGCTTCACAAGGGCGGCTGTGAGGTGAGAGGAGACGGCGTAACCCGGCGTTTTCTTCCCTGGGCGAAGCAGGCCAAGCCCGGCGATTACGGCCGCGAATTCTTAGACAAAATTTTAGCCGTTAAAGTTGTCTCGGATCTAGACGCCGCTATTTCCCATATTCAGGCCTATGGATCTCAGCACACGGATGCGATTGTGACCGAGGATCCCAAGGCTGCCGCGATCTTTAAGGGAAAGGTGGACTCTTCCTCGGTGATGGTGAATGCCTCGACCCGCTTTTCTGATGGTTTTCAATATGGATTCGGGGCTGAGATCGGGATTTCAACCGACAAAATTCACGCCCGGGGTCCCATGGGTTTGGAAGGGCTGACTTCTTATAAATATGTGGTGGAAGGCAACGGTCAAATCCGTACTTAAATCTGAGGCCCTTGAATGAAAATAGGAATCCTTGGCGGGACCTTTGATCCCATTCATGAGGGCCATCTTCATCTTGCCGAAGCCGCCAAGAAGCAATTCCACCTCGACAAAATTCTTTTCATCCCGGCCTTCATCCCACCCCACAAAGCGCGGCGCCGGGATATGACACCCGCTCCTTATCGTTACCGCATGGTGGAGCTTGCCATTCGGGAGGAACCCGCTTTCGAGATTTCGAATGTTGAACTCAACCGCCCCGATCTCTCTTACACCGCGGATACGCTGCGGGACTTAAGGGCAAAATATCCCAAGGATGAACTGTTTCTCATTTTGGGACGGGATACTTTCCGCGAGGTTCCAAAATGGCGGAGGCCCGTTGAAATTCGAAAGATAGTTCATTTTATCGTGGCCCCCCGCGGCGAAGATGCGGACGCTCCCTATCCCTGGCATGAAGGGGTCTCAGAGCTTCAGATGAAGTTGCATCCTGCATCCTCTTCCGAAATCCGGGAGGTCCTCGGCAAAGGACACGCACTTCCACCCCACTGGCTGCCCGAGGCTGTCTTGGAATACATTCAGCGCATGAAGCTCTATCAGGAGAAACGCTCATGATTCCTTGGGCGCATTGGGTATCGCTTAGCCTTCTCTTTCTTTCCGCAGCTTTCTTTGCGAATACCGAAACCGCACTTTTTTCACTTTCCAAGATCGAGAAAAGACGTTTGGAAAATGCGCATCCCAAGCTGGCTCGGTGGGTTCTTGATCACCTCAACCAGCCGCGGCGGACACTCGTCACGATCTTGATCGGAAATCTCTTCGTTCATATCTTGGCCTCAGCCATTGCCACAACGCTTGCGCTCGAGCATTGGGGCGTGAGAGGGCTCAGCCTGGCCCTGTCGGTGTTTACGGTGCTGCTTGTCATTTTTGCCGAGATTATTCCCAAAATCGTGGCGGTGCGGAAAAATGAGTTTTTTGCACTCGCGGGTGCCATTCCGCTTCGAATCTTTTCCGTCCTGATCCTTCCGGTCCGCCGCCTTACGCGTTTGATTACGGATTGGATTCTTTCCTTCCTGGTGCCGGAGCAAAGAGATCACCACGATCAGATTTCGGAAGAGGAATTAAAGGCCCTTGTCAAAATAGGGGAAGAAGAAGGGGTGCTCGACCGCCAGGAGCGTCAGATGATTCAAAAGATCTTTGAACTGGGAGAGCGGTCCGTCCGGGCCATCATGACCCCTCGCGTTGATCTGGTGGGTCTCGATATTTCTGATCCGCGCGAGAAACAGCTTGCGCTCATTCAAAAGTATCACTTTTCTCATTTTCTGGTTTATCAAAACTCGATCGATCACATCTTGGGAGTCGTCTCGGTGCAGGATTATGTTCTTAATCCCGAGGCAGACCTCTCCGCGCTTTTGATTCAGCCGCTTTTTGTCCCGGAAGGAAAGCAGATTGACGATCTTTTGGCCGATTTTCGGGCCAAGGGGCAGGGTTTTGCTGTGTGCGTGGATGAATACGGAGGAACGGCCGGCATTGTGACCCTTGAAGATGTGCTGGAAGAAATCTTTGGCGAATTTTATGATGAATACGCGAAGGTGGAAAATCCCATCCGCGCTTTTGGAAAAGAGGAATCCATCGTCGAGGCCAAGATCGCTTTAAGCGCCTTCAACGAACATTTTGGCACAAGCCTGGAGGCGGATGAGGCTTCTACGTTGGGCGGATTCATCCTTGAAAAAATGGGAGAGGTTCCGGAAAAAGGAAAGGCCCTCCACGCCGGAGTGTACGAAATCCGTATTCACGAGGTCATCGGCCAGCGCCGCATCAAAAGCGTTATCGTGAGGAAACGGTCATGACAACGCTTGTCTTTTTTTTCCTGCTCTGCCTTGTTCTTTCCGCCTTCTTTTCAGGCGCCGAGATGGCTTTTGTCTCGGCCAACAAGCTTAAGATGCGAGAGCTTGCAGACCAGGGGAATCAGGTCGCGCAGAAAGTGATGCGGCTTCATCAACACCCGCAGAATTTTCTTACCACCATTTTGATCGGTAATAATATTGTGAATGTGATTGCAACCGTGATTTGTGCTTACGTTTTCGAGACGCAATTCGGGATCCGGAATGAATGGATCGTGACGGCGGTCATGGCGCCCTTGATCGTGATCTTCGGTGAGATGGTGCCCAAAGATTACGGGAGGCTTCGCTCTCAGGGTTACCTGCTCACCTACGGCGGTGTGTTGAGTCTGCTTGAAACGATTTTGAGAGGACCCGTGACGCTCATCTTAAAATCCATTGACTTTTTTTTAAGTCCGTTTGGAACGGTCCTTGAAAAAAGTATCTTTGTCTCCGAAAAAGAGTTTCGATCCCTGATCGAAGAGAGCGTGACTTCAGGGTTGATCGGGGATCACGAGAAGAGGCTCATCGATACCGTGATGGATTTTGAAAAGGTACACGTGGAATCGGTCATGATCCCACTTGAGAGGGTTTCAAAGATTGCGATTACGGGAACCGTGGCCGAGGTCAAGGAGATTGCGCGGCGGAGCAAAGCCAAAATGGTACTGGTGTATGAGGAGCTGCCCTCGATCGTGGTCGGTATGGTTTATGTCTTCGACCTGCTCTTTGAAGAAAAAGGGGATCAGGCGCTCAAAAATTATCTTCGCTCGCCGGTTTTTCTTCCGCGCACGATCTCGATTGAAAAGGCCTTCCTGGCCTTGCAGGAAAAAAGACAGTCCTTTGCGGTCGTCATCGACGTCACCGGAGAAGTCATTGGAACGGTTCCCATTGAACGCTTGATCGCATTTTAAATGAACGCTTCGATTTGGATGGGCCTAGCTGTTTTTTTTCTGGTTTCAACATCTTCCGTTTATGCCTATACGGACAAGGTAGCGGTTGAGACTTTGGAGGTGTGGACCGCGGCGCGCGAGGCCTTGAAACCCTACGGCATCCGAAATGAAAATAAAATAAAGGGGGAAATCGAATCCAAGTGGATTTATGATCGTGTGGTGCGTTCGCGTTCCCTCGGTTTCTTCAAAAAAATGATCAGTGAAAATGTCGATCGTCGATACCGGGTCCGGATTCATTTAAAGCCGGAACCCTTTGCCACCGAAATCAGTGTCCGCGGCCTCTTTCAAGACCGATCGACGGGAACGGGTCCCTTGGCTCGGTGGCGGAAGGTCACACCCGGCTCCGAAGACTATGCCGTTGAGCGGGATTTTTTCTTCAAAATGATTCAAGCGCTTGAAACCCTCCGTCATCCTTCTTCCGCCTCCCCATCGAGTAAGTAGGGGCGGGTTTTAACCCGCCCTGCTCCGTCATTTCGGTTTCCGCAGTCCCTTTAGCTTTTTCTCCCCCAGTCGTTAATTACATACCTGTTTTTATAAGAGGTCCATTGATTTGAATGTAGGGGCAAGGACCGCATGGGGTCGCCGGCGGTCAATGGCGACATGTCTTATCCCTACAGTAGGCTCATGTTGCATCTTGGGGGGATTCAGTGTGCGGGTAATTGCCATCGCCAACCAAAAAGGCGGCTGCGGAAAAACGACGACGAGTATCAATTTTTCGGCTTGCCTGGCTTATCTCGGAAAAAAAGTCCTTCTGATCGATCTGGATCCGCAGGGGCATTCCACCTGCGGTCTCGGTATCAAAGCAGAAGAATGCGCCTACACCCTCTATGACCTTCTTCATCCAAGATCACAAAATGGCCCCGAGCTGGATCACGTCATCCGCCCGCTGAATCCCTATTTTTCGCTCCTCCCTTCCTATAATGTGCTCGCTCACCTTGAGGAAGAGCTGGTTCACGCCGAGGACAAAGAAAGGAAATTAAAGCACTTAATCGGGCGGCTGCGCGGCGAGCACTTTAACTATGATTATGTTGTTTTAGATTGCCCGCCCAACCTTGGGATCCTGACCTTTAATGCCCTTGAGGCCGCCGATGAGGTGATGATTCCGATCGAGCCGTCTTTCTTTTCCCTTCACGGGCTTGCCAAGATGACCGAGACCCTTCATACGGCGCAGGCAAAACGGGTCGAGCTCTTCGAGATTCACGCCCTCCTGACTCTTTTTGATTCTCGCACCTCATTCGCCAAAGAGGTTTTTGAGGAAGTCAAGAAACATTTCAAGGAGAGGCTCTTTAAGACCATCATTCACGATAGCGTTCTCCTCAAGGAGGCGGCGGGCGCCGGCCTTACGATTGCTCAATACGATCAAACCTCTCCTGCCTTTCGTGATTATTTCAACCTGGCGGTGGAATATTTGGAGCGGGAATGGAATCGAAAATTGCCTGCCGAGAAGCTCGGGTGGGAAAATCATTACTTTCATCGCTATGGACCCAAGCGTGTGAACGGCGGCATTCTCTTTCAAATGCACAGCAAAAACGCTCGCTTCGTTGAAATCGCAGGTGATTTCAACCAATGGATTCCCGAACCTCTCTTGCGCCGCGACGAAGAAGGGTTGTGGCAGAAGATCCTTCCCATTGCGGAAGGGCGTTTTCGCTATAAATTTATTGTGGATGGAGAGTGGCAGGTCGATCCCTATCAGCCGGAGCAACTGGCCAATGAATTTGGGACCGTCGATTCCCTCCTGGAGTTGGCATGAGCCATTCTCTCAAGGAACTGTGGCCGGAACCTGAACCGCGCCGCCTCAAAAGGGGGCTCCGGGATCTCTCTCCGCTTTTTGGTAAACCCGCTCCCGCTCCGGTGGAAGTGCCTTTGCCGACGACGGCGCTGCCGCCTGAGCCCTCTCATCCGTCTCTTGGGCTACAATGCCTAAGTGTCTACGGCGCGGACGCCGAAATGGACTCGCCCTTTTTAAATCAATACCTGGCTTCGCGGTTTTCTGCCTTGGGGCTTTCGAGTGTGGTGGTGTCGCTTGGCGCCTCCGAGTTTTTTCGGGACGAACCTCCGATCCGCTTTCGCCCGCACTCACTCTCCTTTGTAGATTTAAAACAAGTGCGCTTGTCTTGGCGGCAATTTGAGAAACTTTGGACGCGGGAAAGCCCGCCTTCTAACCCTCAGGGGGATGAATCCATGCTCCTTGTGGATTTAGATTATTCAAGAACGCCTTACTTTGAAAAGATCATCCCCCTCCTCGATAAATGGATCGTCCTTGTGAAGCCGACTCTGGCGAGCGTAAGCGATGCCTATAAAATGATCAAGGCTACTTTTTCACTCAACAGCCATCTCGAGTATTTTCTTGTGACGGGTGCCGACCCTGAATCCGGAAGCGGAGAGATCTTATTTGAACGCTTATCGGAAATGATCTCTCGGCGCCTTGGTGCCGATTGCGTCTGGCTGGGACACCTCCGCTATGAGAAAGGACAAATCCTTGCGGAATCCCTTGCCCTTGAGCATTTGTTGATGCCGCAGGGGTCCGGCCGCGATCTACCTGAGAAACGGGCTTTTTTCGAGCTGCTCCAAGCCCCCTTGCCCAAGTTGCTTAAAAGGAGCTACGGGACATGAATTGCAACGCCTCGCGCGACGCTGATCTCATTCACTCAGCGAGCCAAACGGTGCGAGATTTTTATCGGGGATTTGAACTCAAACCTGCCCTGATGTCCCTCCCAGGTTCTGATTTTCAATTTTTCTTTGAGGGGCCGGACGGCCTTATTTGGGGAAAGGTTTTTTGCCGTCGAGTGCACCGCGAAGATTTCAACAAATTGGACGGCCAGATCCGTTACTGGATTCAGGCCATGGGAGAAGAAGTCACGCTTTATCTTTTTTTCCCATTTCAAGATTGCGCTGAAATTCTGCCCGAGTGGGGCGATGAAGTGCATTGCTTTCAATATGACCAGGTTGGCTGGGAGAAAAAAGGGCAATGGCTTTTCCACCCATGGAATGAAGAGCCCAAAAAGCAGGAAGGGGAAACACGGCCAACGAGGCATGTGTCTCGTGCGTCATCGGCTTACCCCTTCTTTCGTCAAGCGCAGCTTTCTTGTGAAGAGTTGAAGGAACTGGTTGAAATTGCTTCTGATCTCAAACGTCCTTTGATGAGCCGCTATTAAAATTAAGACGCTTCAACGGATCATTTTTTCGAGATCCATTTTCAGGCTTGCCCGTCTCTCCAATCTTCTCTATAATTCCTTCCCATGACTGGCGCCATCAAAGACAATTTAGACCACCTGAAAAAGGTTCAAGAGGTCGATCGTGAAATCTATCAAATTTCTCTTTCCCTGGAAGAAATTCCTGCCACGTGCGTAAAGATCAAACAGGATTTGGAGAATGAAAAAGCCCATCTCAAAGCGCTTGAGGCCGCGTTTCGAAAACTCCAATTGACGCAGAAGGAAAAAGAAGGCGTCCTCGCTCAAAAAGAAGCCCATGTAAAAAAACTGGATGGTCAGCTGAGTCAGGTTAAAACAAATAAAGAATATAGCGCTCTTCAGCAGGAGATCGCGTCCCTTAAGGCTGACAACTCGCTCCTGGAAGAGGATATTATCCGAATCATCGATGAGGTCGAGGCAGCCGAAGAAGAAGTGAAGGAAGAGGGGGGTCGCGTTAAGCAGATCGAAAAAGACTACACGGGCCGTGAAAGTGAATTAAGCCAGCAAGAAAAAACGCTGCGGGAAAAACTCCAGTCTTTTAAAAAAACCCGCGAAGAATTCATGACCCATGTGCCCCCCGACATTCGTTCCATGTATGACTTAATCATTCAAAAGAAACAAGGCCTTGCCCTTGTGCCGGTCAACGGTGAAATTTGCGGCGCCTGCCAGCTTAAGCTCCGCCCTCAGTTGATCAATGAAATCCGCCTTGGGGCCGCTCTTGTGGCCTGCGAGAACTGCGCCCGTATCCTCTACTTCGAAGAATAGTTCCTTCCTAAGTCAGCCTCAACCCTTTCCTTAGCAGCATAACGCCCTCCCATCTTTTCCATTAGTAGGGGAAGCCCATTTCCATCTGCGCTAGATCTTGTATCCATCTATCATTTCAATAGGTTACGAAAAAAAGATTGACGAGGTTCTTGGCCGGACGTATACTTCGGTCGATAATAAAGTGGTGAAAAGTGGTAGATTGTGGTGAGCTATCGGGAGAGGAGTAAGCGAACATGTTCTACGGGGAATTTGAACATACGCTCGACAGTAAAGGCCGAGTCATTATCCCTGCCCGTTTCCGCGAAATCTTTAAAGAACATTACGCCGAAAAATTTTACGTCACCCGTGGTTTGGATCAGTGCCTCTTTGTTTTCACGGAAGAATCCTGGAAGGTCCAAGAAAAAAAATTCCGTGACATGCCTTTTACGAAGGGTGAATCCCGTCACTTCAACCGTCTTTATTTTTCCGGCGCCTGCGATGTGGTCTGTGACAAACAGGGGCGCATCCTCATTCCCGATTACCTCAAAACCTACGCGGCGATCAAAGAAGACGTTGTCATTATCGGCGTCTCGGATCGCATTGAGATCTGGGCGAAGGAGAAGTGGAAGGCATTTTACGACGAACATAAAGGTAACTTCGAAAATTTAGCGGATAAACTGATCACGGAATAATTCGAAACCAAAAAGGGGGATCTGTATGGCGTATCGTTCGAGGAGTAAAATAGGCGTGGATATTTTACGTTGCGAGGGGGATTTGGATGCCGGGGAGATGATCAAAATTAAGAATCGCCTCACCAGGCTACTCAACCAGAATCACAGGCGGCTTTGTCTCGATTTGAAGCGCACGCGGCGTGTGGAGCTGGCAGGTCTGGGCATCCTGGTGGATCGTTTGATGAAGGTGCGTTCCTTGAAGGGGGATATCCGCCTTTTCAATCTTCGTCCTGAGGTGGAAAAAACCTTTCGCATGATCGGCGTGAGCGGTTTGATGGAATCCTTTCAGAGCGAAGAAGAAGCGGTTCGGAGCTTCACCGCCTAAAGGGGCTATGGTAAAAGCCGTTGACGCACATCCCCGTTCTTTTAGCGGAAGTGATTTCAGGGCTCGATTTGAAGCCGGGCGCGATCGTGGTCGACGGCACCCTGGGAGGCGGGGGGCACGCCCGCGAAATTTTGAAGGTCATCGGACCCCGTGGCCGGTTGGTGGGTTTGGACCAGGATCCGGGGGCGATTGCCCGAGCCCGGGAGACATTCACAGGCTTCAAACAGGCGTCTTTTTACGCCGAGAATTTTGTCAATCTTGATAGCTTATTAGATCGGCTTAATATTCCGACCGTCGATGCCGTAATATTAGACGTCGGCTTTTCCTCGGATCAAATTTCAGATCCGAGCCGGGGTTTTAGTTTTGAACTACCCGGTCCGCTTGACATGCGGATGAATCCTCAGGAGCCCACGCAGGCTCGGGATCTCATACGTGATCTTTCAGAAGAGGAGCTCGAAAAACTCTTTCGAGAGTGCGGCAATGAACGATGGGCAAAGCGATTTGCCCGCGCCATCGCAGAGGCGCGGCGGAGGCACCCGATCGAATCTACAACGAATTTAGCCGAGGTGCTCGCTCGTTCCCTCCCGGCGGGTTATTCCGCCGAAAAGGGGAGACGGCCGAGCTGGGCAAGGCGTCACCCGGCAACACGGGTTTTTCAGGCCCTGCGGATTGCCGTCAATGATGAGTTGGGAGTACTCGAAAGGGGACTTCCCAGAATTTGGAAGCGGATTCGGACGGGGGGCAGATTGGCCGTGATGACGTTTCACTCACTTGAAGACCGCATTGTTAAAAGGACCTTTAAGAGTTGGGCGCAAGCGAAGCAAGCGAGGCTCGTGACAAAAAAGCCAATGACGCCTGGGCGTGAAGAAGTGATTCAAAACCCTCGGTCACGAAGCGCTAAATTAAGGGTGGCGGAGAAGATTGTATGAAGAGCGCGGGTAAAATTATATTGGCCATTGCTTTTATCTCAGGGCTCCTCCTGCTTTATGTGCATGGGCAGGTGAGCCTGCTCGAGGTGTCTTATTCCATTGATGAGCGCGCCGGGATACTTGCCCAGAAATCCGAGGAGTTTCGCCATCTTAAATTTGAAGTGGATCAGCTAAAGGCCCCCCGCCTCCTCGAAGAAGAGCTGAAGCGCCATGATTTTGACCTGACACTTCCCAAAGAAATTCGCGTTCTTCGTATTCCCCCGGCTCCTTATTCCGAAGTGCCAGGAGTCAGCGGCGTGCCGCCGAGCGCCGCCTCCGAAGGTCTCTTCCAGATCGTGGGTCGCCTGGTTGGAGTTGCTCAAGCCAAAACCGAAAGCTGATGCCCTCTCCGCTATCTGTGCGCAGATTCTGGTTCACCAATTTCTGCATTGCCTCACTTTTTATTATCATCGGATACCAACTTTTTCAGCTGGGTGTGGTCCAGCGCCCGGCGCTGCTCGAGCTTGCTAATAAACAGCATTACGTGAGTGTGGATGTTCCCCCTTTGCGGGGTCAAATCCTGGATCGCAAAGGCAAGGAACTCGCAACTAATTTGTTAGTTCCTTCCGTTTATGCCGTTCCTCGGCTCATCGCAAAAAATCAAAAACAGGCCGTTGCGGAAAAAATGAGTCAGATCCTCGGCATTCCGGGGTCCTTGGCGAATGAGCGGTTGGCAAGGGACAAGGCCTTTGTCTGGGTGAAGCGCCGCGCCACCTTTGAAGAGGCCGCCCAAATCCGCAAACTCAACTCTGCCGCATTGGGCATCACCGATGAGTTTCGCCGCTTTTATCCTCAGGGTGACTTGCTTGCGCAGGTGATTGGATTCACCGATATCGATTCTCACGGCCTGGAAGGCATTGAACGCCATTTGGATCATGAGCTGGCGGGGCACCCCGGCCGACGCCACACGAAACGCGATGCGCGCGGGCGAGAAATTAAGGCCTTTGAAATCAAAGCCATTCCCGCCGTGGATGGGCACAGTGTCACGCTTACCATCGATCAATACCTGCAATACCTGACGGAACGGGCTCTGGATCGCGCTTTCAAGCAGTGGAAGGCGAAGGGTGCGGCTGCGATTGTGATGGATCCTTCGACCGGAGAAATCCTGGCCATCGCTAATCGCCCAACCTTCGATGCCAATCGCTATGAGCGCTCCTCCGCCGAAACGAGGCGAAATCGGGCCATCACGGATATGTATGAACCCGGCTCGGTGTTTAAGATCGTGACGGCGAGCGCGGCCTTCAACGAAGGAAAAGTCACGCTCGATCAAAACTTCGACTGCGAATACGGGGAATATCGATACGGCTCACGCATCCTTCACGATGTGCATCCTTACGGCGATCTGACTTTTGAAGAGGTCATCGTTAAATCAAGCAACATCGGGACGGTTAAAATTGCGGCCCTCTTGAACCCCAATGTTTTTCAAAACTATGTGGAGGGATTTGGTTTTGGGAAACGAACCGGCATCGATCTCCACGGCGAAGCGCCCGGCTACACGCGTCCCGTCAAAGAATGGTCCAAGACCTCGCCTTACAATGTTCCCATCGGTCAGGAAGTCATGGTGACGGTGCTTCAAATGACGACGGCGATGGCCGTCATCGCAAACGGGGGGAATCTCGTCCGCCCTTATCTGATCGCCAAGGTCACCGACCGCGCCGGTGTGGTGATCCGAGAAACCAAACCGCTTGTCAAAAGACAGGTGATCACTCCTGAGACCGCTAAGACGATAAGACGAATTCTTACGCGGGCGGTCGAAGAAGGAACGGGAAAGAAGGCGATGATCGATGGGGTCCCGGTGGGCGGCAAAACGGGAACCGCTCAAAAGGTGCTACCCAACGGCCGTGGTTATTCGCACAGTAATTTTATGGGTTCCTTTGTGGGATTTGCACCGTCTCATGATCCTAAGTTTGTTATGGTGGTGGTCTTAGACGACCCACGAGGCGCCTATTACGGCGGCACCGTAGCGGCCCCCGTCTTCAAGGAAGTGATGGAGACGGCGCTCTTTGCCATGGGGTATGTCCCCGAGCCTCCTGAAGAGCTCGAGCCCATCAAAACGATCGAACAAGAGCTTCCAAGGAATCGGCCCATGCTTGCGCCGGCTCAGAGCGCGGGTCGAGGATTTTAGCTTCAATCAGCCCGGCAGGCGAGGTGACATTCAACTCAATGAGCTTCTCATTCATCACATCAATCCCCACGAACCGCAAACCCTCGTTCAAGAGATAAGGCCTGAGATCTCGGATGAGTTCCCTTTCGCGCCGGCTCAACCAGGTGGCATAAAAAGTTCCGCCTAACCCGAGATTAGTCCGAAATTCGCCGCGGGCTGCACGCCTTTCAAAGGCTGCTAAGAATTTCCCGTCCAGAATCAAGAGCCGTTTATCCGTTTGTCTTCCCGAAGGGCTTCTGATATAACGCTGGGCCATCAGGACTTTCCTTCCCGAGCTTGTGGCCTTCTTTATTTTGGCAAAGGCATAAGGATCCCGGTGTTTGATCCAAAGAATTCCGTAGCCCCCTTTATTGTCAAGCGGCTTGAGGATGATGTCGTCAGCCAATTTTTTTTGAAAATGGAAGATGGCCGCCGCAGATTTTGAGGCCAGGCTCTCTGGCGCCCAGCGGGGGAATTTCAGAACGATTAATTTTTCATTTGTTTTTTGAATGCCCCGCGGGTGATTGACGATGGGCACTTCCTCCGCGATCTTTGAGAGCAGTTTCGTCATGCGAAGATAGGTTCGATCCACGGGGGGATTTTTGCGGATGAGAATAAGATCGAATGGCTTCAGGTTTTCTTGGGCGCTGCGCGAGACCCTAAAATCAGAAACGAGAGAATAAGGGCCGTTTTTTTTGGGATAGATCTTTGAGACACGGCCCAAAAGTTGACGGCCCTTCATCTTTAAATCGGAGGCGTCGGTCAGATAGTTTTCGTGACCTCTTCGGGCAAGTTCACCCAAAAGGCAAAGCGAAGTATCCCATCGAATATCGAGTTTCGAGAGGGGATCCATCACAAATAAGACACGCATAAGACATCCTCACCCGTTTACATTTCATGTAAAACAGAGTATTTTAAGGCAATCTCTTATAAAAAAGGAGCATCTTTTTTGAGTACGTTTACGGGTGAAAGCCATTCTAAGTTACTCCATTCTGAAGAGGACCTAGAGCGCTATTTTCACGGCTTTGCAAAGCCTAAGAAGCATTTCCGCGTAGGGCTTGAGGCCGAATTCTTTGCGGTCGATCGCAGCACGGGAAAGGGCCTGCCTTATTTTGGCGTGAACGGTATTCAGGCCATCTTGAAGGGGCTCGCCCAGGAGTTTGGCTACGAGCCGATTCTGGAGGGAGAAAATATCATTGCCTTAAAGAGAGGTTCTTATCTTGTATCTCTCGAACCGGGCGGCCAGATGGAGTTAAGCGCACCGCCCGTTGCCAATGTTTTTGAAATTGAAGATCAAATCCAAAATTTTGTAAGAGAAATCAAAGCCGTTTCAAAAAAATTTTCGGAGATCACCTGGCTCGCCGCGGGGATCCACCCCTTTAGTCAACTAGAAGAGCTTCCCTGGGTTCCGAAGACTCGTTACGCCATTATGGCCGAACATTTCAAAACCCGCGGCCTGCTTTCTCACGAGATGATGAAACTGACGGCGACGAATCAAATCAATATGGATTATCTCGACGAAGAGGATGCTATGGCAAGTTTGCGCACAGCTCTCGGAATCACGTCAATTGTGACCGCTCTCTTTGCGAATTCATCTTTTTCGGAAGGGAAGCCGAATGGCTATCTTTCAAGACGGCTTGAAATCTGGAATCAAACCGATCCCGAGCGCACCGGTTTGATCGCCTCTTTCATACACCCAGACCGGCAGTTTCGTGATTACCTCGACTATCTTCTTAAGATGCCCCTTCTATTTATCGTTCGCGAAGGCCGGTGGATTCCCATTCAAAAATTAACCTTTCGGAAGTTTATGCAGTCAGGTTATCAGGATTTCAAAGCAACTTTGAACGATTTTGAATTGCATCTTAGCACGGCCTTTCCCGAGGCGCGCTTGAAGCAATATCTTGAAGTCCGAGGCGTGGACTGCCAGAGCCCGGAGCTGATTCCTGCGGTGGCGGCGTTTTGGAAGGGGATTCTTTATGATGAAAAGTCGCGGGAAAAGGCCTGGGATCTTGTTGCCTTTGCAAGTGAAGAGGATCGCCTTAGGCTTCACGCCGAGGTTCCCCGCAAAGGACTTCAGGGCCATCTAGGATCCAAGCCCATCCTTCCCCTGGCCTGCGAGCTGGTGGAA
The DNA here is from genome assembly GCA_964373045.1 of uncultured bacterium. GTDB lineage: Bacteria > Omnitrophota > Omnitrophia > Omnitrophales > Aquincolibacteriaceae > CAYJSI01. Next base: position 29,352 of record CAYJSI010000027.1, read on the forward strand.
ATCTCATGCGCAAGTCTTGGAAAGCAGACAAGCGCCGATGAAACGCGAAGCGAGTGCGTATTTCTTGGCCGTATTCGGGAAAAAATCACCAGGCCCGGAAAATCCCCGGCCGAGACGCTGCTCGAGCAATGGGAAGGCGAGTTCAAGCATAATCCGGGGAAACTCATCAAGTATTTGAGTGTTTAGTCCCTCTCGGTTATAATTCACTCGACTTTTTTTATCAGTCATCGGGATGTAGCACAGCCTGGTAGTGCGCTCGGTTCGGGACCGAGAGGCCGTAGGTTCGAATCCTACCATCCCGATTCTCGG
>CAYJSI010000028.1:0-23983 GCA_964373045.1 uncultured bacterium
TTGGCGCTGACACCGGCTAGTTTGGCGTAGCGGCGGATTTCGGAGCGGAGATAGCTTTCAACGGTCTTCCCGGATTCGGTTTCGAAAATATATACCTGCTCTTTTTTTCGGGGAAGAGATTCCATGATCTGTTTAACGGTCGGATGCATCGGCACCACGCGCGGCCGGAGGCTTTTGGTGGTCCAGTCCGGCTGGTTCTGGATATGGATTAAATTATGGCGGAAATCGACGTCCTTCCAGCGCAAGTGCGCAAGCTCTCCCAGGCGCATTCCTGTCAAAAGAAAGATTGTCACCATCTGCTGGACGCGGGGAGAGCAAACCTTCAGGAGCTTTTTGACGTCCTCATCGCTTAGGTGCTGGATTTGCCTTTGTTCCTCCTTGAGCTTCTTCACAAACTGCCCGGGATTCTTTTCAAGATAGCCAAGCTGAACCGCGCGGTTTAAAAAAGCCTTGATCACCGTCACCGACCGGTTGACGGTTGACTTGCTGACTTCGTGGACTCGCTTGACTTTGTATTTCTCGACAATATCCGCCGTGATGTGTTTAAGATTTTGAGCGCCGGAAAATTTCAAAAAATCTTCCAAGATTTGTTTTTCATGCCGGTAAGTTCTTTTGGAATGCTCGGCCTGACAAATAGCCAGATACTCGGGGAGGTATTCGGAAATGAGTTTGGGGTTAAGGCGCCAGCCCAAATCTTCTTTTTCGAGCGCTTCTTCAAGCTGCGCGAATTTCTGGCGTGCGATTTCCTTGGAATTGGTTTTGAGGGACAGCCATCGCAATCGGCCATTGCGGTCATTATAACGCGCGTACCAGACTTTTCCCCGTTTCAGAATGTGTCTTGTTGCCATGTTAACCCCTGGATTCCCGCTTTCGCTGGAATGACAAACATTTCGACCGCACGCACCCCAGCGGAGTGCACCCTATAAACTCCAGAATTTAGGTAGCAAATTAGGTAGCAGATGCCTAAAAAGCAAAAATGACTTACGAGTAGTATGCTCATAAGTCATTTAATTGCAATAAGAAATGGTCGGGGCGGCAGGATTTGAACCTGCGACCGCACGCACCCCAAGCGTGTGCGCTACCAGGCTGCGCTACGCCCCGATATCAGGTGATAACTAAGATATGGAAAGAACAAAACGTTGCAATCGTGACGTCGACCGCATCACGGCTTGGCCGCCGAAGCATCAGTGGCGGCCGCCCCGATGATAAAGAAGGCAAATGAGGGAAAAGTCTATCAGATTTTCTAAGTCTTGTCACCCGATCCTTGCCTCCGAATGAGGCGGATCTTTCCGATTGAAACAATTTTATATAAATTATATAATAATATGAATATTAAACAATATTAAAATTAACAATTGTATATACAAATACCTTGTGTTATGATTCATTCAGAAAACTTTAAGTGGAATTTGACAAAGAGTCGGCGTCTTAAAAAGATACGCGGAGTTTCTTTTGAAGAAATTACGAAAGCGGAATTGGTGGATCGTACGGCGCATCCGCAAAGAAGGCATCAGGGGCTCTTGCTTTTTAAATATAGGGACTATATTTGGGTTGTTCCCTTTGTTTTGGATCAGGCGGGCGACCTCTTTTTGAAAACGCTTTACCCAAGTCGTAAATATACACAGAAATATAGAAAAGGAGATATCGGATGAGACGCATTAAGCTTACCAGACAAGAAAAAGAAATTGAAGATGCTCTTTTGAGGGGGGAATACGTCTCGGTTAGTAAGGAAGAATTTGAGGCAACGGCCCGTGCGCTGGCGGCGAGGCGTAAAGACAGTGTGTTGAATATCCGGGTGAACAGCCGGGATTTAGCGCAGCTTAAGGAAAAGGCGCGCAAGCTGGGGGTGAAGTACCAGACCTTTATTTCCGAGCTCCTCCATCGGATTGCCCAAAGCTGAGTTGACGGCCATTCTTTACTTCCCAAGCCGGCTTTCGTTGCAAATCTTTTTCTAATCCATAGAATACGCGGATGCCTGTTCTTCTTCAGATCAATCAGATCCACAAGGCCTATGGCGCGGCCATTATTTTAGACGACGCCACCGTCTCGCTTTCAAGCGATCAGAAAATCGGGGTGATCGGCCGAAACGGCGCCGGCAAGTCCACCCTCTGCCGCATTATTACCGGCCACGAAAAGCCCGATGGCGGTTCCATCATCCCCAATGCCGCCCTGCGCTTAAGTTACCTTGAACAGCACGATACCTTTCTTGCCGAAGAAAAAGTTCTCGATTTTCTCATGCGCGTGACCGGCCGCGAACACTGGGAATGCGGGGCCATGGCGGCCCGCTTTCAAATCGAAAATGCCCTGCTCGAAAAATCCATCCAGAGCCTTTCGGGCGGATACCAGACCCGCCTGAAGCTTGCCGCCATGCTGCTTCGCGACCCCAATTTTCTCATCTTGGATGAGCCAAGTAATTACTTGGACTTAAGCACGCTCATTTTACTTGAAAACTTCCTGCTTGATTTTAAGGGAGGGTATCTCGTGGTTTCGCACGACCGGGAATTTTTGAAGCGAACCTGCGATCACACGCTCGAAGTCGAAGGGGGGCGCCTCACGCTTTATCCCGGCGATATTGAAGAGTATTTCGAATTTAAAGAGGAGCAGATTGCCCAGAAACAGGCCTTCAACCGAGGCGTTGAGAAAAAGCGCGATCAGCTTCAGATTTTCATTGATCGCTTCCGCGCCAAGGCCTCGACTGCCTCGCGTGCCCAATCCAAGATGAAACAGCTTCAGAAACTGAAATCGATCGAAATCGCCCACCAGATGAGCTCGGTCAAAATTTATATTCCGCCCGTGGAACCCAAGGCGGGAGTGGCCTTAGCCTGCCAGCACCTTACGATCGGTTATCCCGAAAAAGAGGTGGCGCACGGCATCGGCCTTGAAATTGAACGCGGAGAGCGCGTGGCCGTCCTGGGAAATAACGGGGAAGGGAAGACCACCTTTCTTAAAACTCTAAGCGGTCTCCTTCCTCCGAAGGCGGGAAATTTCCGCTGGGGGACGGGCCTTAAAACGGGCTATTATGCCCAGCACGTTTTCGCCTCGCTTAATCCGGAAGATACGATTTATGCCCACCTCCTGCGCGAGAGCGCCAACGATGTAACCAATCAAGACGTCCTTACCATGGCCGGCTGCTTCCTCTTTAAAGGAGACGACGTCAAGAAAAAGGTCAAAGTTCTAAGCGGGGGCGAGCGTTCGCGCCTTGTCCTGGCCGGCCTCCTTCTTTCCAAAAGTAACGCGCTCTTACTCGATGAACCCACCAACCACCTTGATTTTGAGACCGTCGAGGCCCTGGGCCGCGCCCTTAAAAATTATGCCGGCACCGTACTTTTTATCTGCCATGACCGCACCTTTGTAAGCCTTGTCGCTACCAGCATCCTGGAGGTTAAAAAGAGGAGGGTGCGGCCTTACCGGGGCACGTATGAAGATTATGTTTATCATCTTGAGCTCATGGCGCGAGGGGAGTCGGATGATTCAGCGCCGGATCACTCTCACTCCATCCCTTCAAAAAACCCCTCTCACGGTGTGATCATCACCAAAACTTCCGCGGCATCGGAGGCGTCTGCAAAGCCGGCTGCCCCCAAAACCCAGTCCAAGGTCGAAATCAAAAAAATGGAGAAGGCGGTTCAAAAAGAAGAGCAGCGAATCGATCACCTCACCCAGGAGCGCGATAAGATCCTTGAAGAGATGCGGAAAAATCCCTTTCGATATTCCAAGGATTCCAACCAGCGCCTGAAAGAACTCCAGATTCAGCTTGAAGCGGCCGAAGACGCCTGGTCCACCCTGCTGGTAAAATTGGATCAACTGAAGACATCGTAAAAAAACCAAGGGGGTCTGACCCAGTTGGGGCAGACCCCCTCCGCAAGACCCCCTCCGCAATGTCATGCCGGACTTGATCCGGCATCCAGAACACCCTGGATCCCGGCTCAAAGGCCGGGATGACAGAAACGGCATGCACCATTCCACCGAAGATGAGTTGGCCCAACCCCCCCCCATTCCCATAGAGTTCAGCCTTTCTCCAAGCCCTTAATAAGACAATCGAAAAAAATAGCATAATCGTCAAAAACTTGAAAAGCCCATCAAATGTGTTAGGGCTTTAATAGGAGGCTCCGACAAAAAAATGGATGAAAATTTTTATACGACCTACGAGGCGGCGAAGATGTGCCACGTGACTCCCGCCTCGGTGGTGCGCTGGATCCATGAAGGAAAGATCCAATCGTCTTCCACGGCCGGAGGGCATCACCGCATCCATCCCGAAGAAATCGTCTCGCTCCTTCACTCCCTTCACATGCCCATTCCCGATGAACTGGCGGGCCATCATCGAGCCAAGAGGGTCCTGATTGTGGACGACGAAGCGAGCGTGCGCCGGTTCCTCCGAACCCTGCTGCAAGCGCATTTTCCGGACGTCGGGATTGAGGAAGCGGAGGACGGATTTGCGGCGGGCGCCGCGCTCACTCGTTTGCTTCCGGATTTGATTCTTCTCGATATTAAAATTCCGGGCCTTGACGGATTCCGCGTCTGCGAATTCATCCGCAAAAACCCGAAGCTCAACCATGCCAAGATCGTTATCATCACAGGGGTTCAAGATCCGGAAGTCGAGGGTCGGGTCCTGAAACTCGGCGCCGATGATTTTCTTGCAAAACCTTTTGAGGCTGCGACACTCAAACAGAAAATTGAAACGCAGCTCGGTCTGCTGAAGGAAAGAAGGTAATCCGTGAATCCGCAAGAACGGGAAAATCCAAAAACAATGATTCAGTCGATCAAACGCTTGACCCTGAAGTATCTTCCTCTGACTGCCCTTTTAGTTTCTCTGGGTCTGAGTTTTTTTTTCTGGTGTCTAACCGAACGCTACCTTGAGCAGCTCGCCCGAGTCAGATTCGAACAGGAAGCAGAACGAATTCAATTCCTGATCAAAGAACGTATCGGGGTTTATCTCGAAGCCCTTCACGGGGCGCAAGGATTGTTTGCGGCCAGCAAACAGGTGGATCGGGACGAGTGGAAGGCCTACCTCGAGGGGTACGACATTCGCCAAAGATATCCCGGCATCGTGGCCGTTGAATTTGTGGAGCGGGTCAAGGCAGAAGAAAAAGAATCCTTTATCGAACGAACCCGCTTAGACACGAGCCTTTCTCCTGCCGGTTACCCCGATTTTAAAATTTTTCCCGAGAGTCACGGGAAGGAACTTTTTGTGGTTAATTATATCGAGCCACTTCAAGGCAATACAAGCGCTTTTGGTTTTGACGTGGGTTCGGAAAAAGTCCGCCTCGCGGCGCTCGAACGCGCTCAAGATACGGATGCCCCGGTTCTGACACCCTCTGTCCGATTAATTCAAGATGCCTCAAACCATAAAGGCCTTTTAATTTTTGTGCCGGTTTACCGCAACGGCCTTCCTCACTCGAACGTGGAAGAGAGGCGTAAGGCGCTGACAGGGTTTGTGCTCGGCGTCTTCAGGGCATCTGATTTATTTTCGAACATTTTTAGCTCGGGAGCGATTCATGCGGGTATGGGGGTTCAAATTTTCGATGACATGGGTACTGCGGAGGCCATCGATCCTCTCTATTCTCATCGCACGGAAGGATTGCAACCCGTTTTGATTCGAAAAAAGCTTCTTCAATCGAAAATCCCGCTTCAAATCGCCGGCCGCCTTTGGGGCCTGCATTTTAGGGCGCAGCATGATTTCGGCATTGACCCCATCCAAAAAAGATTCCCAATGCTCGTCCTATTAGGGGGAACGGGTTTGAGCTTTCTCCTTTTCGGCGTTCTTTTTCTCCTTAGTTCGGCGAATCAACAGGCGGCGGTTCTGGCCCAAAAGATGACCGAAGACTTGAGACATACCGAAGCAAGGTATCGGCTTGTGGCCAAGGCCTCCAATGATGTCATCTGGGATTGGGATTTGGTGAGGGATAAGGTGGAGTGGAACGAAGGGGTGACAACCCTATTTGGTTTTCCGCCGGGGGAGGTGGGGACGAACGCCGCCTGGTGGTCGGGGCGAGTTCATGCCGAAGATCGGCAGAGGGTTCTCGACAGTTTGGACGCCGCTTTTAAGGCCCGAGAAGTGAACTGGCGTGAGGACTATCGCTTTCTCTGTCACAAGGGGCGCATGGTTCAAGTCATCGATCGAGGCTATGTGCTCTTTGATCCGGAAGGGAAACCTGTGCGGATGATCGGCTCCATGATGGATATCACTTCCCAGAAGGCGGCGGAAGAAGAATTAAGGGCCCGCGCGGAAGAGCTTGAGCGAGTCAATAAAATCATGGTCAACCGCGAAACAAAAATGATTGAGCTCAAAGAAAGAATCAGATTCCTAGAGGATCGGCTCAAGGGGGCGGAGCTCCGTGGATAGATCCCTGATCGATATCGCCTGGGTGATTATCTGCTCGGCCCTAGTTTTTATGATGCAAGCGGGATTTTCCTGTCTTGAATCCGGATTAACTCGGACCAAGAACAGCATCAATGTGGCCATTAAAAATCTGACCGATTTCGGCATCTCATGTCTTCTTTTTTGGGGAGTTGGTTTTGGGCTCATGTTTGGGGAGTCTGAAGGGGGATGGTTCGGACGAACAGGTTTCTTCATGACCATTCAGCCCGACGCCGTTTGGATCAGCACCTTCTTTATGTTTCAAATGATGTTTTGCTCGACCTCAGTCACCATTATTTCGGGGGCCGTGGCCGAACGCATGCGTTTTAGCGCCTATATCATGGTGGCCGCCATTGTCTCTGCTCTCATCTATACGGTTTTCGGCCACTGGGCCTGGAATGGCGCCGAAACGGGGCAATTGAAAGGATGGCTTGGGGCGCGTGGTTTTGTGGATTTTGCCGGTTCAAGCGTGGTTCACAGTGTGGGGGGATGGGTCTCTTTAGCCTCCGTTTTGATGATCGGGGCTCGCGAGGGCCGCTTTCCTCCCGGGAAGCCTTCCCAAAAGATTTCACCCAGCAATGTCCCCTTGTCTGTTCTGGGCGTCATGATCTTATGGTTTGGCTGGTTTGGATTCAACGGAGGAAGCACACTCGCCATGAATTATTTGGTGGATGGCGTGATCATGAATACCACTTTGGCGGGCGCCTCCGGCATGCTGGTGGCCCTTGGCTTAGGCTGGGCGCTCAGAAAATTTCCCGACGTGACTTTACCCATAAACGGGTCGTTGGCGGGTTTGGTGGCCATCACCGCGAATTGCCATTCGGTGGATACGGTTTCGGCCGTCATCATTGGCGGCATCGGCGCTGTAGTCATGCTGGCGGTGGAGGAACTTTTGGAACGACTGCGGATTGACGATGCGGTAGGGGCCATCCCGGTTCATTTGGGGGCAGGCATCTGGGGGACGCTTGCCGTCGCTTTGTTTGGGAAACCCGGACTCCTTAAAACGGGTTTGTCCTTCGCGGAGCAGCTAGGAATACAGATTTTAGGCATCGGCGTTTGTTGCCTGTGGGCCTTCGGGACAAGTTATCTCTTGTTTCGGCTGATCAATCGCTTCTTTCCCCTACGGGTCACGGTGGACGCAGAACGTACGGGTCTCAATGTCTCAGAACACAAGGCCTCGACCGAGATCCTGGACCTCTTTGTGGCGATGGATACGCAGGCAAGAACAGGAGACATGGGTTTAAGGGTTTCTGTCGAGCCCTTCACGGAAGTGGGGCAAATCGCTAAACGTTACAATGAAGTCCTAGACACCCTCCAAGGCGCCGTGGCAAAAACAGACGTGATTGTGAGGACATCGAAAGATGGGATCATCACCTTTGCCGGGGAAGAGTTTTTAATCACCTCCATCAATCCGAGCGCTCAGATGATGCTGGGATATTCCGACGGAAAGGTCATTGGCCAGCCCCTGGCCTCCCTTTTTGTATTTAATCAAGATCAGCCCCTCACACCCCTCTCCATTCATTCTTTGCTGAAGCAAAAGACGCATGAGTTGAAGGCTAAGAAATTGAAAGGTAAAAATTTTCCCATTGAAGCGGTCTTTGCGGAATCGTCGTCAGGCGACGAATCCTTTTATACCGTCACTTTTCGGGATATTACGGAAAGGATGCGTTATGAAGAGACCTTGCATGACCGTGCCCATGAACTTGAGGAATTAAATAGGGAGCTCGGAAAAAAGGAAAAAGCCATGAGAAATGTGCTGGAGGACCTTGAAAAGGAAACCAGCGCCAGGGAGCAAATATTAATCTCAACCGGGGAAGGTATTTGCGGAATTGATCTTGAGGGGAACATCACTTTCATGAATCCCGCTGCCTTGAAAATCACCCAAAGGCAGGTCCAGGATGTACTGGGAAAATCCATCCACGAATTGTTTCACTCTTCGGATCTGGCGCAGGCGGCGCACCGTGTGCATGAATGCCCCATTCATGCTGCCTTTCGCAAAGGAATCGTGTGTCATGTCGATGAGGATTTATTTTTTAAACGGGACGGCTCTAATTTCCCTGTCGAATACATCGCGACACCCATCTGGGAAAAAGAAAGGGTTAAAGGTGCTGTCTTGACCTTCCGGGACATTACGGAACGCAGGCGGCTTGAAGGGCAGCTCCGCCAGTCTCAGAAAATGGATGCGGTGGGGAAGCTCGCGGGCGGGATTGCGCACGATTTTAATAATTTACTTACGGTCATTAATGGATATGCCGAAATGCGGGTGGAGTCCCTTACCCCCAACGATCCCGTCCGAATCGATCTCGAGGAAATTTTGAAGGCGGGAACACGCGCCAGAAACCTCACGAGTCGTCTTTTATCTTTTTCCCGCCATCAGGTTATCAAGCCCGTCAGCGCGGATCTCAACACTCTCCTTCTCGGTATGGACAAAATGCTGAGGCGTCTTCTGGGCGCAGATATAGAAATTGTTACCTTGATGGAAAGTCTTATGGGAACGGTCAAGGTGGATCCCGGCCAGGTTGAGCAGGTGATTATGAACCTAGCATTAAACGCCCGAGATGCGATGCCGCGCGGAGGCAGAATTGTTTTTCAAACGAAGGATGTTGTTCTGGGTCAAGGAGATGTTAAAACCGATCAAGGTGTTACGCCCGGAAAGTATGTTCAATTAACCATCTCGGATAATGGCTGCGGCATGAGCGAAGAAGTAAAGAGACACCTTTTTGAGCCCTTTTTCACCACGAAACCCAAAGGAAAGGGCACGGGTTTGGGCCTGGCCACTTGCTATGGGTTGATCAAGCAAATGAACGGTTCCGTCACGGTAACCAGCGAGCTTGGGCAGGGGTGTGCTTTTAAAATTTTGTTGCCGAGGGTCAGTGAGAAAATTGATCTTTTATTTGGTGGAAATGGAAAAGAAAAAGAAAAAGAAAAAGAAAAAGAAAAAGAAAAAGAAAAAGGGAAGAGATCTTTCCTTAAGGGAACAGAATCCATTCTTCTGGCAGAGGATGAGCCGATGGTGCGCGAACTTTGCTCTCGATTGCTGACAGAACAGGGCTACACGGTCTTAGTGACCCAGAACGGTGTGGAGGCCGTCAATCTTTTTCAAGGCCTCGTGGCGGGCCAGAAGAGGATCGATCTTCTCTTGACGGACGTGGTCATGCCTCAAATGGGAGGGAAAGAGGCGGCTGAGCGCCTCAAAAAAATGCAGCCCGACCTTAAGATTCTTTTCATGTCGGGGTATGCCGATGATGCCGCGGAACACTTGGGCAAGTTGACCCCCGGCATGGAATTTATTCAAAAGCCCTTTTCGCCCGTTTCCCTAATGGAAAAGGTGCGCCAGATTTTGGATAACAGCGCGGCATCTAAGAAGGAAGCTCTCTTACGCTCGAAGGATGAGGAGGCATCATGAACAAGACGCTTCTCGTGGTGGACGATGAGCCCGGCGTTTTGGGCTTGATGAAACGGCGGCTTGAGATGTCAGGGTATCCGGTGGTGACGGCTGAAACGGGGCATGAGGCCCTGGATGCCATCCGCAGCGTAGCCGAGAAGCGCCATCTTCCCATTGCGGCTGTTCTCTTGGACCTTGCGCTCCGTGATATGAACGGGCTTGAAGTCCTGAGACAAATGAAGCAAATTCAGCCCTCGCTCCCGGTCATTATGGTGACCGGAAGTCATGACGAAGAAGAAGCGCGCCAAGCCATGCAAGCGGGGGCCCTTGAGTACCTCACCAAACCTGTCTCTTTTGATTATTTGCTGAATGTTTTGGCGATGCAATGACCGTGAAAAATTAGGAGGTCGTCAAGCATGAGTAAAATTCTGGTTGTCGACGATGAAGCCGGTATTCGCAATCTGCTTAAGCGTTTTTTTGAGGCAAAGGGCTATCAGACAATCCTTGCAGGAAGCGGCGAGGAGGCCCTTGCGCTGCTTGAAAAAGAGAAGCCTTCCCTGGTCTTGCTCGATGTCAGCATGCCTGGAATGGATGGGATTCAGGCGCTTAAAAAGATTCGAGACATTGATCCCAATGTGGGCGTGGTCATGATCACGGGGTTGAACGACGAACACATTGCAAAACGGGCGACTGAGATGGGCGCTTATGCCTACGTCGTGAAACCTTTCGATATGAAATACCTTGAACTGGTTGTCCTCACGCGCCTCCTCATGGCCGCCTAACTGAATAATTTTGCTGTAGGGGCACGGCGCGCCGTGCCCCTACGACCGTTCGGCGCCTTGTGCGCCGTGTCCCTCTTTTGGTGTCCCACCAAACGGCGCCTGACCCCGCCTGCTTTTTGGTGTTTCACTTGGTTTTTTCCCGCCTTGCCGTTAGAATCACCCTTCATGAAAAGCCCCCACCTCTTGATTCAGGCCCTGGAATACAGCCCCGTCCCCATTATGATCACGGATGTAGAGGGCAATATCGAATACATCAACCCGCGCTTTACGGAGTTGACCGGATACGAGTGGATTGAAGTGAGAGGAAAGAATCCTCGCTTTCTCTCGGCGGGCAAGACGCCCCGGCAGGTGTATGAACATTTATGGAAAACGATCCTTTCGGGCTGCCCGTGGCAGGGAGAGCTTTGCAATAAAAAGAAAGACGGCAGTCTTTTTTGGGAAGTTATCTCTGTTGCCCCCATTAAAAATGAAACGGGTCTGACCACCCATTTTGTGGCGGTTTGGCAGGATGTCACAGAGCTTGCGCTTAAAGAAAAGCGCTTTGAATATGAATCGCATACCGATGAGCTCACCGGCCTTTACAGCCGCCGTTATATCTTAAGCGAGCTTGCCATTGAGCTCGAGCGCGCCAGGCGCTACGAAAGAACCCTGAGCGCTCTCATGATTGATGTGGACAATTTCAAGGCGATTAATGACGAACACGGACACCTGATCGGGGACCAGGTCCTGAAGACCTTCGCCAGGATCCTGCGCACGAGCATCCGCAAGGTTGATCTGGCGGGCCGCTACGGAGGCGATGAATTTCTTTTGATCCTTCCGGAATCGGGTGTGAAGCAGGCGAAATTCGTGGCCGAGCGCATCCAATCCAACCTTAAGATCTATCAAACCGAAATCCTGGCCGATTTTGCGCCCCTGACGGCCAGCTTCGGCCTCATGGCCTTCGATCATTTCGAAAATATCACCTCAACCTTTTTCATGGAAAAGATCGATCGCGCTCTCCTCGAGGCCAAACGTGCCGGTAAAAATAAAATCGTCGTCGCAAAATGAATCAACCGCTTTACGTTATTCTCTGCCTCGCCCTTCTTTTCTTTGTTCCTTCATTTCTTTTTGCGGAGATGGAGTGGGTGGGGCCGGAGGGGAGGTGGATCAAGACCGAAGCCGAAGCCTGGCGTCTTAAAGGCGAACTTTACGCGTCGGCGGATCTTGCCTTGATGGACAATGGGATCGACCTTGACCACAAAGGCAAAAAAGACTCGATGTCGTATCTGGCCGCCGAGTATCACCTCAACCTTGACCTTACCTATCAAGATTGCCTGCAAATCTTTACCCGTTTTGAGCGAAACGGCCCTAGCGACTATCACTCGCTTATCCTCGGCCGGCGGCATGTCCCCACTCTCTTTGGGAACGTGAACCGTCTTAGAAATAAAGAATTCCTGCCGGAACTCGAAGAATGGTTTGCTGATTTTAAATTCCCCATGCAGGCGGTCCCCATCCACCTCAAGGCAGGTCTTTTTCCCATGTGGATTGGAAATGGTTTGGCCGTCAGCGGCTATTACGAAAATATCGGAGTAGAAATTTATCAGGAAGGAGAGCGCTTCGGCACCCACGCCTATTATTTTCGCCCCGATCTTCGCAACAAAATCATCCTGGGTCCCAATATGAACTCAGAAGAGACGATCGGGAGGGGGTATCAGCATTCGGTGAGCGATTTGTTTGCGCTGGATACGATCTTGAGTTGGAAGAAACCTTCCTGGGGAGGGCGATTCGCGCCCTCAGGTTCCTTTCAACCCTACCTCAGTTTTCTATCCGATCGCACAGGCGCGGGCAAACGTTCCAATCTTTTCGCCGTCCCAACCTCAGAGGATCTCCTCGGCACGCTGGGGGCTGATCTCAATTTAGAGTGGGGGAGATTGTCCTTAGGATTCGAAGCCGCCAAAAATTTTGGCCGGGCGAAGGCGGTCAATATCGGCGCGGCCTTGAATGAAAATATCGTTCATCGAGGCTACGCGATTTATGCCGATGCGGCTTACGACTTGAAAGAACTTCACTTGAAGCCTCGCAGCAAATTGATCATTGCTTCCGGCAATGATCTGAATGGCAGCGAAGGCGGTCTTTTGCCGGGTTCCGTCAATCGCGCCTTCAGCGTTTATTCTCCGGCCAATGCCTTTTTGTCGGACTCCGTCTATCAACCTCAGGCCATGGGTCCGCTGGTGGCCATGGGGATGGGGCGAGGGCTTCATTTCGGAGTCCGGCGGCCGGGGACGTTTAACGATCCCTATCTTTTTGAAAATATCATAGCTCCCAATGTGGGCGTGGATGTGACGCCGTTTGAGAGGCTTACGGGCACGCTTGACTGGTGGTATTTATCCGCCTTCGAGCGGGGGATCGGGTCTTATCGGGGATTATCGAAAAAACTTTCGCGTGATTTGGGTCATGAGCTCGACACATCCGTGACTTTTCAATGGACGAAACAGCTAAAGCTTGTCACCGCTCTCGGCTATTTTATTCCGGGCCAGTATTACACAGAATTGCGCGACGACGCAGGAACCAATTTCAGCCCTCTTATCCGCGGCGACGGCGAGGTGGACAACGCCTTTTACGGTGAAATGAGGCTCGTCTTCCTTCTTTAAAGGAAGAGTCGTATAACCTAAAGGTGTCAGGCGCCCCCCGCTTTCAGGCGCCCGTAGGTTTCACCGATAGATTCTCTTACATTGATCCCTACCCCTAATCTCCTTATAATTCACTCCTCATGGTGACTCAGACGGCCGGATTTGCCGGCATGAACGTGGTTTCCTTTGAAAGCCGATTGGCGGAGGTGATGATGAAAAGCATCACCACCAAAGGCGGCCGCGTGCTTTCAGCCCCCTCCCTGCAGGAAATTCCTCTTGAGAAAAACCCCGAGGCCTTTGCCTTTGCTGAAAGGCTCCTTCGCGGCGAAATCGATCTCATGATCTTTATGACGGGGGTTGGGACCCGTATGCTGATGGAGATCCTTTCCACAAAATATCTCCGAGAAAAAATCATCCAGGCCTTCTCACGCCTCACGACGGTGGTGCGCGGGCCTAAACCGACCCGAGCGTTAAATGAGTTTGGCATCCCGATTACCCTTGCCATCCCGGAACCCAATACGTGGTTCGAGATCCTTGAAACCCTCGACCTCAGCCGCAGGAGCATTGATTTGAAAGGAAAGGTGGTTGCGATTCAAGAGTACGGAGTCTCGGGCGAGGAACTGATACGCGGTCTTAAAAAACGAGGGGCCTTTGTGATGCAGGTGCCGGTTTACCGCTGGGCGCTTCCGGACGACACGGGGCCGCTCGAAGAAGCGGTCAAGCAGATTGCGGATGGCAGAATTCAGATTGTTTTTTTTACCAATGCCGTGCAGATTCGCCATGTTCTTCGGCTGGCGTCCGAAAAAGGACTCGAAGCGAAATTCCGTCAAGCGATGAAAAAGGTGGTGGTGGCCTCGGTCGGTCCGACATGCAGTGAAGCGCTGAGAGACAATGGTTTCTCCATTGATTTTGAACCCTCGCACCCGAAGCTGGGCCACTTGGTGGCGGAGATGGCGGAATCGGCCGAGGAGCTTGCGAAAGAAAAAGCCGGAGGTCCGAAGACCTCGTTCGTTTTAACGCCGCACCTCGAGTCTCCGGAAAAAGATGCCGCGCGCCGTAAGTCCGCGTTTCTCAAAGCCTGCCGGCGGGAGATTACGGATGTCACGCCCGTTTGGCTCATGCGCCAGGCCGGCCGTTATATGAAGGAATACCGCAGGATCCGTGACAAGGTTTCCTTCCTTGAGCTTTGCAAAAATAAAGAACTTTGCACGCAGGTGACGATCGAGGCCTGCGAAAAAATTCATGCGGACGCCGCCATCATTTTTTCCGATATTCTTTTAATTGTAGAGCCGCTTGGCATTGAGCTCGACTATGTGAAAGGAGACGGGCCCGCCTTAACGGGGAATCTGGAATCCATCCGTGATGTTGAGCAATTAAAGGAGGTGGAGCCGCACGAATCCCTCTCCTTTGTTTTTGATGCCGTTCGTCTTACGCGCTCCTGTCTTGACCCCAAGATTCCCCTCATTGGATTTTCCGGCGCCCCCTTCACGCTTGCTTCCTATATGATTGAAGGCGGGGGGTCGAGGGCCTTCGTTAAGACCAAAGAGCTCATGATAAAACATCCCGTAGCTTGGCATCAACTCCTTGAGAAAATTTCCCGCGGGCTTGTGAAATATCTCAACGGCCAAATCGAAGCCGGTGCCGACGCCATTCAGATTTTTGACAGCTGGGTCGGCTGCTTGAGTCCCCATGATTACCGCGAATATGTTTTACCGCATTCACAATTTGTGATCAAAAATTTAATGCCGGGAGTTCCAGTTATTCATTTTGGAACGGGGACAGGAACTTTTCTTGAAGAAATTTGCGAGGCGGGTGGCGATGTCATCGCAGTCGATTTTTGTATCGAACTGGATGAGGCTTGGCAGAAAATAGGACATGGCCGCGCCATCCAGGGGAATATGGATCCGGCCGTACTCCTCGGATCCATTGAAACGATTCAGAAAGAAGCGAAACGCATCTTGGATCAAGCCGCAGGCCGCCCGGGACATATTTTTAATCTTGGACACGGCATCTTGCCTCAGACGCCCGTCGAAAATGTCATTGCCCTTATCGACTATGTTCACGAAGCCAGCCGGAGGCGGCCATGAAAAAAGTCGTGATTGTGGGAGGCGGAATTTCGGGGCTGGCTCTGGCGCATCGCCTGACCGAGCTTGGCCAAGAAAAAAATGCGTCACTAGACATTACGCTCCTTGAGGCCGCGAATCGCTTCGGCGGTGTGATTGAGACTTTTTTTCAGGATGGTTTCCTGATGGAGGCCGGCCCCGATTCTTTCATCTCAGAAAAACCGGCGGCGCTTGATCTTTGCAGGCGGCTCGGTCTCGAAGGGGAGGTGATCGGGACGCAAAACGAATTTCGGCGGAGTTTTATTCTGGGAAACAACAAACTCATCCCCGTCCCCGAAGGTTTTTATCTTGTCTCGCCCACCTCCATCCGGTCTTTGATCCGAACTCCCTATTTAAGCTGGATGGGAAAGCTCCGGATGGCCCTTGAGTTATTCATTCCGCCGCGATCGAGTGAGCAAGATGAAAGCGTGGGGAGCTTTGTCCGCCGCCGTTTCGGCAGGGAGGCGCTCGAAAAAATCGGCCAGCCTATGATCGGAGGGATTTATTCGGCGGATCCCGACCGATTGAGCCTGGAGGCCACGATGCCGCGTTTCCGAGAAATCGAGAAAGAGTACGGAAGCTTGATCCGTGGGTTTGGGGCCCGGGAAAAAAGACGGGCGGAACGTGAAGCGAGCGGTCCCCGTTACAGTTTATTTTTGTCGCTTCAGGGGGGCATGAGCCGGCTGGTTGAAACCTTGATCGAACGGATGAGCGCCGTTCATTTCCATTCCGCGACTGCGGTTTCGAGGATTGAGCGCGAAGGGAAAGGGGGCTGGAAAATTTTCACGCAATCCGGACAAATTTTTGAAGCGGACATCCTCTGTCTTGCAACGGGAGCGCCGAGATCGGCCGCGCTTCTTCGTCCCGTTGCTGAAGACTTGTCCAGCCTTCTTTTCCAGATTCCTTACGAGTCTGTCGCGACCTTAAACCTTGGCTATCGCCGCGGGCAAATTCAACATGAGCTAAACGGTTTCGGTTTTGTGGTTCCCGCCACGGAGGAAAAAAGTTTTGTGGGGTGCACGTTTTCCAGCGTGAAGTATCCCGGAAGGTCAAAGGCGGATCAGGTGCTTTTGCGGGCTTTTATCGGGGGCGCCTTTCATCGTGACACCTATGCGCTTGACGATCGGTCGATTATCCGCAGCGTGAAGGGCGAACTCGAGGAAATCCTTTCCATTCAAGGGGAGCCCGCGAGCCTTCATTTTGAGCGCTACCATGACGCCATGCCGCAGTATCAGGTGGGCCATCGAAAACGGATTGAACAAATCGCAGAAAAAGTTCAGGGTATCCAGGGGCTTTATTTAACGGGCAACGCCTATGAGGGGATCGGTATTCCCGATTGTATCCGCCACGCCGAAGACGCCGCCGCCCGAATTATTGAATCTCTCAAAAACCAAACTGGGTCTGACCCAACAGGTGTTGAAGTTGTCGGAAAAAAAGCCATGAATTTTGATCATGTGTTGGTGATCGGATTCGGGGGCCCGCGGAAACCCGAAGAGGTGATGCCTTTTCTTGACGATGTCACGCGTGGTCTTCCGATTCCGCCTGCGCGATTGGCGGAAGTGGCGCGGCATTATGATGCCATTGGCGGGGCCTCGCCTTACAACGAATACGCATTGCGCCTTGTTTCTAAAATGAAGGAGGCGCTTGCTCAAAAAGGATTTTCGCTTCCTATTTTTGTCGGGATGAAACACGGTCATCCTTTTTTGAAAGATGTGCTGATGGAGATTGATCAAAGAGGATTACGAAAAGGGATCGGTCTTATTCTTGCAGCCCAGCGCTCAGACGCCAGTTTTGACAAATATGTCCGCGGTGTTGACGAAGCGAAGCGCTCAGCCGGCGCTTTTAAGGTGAATTATGAGTATTTGAAGCCATCGTTTGATCATCCGGGTTTCATCCGGGCTCAAGCCGAGCAAGTGAGAAAGATTTTAAAGGGTTTGCCGCCAGCCCAACTCGAAAAAACTCACCTTCTTTTCAGCGCGCACTCGATCCCGCTTAAGATGGCGGAACAATGCCGCTACGCCGAAGAATTTAAAAGCGGGGGTGAGCTTGTGGCCCAGGAGCTCAGCTTCCCGCGCTTTGATTTTGCTTATCAATCCCGAAGCGGAAATCCGCGCGAGCCCTGGCTTGAGCCGGATGTGACCACCCAGCTTACGGGGCTTGCGGAGAAGGGTGCCAAAACCGTGATCTTCATTCCGATCGGGTTTTTGTCGGATAACGCCGAAGTGCTTTACGATCTTGATATCGAGGCCAAGGCCTTTGCCGAAAGGCTGGGACTTTGCTATCGCCGCGCCTCAACCGTGATGGATCATCCTGTCTTTGCGGCCATGCTGGCGGAACTTATTCAAGAGCACCTGGAGGCCCGCCCCGTAAAACGGGGTCTGTCGATCACGAGCCAAGGCATATTAATTTCCTTTGTTGTTTTAAGTACATCAATTTGAGTTTGGCAGTTTTTCCTCTCCCCTTGGGGGAGAGGATGAAGGTGAGGGGAAGTTCAATCCCCTCATCCTGCCCTTCTCCCCCAAGGGGAGAAGGGATGCTTTAAAAACTGCCAAACTCAAGTACATCAATTGAATTAGAATGAACGGCATGTGAGGGAGGAGGAGCCATGGGAGTGAAGGAAGCGACGGAGATTCGGACCGGGAATGTCCTTAAAATTGACGGGGTGATCTCGAAAGTCATTTCGCAGGAGATTCGCGGCACGGGAAAATTCGGCAAGACCGTGCATTTGAAACTAAAATCCCTTGCCGACAGCCGCTTCATCGAAAAAAGCGTCCGCGCCGAAGAAAAGGTGGAGGATGTGGAAATCCGCTACGCCAAACTTCAATATCTTTACAAGGACGGCGACGACTTCGTCTTTATGAATAACGAAACCTTCGAACAATTCCCCATTTCAATTAGGACCATCGGAAAACAGGAAGTTTTGCTCAAAGAAAATATGGAGGTCAACGCCATTTATATCGGGGATAAACCCGCCACCATTGAATTCCCAAAAATGGTGGAGATTAAAGTCTCAAGCGCTCCGCCCGGAGTCAAGGGGCAGGACTCCACTTATAAGGAAGTGGAGCTTGAGAATGGGATCAAAATCCTTGCCCCGCAATTTATTAAGGAGGGGGAAACGCTGCGCGTGAATTCAGACGACTTCTCCTACGTTGACCGCGTGACCGTGAAAAGCATGAAATCCATGGCGCCGCCTGCGGAGGCCAAAGGAGAAAAAACCGAATGAGTCCATCTATCTCGGATCTTACTCAGAAAAAATGCCGCCCCTGCGAAGGAGGCATGAAGCCCATGACAGAGGGCGAGATCAGCGGCTATTTAAAGTCGCTTCCGGGCTGGCAATATTTAAAGGGCGCTATCACAAAGACCTTTACCTTCAAAAATTATTATGAGACGACAGCTTTTGTGAATGCCGTCGCCTGGATTGCGCAGCGCGAAGATCACCACCCGGAGATCGAATTTGGCTACAAGACCTGCCGTGTTCAGTATTCCACCCATGCCATCCAAGGGATTTCAGAGAACGATTTTATCTCTGCCGCGAAGATCGAAGGTCTTTTGCTCGGGCATTAATCTTATAGCAGGAGCTAGCGATTCTAAGCGCTCCTCGTAAGCCCCCCAAAAAAGGGACAACTATTTGACGGACTTAGAGTCGTGTGTTAAACTTTCGCATCTCTTTCAGATTTCCCAAATTTTGAGAAACATGGAAAATTCATTTACGTGATTAAACGCTATTTTTGATTAAACGCTATTTTAAAAAGAGGAATTTTGAAATACCCAATCATCTCCCATCTTCAGGTGAAATGAAAATGAACAATAGAGTTCACGCCGGAGCCTTTCGTGCGCTTCTCCTCCTTTTGCTGGCCCATTTTCTTTTGCTAGGTTCTTTCCCTCTTTATGCGGTGGATACCCACAGTGAAACCGCAGGGGCTGAACAGTCACGGTTTGAAAAAGAAGCCAAGCTGGAAAAAGAGGCGCATCCCACCGAAGCGGAAATGGAGAAAAAACCAGCCGAGATCATCGAAGCGCGCCCGGAGCCTAAACAGTCCTTAGAGTCAGACATTCTTTTTACCTTAAAAGATATCGAGATTGTCGGAAACCAGAGCATTCCGACCGAAGAATTAAAGAAACAAGTCGAAGATCGATTGAATACCGAGGTCAATCTCAATGGTCTTCGGGAAGTTGCACGGGAAATCAAGCAGTATTACCGGGATAAAGGTTATATTGCGGCCTATGTTTATCTTCCTCCTCAAAATGTCGTCAGCGGTGCCGTAAAAATCGCGGTGGTGGAAGGAAAGCTCGGCAAGATCGATATCAAAGGAAACAAATGGTTTTCTGAAAGAGTCATCCGGCGTTCGCTCGGGTTGGTAGAAAGCAGAGTTGTTTTCTACCGCGATCTAAAAACCGCGCTTTCCTTTTTGAACAAACACCATGATATTAAAGCTACCTCGGTTCTGAAGCCGGGTGAGGAAGCTGAGACGACCGACCTCGAAATTAACGTTCGCGATCAATTTCCGGTTCATATTTCAACCGACGTCAATAACCTCGGAACCGAAAATACGGGTAAAAACAGATGGGGTGTTTCAGTTGGGCATAACAACGTTCTGGGTTTAATGGACCAGGCACTGGGACGTTTTCAGATAGGGGCGGGGGCCTGGGCGGTGGGGGCGGACTATAGCATTCCTCTTCCCATATATAGGAAAGAACCCCGGGTTGGTTTTTCATACTCCCGCTCAGCGGTGGATGTGGGTGGACCTTTTAAGGCCTTGAATGTCGAAGGACAGGCTACGACATACGGTATTTATATTCTTCAGCCGTTTTTTTATGCGGGGCCGTTTGAATTCTCGGCGAACCTTGGATTTGACTGGAAAAGTGTCGAGAATCGCACCCTGGGAAGAGTTTCTGGAAAGGATGAGCACCGAATTCTCAATGTCGGTTTTAATGCTGAAGAGACGGACCGCTGGGGCAAAACATTTTTTCCGCAATCCGTTCATATTGGCTTTGCCGATTTCCTTTCCGGTGACGGAAAAGTGGCAAGCAGTCCTACCCGCGCCTTAACGGGCGGCCAGTTCGCCATTTATCGGGCTTCTTTAATCCGTTACCATCGTTTTCTGTGGGATATGATGTTCATCTTCCGCGGGGTGATGCAGTTGACCTCGGACAGCTTGGCCCCTTCGGAACAGATGCGCCTTGGAGGCGCCCTCAGCGTTCGGGGGTATCCGGAAGGGGAATATTTGGCGGATTATGGTGCTTACCTTTCCAGCGAAATTTTAATTCCTTCTTACTTTTTCCCGAAAGATTGGAAATTGCCATTTTCGAGCCAGCCTATGCGCAAGCAAATTCAGGGGGTTGGTTTTTTTGATTTTGGCGGGGCCCAGCTTCGCCGAACTCTTGCGGGAGAAGAACCGGATCGATTCTTGGCCGGAATCGGTGGCGGCATTCGTGCCGAGCTTTTTGACCATGTCTATGGGCGCTTTCATTGGGCCTCTCCGATCGGTTCGCGCCCTAGTGATAACTCCAAGGATCAATTTTATTTCGGTGTTTCCGCCGAGATGATTTGAAGGAAAATAATTCTATGAAAAATTTTCATCAAGGGAAACGACTTGTCGCTTTATTCATGGTGGTGCTCCACGTGTGGACATACTCCGTTCCAAAGGCATTTGCTTTTGAAGTCCACGACGCGAGCGGAAATGTGGTTGGTGTGACGGATGGCACCAATACCAATATCAATGTTGCGGGTGGCGCTTCTTATAATGTCACCAACGGCGATATCCTCCCGGGTCAATCGCTTAATATCAACGTTCGCAATGATCAGGGCGCAGCCGATTCGGGCGCCAAAGCCATCTTTAATATTAATGACGGCAGGGCCTCCGACTGGGCAGGTACACTCAACCTTCTCGGAACCACTGCATTTATCAACACCTTCGGTTTTAATCTCGCCAAAACCTTTGAAACGAACGTCAACGGAGGCGCCATTCTTTCCACGCTGGGTATTTCTGCTTCCAGTTTTT
This sequence comes from uncultured bacterium, assembly GCA_964373045.1. Taxonomy (GTDB): domain Bacteria; phylum Omnitrophota; class Omnitrophia; order Omnitrophales; family Aquincolibacteriaceae; genus CAYJSI01. The sequence goes on from CAYJSI010000028.1 coordinate 21,236, forward strand.
TTGCCGGCGTCGCTGAACTTTCTCGCGGCCTCGGTCAAGATCCCGCCGCGATTGTGAATAAAGGGGATATCCATGTTGCTAAAAACAGTTTTCTCGCTTTAGTCGGCAGCGCGGTTCGTAATGAAGGTCATATCGCAGCCAATGGCGGCGCGGTGGTGATGGCGGTGGGGGATAAGGTTACCTTAGATATCAGCGGCGGCCAGGGTTTGGTTTCCGTGGCAGTGGATAAAGCGATTGAAGCGCCTGTCTACGATGCTTTTGGAAATCGCGTGAACCATGCCATTGAAAATTCGGGTTCGGTGAAAATAGACGGCGGAGTTATCATTCTTTCGGCCAAAGCCGCGGAAGAAGTTTTTGATAGCGTGATTAATCACACCGGAATTATCGAAGCTAATTCTGTCGCGAACGTCAATGGTCAAATCGTTTTGAATGGCGGGGATAAAGGCGTTGTCGAAGTCAGCGGCACTTTAAATGCAAAGGGCGATGATGTCGGCGAAAAAGGCGGCGAGGTCGAAGTGTTGGGTGAAAAGGTCGGCCTTTTTGACGGGGCCTCGGTCGATGTTTCCGGTTACTCCGGCGGCGGAACAGCCTTAGTCGGCGGTGATTACCAAGGTCTCGGTTCCGTTCCGAATGCAAAATACACCTATGTGGATCCCAATGCCTCGATTAAAGCGGATGCTCTTTTAGAAGGTAACGGCGGAAAAATTATTGTTTGGGCTGATGAAGGCACGCGCGCCTACGGTTCTCTTTCAGCCAAGGGCGGTCTTCTTTCGGGCGGCGGCGGTCTAATCGAAACATCAGGCAAAGAATATTTAGATGTAAAAGGCATTAAAGTTGACGCAAGCGCTTCGGCGGGAAATGCAGGCACATGGCTTCTTGATCCACGCGATGTGAACATTACTACTACAAATAATACTGGAGGAAGTTTTGATAACGGCACGCCCAATGTTTTTACACCCACTTCAACGGGGGGCGCTACCGCTTCAAACGTCGATCGAGACACGATTGAATTGAGTTTAAACGGTGGAACATCCGTAGTGATCAACACCACTCAGGCAAGCACTTCTCAAAATGGTGACATTACAGTATCCGCCTCTATTACCAAAACGGCGGGAACGGCAGCCACTTTAACTTTAAATGCGACCCGAGATCTTCTTATTAACGCGGCTATTAGCGGCGCCACCAGCTTTGCTCTTAATTTGGTGCTAAACGCGGCATCCAGAAACATCACGTCGAATGCCTCCGGTTCTCTTTCAACTTTTGGCGGTAGTTTGACGGCCGTAGCGGGCGGTGATTTTACAAACGGAGCGGCTATCAATACAGCTAACGGCGCGCTTTCTATTTCGGCGGATAATGTCAATGTCAATACAGCCATCGGCACCGGCACGGGCACTTTAAATTTAACGGCAACTAGTGGGGATGTTGTTCTCAATGCCGCGCTTACCACTTCCAGCGCTACTGGAGATATTACCCTCAATGCGACAAACGATATTTTGTTTAGCGACACCGATGCGGATGTGACCACGACAGCAGGTGATTTTACCGCCACAGCCGATAGTGATAACAGCGGCAGCGGCGATTATAACCAAGATGATGCTAGTAGTTCAGTTAGCACCAGCGATGGAATTGTGACTATTGTAGGCGACGGAATTAATGTAGACGGCACCATCAATAGCGGTGCCGCGTCAATGGCCATAACTGCCAAAGGCGGCAACTCAAGCATCAGCAACACACTAACATCCACTAATCAGAGCATTACACTGAGCGCCACCGGCAACGTTGCTCTCGATAATGCTTTGTCTGATATTACCACTAACGGTGGATCGTTTACCGTCATAGCTGACAGCGATAGCAGTGGTGCGGGTGACTTCAGTCAGAATAACGCCGGGATTGCTGTAAATACCAGTGGCGGTGCCATCAGTATTTCCGCGGATGATTTTGCAATCTCAAATGGCACGATTTCTTCCGGGATCGGAGATGTCACGCTGACGACGCGTAATGCCAATTCCATTGGAGTGGGCACGACCACCGGCACAGATGCCGATATCAGCGACGCCGAACTTGACCGCATATCCACAACAGGTACTTTGAATATCGGCTCGGCAACGAATACCGCAGGGATCACCATTGGCGGTGCGGAAGCCTTAACCCAAGGTGCCAAAAATTTTCAATTCAATACATCCGGCACCACAACGCTACAAACCAATTCTTTTACCACAACTGGCAATGTAACCATTATTTCAAATGATGTCGCGCTCAGCAGCGCTTTAAACGCAAATAATGTTACGCTGCGTCCTGACACAAATGACACCGTTGGCCTTGGCGGCGGCGCAGGAACTTTTAATCTTACCGATACTGAATTAGATCTAATTACCGCTTCATCTCTTGAAATCGGCGCCTCTTATGCCGGCACCATGACCGTAGGTGCTATTTCTCCGGCAAATTCATCCACATTATTGCTTGTTACGGGCGCATCCATTGTGGATGGCAATGCGGGAACCAACAATATAACTGTTGGTTCTTTAAGCGCCACTGCCGCCACCGGCATCGATCTTGATACAACAGTCACCACTTTAACCAACGCCTCTGTCTCAGGAACCGGCGCGATTGACATTAATGATTTGGCTGGCGGTCTAGCCGTTACTTCCGCTACCACCAATGACGGCGCCATTACGATTAATGCCACCGGCGGCAATCTTGACGCCACAACGGTTACGGCAGGCGGAACAGCGCGCAACATTGTTCTTA
>CAYJSI010000029.1:0-22647 GCA_964373045.1 uncultured bacterium
AAAAATGCACCATGATTTTGATTACGAATTTCATTTTTGCATCCGCCGCCTTTGCAGGAACGGTGTCGGGGAAAATCAGTTTCACAGGAACAGCGCCGACGCCGCAAAAGATTGATATGAATGCAGATCCGACTTGTGCCGCGCTTCATAGCGAGCCCGTTATGACCGAAGAGGTGGTGACGAATGTGGATGGCACCCTGCGAAACGCTTTTGTTTATGTCAAACAGGGTCTTGAAGGCAAGACCTTCGATCTCCCAAGCACACCCGTGGTTTTAGATCAAAAAGGATGCCGTTACTCTCCTCATGTTTTTGGAGTGCAGGTGAATCAGTCCGTGGAGATTGTGAATAGCGATGCTACGCTTCACAATGTTCACGGGATGCCGAAGCAGTCCAAAGAATTTAACCTGGGCATGCCCATTCAGGGAATGAGGCTTACAAGAAAATTTGAGCAGCCGGAAGTGGCCGTCAAGTTTAAATGCGATGTCCACCCCTGGATGAGCGCCTACGCCGGAGTGCTGCCCCACCCCTTTTTTAATGTCTCGGGAGAAAACGGAACTTTTGAAATCAAGGATCTTCCGGCAGGCTCCTATGTGATCGAGGCCTGGCATGAAAAACTGGGTGTTCAAACTCAAAATGTGACCGTGGATGAGGCCGGCGTGCAAGCGGTTGATTTTACGTTTGCAGGATAGGATCAAAAACAGGTAACCAGTAACCAGAGAAAAAGTAACCAAAGATGATCAAGGAAAACAAAAATTTTGGGATTAAGACTAAAGTCCAAAGGGGTCTGACACCTTTACGGCTTGAAGGGGTCAGACCCCCTCTGCTTTTGTTTTTCTGGTTTCTGGTTTCTGGTTACTGGTTACTTTCTCCCGCTCAAGCGGCGGCCATCAAGGGCAAGGTCTTTGTAGAAGGGACCGTACCTGCCAATCCGGTGATCCATATGGATGCGGATCCCGTTTGTAAGTCGCTTCATGCCGATGAGGTGCGCTCCGAGAAAGTTGTTCTGGGGGCCAATCAATCGCTTCAGCACGTCTTTGTGTATGTTAAGGAAGGATTTTCAGGACGAGCGGAGACGCCAAAATCGGCTGCGGTTCTCGATCAAAAAGGGTGCATGTACGTGCCTCACGTGCTTGGCATGCAGACAGGCCAGCCGCTTGCTCTCATGAACAGCGACGCCACGCTCCATAATGTCCACGCCCTTGCGAAAAATAATCCTGAATTCAATTTGGGCATGCCGATGCAGGGGATGAAGTTAGAAAAAACCTTCTTTAACCCTGAGGTCATGCTCAAGTTTAAGTGCGATGTTCATCCCTGGATGGGGGCCTACGTCGGTATATTGCCCCACTCTTTTTTTGCGGCCACCAATGAGTCTGGCGAGTTTGAAATCTCGGGGCTGCCGCCCGGTGAATATGTGGTCGAAGCCTGGCACGAGACTTACGGGACTCAATCCCAGAAAATTCAAGTGCTAGGGGCCGATGGAGTGAAAGAGGCTGATTTTAAATTCAGCGCGACTCAGATTGCCGATGAGGCGACCGGTGTTTCAATCAAAGCCGAGGCGCCCCGGCCAGTAGAAGCTTTTGATGATTCAGCGGCTCTCAATATCCCAAGAAAGCAAACCGGCTGGTGGCTTCCCGACAGCCTTTCGACCTTTGCCCATAAGATCGATTATCTTTTTTATGTGATTTTATGGATTACGGGGATTGTTTTCTTCGCGGTTCAAGGGGCATTGATTTATTTTCTCTTCCGTTATCGTGACAGGGAGGGAGCGAAGGCGCATTACACTCACGGAAGCCATACGGTCGAAGTCATCTGGACCATCATTCCGGCCGTGATTTTGGTGACGCTCGCTTTTATGGGGCAAGGGGTTTGGGCGGAGGTGAAGACCAAGATGCCGGCCGGACCTGATGCGGTGGAAGTGCGTGTTCAAGCCGAGCAGTTTGCCTGGAACATTCACTATCCCGGCGCAGACAAAAAATTTGATACGGCAGACGACATCATCAATATAAATCAACTGCACATCCCGGTCGGAAAGCCGGTACGGGTGACGCTTACGTCCATCGAAAAAGAAGACAAACCCGCCGTCCTCCACAGTTTTTTCCTGCCCGAGTTTCGATTAAAACAGGATGCGGTCCCCGGCATGGCGATCGACCTTTGGTTTGAGGCCCAAAAGACCGGCAAATACGAAATTGCCTGTGCGGAATTTTGTGGAATAGGTCATTACCGGATGAGAGGATTTCTCTCCATCCATTCGCCGGAGGGTTTTGAGGCCTGGCTTAAAGAGCAGGCGCCGGTCTAAAGGAGTTACGAAATGGAGCACACGGAGCATAAGCAGAGTTTTATTAGTAAATATATTTTTTCGACCGATCATAAAGTGATCGGCATCCAGTTTCTTTTTACGAGCCTTCTCATGTTTCTGATCGGCGGAGCCCTTGCGTTGCTTCTGCGCTGGCAGCTTGCCTACCCGGGCAAACCCATGCCGATTTTAGGCACGCTTTTTCCGAGCAGCATGATGGTGGGTGGCATCATGCTTCCCGAATTCTATAACGCGCTCTTTACCATGCACGCCTCGGTCATGATCTTTTTTGCCATCATTCCGATTCTTGTGGGCGCCTTTGCAAATTACTTAATCCCGCTCCAAATCGGGGCGCCGGATATGGCCTTCCCGAAGATCAATATGGTGTCTTACTGGCTTGTCCCGCCGGCGGCCGTCATCATGCTTTCCGGATTTTTCCTCCAGGGAGGTGCTGCGACGACCGGGTGGACTGCCTATCCTCCCTTAAGCGTATTTGAACCGATCGGACAAAACTGCTGGTTGATCGCAGTCATTCTCGTGGGGACTTCCTCGATCATGGGGTCTTTTAATTACATCACGACGATTCTCAATATGCGCGCCCCCGGCATGAGTTTTTTTAGGATGCCGCTTCCCATCTGGGCGTTATTTATCACGGCCATCATTTCTCTCTTGGCCACGCCGGTGCTTGCCTCAGCGCTCTTTATGCTCTTGCTAGACCGCACGATCCACACCCATTTCTTTTTGCCGGAAGGGGGAGGGCACCCGCTTCTTTGGCAGCACCTTTTCTGGTTTTACTCCCACCCGGCTGTCTACATTATGATTCTGCCTGGGATGGGACTGGTTTCAGAAGTGATTGCGGTCAATTCCCGCAAGCCCATCTTTGGTTATCACTCCATGGTCTATGCCATCATGGCCATTGCTTTTCTTGGTTTTATTGTGTGGGGACATCATATGTTTCAAAGCGGGATGAATCCCACCATCGGGACATCCTTCATGGTCTCAACCATGGTCATTGCTGTTCCTTCTGCGATTAAGACTTTTAATTGGCTTGGGACATTGTGGCGGGGGAGGATTCGATTCAATTCTGCGATGTTAAATGCCACTGCCTTTGTTTCCATGTTCGTGATTGGGGGCCTGAGCGGAATTTTTATGGCCTCGACGCCGGTGGACATTTTCATTCACGATACTTATTTTATCGTGGCCCACCTCCATTACGTTCTCTTTGGCGGCAGCATGTTTGCGGTCTTTGCCGGAATTTATTACTGGTTTCCCAAAATGTTCGGCCGCATGCTAAGTGAGAAACTCGGGAAAATCCACTTCATTTTGACCTTCATCGCCTTCAACTGCACGTTCTTCCCTATGCACATCTTAGGGGTGGGGGGCATGATGCGCCGCATTTATGACACAACCCAGTACGCCCACCTTGCGCATTTTCAGCCCATGAACGTCTTCATTACCATGAGCGCCTTTGTCCTCGGGGCTACGCAGATTTTTTTTATCATCAACTTTCTCGGAAGTCTTTTTTGGGGGAAAAAGGCGGAGCGCAATCCCTGGCAAGCCAATACGCTTGAATGGACAGTGCCCTCACCCCCACCCCACGGCAATTTTGAAACCGTTCCCGTTGTTTACCGCTGGCCGTACGACTATAGTTCTCCTGAGTCCAAACTCGACTGGCTTCCTCAAACGCAAAAAGATAGTGCAGAGTAACGAGGACCGGACGATGAGCGAAAACACTCAGTCCTCATCTCTCAGTCCTCATTTCTCTCGGTCACTTTTTTTATTCTCACTTATTTTGACGGCTTTAGCCGTCCTATTAATCCTGGCCGGAGGCCTTGTGACAAGCCACGAGGCGGGTCTTGCGGTTCCCGATTGGCCGCTTTCCTACGGCCAGTTTTTTCCCCCCATGGTGGGAAATATTTTTTGGGAACACGGACACCGGATGATTGCGGGAACGGTTGGAATATTAACTCTTGGGCTTGCGGTATGGATTCAGGCTAAGGAAAACCGCCCTTGGCTTAAGCGGCTTGCATGGGCCGCCTTCGGGCTTGTGATCTTCCAAGCCCTTTTGGGCGGTCTTGGCGTGCTTCATCTGCTTCCCGCCGCCATTTCGATCACGCATGCGGTTGTCGCCCAAATGTTTTTGTGTTTGGTAATTGCAGTGACGTACTATTTGAGACCCGGTTGTAGGGGCGCACCCACGTGTGCGCCCGTTGGTCCACGGGCCGACACCCGCCATCAAACCATCGGCGGGCAGGCGCGGGCCGGCCCCTACAACAAGGGCATAAGACGTCTTTTATTTATGACAACCATCTTTATCTACCTCCAATTGATTTTAGGCGCTACATCTCGTCATACTTCATTTACGATTATCCCTCACGTCGTGACGGCCTTTCTTGTGGCGATTCATGTGGCGATGTCGATTTCAAGGATCATGCAATCAGATGTGGGGGCGGGTTTGAAACCCGCCCTTGCCCTGGGTTTTTTAACCGTCGTCCAATTTTTTCTCGGGATCGGAGCTTTTGTCTATACACGGATGCTTGAAAGGGGATATGCTCCAAGCCTGCCGGAAGTCCTTTTGACCGCATCGCACCAAACGCTGGGTGCCTTGATTCTGGCCCTTAGCTTTCTTCTCACCTTAATTGTATGGCGATAACCGTGGATGCAACTCTTTTTACGACGACTCGCGTAAAGGATTATTTTGAGCTCACGAAATTTCGTCTCGTTTCCCTTGTTCTTTTGAGTACGGCGGTGGGATTCATCCTTGCCTCCGAGGGGCCGTTTAATTTTACTTTGCTTTTTGCGGCCATGATGGGGACCTCGCTTGTGGCCACAGGTTCGATGGCGCTCAATCAATGGATGGAGCATCGGGAGGACGCCAAAATGATACGAACTCAAACGAGGCCTATTCCCGCGGGGAAAATTCAGACCCGGGAGGCTTTCCTTTTCGGTCTTTTTCTCTCAGGGCTTGGCCTGCTCATTCTGAAATACGGCGTTAACACCTCTTCTTGTTTCCTCGCATCTCTCACCCTCGTGAGCTACATCATTTTTTACACGCCTCTTAAAAAAATCACTTCTCTTTGTACGATTGTGGGGGCTGTTCCGGGGGCGCTGCCTCCTTTGATCGGCTGGGTGGCTGTGAGCGGAAGGCCGTCTTACGAAGCCTGGGTTTTGTTTGCCATTATTTTTCTCTGGCAGATGCCGCACTTTCTCGCCATCGCCTGGCTTTATCGAAAGGATTTCGAACAGGCGGGATTCAAAATGCTTTCAACCGAGGACCCGGACGGCAAACAAGTTGCGCGTCAGATCCTGCTTTATAGTTCTGCCCTTCTCCCTGTAAGTCTTTTGCCCTCCCTTGTGGGGGTGTGCGGGTTTCTCTATTTTTTTGGCGCCCTTGCGCTTGGGATGGGTTTTGTGGGGCTTTCTTTGGTGAGCCTCACTCGACTTAATGAAAAGGCGCGCGCCCTATTTCGTGCTTCCATTCTTCACCTTGCGCTGCTTTTAATTTTGATGGTTTTAGATAAAACATGACCTCGAGCGCGGCCATTCAAATCCAAAATCTTCGTTTCGCCTACAAGGAGAAACAAGCCCTTGACGGCGTAAGCTTCTCCGTGGGACAAGGAGAAATCTTCAGTCTGCTCGGGCCAAACGGCAGCGGGAAAACGACTTTATTCCGCATTCTCTCAACCGCGCTCCCGGTTCCGCCGGGGGTTGTTCACATCGAAGGGCTGGACTTGGCCTCCGAAAAAAATCGCATCCGAGAAAAGTTGGGTGTTGTCTTTCAATCGCCAAGCCTTGATGGCAAGCTCACGGTGCGCGAGAATCTCATCCACCAGGGCCACCTTTATGGCTTGAGCGGACGGGAACTCCGTCAAAGAATGGACGAAATGCTTTTGCGTCTTGGGCTGCGTGACCGGGCGCGTGACCTTGCAGAAAAATTATCAGGAGGCCTCAAGCGGCGAGTCGAACTGGCGAAGGGTCTTTTGCATCGGCCCACCCTTCTCATCCTCGATGAACCGTCGACCGGGCTTGATCCCGGCGCGAAGTTGGACTTATGGCGATACCTTCAAAGTCTAAAAGAAGAATCAAACGTTACCATTTTAGTAACCACGCATTTAATGGACGAGGCGGAACGAAGCAACCGACTTGCAATTTTAAACGAAGGGAAATTGATCAAGCTTGGGAAACCAGAGGCGCTCAAAAAAGAAATCGGGGGGGATGTGCTTGTGATCAAGGCCCGCGAAACCGAAGGACTGGCCGGAAAAATTCGCGAACGCTTTAAAATCAAAACCCTTTTGGTGGACGGTACCCTTCAAATTGAACATGCGGAAGGGGCGCAGTTTGTAGCGCGGCTTGCAGAGACCTTTCCCGGCGAAATCGAGTCCATTACCTTTCGCAAGCCGACTCTCGAAGACGTCTTTATTCACGAAACCGGTCATCGATTTTGGGGAGAAGCTGAAGGGGTCTGACCCCCTTTGGTTTTTAAGTTGCAGAAACGAGGAAATTTAGCAAAATGAATTTTTTGTTACCAATCTATACGCTTTGGCGTCGGGAACTTGTTCGATTTTACCGTCAGCCGAGCCGGGTCTTGGGGGCGCTTGGCTCTCCCCTTATCTTCTGGCTTTTGATTGGCTCCGGCATCGGGACCTCCTTTCAATCGGGGCACGGTGCCGCCGGCGATGCAGGCTTCCTTCACTTCTTTTTTCCAGGCACCCTGCTTTTAATCCTTCTTTTCACGGCCATTTTTTCAACCATTTCTTTGATTGAGGATCGTAAAGAGGGATTCCTGCAAGCGGTGCTTGTGGCGCCCGTCTCGAGGGCGGGGATCGTTCTCGGGAAGATTTTAGGAGGTGCCACGCTCGCCTTTCTTCAAGGGACCCTTTTTCTCCTCATCTCGCCCTGGGTTGGCGTGCATTTGGATTGGATGGGCTGGGTTTGGGTGGGAGTGGCGTTATTCATCAATGCCTTTGCCTTAACAAGCCTTGGATTTTTTATTGCCTGGCAGTTTCGATCGATCCAAGGCTTTCATGCGGTCATGAATCTATTTCTAATCCCTCTTTGGATCCTTTCGGGAGCCCTTTTTCCATCGGAGGGGGCTATGGGGTGGGTGAAGGGGATCATGGTTTTTAATCCGCTTACCTACGGAGCCGCGTCTTTGCGCGCCACGCTCTTTCCCTTGGAGAAGTCTTTAACCTTTTATGATTTAATGATTCCTTGCGCCTTCGGGATTTTTCTACTCTTCATCTCAAATTGGATGGCTTCCAGAACAACAAGCCGGGATTACTAGTTTGATGATGCCGTTAAGATCCTTCCCCTTTCTTTTGATTCTGCCGCTCTCCTTTTTGTCTCCGCTCGGGGTTGCGCAGGGTGAAAATGTTTCAACCCAGCATCAAGACGTGCTTCCTGTCTACGGCGCCATTCCTGATTTTCAACTTATAAGAGAAACCGGAAGCCCTGTTGCGCTCTCGGACCTTAAGGGGAAGATTTGGATTGCCAATTTTATCTTTACGCGCTGCGCCGGCGTGTGCCCCTTGATGTCAAACCGGATGCGCGCTCTTCAGGATGTGCTCACTCAAGAGGCCCAGGTACGATTCATATCCTTCAGCGTCGATCCGGAATATGACACCGCGGACGTTTTATCGAGTTATAGCGAGCGCTTCAAGTCCGACCCTGCGAAATGGTTTTTTCTCACCGGAGATAAACAGATGATTTATGCGCTTTCTGAACAACATTTTCATCTTGGAGTTTCTGAGATCCCGGAAAAAGAACGTGAGGCCCTTGATCAATCGGTTCGTCACAGCTCCAAGTTTGTCCTGGTGGACCGTGACGGAAAAATTCGTGGCTATTATGACAGCGATAGCGACTCAGGTATCGCAGCCGTCATCCGCGATGCAAGGCTGCTTCTAGAGGAGAAAATCTAATAGGGCTAGGCCCCGTCAGATTACAAAGGGCCCTGGCCCCTTCAATTATGGATATTTCAAGGCTTCCTGCGATCAACGCGGGCTTAAATACAACAAGCGCGCTCCTGCTAATTTTGGGCTACCTCTTTATCCGTCAACGCGCTTTGAAGGCGCATAGCCTTTGCATGGTGACGGCGTGTATCACCTCCACGCTCTTTTTGATTTCTTATCTCACGTACCATTATTATCACGGCGCGACAAAGTTTGAGGGAGTGGGGTTCATCCGCTTCATTTATTTTTCCATCCTGATATCGCATACGGTTCTGGCGGTTGTGATTGTTCCGCTTGCGGTCACGACTCTTTTTCGGGGATTGAGCGGCCAATTTCAAAAGCATGTCCAAATTGCCCGCGTCACCCTCCCCCTGTGGCTTTACGTCTCCGTAACAGGGGTGGTGGTTTATTGGATGCTGTATCGTATGTAGCAACTTAAGGGGTCAGACCCCCCTCTGCCTTTTCGACTTATGGCTCACGATAAATTCGGTTTTCAGTTCTGGCTCGGGTGGATTCTGTGGTTTGTGCTCTCGCTTGTTCTGGCGTCTCTTCTATGGACCATCGCCCTTTCCAAAATGTTTGGGAAGATCGCAGGGATCGAACTGACTCTTACCTGGGCGCTTTCGGTTTTTGGGAGCTGGTTTATGCTTCTGACTCCCTTTATGCGGAAAAAGGAGCAGATTTGGAAGCGGCTCAATCGTGATCAGGAAAAGGCGGTAGATGCCTGGCTTTGCGGGATGGGAATTTTTATCGGTCTTCTCATGGCAAGCGCCCTCTTCTGGGATTTTATTTTTCGAGGCCGGATTGCCTCCAAGGGTCTTGACGGGGGATGGGCCAAGGCCGTTCTCGGAACATGGCTTCTTTCGCTGCTTCCCTTTCTTGTGTGGATGTACCGCCAGGCGGACCAAATTTTTCAATCGGCTGTTTCTCGCCAACTCCGAACGGGACCACATTATCGAGCAACCCTGGTTGAAAAATCAAAACGGATTTTGCCTGAGAATGTAGCCGCCAAGATCAGCCGGTTTACGCCTTCCTTAAAGGATGGACATGTGGTGTCGCTTCTCTTGAAGGACGGCCGCAGAATTCCGAATATTTTTGTGCTAAACTCGAAGGAAATTCTCGGGATTTATGACCGTTCTGAACTTGGTTTTGAAGGTGAGGAGGTGACGGACGCCGAGGTCATGGATCAGCTTCCTGCCTATGAGGAGGAAAAATGGCTAAGATTGGACGGGCGGGCATGAAAAAAAAGACCAAAGACCAAAGACCGCAGACCACAGACATCGGGACAATAAAAAAAAATAAAAACTTACAATTCTCCCCAAGGTCTTCAATTTCTGGATTTATCCCCCTGTGTTTTAATCAATGGTTTCGTTTTTTTGTTTTTGGTCTTGGGTCTTTGGTCTTTGGTCTGTGGTCTAAAGACTGTTACGCGTGTCCCATGTGTTCGGATTTAATCGAACGCGGTAAAGATGCCCTGGCCGCCATGAGATTCGGAAAGGGGATTGCCTGGAGCATGGGGCTTATGTTTGCCATGCCCGTCCTTCTGGTTGGAGGTTTTGCGCTTGTCATTCTTCGAGAATCCAGGAAGTCAAAATATGCGGCGCCGCACGAATCCAAGCCCTGAGGACGCTCTCTCGCTTCTGATTTCAAGCCATGAGGGGGCGCTTGGGACGATTGAAAAGGGCACTCCCTTTGTCTCGGCCGCAGGATTTTTGTACGAGACCCCGGAAGGTGAGAAGGATTTCGGAAAACTTTATTTTCTACTCAGTGATTTATCGCGGCACAGCAAAAATTTACAAAAGAACGCGGCCGCAAGTTTGCTCGTGGTGGAGAAGGGCACGGCCCCGATCCATGAAAGAAAAAGGCTTTCCCTTCAAGGTTTGATTCAGACAATTAAGAATGAAACTCGCTCAGAGACGCTCAAGGATCGTTACCTTACCGTTTTTCCCAGGTCTGAAATTTTTTTCACGCTGGCTGATTTTCATTTCTACGAAATGGAGATTACGGAACTTCACTGGATCGGCGGATTTGGGAAGGCCGCCAATTTTAAATGAGCGACCCCGTTAGATCCTCAGGCTCTCTTTTTAACGAGACGCTTAATCTGTAGCTCGTTCATTCAAAATTTTTAATCAATCATACGTCTGAAAGGATCTAACGGGGTGTACCAAGCCGGCAGGATTTTTCAAGTCATTGGACTTCTGACCATGCCCTCTGCCATTTGGGTGGGCCATTTCGCTCACGATGAACGCGGTGCCATTGCCATCTTTACCGGCTCTATTTTTGTGTTCACTCTTGGTTATTTTTTGACAAAGATACGATTGTAGGGGCGAACCCACGTGTTCGCCCGCCAACCTCGGGCCGATACACGGGTCGGCCCTACAATAATTAAAAAAAACAGTTTTCTTATGTTACTATCCTCACTCTATGGTTGAAAATACCGCACGAAAAGGCTCACGGCCTGAACTCATCGCCAAAAAACCTCCTCGCAAAAAAGAGCCGCGGTTACTTGCCGTCATCGACCAGAACGGTTGCACGGGCTGTGAGGCCTGCATAGTTTTTTGCCCGGTGGATTGCATCGAGATTGTTCCGGGGGTGGGGACGGCCCAGTTTCAACAGCTGGTGGAGGTGGATATTGAGCGCTGTATCGGCTGCGCCCTTTGCTCAAAAAATTGCCCGTGGGACACGATTCCGATGATGAATTATGAAGAGGGGATCGGGAAGGCGCCTGCGCTTACCCTCAAAAGTATTTGTAATCAGAAAACTAAGGAAAACATAGAAGAGATAGAAAGCATCTGAAAGCAGAGGGGGCCAGGCCCCCTTAAACGGGGCCTGGCCCCGTTTGGTTTTTAAGTTTCTGCTTTGATTCCATCCAGCCGCAACCAACTCGCCATAAGAAACGCAGGCAGCTTTCCTTGATCCGCAGCCTCAAGCTCGGCCACATCTTTTCCTTCAAAGGGAAAATCAGCGGCATCGTAAATTCCTAAAATCTCTTCCCGATTCTGAATAAAAACATTCTGAAATTTCCTTCCGTCACGAAGGGTTACATGAACCAAATGCCCCCCCTGAATGGTTTCGGGCCAATTTTTTAATTTTGCGGAAAGCGTTGCAGGAAGTAAGCGCCTCGTGCGGTCGACTGCGATGCTGCGAAATCGCTGGGCGGCCTTTTCCCTGCGGATTCGAGCATCCTCGTAGGCCTTATCCACCTTCTGATACATGACAATCATGAGGGGAAGCAAGATCACCATCCAGCTTCCGAAGACGGCTATAACCCAAATCACGGCATTCCTTGATTCGTGGATGGAGCCGAAGCGCTTTGCAATCACAGGAGTCCAAACCGCGCTTGCAAGAAAAAAGGAACCGATGGTGAGCGTAATCCACGCCACCCACCAAAAGACCGTTTGAGAACCGTTTTTTTGTTTTTCCTTTTTCATCGAAATTCCTTACAGGGACGTGATATAATGCCCAAGATTTTATCACGAATGGAGGATTCAATGAAGATTGTCTTAATTTCATCCGATTCTAAGCGGAAACCCGCGGACCTCTTCTTTGCCGGCTATTTTGAAAAAGGGAAATTACCCAAGGGGCTTGAAACCCTGGAGCCTTTATTCAGCAAGACCGCAAAGACCGCCCTTGTAAAGGGCCGCTTTGAAGGCAAGTACGCCCAAACCCTCGCCTCTTTCCACCCCGACTATCACGAAGCCTCCGAGGTTGTCCTTTTCGGCTTAGGCCAGGAAAAAAAATATAAGAAAATGTGTCTGCGCAAGGCGATCGGTCATCTGGTCAGGATCGCCAAGGAAAAAAAGGCCGAGCGAATCCGAATCCTGGCGGAGAGCTTCAGGGGCAATAAGGTGAAAATCGAAGACATTGCAGCAGGCGCCCAGGAGATCGGTCTTCTCGCCGCCTATGAGTTTGATAAATACCGCACTAAAAAAGAAGACGACGGCAAAAGAAAAAAGCTTGAGATCGTCGAAATCCTGATTGCCAAAAAAGGGTCTGAGGGCAAGCTCGAGAAGCAGATTTATGAATCACGCGCCGTCGCAGAAGGCGTCCTCCTTACCCGCGACCTGATTAACGAACCGGGAAACATCATGAATGCGGTGACGCTTTCTAAGGCGGCGCGGGAACTTGCGGCGAAGAAAAAAATTGCCTGCAAGGTCCTGGGGGAGACGGAACTCAAGCGTCTTAAGATGGGAGGCATCCTCGCGGTCAATCAAGGAAGTGAAACGCCGGCGGCCATGATCATCCTTGAGTACGGCGAACGTTTTAAGCGTAACGGCACCGTGTGTCTTGTGGGAAAAGGCGTTACCTTTGATACGGGCGGCATTTCGATTAAACCCGCCAAAGACATGGAAAAAATGAAATACGATATGTCGGGGGCTGCGGTCGTGATCGCAACCCTGGGGGTCGTAGCCGATCTTAAGTTGCCGCTCCATGTGGTGGGGCTTGCGCCGGCCGTGGAAAATAATGTCGCCAATAATCCTCAGCGGCCCGGTGATATTATCCGCATGCACAACGGAAAAACCGTGGAAGTGTTAAATACAGACGCCGAAGGCCGATTGATTTTGGGCGACGCGCTTTCTTACAGCGCGAATTACAAGCCCAAGGCTATTATTGACCTTGCGACCTTAACCGGCATGTGCGCCTACACCTTTGGCGATAAGGCGATTGGGCTTATGGGAAATGATGACAAATTACTGAACAAGATCAAGCGCTCGGGGGAAGAAACCGGTGAGCGATTGTGGGAACTCCCGCTTTGGGATGAATACCGCGATCAAATCAAGGGCCACCACTCCGACCTTTATAATATTGGCGGGCCCTACGGCGGTACGATCACAGCCGCCATGTTTCTTAAAGAGTTTGTCCCGGAGAAAACCCCCTGGGCCCATTTGGATATTGCGGGGACCGCCTGGTGCGACAGCTCCCGCTACGACTGCCCCAAAGGCGCTACCGGTGTCGGCGTACGCCTCCTTGCGAATCTCCTTTCGAATTGGAAATAACCCCCCTTAAGATTCCTCTAAAAAGGCCGTTACCCTATATTGCCCTAAAAAGGGGCTGATCTTACAGCTAGAGGAGGAAATTCCAATGAAAAAAATTATCGTTTTTATTGCGGTTCTATTCTTCACATCTCACGTCGTGATTCCGCATGCGTTTGCGACCGGCGGCAAAGAGGCATTTTCATCGCTCATTCTTCCCACCACAGGCCAAGCCATGAATGGTGAGATTGGTTCCACTAAAACCAAGGTGATGACGGGCGTTGAAGCCGCTTCCGTTACGGTAGTGACCATTCTAGGCCTCGCGACGGGTGGCGGTATTGTTTGGGTTGGGCTTGTGCCGTTGATTGGAAATCACGTTTGGAGTTCGGTCGATGCCTTTACGGGTGCCCGCAGCAAAAAATATGATCCCGAGATGGATGCGCAAATGGCCGATGCTCAGCAGACCATTGATTTATCCCGTCAAAGGCGCTTTGAGCGTGAACAGTCTTATCGCTCCGATGTCCGCGAACGTGTACGGCGCGCCGGCGAAGAAAATAATTATTAATCCTTCTCATCTTAAGACTGCCCTGGAGATTTGGGCTAAGATCGAGTCTTATCCTCACCCCGTAGATCGCTGGCTTGGAAATTTCTTCCACTGCCATCGAAAACAATTCGGGTCCCGCGACAGACGCTTTCTCTCCGAAACCATTTACGCAGCTTTTCGGCATAAGAGTTATCTCAAGACTTGGTCCCGCGGCCTTGCCGGTCAAGAGAATCCGGAACTTTTCATTTTGATGGCCGCTTTTCTCGGTGAGCAATTGACTTCCGATAGTTTAAACGATGCCATTCAATCGATGGGTCCCAAGATCCCAAAAAATCTGCCGACCCATCTCTTAGAAGGCCGCATTCCCGACTCTTGCAAAGCGTACTCAGAACATGAAAGACTTGCATTGCGATATTCCCTCCCTCCCTGGCTGGCGGCGCGCTGGATCAAGCGATGGGGTGCGAAGGAATGTGAATCCCTGTTCGCCTCCTTTCTCGAAAGGCCACCTCTTGTGGTCCGCGCAAATCCTTTCAAGATAACGCGGGAAAAACTTGCCAAACGGTTTCTGAAAAAAGGATGGAGGGCTCATCTTACCTCAAAAGCAAAATTTGGAATGATCTTTGACGAAAGAACTAATGTCTTTGATAGCGAGGAATTTCGAGAAGGACTTTTTGAAGTTCAAGATGAGGGAAGCCAAATCATGTGCGAAAAAGTGGAACCAAAACCGGGGAAAAACGTCTGGGATGTTTGCGCAGGAGGCGGCGGGAAAGCCCTTCTCCTTGCCGCCCTGATGCAAAACAAGGGCCGGGTGATCGCAACCGACATCCGCAGCCGTAAACTTTTAGAGCTTAAAAAAAGGGCCAAGCGGGCCGGGGTCTATAATATTTTTCCGGCGGATCTCAACCGCATCGGCGAAACCCGCGAGGCGAAAATCGGTTTTGACAAAATTTTAATCGACGCGCCTTGTTCGGGAACGGGAACGCTTCGAAGAAATCCCGACGCCAAGTGGAAATTGACGGAAGAGAAGTTGAGCGCCTTTCATAGGGATCAAACAGCGATTCTTGAAAATGCGCTGCCCTTTCTTAAAAAAGGCGGCCGGATTTATTATGTGACGTGCTCCATTGAGCCTACGGAGAACGAGGAAGTGATCCAAGAGGTGCTCGCGCACCACCCCGAACTCAGCAAAGTTCCTGCGTCGGAAGGGGCAGACGGATTTTTAAGGCTTTTGCCTCACCGCGATCATACCGATGGATTTTTCCTCGCCGTGGTCGAAAAAGGGCAATAGATTGTCGGCGGAACTTCGTAGATAAAGATACGATAATCACCTTGAACGATTGAGAGAATGCTTGTATAAACGGAGGAGAAAACCGATGAAAAAAACAATTTTACCCATGCTCTTACTCATCCTCACCGTCTCACCGCTTTATGCCTCTGCCGATGGCAGGGTGAAGCAGGGGCCGGGTTCTCGCTCGCTTAGGGTGATCGGGCGCGGCCTTGCGAACCTCGTGGCCCTTCCGCTTGAGATCTCTTCCACAGTTGTGCGGGAGCGGGAAATGCATCCCAAGACGTGGCCCGCTTATGCTGCTTTTCCGGGCCGCATTTTTACCAACCTTGCTGTCCGATCCGCATCGGTCGTGAATGATGTGGTGGCACTTCCCTGGGCTGCACTTTTTACCGATGACCTATCTCCCTTAAGCGAGGGGATGGGTCTTCCGGAGTATGCCTGGCAAATCCATTAGTCCTCTTATGAAAAGCAGAGTCGACAAGGCCCCCCGTGATCACCAAATTATCAAAGAATATAAACAGAAAGGCCTTGTCCTTATCCATACGGGAGACGGGAAGGGGAAAAGCACCGCCGCCTTTGGGACTGCGTTAAGGGCCATCGGCCGAGGTTATAAAGTTGCCATGGTGCAGTTCATCAAAGGAAAATGGAAAACCGGAGAAGTGGAAGCCGCCAAAAAATTTGGCGATCAATTCAAGATCTTTACAATGGGTGACGGATTTACTTGGGATACACAAAATTTTGAGCAGGATGTTCAAAAAGCCGAAGAGGCGTGGGAAAAGTGCCGTAAACTTCTTCATGATAAGGAGCACCAACTCGTCATTTTTGATGAAATCAATTACGTGATGAAATATAACTTTCTTGATCCCGCCGTCATCATTGCGGAGCTGAAACGCAAGCCCTCCTTAAAACATGTAATTCTCACCGGGGGCGGCGCTCCCCAAGAGCTCATCGATTTCGCTGACCTTGTGACGGAAATGAAATGCGTAAAGCACCCCTATCATCAGGGCATCAAGGCGCAGCCGGGGATTGAGTATTAGGCTACTTTCTACCGAAGACTTGATTGGCGAGTTCGGGGTTGTCGGTGATGATGCCATCCGCCCCTCTTTGGGCGAGCGTACGCATAGGATCGGCATCGTTAATGGTCCAGTAAAAAACACGAAACCCCTTTTCGTGGAAGTAATCGATCAGTTCTTTCGAATCTAATCGGCAGCCCAGGCGCTCGGTCGGAATGGAGACAACCGATAAGGGATCTTGAACCCAAGGGCGTTTCCCGCTTTTAAATTCAGCGCAGGTTATCATCACTTCGCGTTGAGAGCAAAACCGCTCAACTTCAGGATAATCTGACTTCATGGTTTGGTAAACGACGTGATGTTTAGATCCCACAATGACTCGCTTTTGAGCCTGAATGCGATTGACCGTCTCCATCACCGAGCGCGTAAAAGCGGCGGAAGGATCCTTAATCTCTAAAGCCAATTTTTGTTGGGGAAATGTTTGCAGGACTTCTTCAAGCGTGGGGATCGAAGATCCGGACCCCGCATCCAGCTCTTTAAGCTCGCCCCATCGCTTGTGGATGACGAAGCCTTTACCGTTTGTGGTGCGCTCAAGCCTCGCATCATGGATGACGACCGGTACGCCATCTTTTGCGGCTCTAAGATCGAACTCAATCATGTCAACTTTGAACTTTTCGAAGGCGAGCTTAAAAGAAGGCAGGGTATTTTCGGGGAGAAAGGCGGTTGCCCCGCGGTGGCCAATAATAAGAGGAGTAGTCATAAGGTAAATACAAGATTCAAGGTACAAATGCCAAGCAAAGTTCAAGTATCAAGTTCCAAATGCCAAGCAAGATCCAAGTAACAAAAAACAAAATGTTCAAGAGGATTGATCTTGCATCTTCTCTTCTTAAACCTTGCTTGGCACTTGGCAATTGAAATTTTCCTGATTATAGATTATGACCCACCACATCTCTATCATTTTAGTGGAGCCGGAGAATTCCGATAACATCGGCGCGGCCGCCCGCGCCATGAAAAATATGGGCCTCGAGGATCTCAGGCTTGTCAAGCCGCCTCGGGACTGGCGGGCGAAGGCAAAAAAAATGGCCATGTCGGCCTATGATGTGGTGCACGAGGCCAAGGCCTATGCTTCATTAAAAGATGCCATTTTAGATCGTCAAGTGGTCATCGGAACGACGCGCCGTGCGGGGCCCAAACGCGGCGCTTTTATTCATTTCGACCCGGCGCTTAACAAAGCCTTAGAAAAATCCTCAGCCCTGGTCTTCGGTAAAGAATCCAAGGGCCTTTCCAATCGTGATCTCGCGCTCTGTGATTGGGTGACCACGATTCCCGCTCATCCGGCTTATCCTTCGCTTAATTTGGCTCAGGCGGTCATGGTGACGGCCTTTACTTTATTCAGGAATCCAAGGAGAAAAGTGTCAGGCCTAAGGCCTGATCCTTTAACCCGCTTTGTTACAAAAAATGAGATCACCGAGGTGCTCGGGTGTATTCAACAAGCCTTGAGGGTTCTTGATTATGAGCGGAAAGGCGGCAATGTTCTTGAGCGAATCTTAGCGACCTTCAAAAGACTTATGGGCCGCAACGGTCTTACGGCGAGTGAGGCACAGATGCTGCGGGGTTTGTCGAGAAGAATCATAGAAAAAAATTCCCTGTCTGCTGCTGGCAAATAACGAACTTATGGGAATTTGTTTGGTATTTGGAATTTGGATATTGTATATTGTATATTGCTTGTACCTTGTAACTTGCTGATTGGTTTCTTTCCATGGATGACTCCAAACTCAAAGAAGAACTTTTAAAGCTCCTCAAAAAAAAGGCCCTTACCCAAGGGGAGCGTACGCTTGTCTCCGGAAAAAAATCTGATTTCTATATCGATGGCAAGCAAGTGACGCTTGATGCTCAGGGAATTTTTGTCACGGCCAAGGTTATACTCGGTATCCTTCAGGGTCTTAAGGTGGATGCGATTGGGGGACCCACGCTTGGCGCGGATCCCATGGCAGCCGCCGTTTCCCTCTTGAGCTCTCAAACAGGCCGTCCTATGAAGGCCTTCATTGTGCGCAAGGAAGCCAAAGCCCACGGCATGCAAAAGATGATCGAAGGCCCCGCGATCCTGGCTGGCGACCGTGTTGTGATGGTCGAAGATGTCGTGACGACCGGAGGATCGGTTCTAAAAGCGATTCAAGAGGTGGAAAAATTGAAGGCCCAGGTCGTGAAGGTCATCTGCCTTGTGGACCGGGGGGAAGGGGCCGATAAACTGCTAGCGAGCTACCATTACTCTCCGATATTTACCCTGAAAGAGCTAGGTCTTTAAAAAAAGATCCAATGAACAAGTAACAAACGCCAAGCAAAAAGCAATTATCAAAAACAGGGTAAATAAAAAAGGGCCAGACTTAAATTCTGGCCCTTTTGGTTTTTTGTTAGCTTTGATTCTTGCTTGTAACTTGTGACTTTATTCTTGTTTATTTCAGGTTCTATTACTTCTTGACGTAATCCATCGGATCCGCTTTTGCGGGAGCGGATGCTTCCATAACAACAGGCTGCGGTGCCGCAGAAGTAGTTTCAGCGGGAGCTGCCGCCACTACCTCATCAACTTCCAGACAATTTTCGTAGGATCGGCCTACCGGAATTCCATTGAAGCCGGGAACCCAAAACGTTGCGACATCCAACACCCCGGATGTTGCACGAAGGGCCGTACACCCAATGCCTCCACCCAGGCCTGTGAGAGTTCCTACGAAAGGCGCGCCATTCTGAGTACCCTGCACTGTCTGAACAATGACATCCACGAAACAAGTCGCGGCGTTAACGAGTCCGCGGCCAAGCATTCCCCCTGCCTTCTTCCCGTAGTGCGGTGATTGAGCCATATCCCAAACGGATTCTTGGGCAGCCATCGCTGTCGGCGTTATAAAAAGTGTGAGAACCACTATGACTAACAGGATCGCCTTTTTCATCAGCAACTCCTTTTATTTTTTCTTACCTTGGGGTTGTTTAATAAGTCAGTTCTGAGGACTGCGGATGCACCTAAAAGGAAGCATATTATATTTATCAATTTGAATCAATGATTTTCTTTTTTAGCGGCAAATACCATCAAATTATACATAACCATCCGTTTTTAAAAGAGTTACAACAAATATAAATACGTATAAATATTTATAGCAAAACTTGACAATAGATAGTAATAAATGTATTATTACAACTAGTATGTGCTGTAGCGATCAACAATATCAATTAAACAATCAAAGGTGACAAAATGGAACAGCAAACGGAATCCGAAGCACCGAAGCGGCCTGAGCGTACCCAGATCATGACGCCTAAAGAAGCGGCCAAGTACCTTGGTTTTCACTTGGTGACGATTTACCGCCTCCTCAAGAAACAGGAAATTCCTGCCACTAAAATCGGCGGGCAGTGGCGTTTCAAGAAGGATGTTCTGGATGCGTGGCTTACCGATCGGATGAATAGAACGTAACGCTCATTTCACGATGCTCGATTTACGTTTATTGTGAATGTGAGGATTGCTATCATAAGGTAACTTTCCTCTGATTTACATTTCCTGAGCCCTATTGAGGTGAGTGGTTATGATTGAGTTAAACCCATCTGCCCATCCCCTTCCCAACGTTACTGATGATGGGGAAAGGTGGAATGAAAAACGCTGGTTGGCTCTCTATACAAGAAGCCGGCATGAAAAACTTGTCAATCGAGAGCTTGGCAAGAAAGGTATTGAGACTTTCCTTCCCGTAAGAAAAATCACCCGCTTTTGGTCCGACCGAAAAAAAGTGATCGAAGAACCTCTCTTTCAAGGCTATCTCTTTGTCCATATGCCCTGGAAAGAACGCTGGGCGGTCCTCAATACTGTAGGGGCTGTCCGGTTTGTCGGACCCAGGTTATCGGATCCGGTTGAAGTTTCGGAAAAGGAGCTTTTGGCCATTCAACGTTTTGTGGAGACAGAAATTGAGGTTGACCCCTTCCCTTATTTAAAAAAAGGGGAGCGTGTTTATGTCCGGTCCGGTCCTTTTAAAGGGACGGAAGGTTTTATTGTTCGAAAGGGTCAGCATTGCCGGCTTGTGATCTCACTCGACCTCTTGATGCAGTCGGTTTCGATTGAAATTGACGAAGCGTGCGTAGAACCTGCTTGAAAGAAAGTAAAAAGTAAAATCTAAAAAGTGAAAAGTGAAACTAAAAGGCAAAGACGAAGCAAATGAACAATCAACAAAAACTTAAAGATCGTTTTTATAAATTTGCGCTTGCGATTATTAAATTAGTTCGTACATTGCCGCGAGAACTGACAGGGGCGGAAATTGGTAAGCAGGTTTTAAGAGCGGGCACTTCTGTGGCAGCGAATTACGAAGAGGCGTCCGGCGCTTTTAGCAAAGCGGATTTTATTTATAAGATATCAATTTCTTTTCGAGAAGCCAAAGAAGCGCACCTTTGGCTAAGATTAATTCGAGATTCTGGACTTCGCAACACCGAAGCGGTTGACAGCTTAGCTCAAGAGGCATTTGAAATCTCAAATATTTTAGCCAAATCGCTTAAGACGGCCCGAGGCAATTCACAGACATGAACTGTGTACGATTTAACTTTACGTTTTTAGATTTTACGATTTAGCTTTTTAGATTTACGATTTAACTTTTTAACGCCCTTAGGTCATAGCGCACCTGTGACTGAGAAGGCGAAGCGCTGTAATACAGGGCAAACAGTGAGTGGGATAGAAATCCAATGAAAAAAATCCTAGAAATTTATAGCAAGACACGAAGCGCAATGCGCTTTTTAAAGAGCGTTGACATTGCCCCAATGTCATTCCTTGTGATCACGCTCTTTTCTTTGGGCATGGCTTTATTCGAGGGATTGAGTCTGGGACTTTTGGTACCGCTCGGGAGAGGTCTGGTTGAAAGAGATTTTGGATTTATGTCGAGTCTTCCTTATTTCCACAAACTTTTAAGTTTGTTTCCTGCTCTACCTGTTCACAGCAAACATAAAATGTTTCTTGTACTGGCCGTGATTTTTTTTGTGAGTTCTGTGAGTAAAAAAATCATTCAATACTGCGCTTCCCTCTATGCAAACTCCCGGCGTCATAAATTCTCAAGCAATTTGAAGAAGCTCATTTTTAATCGGTTCTTAAGTTTTGGAAAATTATTTTTTGATCGTCAGAATGCGGGATATCTCAATCAAGTGCTTTCGGGGGTGACAAACCGAGTTACCAACACCTTAAATCAAATTCAATCTTTAATCAATAACGTGATCCTTTTAGCCATGTATCTGGTCATGATGTTTCTCATCTCAAAACCGCTTACCCTTTTAAGCCTGTTACTTTTTCCCGTTCTCTATTTTGCTCTGCGTTCTCTGATTACAAAAATTAGAACCATGGCTTTGGAAGGAATGAAAATGGATTTGGAGCGGCATAAAACAATCCACAATCTTCTGGCGAGCATTCCGCTTGTGAAGGCTTATGCTCAGGAGGAAGAAGAAAAAATACGATTTGCCAAGGCAAGCGATGCGATTGCACAAATGAACTTTGAAATTTCTAGGAAACAAAACCTCATCGGTCCGCTTCAGGAGATCCTAACGCTGGTTGCCCTTATGTGTTTAATGGTCGCGGCGCTCCCTTTGATGCATTCTCAAGGTCAACCCCTTTCGAATTATTTTGTTTTTTTCGTGATTGTGCGGCGCGCTCTGCCGATCTTTGGGTCCTTAAATGCATCGCGTTCCTTCTTTGCCAAATTGGAGGCCCCCTTGAAGGAACTTGCGAAAGTGCTTGATGACCAAGATAAATTTTTCGTTGTGGCAGGAAAAAGAAAGTTTGAAGGTATTCAAAATAAGATTGAGTTCAATCATTTAAATTTTTCCTATTTGGAAGACATCCCGGTTTTAAAAGATGTTAGTTTTACCCTTGAACAAGGGAAAACAACGGCCCTTGTCGGACCGAGCGGAAGCGGGAAAACGACCCTCATGCATCTGTTGCTTCGTTTTTATGATTGCCATCCATGTGAAATCACAATAGACGGTATGGATATCCGCGAATTTGAAATGCGATCGCTCAAATCCCGTATGGTGCTTGTGAGCCAGACGCCGTTACTCTTTAACGATACCCTCAGGGCTAATATGGCTTATGGTTTGAATGGCAAGGCCTCGGAGGAAAAATTAATCCAAGCGGCTGAGAAAGCTCGAATCCGAGATTTTATCCAGCGTTTACCTGATGGTTTTGAAACCTTAATCGGAGATCGCGGCGTAAAATTATCGGGCGGGGAAAAGCAGCGTGTGTCAATTGCCCGGGCCATCTTAAAAGAAGCTGATATTTTGCTTTTGGATGAAGCGACCAGTTCCCTGGATAGCAAAACCGAAAAACTCATTCAGGAAGCTATTTATGACGTGATGAAGGGGAGGACTTCGCTTGTGATTGCGCATCGGCTCTCGACGATTCGGAATGCCGATAAAATTGTGGTGATTGAAAACGGATCCGTGGCCGAAATCGGATCCTTGGAAGAATTACTGAGCAAAAGGGGAAAATTTTATGAACTCTGGGAAGCCCAGAAATTTTATTAAAAAAACGCTAATGGGGTCTGACCCCATTACTGCGGGGTCTGACCCCTTCAGAAGTACGTTGGTTAG
>CAYJSI010000030.1:0-22499 GCA_964373045.1 uncultured bacterium
ACAGGGGAATGATTTTTCTAGGAATTTTCGACCGGCACCAGATTTCAAATACTTTTCACGGTGCAAGGCCTCTTTCCTAGAAGTAAACTTTTCTGCATGGAAAAGATAAAAAGGACAATTTTTGCTGGTCCAACTATTCTTCTTTTGATTATGTTCTTCGAGTCGTAGCTGAGGAGTTTTCCTCGTAAACCCTATGTACTTCTTTTGATTCCTACGACTCTTTAGCACATAGACATAATAAATCATAACACAGATGAGCTTCCGCCTTGAATCGCTTGCGATTCAAGGACGGATCCGTCCTCGCCCTAGGCGAGGCGGAACAGGGGAATGAATTGTTAAAGAGCAAAAGCGGGCACATTATAGAGAAGGATAACCGATGGGTCAAATCACGAATAGGGGTGTGTCGTAAGGGTGGGGATAATTATTCGTTGGAGACGGCGGGCTCGGGGGTGCGCGTAGAATGGCGATCGATATAAATATCGCGGGGTTTGGCGCCTGAAGCAGGGCCGACAACGCCTTCTGCTTCCATTTGATCAATGATGCGAGCGGCGCGTGTGTAACCCAAGCGCAGGCGCCTTTGCAGATTCGAGGTCGAGGCCTGGCCGGTTTCAAGCACGATGGCCACGGCTTCGTCAAAGAGTTCATCTTTTTCCAGCACTCCCCCCACCCCTTTTCCTTCCTGAGCCGAGAGAATCTCGGGATGATATTCCGGCCTGGCCTGTTTCGCCACAAATTCGACCACGGCATTGATTTCTTCATCCACGACAAGCGCCGCCTGACCGCGGATCGGCTTGGAGTCCCCCGGCTGCATAAAGAGCATATCGCCTTTACCGATCAATTTATCCGCCCCGTTCCCATCCAGAACAGTTCTTGAATCAATCTTGGAAGCTACTTTAAAAGAAATGCGGGCCGGAAAATTGGCTTTGATCACGCCCGTGATCACATCGACAGATGGCCGCTGCGTCGCAAGGATCAAGTGAATCCCGACGGCGCGGGAGAGCTGGGCAAGACGCGTGATGGCCGCCTCCACTTTATCCTGGGCCACCATCATAAGATCAGCCAGTTCATCGATCACAAGCACGATGTAGGGAAGGCGCGCCGGGATAACGTTCTCGGACTGAATACCGGCAATTTCCTGCTTCATTTCCTCCGAAATCGGCCGTGCGTTAAAGGATTGAATATTG
This sequence comes from uncultured bacterium, assembly GCA_964373045.1. Classification (GTDB taxonomy): domain Bacteria; phylum Omnitrophota; class Omnitrophia; order Omnitrophales; family Aquincolibacteriaceae; genus CAYJSI01. The sequence goes on from CAYJSI010000030.1 coordinate 1,185, forward strand.
CGGACGCCTACGGTCGCAAAAAGTTTGTAGCGATTTTCCATTTCGTTCACAATCCAATTGAGCGTCTGAGAGGCTTTTTTCACATGGGTCACAACCGGCGCCAGCATGTGAGGAATTTTGTTATAAACCGCGAGCTCTACCATTTTGGGATCCACCATCACAAATTTAAGTTCCGCGGGAGAACAGGCGTAGAGGAGGCCGGTGATGATGGAGTTCACGCATACGGTTTTACCGCTTCCTGTGGTCCCTGCAATCAGGATGTGAGGCATGCCTGTCAGATCGGCGATCAAGGGTTTCCCGCTTGTGTCTTTTCCGAGGGCGAGCGGCAGCGCCATTTTTTTGGATCGAAAGGTACCCAATTCGACAAGTTCGCGCAGATAAACGAGGCTGGTCACGGAATTCGGCACCTCGACTCCCACGGCGGCCTTGCCGGGAATGGGAATGATGAGGCGCACACTTGTGGCCTTAAGCGCAAGGGCGATGTCGTCAGAAACCGCTGCGATGGAATTCACTTTGACCCCCGGCGCCGGCATGAGTTCATAGCGCGTAATCACAGGCCCCTGTTCGATTTCAACTACTTTGACATCGATGCCGAATTCGGCCAGGGTCTGCTCCAGGATCCTTGAATTCTCCTGCAGATTATCTTCCTGCACGATTCCTTTGAGAGGACGCCTCAAAAGATCGATGGGGGGCGGCACATATTCCCCTTCTTTCAAAGATTTCGAACCGATGACCCCCTGAAAACTCTTTTCCTCCTGAGCGGATTCCGGGGGGCTCAAAGAATCTTTTTGCGAACGCGGTTTGATTTCACGAATTTCCTTTGCGGCCGGAGGAACGGGCTTTATCTTGTCTGCCGCCGGCTTCTCTTTTTCTGCTGTCTCTTGAGCGCCCGGTTCATATTTTTTCACTTTGAGGGCCACTTCGGGCAAGAAGGGCTTGGGAGGCTCTTTGGCCTGAAGAACCTTGGATATCTTTTTTTTGGTCAGCCGGCCCCGAATCGCAGAGAGATTTTCAAAAATACCTGCCGTACCTTCCCGCAGCTGATCCGCTAATTTCTTCAAAAGTGGATAAATGAGGAAATCAGTGGCTAGGAGAAGGGAAAGGAGAAGGCAGGAACCGGCCAAGATATAGCTTCCAAGCGGACCGAAATAGCGCAAGAGATGCGTCCCTGCCAAATAACCGAGGGCGCCCCCCTTCTCAAAACGGAACACCGGATCCGCAGAAAGAGTGACAAGGGTCGAGGTGGAAAAAAGGGCGATCCCTAAACCGGAAAACTTGAAAAACTTTTTTTCCGGAACTTTTTGACTGAAGAAGCACCAGGACCAAAGCAGAAAGAGCGCCGGGACGAGAAGAGCGCTCACGCCAAAGGTCATCAAAAGGGCAAAGGAGAGGTAGGCGCCGGTCACGCCTGTGTAATTATGAATCGGACTTGAAGGATGCGAGCTAAAGAAGGAGAGGTCTTCCTTGTGAAAAAAGGCAAGACTGGCCAGGGTAAAAAGCCCAAGCAGCAGGAACATCACTCCCCAAATTTCGTTGATTCGCTCTTTTTTCATAAAGATCAACCGATAGCCTAAAGTCAAAATCACAAGGCAAAGGGGTGACCCCTTTTGCCTTTTCTAAACGCCGGTGTGTCCGAACCCACCCGCACCGCGGTGAGTCGCGTCTAGATTATCGGCTGTCACAAGTTTGGCCTTAACTACTTGCGCGATCACCATTTGGGCGATTCGCATACCGCGGGTAATCGTAAAATCCTCTTGACCGAGGTTGATCACGATCACCTTGATTTCGCCGCGATAATCAGAATCGATGGTGCCGGGGGTATTGAGGAGGGTGACGCCGTGGATGAGCGCCAACCCGCTCCGGGGACGGATCTGGGCTTCTGTGCCTGGCGGAAGAGAGATGGAGATACCGGTGGGAATAAGCGCTCGTTCACCTGACTTTAGGCAGACGTCGCTTTCAGGCGCGGCCAATAGATCAAAACCGCTTGAACCGTGGGTTTGATAATCGGGGAGGGAGAGGCCGTCAAAATGAGGCCAAAGTTTGACCTGGATTTCGAGATGAGCCACCCTGTTAGACCTCTCGTGATAAACGCAGCGGACGCAACATCTGATTAAAAGGTTTTTCGAGGATAAATTTTATGAGCTGTAAATAAAGGTCTAACAGGGCTGATCAATTTACCGTCTTGAGCGAGAGCGATCACCATGCCGGTCGCGGCCGCGGCTGGATGGCTCTGAGATCACGTCACGTTCGACATCCGGCGGAAGCATGGGCATGCCGCCCTCTTTCGCCTGCTTGATACTAAGGCTTATTTTGCCGTTGTCATCAATCCCGATTACCTTAACCGGCACCACATCGCCGACGCGCAGATAATCGGTCACGTTTTTAACAAAACCTTCCGAGACTTCTGAGACATGGCAGAGCCCATCCGTGCCGGGAAGGACTTCGCAAAAAGCACCGAAATTCATGAGTTTTCTCACGGTGGACTGATAAATTTTCCCGATTTCGGGAACCTCCGTCGAGCCCTGGATCCTTGCAATGGCCGCTTCACAGGCCTTGGCATCGACCGAGGCCACAAAAACCCGGCCGTCATCTTCAATGTCAATTTTGGCGCCGGTTTCTTCCACGATCTTTCGAATATTTTTTCCGCCGGGCCCAATCAATTCTCCGATTTTAGAAGGATTGATACGAAGGGTCACGATGCGGGGGGCATAAACCGAAAGATCCTTGCGGGGCGCTTCAATGGCGCGCGTGATCATTTCTAAAATCTTAAAACGTGCTTCCTTGGCCTGGTTGAAGGCCTCTTTTAAAATATCTTCGCCCACACCCGCAATCTTAAGATCCATTTGAAGGGCCGTTAAACCTTTTGGCGTACCGGCGGCCTTAAAATCCATATCGCCGTGATGATCTTCAATGCCGGCAAGGTCGGTCAAGACTTGCCACTTCGAGCCGGAGGTAATGAGCCCCAAGGCAATGCCCGCCACAGGGGCCTTCAGGGGCACGCCCGCATCCATAAGCGCAAGTGTCCCGCCGCAAACCGTGGCCATAGAACTGGAGCCGTTGGATTCAAGGATGTCGGAAACAAGGCGCACCGTATAAGGAAATTCTTCTTTGGAAGGCATGACCGGTGAAAGGGCGCGCTCGGCAAGGGCCCCGTGACCGATTTCCCGGCGGCCCGGGCCGCGGTTTGGTTTTGTTTCTCCCACGCTAAAGGAGGGGAAGTTGTAATGAAGCATGAAGCGCTTTGTCTCGTCTCCCCCTTCGAGGGATTCGATCATCTGTTCGTCTTCGCCCGTCCCAAGCGTGGTGACGCTCAGACTTTGGGTTTGTCCGCGCGTAAAAAGAGAGGAGCCGTGCGTCCTCGGAAGCACCCCGACTTCGCACGTAATCTTTCGAATCTCGCGGACACCACGTCCGTCCGGGCGGCCTTTTCCGCCTAAAATAAATTCTCTTACCTTTTCTTTTTCAACCCCGTCGAAAATTAATTTTACGACGGATTCCTTAAAATCAGGCGAGGTCTTGTCAAATTGTCCGATCACTTTTTTATAGAGCTTGCAGGTCGCTTCCTCGCGCTCCTGTTTTGATTCGATTCCGAAAATCTTTTCAAATTCTCCTTGAATGGCCTGTTTCACCTTTTTAACGGCGTCTTCTGTGATTTCAATTTTCTGAAAAGACCTTTTCGCTTTGGCCGCTTTTTTTTGTAATTCCCTTTGCAGGCGAATGACCTTCTTTATTTCTCCGTGCCCAAAATGAAGCGCCTCCTGCATTTTTTCCTCAGAAATTTCCTTGCAACCGGCTTCGATCATAATCATTTTGTCTTCCGTCCCGGCAATCACAAGGTCAAGGTCGCTTGCCGCAAGACTTGACACGCAAGGATTCACAACGAGCTTCCCTTCCAAAAGTCCCACCCGCACGGCGCCGATCGGAGTCTCAAAGGGAATGTCCGAAATCAAAAGGGCGGCCGAGACCCCGTTCATGGAAAGGATGTCCGCCGCATTGTCTCCATCCACGGAGAGAACCGTGACCATGACCTGGGTTTCGTTGCGATAACCTTCCGGAAATAAGGGGCGGATGGGGCGATCGATCAGGCGCGAGGTTAAAACTTCTTTTTCGGTGGGACGTCCCTCCCGCTTGAAATAACCTCCGGGGATTCTTCCCGCCGCGTAAGTGCGTTCACGGTAATCCACCGTGAGAGGAAAAAAATCAATGCCTTCCTTGATATCGTGCGCGGCCACGGCTGTGGCAAGAATGACGGTCCCGCCGCATTGAACCATCACAGCACCGTGCGCTTGTTTGGCCATCCGACCGGTTTCAATAATGAGTTCCTGATCCCCAATACGGGCTGATACTTTTTCGATTTTCACTTTGAGATCCTTTTATAGGTAGGAGTGAGAAGATTACTTTCTCAGATCAAGCCGAGAAATCAAATTTTGGTAGCGGTGGGAATCCATCTTTTGAAGGTAGTTCAAAAGGCGTTTGCGCCGGCTTACCATCTTGATCAACCCATGACGGGAATGCTGATCCTTGACATGGGTCTTGAAATGCCCGGAAAGCTCGTTGATTCGGGTAGTGAGGAGGGCGACCTGAACTTCGACTGAACCTGTATCGTTTTTTTCTAGCCTAAAATCCGAGATAACCTTCTTCTTTACGTCCTTCGTAATTGTCATCCGAAACGTTCTAACTCCTTGATTTTATTGATAGTTACGTCGATTAGAATTGTGTAAGTATACCCTACTTGCCCGCCTTTGTAAAGCCCTTCTTTAGAAGACGCGCGAAGAACTGCCGGCTACGCTCAATATCCTGGGCAATTTGCTTTTTCAAGGCCTCGGGATTCTGGAAAGTCCTCTCCGGCCGAAGGGGGGGATAAAACTCGACTTCGAGCGTCTTTCCGTAAAGATCTCCCTCAAAATCGAGGATGAAGACCTCGGCCGTTTCACCGACGGCCGCACCAAAGGTAGGCCGGCGGCCGAAATTGAGAACCCCACAAAGCCAGGACCCGATGGAGAGAGTTTCAAACTCCTCACTTTTGGTACTCATGCGAACTTTCTTTTCCATTTCAAGGACACGCACACGCACCGGATAAACACCTTTCGCAACGAGTAAGGAGTCTAGTGTCTCAAGGTTGGCGGTCGGGTAACCTAATGATTTTCCCCTCCCCGCTCCCCGAATGACACGCGCAAAAACGGAGTAGGCTCGGCCCAGGCATTTCGCCGCCTCTTCTAATTTCGCTTCGACAATGAGCTTTCGAATCCTCGAGCTTGAGATCAGACTGCCGCCTGCTTTCACGCTTCCCACTTCATAAAACTCAAACCCATAGCGCGAGGCGTATTGTTTCATGGAGGCGGCATTGCCTTCGCGATCATGCCCAAAGCGCGCATTCATGCCAAGACAGACACCTCGCACATGAAGCTTTTTTACAAGAATCTTTTCAATAAATTGGCCCGCTTCCATTTTTGAAAATGGAAGTGTAAAAGGAAGGAGAAAACAATCATCGATTTTCATTTGCGCGAGAAGGAAAAGCTTGTGCTCGAGAGAAGTAAGAAGTGCCGGCTTGAATCCAGCTTGCAGGACAAGTTGAGGATGCTCCCGAAAGGTAAAGACGGCGGCCCGGCCCGAGGCATTCTTGGCGCGCCTCACTCCCTCGTGGAGGAGGGCCTGGTGACCCAGGTGGAGGCCGTCAAAATTGCCGAGGATTAAATAAAGAGGCTGGTCGGGATTCGGAGTAAACGAATCAACGTCCTGAAAGATACGCATGGGTGGGCACGAGCCCCGGCTGAAAAGGGAGAACGCTTTGACGCAATTCGCGAGGTGTCCACTCGCGCATTTGGTCAATGGTCACACTTTGCAGGATGAAAAAGGGTCCGCTTCGGATGCGGCGAAGTTCTGACAAGGCGGCGAAACATCCGAGCGCTTCGCCTAAGTCGTTCACGAGCGTTCTGACATACGTTCCCTTCGAGACGGTCATGGAAAAGAAAACGCGGGGCCCTTCTTTTTTCTGGATCTTCCATTCCTGAACGGTAATCTTTCTTTCCTCGCGCGGCACTTCACGGCCCTGGCGGGCCAGCTGATAAAGCCGGACCCCTTGATGCTTGAGCGCAGAAACCATGGGCGGGGTTTGGAGGATGTTTCCGGTAAAGCGGAGGATTTGCTTTTGGATTTGTTCGAGCGTCACAGACTCCCACGGTCTAACATCCAGCACTTTTCCAGCTCGGTCGTGGGAATCGGTTTTAATGCCGAGCTCCATTACTCCTTCATATTCTTTGTCGCAGGCGCTCAATAAATTGGATTGTTTGGTGGCCCGGCCGAGTAAAAGAACGAGGAGGCCGGTGGCAATGGGGTCAAGCGTCCCCGCATGCCCCGCCTTTTTCACCTGAAAACGCTTTCTCACAAAAGCGCACACATCGTGGGAGGTCCACCCGACGGGCTTATCGACAATCAGGATCCCATCCACCAGATTCATGAAAAACGAAACTCCTTTTGAAGGCACTCTAAAATCATTTTCTCAGCCTGTTCCAGGGTACCTCTCAAGGTGCAGCCCGAGGCCTTGCGATGGCCTCCCCCTTTAAAAGAAGTCGCAATTTGATTGACATCACAAGGTCCCTTGGAACGGAATGATACGCGGATTTCGTGATCGTCCGGCATCTCAATCATAAAAAAGGCCACCCGGACTTCTTTCAAATATTTTAGGAAATCAATAAAGCCCTCCGCGTCCTCATAGGTGGCGCCGGATTGCAGCAAATCTTTACGCCTCATCACCGCCCAGGCCAATTGTCCGCGTGCGGCTGTCTTGATACGCCCAAGGAGCCGGCTATAAAGTTGAATTTTATTCAAAGAGAATGTGGAATAGAGCTCGTCATTGATTTTTTCAAGATCAATACCCGCCTGAATCAGCTCAGCCGCGATCTGATGACTTTGGACGGTGGTATTGCCATACTTAAAAGAGCCGGTATCGGTCGTAAGAGCCACATAAAGATTCGTGGCATCTTCTCGGGTGAGTTTGATCTTAAGACTCTTAAAAATCTGCATGACGACTTCGCCGCTTGCCGCCGCCTCGGGCAACACATAGTTGTAGCGGCCGAAGAGGCAGTTACTGACGTGGTGATCGATATTGAAGATGACGGTCTTCGTGTCGATGAGCTCGCGCACTTTGCCAATACGTTCCAGGGTCGGGCAATCCGCCACCACAAGCGCGGGAAAAGTCTCGTTTCGTTTTCGTTTGACATCCTCCACCCGATGCCAGCGCTTTGAGGAAAGGCAGGTGAGGCGTTCAGGAAAAGGATCCTCGCAGACAACGGTGGTCTTTTTTCCAAGACGCCTCAGGAGAGAATCGACCGCCAGGATGCTGCCGATGGCATCTCCTTCGGGGGAAACGTGACAAGAAAGGAGAAAATTATCGTGGCGTTTCAAGGCCTGGCAAAATTGGCGAAGCGGCGTCTTCTTTCCCAAAGGATTAACTTTTTTCCTGCTGCTGGATCTTTCGTAGGAGGCGGTCAATTTCAAGGCCGCGATCAAGGGAGTCATCGAGTGAAAAATGGAGTTTGGGCGTGTAGCGGAGTTGAAGCGCCGTTCCGATCTCTCGTTGGAGGAACCCGGCTGCGTGCTCGAGGGCAGTCTTGGAACCCGTCTTTTCCTTTTCCCCGCCCATGACACTGTAAAAAACGCGGGCGTTCCTTAAGTCCGGGCTCACCTTGACTTGAGTCACCGTGACAAAGCCCAGGCGGGGATCCTTCACTCGATGTAAAATGAGTTCGCTCAATTCCATTTGGATGAGATGATTCACACGATCAAGACGCCTTCCCTGCATCGCTTACCTCACAAGGTGGCAAGGGCTTTTTCAAGCCGGTAGGATTCCACAATATCCCCTTCCCGAAGATCGTTAAATCCCTCGAGGGAGAGGCCGCATTCGTAACCTTGCTGAACATCACGCACGTCATCTTTGAATCGTTTAAGGGAGGCGAGTTTGCCGTCGAAGAGGACAACGTTGCTGCGGATCAAGCGCACACGGTTTACGCGCACCACCTTGCCTTTCATGACAAAACCGCCGCCGATGGCGCCAACCTTCGAGGATTGGAAAATCTTGCGAAGCTCGACCCTGCCTTCCACCACCTCTTTAAAGGTGGGCTCGAGAAGTCCCTCCATGGCCTTGCGCACATCCTCAACCGCTTCATAAATGATGTTGTAAAAACGCGTGTCCACGCCCTCTTTTTCACCTAAATCCTGCGCCTTTTGATCGGGTTTGACATGAAAACCGATGATGATGGCATCTGAGGCGGCCGCCAGCATGATGTCGGATTCGTTGACACCGCCGACACCGCCATGAATGACGTGGACGCGGCATTTATCGGTCGAATTTTTTTCAAGCGACTGGGCCAAGGCTTCGACCGATCCTTGCACATCGGCCTTGATGATCAATTTGAGTTCCTTGAAGTTGCCTTTTGAGATACGGTGATAAAGGTCTTCGAGGGATAAATGCTTGGGCGCCCCGCGCATTTCGCGCTCCCGGCGCTCAAGCAGCCGCTGATCGGTGATCTTTCTTGCGGTCTTTTCATCTGCAACCACCAAAAAGGTTTCTCCTGCTTCCGGCACGCCGCCTAAACCGCTCAGCTCAGCCGCGTAGGAGGGACCGGCTTCTTTCACGCTCTTGCCGCGATCGTTACGAAGGGATCGCACACGCCCCATGTAAGGGCCGCACACCACCATGTCCCCCATCCGCAAAGTTCCTTTTTGTACAATTACCGAAGCCACCGGCCCGCTTCCTTTAGAGAGATGGCTTTCGATCACCGTGCCAATCGCAGGACGATCCGCATTGGCTTTGAGTTCGAGGACCTCCGCCTCAAGGAGAAGCATTTCAAGAAGCTCTTCGATCCCCTTTCCGGTCTTGGCAGATACCTTGACGCAAATCGTTTTTCCTCCCCATTCTTCCGGCATGAGACCCATTTTTTGAAGACCGGTCATGACTTTCTGAGGATTGGCGGTAGGAAGATCCGATTTATTAACGGCCACCACAATCGGGCAACCCGCCTCGCGTGCGTGGTCCACGGCTTCAACCGTTTGCGGCATGACTCCGTCATCTGCCGCTACGACAAGCACCACCACATCCGTCACATTGGCCCCTCGGGCACGCATGGCGGTAAAGGCCTCATGGCCGGGCGTATCAAGAAAAGTGACATGGCCGCGATTCGGAATATCCACGCCGTAAGCACCGATGTGCTGCGTAATCAAACCTGCTTCCTTGGCCGCCACATTGGTTTTTCGAATCGCATCGAGAAGGGAGGTCTTTCCATGATCCACATGACCCATCATGGTTACCACCGGAGGCCGCGGTTTAAAAAGTTTGGTATCCTCGCCTTCCTCGACACCGTGAATGACCCTTTCAAGTTCGGGGTCAGCCTCTTTTTCAATCGCAATCCCAAGCTTTCCCGCCAGGGCCAATACAATGTCCTCGTTTAACAGCTGGTTGACATTGGCAAAGATACCGATCCCCATGAGGGTTTTGATCAAATCGGGGATTCTTATATTAAGCTGAGTTGAAAGATTCCCCACCGTGATGGGAAATCGAATCGTGAAGGATTTAACCGTGACAGGGGCAGGAGCAGGAGTGGAAGTAGAAACGGGAACGGAAACAGAAACAGCCGCTGTTTTTTCAATGCGTTCGGGCTGCGGAGCAGGCGGCACCACCGGTGCGGCAAGCACTACCTTTTTTTCCTTGGGAACTTTGGGAGTGGAAACCCTAGGGACCGTTTTGACGACCTCTTTGATGACTTTGGATGACGCCGGCTGGGCTTTTTTAGCAACCATTTTAGCGGGCGCGGCCGTTTTAACCGCTGTTTTCTTTGCCTTGGCCGGCTTCGATTCGGTTGTTGATTTCTTTTTCATCATCGATTAACTCTTTTTTTCGAGAAGCGCCTTGTGAGCCGAGGCAATAATTTTCTCGGCTGTTTTGGGACCGATCCCCGGGGTCTTCATCAAATCCTCGGCCGTGGCTTTAAGAATATCCTTCAAACTTTGAATCCCCGCTTCCTTTAACAGGGCTTCGGTCTTTTCTCCGATTCCGTCAAGCGAGGCAAGGGGAATTTTTTGGCTCATGCTCCGCACATCCAGTCTCCAGCCGATGAGCTTGGAGGCGAGGCGGACATTCTGCCCTTTCTTGCCGATGGCGAGCGATAACTGATCATCTCGAACGAGAATTTCACCGGACTGATCTTTTTGATTCAGGTGAATTTCCGCAAGCTCCGCGGGGGCCATGGCATTTTTAATATAGGCCTCGGTATCCTCGCTGTAACGAACGATATCAATTTTTTCACCCTCGAGCTCACGCACAATGTTTTTGACGCGCTGGCCGCGTACGCCCACGCAGGATCCGACGCAATCGACTTTTTCATCACTGGAAGAGACGGCGATTTTGGTGCGGGCGCCGGCCTCACGGGCGATGCCGCGGATTTGGACGATGCCGTCCCGAATTTCGGGCACTTCGATGTCAAAAAGTTTTCGCACCAGATCCCCGTGCGCCCGGGAAAGAATGATTTCAGGCCCACGCGGCGTTTTTTTCACTTCCAGCACGTAGGCCCGAATGAGATCGCCCTGGCGGTAGGCATCCTGGGGGGATTGTTCGCGCGCCGGCAAAATTCCCTCAGTCTTCCCTAAATCCACGATGATGGCTTTATTTTCAATGCGGTGGACAGTCCCCGTCACGATTTCGCCCTGACGCTTGGAATACTCCCCGAACACGGATTCACGTTCGGCTTCACGAATTTTTTGAATGATCACTTGCTTGGCGGTTTGCGCGGCGATCCGGCCGAAGTCGGTATCGTGGATTTCCGCACCTTGTTTGAGGAGTTTGATGTCGCAGGTCTTGGGATCGATCTTGATCTCAAAACCCTCTTGGTCGGGATACGTCTTGCGGCAAGCGGAAAGAAGGGCCTGACAAAGGGCCTCGATTAAGACCTCTTTTGGGATGCCCTTTTCCTTTTCTATATATTCGAGTGAAGACAGGAGTTCTGGGTTCATAGTCGTAAGTTTAGTATTGGAGCCAAGTTATAGAAACAAAAAAGTGGGCCATCCAACTTGCCCACTTCTTAACTTTGCTACTCAACTTTTGCTGGGAATTATAGGCAAAACTCGCCCGCCTGTCAATTGAGAAGGCAAGTTACTAAAGTGTCTAGCGGGAGGGTTTTTTGAGCTCACTTTCGATGAGGGATCGAATCTCCTGGATGGATTTGGCCACAACCTCTTGAGAACCTACGGAACCTAGTTGATCGAATTTCTGCTTCACAAGACGCAGGGTGTTGACCTCAGAACGCATTTTTTCAATCATACGGTCGATCTCTGCAACCGTTTCCTGGAAGAAGTCTCCCTCGCGAAGACGGGTCGGAACTGTGAGTTTCTCGACCTCTCCATCATTGATTTTCAAAAAGATGCGGTGCATACGATACACGGGACCCGCCACGCGATGCAGGAAGAAGATCCCGAATGTTCCCAAGATCCCCATCGTCGCAAAAAGGACGAGGAAGATCTTAATCAAAAGTTGGTAGCGGACTTCGTTTAAGACTTCGTAAGGATTGATCTTTCCAAAATGGAAACCTCCTCCGAAAGCAGCCTCCCGGATCGTATGATGAATCACATAGCCGATCACGAGGGTTGAAACGATCAGAAGTCCGATCAGGATCATCGTGAATTCACGCTGCATAGGTTTGTGGATTAAAATGTTGCGAAGGCGCCTTTTGTACTTCGGGGGCGCTCCCGGCGTTGTGGCGGCTGCAGCATGGGTTGGGTTTGTCATAATGTTCTCCTAGGTTTCAAAATCAGTTAGTCAATGGTCAGTTTGGTTTTTGCCCACCGGCAAATAAAGAAAAAGGCCATAAATTCCAGGTTTTGATCCGTCCCTTTATTTCTTCGGCAATCAGGATGAAATTTGGAAGCACAAAGAGAGTGAGCAGGGTGGAGCTCACAAGCCCTCCGATGACCGTCACGGCGAGAGGGGACCAAAGATCGCTCGCCTGCCCGATGCTCAAGGCCATGGGGAGAAAACCCATGACGGTAGAAATAGTGGTCATCATCACGGGTCTTAAGCGGTTCGTCCCAGCCTGAATCAAGGCTTCCTTTAAACCCATTCCCTGAGCACGTAAGAGATTCATGTGATCAACGAGAATAATGGCAGCATTGACCACGTACCCCGCAAGAAGAATCATGCCGATAAAGACGGGCTGGCTGAGGGGTTTTTTTGTCAGAGTGAGCGCGAGCCAAATCCCGATGCTCGCCATGGGAACCGAAATCATAATGAGAAGCGGCTGGAGATAACTTTCAAAAATGGAGGCCATCACCATATAGACAAGAAAAATGGTAAGAATTAAAGCGAGCTTCATTTGTTTTTTCCCCTCAATAAGCTCTTCATAGCCTCCGCCGAAGCGCCAGTAATAATCGTCAGGAAGCTTGATATCTTTCAAGGCCTCCTTCGCCTCCCTCGCCACAGCCTCAAGAGGCCTTTTGGTATCCCCTTTCACAAAGATGTAGCGGTGTTTGTCCATGCGGTCGATCGTCTGAGGTCCCGTCGAAGGATGAAAATTGGCAATCTCGCCTAGGGGGATTTGAATGCCGGAATCGGCGGCAATTGGAACCAATTTTAAGTCCTCCACCTTTTGCCGGTAGATGGCTTGAAGACGCGTAATGGTTTCGATTTCTTCTCCTTTGGTCAGCTCGTGATATTTCGTGGGACGCATGCCTCGGATCTGGGCATGCACAGAATCGGCTACATCCCTGACCGTTAGACCGTAAACCGCGGCCCGTCCTTTGTCCACAACAAGCGAATACTCCGGCCTTTTTCTAAGATCCGTCATGACAAGATTGATGTAGCCCGGAACCTTGGAGAGACGGTTGGCAAATTCAGTCGCAAGTTTCTGGAGGACATCGTTTTCGTAGCCAAAAACATTGATCACAAGTTTCTTCTGCTCGGTCGAGGCCGCGCCCTCATCCACAATCAGGCTGTAGTCATCATGGACCTGCTTAATGGATTCATTTCCCTTTTCATCGATGAATTTCATGATTTCGTCTTTTGAAAAAGTCCGCTTCGCCTTGGGCTTGAGACGCACAAAAACCCGCACGTCGTCTTTTCTGATCGTGGAAGAAAACATCTCCATATCGGGAATCTTGCTTAACATCTCTTCCACTCGCTTCACTACATCATCATTGGTTTCAAGTTTGGCGCCGGCCAAGGGAAAAATCACGATGGCAAATTCATTTTCTTCAAGGGTCGTCGGCCAGTCGACATCGCGAGTCATGATCTTTGTCACCGAGAGCCAAAGGAGGCCCACGAGGAAAAGAGTGACGGGATAACGTAACGATAGACTCCGCGCAATCAGCCTCGCGTAGCCTTCTCTCATTTTTATCTGCCAGCCGCCCACGTTCTCTTTGGCGGTAGTCACCTCCAGCCTGCCGCGGGCCCATTGGGTTAAAAGGGTGGGCACGAGCATAAGCGCCACAAAAAAGGAGATGACAAGAGAGGCCGTCACGGTAAAAGCAAAACCCGCGTAGACCATCTGAATTTTCTTATCGATAAAAATAATGGGAAGAAAGACAATGACGGTTGAAATAAGAGAGGCAAGCAAGGGAAGCCAGACCTCCTCCGCCCCATGAAGAATCGCGCGCCGATCCGACATCCCCTGTTCTTTTTTGACAAACGTATTTTCAAGCACCACCACCGCGCTATCCACCATGATCCCAATCGCAAGCGAGAGTCCGCTTAAGGTCATCACGTTCAAACTTAAATGGAGCATATTCATAAAAAGGAAGGTGATCACCGCGGAACACGGGATGGCCGCCGAAACAATCCCGGCCAAAACCCATTTGCGAAGCGCCAGATAAATCATGAGTACGGTTAGGACCACTCCCAAAAGGAGCGTGGATGCCACATCGCTAATGGCCCGTTCGATGGTCTGGGCCTTATCTGAGACCATGATCACATCGAGCGATGTCTTGTGAAGCTCCTTGAATTGATCAAGAAACAAGCGCACCGTTTTCACCACCGGAATCGTATTCGCAATACTCGCCTTTTTGATATAGACCGTCACATTTTGCTCAAGATTGAGCCTCGCCGCATCCTCGGGCTCCAAGTAAGCGTCTTTCACGGTCGCGATTTCCTTTAAAGGGATAATCGAGCCTTGGCGGGTGGCATGAATCCCGATCTCACCCACTTCTTCCACGCTCTTGAAGGCCCCCATGCTTCGGATGGCAAACTCAAGCGTCCCTTTGGGAAGCGTTCCTCCCAGGAGGTTGATATTGCTTTGCCCGATTACATCCATAATTTTTTCGATGGGGATGTTGTACTCCACCATTTTGTCCCGATCGATTTCAACCAAGATTTTTCTTTCGCGGCCTCCGTAGATCTCCACACTCGCCACCCCGTCCACGCGGGCCAGCATGGGCTTAAGATCCGTTTCTACGAGTTCCCGGATTTCCTCCGGCGACATCGAGTTTGAGGTAAGGGCAAAGACCATAATCGCGCTTTGAGAATCATCGTAATTGGCGATCACGGGCTTTTCGATTTCATCCGGCAGAAGCGGTTTCACGCGGGCAAATTTTTCCCGGACCTCGAGGGCCGCAAATTTCATGTCCGTCCCGGGTTCAAACTCCATGGTGACGCGAGACTCCGCCTCCCGCGAATGCGAATAGAGATTCTTAAGATGAGAGACCGTGCCGACGGCTTCTTCGATAGGTTTGGTGATGGTTTTTTCAACATCCTCGGGCGGGAGCCCTCCGCGGGCACGCACGATAATGCTGACGATCCCCGCATCCTGACCCTGGTAAAGTTCCACGGGGAGGCGCATGAGTGAAATGATGCCGAGGATAATCAGACCGATAAAGACCATGATGATCAAGACCGGACGATGAATGGAAAAGGAGGGGAGGCCCATGGTTTAAATCCCCTCATTCTTCTTCATGCTCTGCTCCCCAGAAGCGCTCACTTAAGAGGGTGAGAAGAATATAAAGAACAGGGATCACCGCAAGTGTCAAAAAGGTCGATGAGATCGTCCCCCCTATCATGGCAACAGCCATGGGAGACCTGAGCTCCGCCCCTTCGCCCAGCCCTAGGGCAAGTGGCACCAAACCCATCACGGAAGTAATAGCGCTCATGATGATGGGCCGCGTTCGGATTTTGGCTGCATTGATCGCAGCCTCGACAACCTCCACTCCCTCTTCGCGCTGTTGATTGATAAACTCAATTAAAACAATACCGTTATTGACTGCTGTCCCGGCCAGCATCACCATCCCTAAAAGGGAGATGACATTTAAGGTGTGTCCTCCAATCCATAGCGCGATCGCCACCCCGAAGAGGGCGAGAGGCACGGTCACCATGATCATGAGGGGCTGAGTAAAAGATTCAAACTGAGACGCCATAATCATGTAGACAAGGAGAATGGCCAGGACAAAGGCAAACGTTACCTTCGAAAAGTTTTCTTTGACCTCTTTCGCCTTCCCGGAAAGAACCACTTGGAAACCGGATTCGGGATCGAGGTTGAGACTGCGAAGCATCTTTTGAATACCTTGAAACACAGTTTTGCTGCTGGCGTCTTTTCGAATGTCCGCTGAGATGGTGACGGTTCGTTCCTGATCTGAACGCAAGATTTCGCTCGGGCCGGTACTTGTTTCAATGGTAGCCACCTCCTTGAGGGGGATAAGGGTATCGAGGACATGAGAGTAAATAAGAAGGCCTTTAAGATTTTCGATATTTTTTCTATCCTTCTCGCTCAATCGCACACGGACGTCGTATTCCTTCCCGCCCTCGCGGTACTGAGTGGCCACAACCCCTTCCAGGGCCGCCTTCGTAATGAGGGAAATATCAAGGGCCGAGATGCCGTAAAGGGCGCTTCGCTTCTTATCAATATGAAGCTTGGTCTCCGGAATCGGTTTTCCCATATTGTCTTGAATATGAATGACGCCCGGCACCTTGGCAAGCTCCTGCTTGACTCGGCTCACTAGTTTGATCATTTCTTCGAAGTTATACCCCTTAACCTCGACTAAGACGGGTTTTTCACCGCCCTCCGCAAAGGCAAACTCACTTTCTTGAAGGACGAAGTCAATGACGGCATCCTCGATCTCGAGCGTGTCCATGCGGGCCCTAAAAGAGTTCACTACCTCGGTGGAGGATTTTTTCCGCGAGGGCTTGAGTGTGACAAGAATCAAGGCCTGAGAAGGCCGGAGGATCTCGACGGAAACTTGCCCCCGATTACTTTTTTCTGAGCCGACCGTTACTGTCACATCTTTGACCTCAGGGGTTTCTTTAAGACCGGATTCGATTCGGCGGCAAATTTTATCCGTTACTTCAAGGCGGGTCCCCAGAGGCATACCCACCTTCATAAGAAACTGACCCTGGTCCACTTTCGGTAGAACTTCTTTTTCAAAAAGTGGAAAAATGGAAAAGCCGCTCAAGCAGATCACAAAGACAATCCCAACGACAGAGGCGCAGTACCTTATTTTTTTCGAGAGCGGGATGTCGCCCAAGAGTTTTTTCTCAAGGAAGCCCGTCCAGGCCGGCGGTTTGAATTCCTTTTGGGAGACCTGACAATAAAGAGAGAGCATGGGAACCAGCGTGAGCGGAAGGAGGGTCGAGATGACCTGCGAATGAATGATGACCCAGCAGAGATCTTTGAAAATTTGTCCCGGGATGCCGGGGACGAAAACGATGATAGGGAAAAAAACAGCAATCGTCGTAAGGTTGGAGGAGATCACGGGCCAGGTCACTTCTTCTGCGGCCTTAATGGAAGCTTCGTGCGGATCCTCACCAAGCTGCCGGCGCCGAAAGATATTCTCCAGCACAACAATACTCGTATCCATAATCATTCCGATGCCCAGCACCAGCCCTGCGATCGACATCGTGTTGAGGGTAATGCCGGTAATGGCCATGAGAAAAAAGACGCCCAAGACCGTTATGGGGAGCGTCATCATGACAATCAGAGAGGGGCCGAGGGATCGAAGGAAAGAGAGAAGGACAATGAACGCCAGGGCGCCGCCGCTTAGGGCATCGCCTCTCAGGCTCTCAAGAGATTTTCGGATAAAAAACGAGTGGTCATAAACAATTTCATAATGAAGCCCGCGGGATTCGACATCCTCCCGCAAGAACGTAAGGGCCTTTTTCAAGCGATCGACGATTTCAATGGTATTGGAGTTGGCCTGTTTTTGAATCGAGATGGAAATGTTTTCCTGCCCATTCAGCCGTGAGATACTGGTCTGCTCGGAAGTGCCGTCAAGCACTTGAGCGATATCCCGCGTCAGCACAAGCCGCTTTTCGAGCATTTGCTTCGCGACCTCTTCTCGAAGGGTATCCACGGTTTCGCGCGGCCCCCTTTCGGTCCTTTCAAGAAAACTTGTATCTTCGTGCTTAATCTCCTGGACCGTATCCACACCCGCCACGGAATATTCGATTTCCTTCACGCTTCGAAATTCACCGACGGTTCGGATGAGATATTCATACAATCCTTTTTTAATGCTGCCTGCCGGATAGGTCACATTCGCCTGTTCGATGGAATCAATGAGACTCAAGAGTGAAAGGTGGTTAGCCTCGAGCCGCCCTTGATCGACATCGACGACAATTTCCCGGTCGACGCCGCCGGAAATTGTAGCGGAGGCTACGCCGTCAATCTTTTCGAGATTATCCTTGATGATTTTCTCGGTCAGATATTTCAGCTGCACCTGATCCAGGTTCGGCCCCGTCACAGAGAGAATCATAATGGGCCGCGACAGAGGATCAAACTTGAGCACCACGGGATCTTCCGCTTCCTTCGGCAGGCGCTCCTTCACAAGATCAATTTTTTCTCTAACCGCAAGGGCCGCAAAATCGATATCCTGGCCCCAATTGAAAGAGACTTTGATGGTACCCCGGCCTTCACGGGAGATCGATTCGATGCGCCGCAGGCCCGCCACGGATCCAATGCTTTCTTCAATGGGTTTTGTGATCAGGGTTTCGATTTCTTCGGGGGCGGCGTTGGCGTAATCCGCCACAATGGTGACTTGAGGAAAAACAATGGGGGGATAGAGTTCCTGCGGAAGCCGGATGAAGGAAATCACGCCGACTAAGACGAGGCCCAGGGTGACCATCCAGATGGTCACCTTTTTTTCTACCGCAAAGGCGGGTAAACTCATGCCTTAAATTTCAGCTTCTTGAGTTTCGAGGAGGCGGATTTTCTTGCCATCTTCAAGCTTATCCAGGGCCGTGATCGCGACCACTTCCCCTTCGGAGATTCCCGCGTCAATCTGAGAATAATCGGGGCGGGTGTACCCGATCGTGATGGGTCTTTTTTCCGCAACCCCTTTGTCGGCATGCACGACGTAAACAAACTGCTCCCCTTCTTTGCCCTGCACGGAGTCAGTCGGAACAATCAGCGTGTTTTTCTTGCTGTAAAGAAGAATGCGGATTCTTGCGAACATCCCGGGAAGAAGGAGGCGGTCCGGATTTTCAATGCGGATGCGCGACGACGCGGTGCGGCTTGTACCGGTCACCACGGGTGAAATATTCTCAATCACCCCTTCAAAGGTTTTGTCCGGAAACGCGTCCACAAAAATGCGCGCCTTCTGACCCAGGGCAATTTTATTAACGTCGCGCTCGACGACGCCAAACTCTGCGTACACATACTCCGTCATAATATGAGTCCCAAGGAGGGTATTCGGCGTCACCGTTTCTCCCTCCTCGATATTGAGCTGCCCGATCATGCCGGCCGAAGGCGCATAAAGATTTGATTTTTCAAGGATCGATTCGTTGGCCTTGACCTCAAGACGCGACGCCTCGGCTTCATATTTAACCGACTCCACCTCAAGGGCGGCTTTCTCCAGAGCAGATTTGGCAATGGCGCCAAGACTGAAAAGCTTCTCGTGATCTTTTAGCTTGTCTTCGCCGATCTTTACCTCGGTCTGTTTTTTATTGAGCTCGGCTTGAGTACGCTTTAAACGAAGAAGGATATCATCTTGCCTGAGCGATAGGAGGAGCGCGCCTTCTTCGTAGCGCTCGCCCTCCCGGTAATTGACGGAACTGACCACGCCCGGAATTTCAAAGCTGAGTTTAAACTCAACGGCCCCTTTGATCGTCCCGAGGGCATTCAGAGAATCTTCAAAATTAAACCGCCCGATTTTAAAACCCTTCACCGGGACCACCGCATCCTGAGGGGCCTGGGCCTTTGAAACCATATCTTCTAAAGAGGCCTTGCTCTTGTCATGGGCAAAACAGGTCCTGAGAAAAAGAATGACAAGAAGAATCCCAACCCCGACCAGGATTTTATTTAAATGCTTGGCTAGAAATAACCGGGGCCCCGCTGCTGCCGTGGCTCCTTCAGGCGTCTGTTCGAGACGACTTCGTAGCCCTCCCACTAAGGAAGAAACGAATGGGGTGAGGGCCTTCAAAAGGCTCTCAGCAAGATGAAATAATTTTTCTCCCAGATTTTTTAACTTTTGGAAGAGGTTTCTCCGGGGAGGCCCTGAGTAGGGCGCTTCAGCTTCTTCCGGCAGATTCGGATCTTGATCCATACCACTCCTCTAGGGGTAAATAATTTCGCACCCCGATTGCATGATTCAGTTTTGCTTTAGCATTAAAATAATCTGCCAGCGCCTTGTGAAGGGCCGTCTGGGCCTGAAGATAATCGATTTCAGCCTGAATATATTCTGAAATTTGAACTTCATTTTTTTCAAGGCGGTGACCTGAAAGGCGGGCCAGCCGATCCTGATAATCTACGCGCTGCAGGGATGACTTGACCTGAATCCGGGCCTTTTGATAATCAAAATAAGCCTGCTTGACTTCGTGGATCACTTCTTTTTCAGTCTTTTCCAGGGCCGTGATTTGATCTAGTTTTGAGACCTCCGCCTCTTTCGCCGAGGCAAGGACCTGCAGTCCATCAAAGAGCCCGGCGGAAAGGGAGTTGGTGCTGATTTGGGATCCCGTGCCCTGCAAAAATTGCGAAACCGAGGGAGCCCGCTCATCATTGGAGAATTTATACCCGAGGTTATTCCCTCCCACATTCCAATCAAATTCCAGCATGAGCAAGAATTCCCTTCGAAGACCCGGGTTGGTGTCAGCACTATTAAAGGCTTCGCCCAATTTGCCAAATTCAAACACCACATCCACCTGAGGCATCAGCTCTCCCCATTTAATCTTTTCTTCCAGACGGGCGGACTCGATCTTCGCAGCCTCCACTTGCAATTTCGAACGGTGCTGATAGGCAAGATCTGTGAGCTCGACAAGGGTTGGGCCCGTGAGCGAGCCCTCAAACCGGGATGAAGTCGTGTCTTGAATTTTGCCTGAAGAGAGCGCGTCTTCATCGTCCCCTTTTAAACTTTCTTCCTCGCTACGGGCTTTCGCGAGCATGGCTTTGACATCATAAAGGGGGGCAATAACAAGGGGATCACTCGAATTAAGATCAAGATAACGCTGCAACTCCAGCTTTGCCAATTCCAACTCCTGTTTCGAAGTCTCTAGATCATATTCCATTTGCCCATAAAGCGACTGTACGTTTAAATGCTCAATCTCAGAAATAAGCTGGTTCTCATATTTTTGTTTCGAGATATCCGCAAAACGGCGAACCTTTTCAACCGTGCCGCTTTGCCCTTCTGCAACCTGCAGAGACCGACTATATTCGAAATAGCCGTTTGAAACCTCATTCACTAAATCCTCCACGACAGATTCATAATCCTTGCGTTCCGCTTCCAGCCCCGTTTTTTCCTTCAAGAGGGTGTTCCAAAGGATACCACCCCGGAAGATGGGTTGGCGGAAGGTAAATCGGTATTTGCTCGAATTAAAGGCACCGGCGCCGGCGCCGGAAAGACTCCCCGTTTTTTCATCGAATTCAAATTTGGCCTCCGGAAAAAGGTTCCTTAAAGCAATGAGGATGCGTCGCTGGGCAAGCGAGATGCGTTCCCGCGATGCCCGCACGGGTGTATAGACAAGGATCGCACGTTCGGTCAGGGCTTGCAAATTTTTCTTCTGTCCCATTAAAAACCTGTTTTTCTGCTGAATCTTCTCGGGCCGAATCTCAGAACGAATAAACCCGCGATCAAGATAAGGCATGCGCTGAAACCGCTGCTGCTGCAAGACCCTGACTCGGTCTTTCATCGCCCTTTCCGTCATCTCAATATGGGGTGTCCTTCGAGGAGGGTCCTCCAGGGCCCCCACAACGGGACAAAGGATAAAAATCCACAAGAAGAGATTGACTATCCGGGCGACTCTCGAGAAACGGGGAGAGCCCGCCTTGATAAAAGGATAACGGATACGTTGAAGATAGGCTAAGCGCGACATTTTGGTCTTTTGAATATCGGCTAACCTGTTACGAGGCTTAAGGTTGAAGT
>CAYJSI010000031.1:0-20628 GCA_964373045.1 uncultured bacterium
TCTCTTCCCTTGGATAATCCAACATTCCAGGTTGATTAGCGTAGTATCTGCTATACACAACATGAGGAACTCGTTTAACTAAAAAATTGGCAGCTTCGCTATCACCAATAAGTGAAAGCGCTAGATAAACTAACGGCTCAGGATGAGGTTCATAAGGACCTCTGTCATTTGTGAGAGCTTCTATCAATACAGGAGTAGCGGCGCTTCCTATCGCAGCTAAGTCACGAATCACTGGATTAGAAAAATCTTGATCGTAAAGCCCATATTTATCGTGATAAATAAGTAACCAGGTTTTTCTTCTGTTTTGGCGCGTTTTTTCATCGGCTTGAATTTGTTTGATCGCTTCCAACGCATATTTCTTCGCAAATGGTTCTGACCCATTTACGAACCGTTCTAAAATGGGAAGTGCTCGACTATCCTGAATTTCGCCCAGCGCGATAATGGCTTCTTCGCGAATATAATTAGGGTGTCGTCCTTCAGCAATTTCTATAAGAGGAGGCACTGCGGCGGTCCCTTGTCTAATTAATCCGTTACGAGCCGCGACAAGATCACTTGCAGATGAGGATTTCATTATCTCGGCAAGGTAATCCACAGATTTAGGTTCACTTAAATAACCGAGTATCTTAGCCACATAGTACCTTACGCTATTTTGTTGTTTAGCCATCAAATACAATTCTTCCGCCGCCGATGGATCTTGAATGCCAATTAATGTTTGAGTGAAGGCTTCTTGGGAATAATTATTCGCAGCATTGCGGAAACCTTTGAGCAAAGCAGGAACCGCAGGTTTTCCGATTTTAATAAGAGCTTCAACTTCTGCTTTATAACTAAAATACGTACTTGCGGTTTGCAAGGATTTGACTAATCGATTGATTTCTTCTTCATTATTTATGTCCGAAGCAGGAGCAACTTGATTTTGTGCAATTAATTGATAACCGGGTAACAAGAAATTTATTAAGACGCTTGCAATGCCGACTTGGGAAAATTTACGACGGGAAAGTTGCGGCAGTGACCTCACCTCGGCGCGGGTGGCTTTCCATTGTCCATTTAAAACTCCGCCCCATATATTCCCAACAGCGATGACATATTGAAGTAATGGCACTGCGGGATGATCGACATACTCAAGTTGCGAGGCGCTGACAACCCGGCGGAAACGATGCCGCAAGATACGATCAAAATACTTCACAACATTTTCCATATGTCCAAAATAAATTTTTTGGGATTGATCTTGAAATTCCCGAATAAATTCTTTTATTTCTGCGTTGGAAGGGGCGTTCATTTCTCCCGGCGAAGGCCCTGCTCCCGCACTGGCTACCACTCTAAATCCGCTCGGAGCCGCTGTGGTGTTTTTGGGGAGCGCTTCATTAATCTTTTGCAGAAGGGCGATCATGTGATCTCTCCACTCTTGATCAGAAAGCATGGCGGCCTTGGCATAGGCATGGAGAGAGCCGGCAAGACCGGCCAACTTGTGATCTCGACTAAATAAATCTTCGAGATAGCTTAAATAGCCCAGGTGATAAACGCTTAATTGAGTAACGGCGTACCGGTCTTCCGGGCTCGGATTTGTAGAGCGTGCCCAATTCTGCAAGTCTAAGAATAATCGTTGCCACAAAAGAATGCTCTGAGCAAAATCACTTTCGATCTGCTCGCGGTTCTCATTCTGCCAAGCTGTGTACCAGGACATCAACGTTTCGATTGCCCTTAAGCGTTTTTTGGAATCCTGAATACTCGTAATAGACTTCGCATCCCATTCACGCTTGAGCTGTGTTCTCCAGTCTCGGGGCAACGTATCCTTTCTCACCTCCGCGCGGGAAGAAGTGGAGGTGAAAGAGGTCACAAGGTCCTTGACAGCAAGGGGTAAGATCGTGTAGTCATCTCCACCATGGCCGTATTGCTGACTAAACACATCCGAAAGAGAATGCGGCAGCGGGATATTTTTCAAGACCAGATCCGCCAAACCCTGGCCCGCCCCGATGAGCGAGAAGCGAGCTACAAGGGAAGACATTTGGCTCGCAAGCAATTCCGTGGTAAGATTCTCGAGGTGGTTTACGCCGAAAAAGGCGAGGACACGATGCTGATAACGGCCTATTGGCTGGAGGAATAAACCTTGAAGATCGAATTTGATCGAGCGGCGGACGCGCTTTACATTCAGTTTCAGTCCGGCAAAGTCAAAAAATCCAGGAAGATTCGAGACGGCATCATTTTGGACATCGCCGCCGACGGCCGCCTTTTCGGTTTGGAAATTCTCGACGCGAGCCGCCGCATTCCTTCGGCTCAGATCGCCCGCATTCACTCCAATCTCCCTTTTACCAAAGCCGCTTAACGTTCCCCCGGCTGTCTGCCGCACTTGCCCACCGACGGTTTGATGGCGGGCCTCCGCGCGGGCGGAAGCAAATTCTTTCCACAAACCAAGGTCGCGCATCAGGGCTTCGCGACTCGCAGGCGCGGTGCTGTCGACAAAAGCATGAGCCCGTGTAGATAAAGGCATTAAAACCTGGGGCCGCGCAAGAGGTTCAACGGCAAGCAAGGCTTCCGTGGTTGATTCTTTCACTTCCGGCCCTTCGACTCGCCCCGTTAAACGGGGCTCGCTCAGGGGGGACTGAACATCGATATGAAACATACTTTGGACGTAGGCTTCATGTTCCCCTTCGACGCGCTCGCCCCGTAAAACGGGGCCAGCTTGCTCAGGGTGAATGCCTATCTTAGGGGCAATTAAAGCGTAACTATAATTTCGACCTTTAAAATAATCCTGAAAAGGTCCGGCGTGAAAACCGCCGGTGACAATGGCGACCTTGGCGGGAGATCGTAGGGAACGGTCGCGACCGTTCCCTACAGGGTTCAAAAATTTCTCGATATTTTGCAGCATGAATTCGTCGCGCGCTTTGACGCCCTGATAAAATTCGAGGGCCTTGTCGTAAAGTGAATCGATGGCTTCGATATGTTTGAATTGAATATCGCGGACGCGCTTGGAACCGTTGAGAGCGAGGAAGCGGGAAACAACGGAAGAAGGCTGGATCGTACTGCGTACTGCGTTCTGCGTACCGCGTTTTTCGCCTTTCGCTGTACGCTGTACGCTTGACGCTGTACGGCTTACCATTTCTGCATAATCCTTCGGACTTAATTTAAGCGCAAATAATCTTTTCAACAGTCGGTGATCTTTCAAAAGTGCGAGGATTTGTCTTTCCGCTTCAGAGCTTGTCATGCGAAGCGCAATTAAATCCGTAAGGCGGTTCATCTCATCGATCAAAAGATCGCCCTTGATTTCGCTATGAAGCATAAGATGCGCCATAAAAAAACAGACGTTCGGATAAGCCCTGTAATTGAAGTCTGCCGGCAGCGCACGCACCATCGCCTCAAAAAGCTGTGTGGTCTCGGGGTCGGGGAGTTTGTGTTGGGTGAGTGGGGCGTTGAGGAGGGATTCGATCTGTTTAGAACTAAAGGTGCCAGGCACCTTTAAGGCTTGAGGGTGCCTGGCACCTTTAGTCATTTCTTTCAAAAACTCTCCCCGCTCTTTTTCGAAGGTTGCAAAATCGATTTTTTTCTCGAGATCGCGGAGGATAAAGACTCGGACCAGCATGGGCCATTCGATCTGTTGGACAGGATGCGAAAGGTCAATCTTGAAATGTTTCGCCGCCTCGTCCTTTAAATAGGTCAGCCAATCTTCGATCGGGATGCGCTTTGCCTCAAAATCTTCATCCCTTTTAAGGAAGGCCCTGAGATCCTTCGAAAGATAAGGGGTGGTAAGGCGTTCGATCCCGAGATCCATATCGCGTAGAAAGTTTTCGGATTTTTCGCGCTGTTTGAGGACGGCCTGAAAGGCGCGGACATTCGCAAAGTAAGCTTCGGTGTTTTCAATCCCGTATCCTTCAGCATTCTTCTCCTCGGCCAAAAATAACTCAGCGCCTTTCACAAGGGCGTCTTTTGTGAGTTGATCATTCAACTCCATCGTTTCCTTCATGTGATTCGGGAAAAACCGGAGCACGCCCGGCTCAAGCTTAGACATACCCCCTTCTAAGAGAAGGGTGTTGATGCCGTAGGTCTTATGAAGGTGATGAAGAATCGCCTGAATGTTTTTCTGCGCGGCGTAATTACCGTGCGCGGTTTGGATGTGAACAATGGCGGGGCCCGCGCCTGAGACCGCGGTTTCAACTTGGCCGAGATCGCTGGGGATTTGAAGATCAAAAACAGGAGACGGAAAAAGAGCGACTTCAGATCCGGGACGGAGGACCTCGGCAAACCCCGGAATCGGAGAGAGGGTTTGCGTAACCAGAAAAGCAATCAATGAGACAAATGCACTGAACTTTGTAAATGGTTTGTGCATAGAGTTAACTTTCATGAGGAATGAAAGTCAGGGATAGGTTAGCACGCAATTCCTGCTTTTTCAAGGCTTCGGGCTGAATTTTTGCGGTAAACTCGCCTGATTTTATCGATCGCTAGCAATGAATAACATTTGGCGGCAATAGAAAACAAGCAAGTTCCGAGTACCGAACAACAAGAACCAAGTTCCAAGCGCCAAGCAAGAAGCAAGAGCCAAGATACAAGAGAAAAGCGGTCTTTTAGCTCGCATTAGAACATCTTGTTTCTTACTATTTGTTATTTGCACCTTGCTTGGCATTTGTATCTTGCGGCTTGTTTTTTACATCTTGCTTGGCATTTGTTTCTTGTAATTGGGAGTTTGCTTCTCGCGTGTATTCTTCTTCCGGTTTCGGCTGACTGGCCGCAAGAGAGGTTGAAATCGTTCCGGCCGCGACCCCGCTGCCTGCTGCCGCATAGCCCGCTCCCCCGCCCGCCGCCGAGGCTGCCGCAGTCGTTGGGATCGCCAATCCGGCCGCCGTTCCTCCCGCCGCAAGCGTGGCCGCCAGGGCATAAATTTTTTTCCGATTGCTCACCGGTCCTTCATAAGGAATATTTTTCTGCTTGGGATCGAGCATCCGGTAATCAGGCCGCAGAAGGCGCAGAAGGTGCCTGGCACCTTTCGGGGTGCCAGGCACCCATTGGTTTTGGTTGGTAATCACCACGTAGGGTTTTCCCGTTTTCGGATGCTCGCGCACCACGACGGCTGTGTCGGTCTTTTCCAACACCTCAGAAGCGAAGGAAAGAGAGGCGGAAGAAAATTCCAAGAGACAAGTGCCAAGCAGGGTACAAGTCAAAAGAACCAAGCGCCAAGAAACAAGCAAGAAGCAGGAAACAAAATACAAGAAAGGCGGATTCTTAAAATAGTTTCTTGAAAGATCCTGTTCCTTGTTATTTGTACCTTGCCTGGTACTCGAATTCTGGCTCTTGTTGGTGGCTTGGCACTTGGGATTTGCCTTTTGCTTCTTGCTTGTACCTTGGAACTTGGCTCTTGGCATTTTACTAAGCATGACTGAAAACATCCTGCAAAACCTGCACGATGGCGAGAACATTATGCTCGATGGCAGCATTGAGATTCACCTCAGGTCCGCCTTTTTTGGCAAAAACTTTTTTAGCGTCGCTCGTTCCCGTCGATTCAAACCTCGCAAGCGGATTCAAATCCTGATCCAGGAGAATGGTTTCTGTCACAAGAGAGACGGCTTGCCCTTTTAACGTCACGCGATTTCCAAAGTCCTTGATCCTTACCACCGCCACGTGCGGAATCCCGTATTGTTTTAAAATCGCGGGCGTGGGCTCGGTCTCCATTAAAATAAATTCCTCGAAACCCTGCTGAAAGGCCTCCACCAGCATCGGTCCATAGGCCTCTCCCACGTGATAGGTTTGAGGATCCGCCATCTTGCCCCCTTTATTTTTTGATTCATAGCTTAAGACCTCAGGCGAGAGATAAAGGGCCAGGCGTTCCTTCGCAGGTGAAATATTCTGAACGCCATATTGCGAGAGAAGCCCGGGGGCATGAATATCCCAGCCGAAAAGAGTCGTGCAACCGGCTGAAAAAAACACAAGACCCATTAGTAAATACCCAGAGGGGGCCGGGTTCTTACCTCTGCGAAACCAGAGTTTTGCTACGGCGGAGCAGGACTGGAGTCCGTTCGATTTTGATTTTATATTTTTACAAAAATAATATTTTGACATTTTATTATTCTTGTGTTATCCTTCTTTTTGGAAACGGAGGAAACCATGCTGCGTAAGATCGGCCAAAATTATCAGATTGCCATCCCCAAACAAATCGTAAAACAGCTTCGTCTCCAGATGAGTACCTACCTCAATATTCAGGTTCAGGGTAACAAGATCATCCTCGAACCGCAAGTGTTGGTTCCTCAGGATCAAGCCTATTTTTATACTCCGGAGTGGCAAAAGGAAGAAAAGGAGGCCTCGGAAGACCTTGAAAATGGACGTGTCACAAAAACAAAAAATTTAAACGAGCTCTTTAAAAAGCTGGACCCTTGATGCGCGTTGAAGCCACCCAAACCTTTATCCGTCTCGACAAAAGGCTTCCTTCGGATATTCAAGCAAGGGCCAAAAAAGCTTTAGAACTGCTCGTGACCCACCCTTTCCACCCATCTCTTGGACACAAAAAAATGGCGGGGACAAGAGATATCTTTGAGTTACGAGTCTCGGATAATTACCGCATTACCTACCAGAAAATCGGTGACACTGCCTACCTCAGAAAGATCGGAACGCACGATCTTCTCCGCAATCCATAATTTTGTTTAAAAGTTAGGACAGTTTCGTGACGGCGACTTCGATGAGTCCTCGGCGGGAGTCTGCGATCTGTTTGAATGCGGCTTGGGTAAGATCGATGACGCGATTTAAGCGCCTCGCGGGGCCGCGATCGTTCACGCGGCAGATGACGGATTGGCCGTTGGCGAGATTGGTGACCTTTAAGCGCGTGCCGAAGCGGTCATCCCACGTGGCACACGTCAAGGCGGAGTCATCGAAAATTTCACCGTTTGCCGTATGGAGGTTAATGCCGGGATCCGTTTCGCTATACCAGGAGGCGGTACCGTACCTTACCCTCGCCCCACCCTTCTCCCCAAGGGAGAGGGAAGGGTGAGGGGATGAAACAATCGACGGTGCAATCACTTCAAAGGGTTCCTGCGATACGGAAAGGGAAGGGATGGAGAAAAGTAAGACCATGGTAAAAAAAATCGTCATCCTGACGCCGCCCCAGCGCTCGGAACGGCCTTGAAATAATTCTTTTTGCTGCCCCATCACGAGAAGCTTGACCCTTCCCGGCAACCCGGCAGTCAAATAGAGCGGACCGTCGATCGGTGGAAGCTCCTATGGAGCTCGGGAGGCGCCCTTACTTAGCCTCGTTTCTGAGCGATCGAGGGCCGCTTGATTTGACCCGCGGTTTTGCCCG
This sequence comes from uncultured bacterium, assembly GCA_964373045.1. GTDB lineage: Bacteria > Omnitrophota > Omnitrophia > Omnitrophales > Aquincolibacteriaceae > CAYJSI01. The sequence goes on from CAYJSI010000031.1 coordinate 7,274, forward strand.
CCGCAGCATGCAGCGGGTCCGCCAAATTCTTTGGCGGACGTCCCATCCTCACGGATGGTTTGCCTTTAATCAAAACCTAACACATAGGAGAGAAAATACAAGGGCAGTAAAAAATTATATGAAAACAAAGGGTGCCGGGCACCGGCGGTGCCTGGCACCATCAGCTTTTGCTTGGTATTTGGGATTTGTGACTTGGAATTCCAGGCTAATAGCCGAGGGCTTTGCCTTCCCCGCGGGGATCGCTTTCGCCTACGATCCTGCCATTTTTGCGCAAAGGAAGGAGGATGGCCTGGACATTACCGAAGGCAGGTTGGGAGAGGACGGCATGGCCTCGCTTTGCAAGGTCACGCTTGAGGATGGGGTCGTCGAGGAGTTCGGGTTCCAATTCAGTCGCCCCGTCACGGTTAATGACACGCGGCACGCGGAGCGCATCTTCCAAGGACATCTTAAAATCAATCACATTCACAATGACGTTCAACACGATACCAATGATGGCCGAGCCGCCCGGGGAGCCCACAATGAGGAAAGGCTTCTTTCCTTTAAAGACAAAGGTGGGTGTCATGCTGCTGCGGGGCCGCTTTTCCGGCTGCGGGGCATTGGGATGCAGTTGATATTCGCCCCCCTCTTCGGCGTCCGGCACGACCGCATAGGGCTCGGCTTCAAAATCAGTGAGTTCGTTATTAAGGAAGAACCCGTAGCCCGGCACGGCCATGGCCGAGCCGAAGATGTCTTCGATGGTGGTGGTGTAAGCCGCCATATTGCCTTTGTCATCGACAATCGAAATATGCGAGGTGTTGGGGGCCTCGAGCGCGGCCGCGGCCGATGCCAATTCATCCGGGGTAATCGCCATGTCAAAGCGCAAGGCCCCGGCGCGGTTGTGGGCAAATTCTTTGGAGAGAAGCTCTTCGGTCGGCACTTTAACAAACGCAGGATCTCCGATCGCACGGTTTCGATCCTGAAAAGCAAGCTTCTGGGCTTCGGCCATCAGATGGATTCCATCGGGTGAGTGATCATAAAGTTCTAAATGGTAAAGCTCCAAAATATTCAGGGCCTCGATTAAGGTCGTCCCGCCTGAGGACGGAGGGCCCATGCTAAAAATATGGTAACCGCGGTAGTCCCCCTGCACGGGTTCGCGCTCGAAGACGCGGTAATACAACAAGTCATCTTTTTGCATGAATCCGGGATGGTACGGGGCATTCCTTACGGCATCGACAATCGCCTCGGCGATGACGCCTTCATAAAAGACATTGATCCCCTCTTTTTGAATGAGGCGGAATGTTTTCGCAAGGTTGGGTTGAAAGAGAATGGTTCCTTCTTTAAGAGGGTTGCCTTCCTTGTCCAAGAGAATTTTCCGCGAGGCCTTAAACATGCTTAAGCGCTCTTTCTCCTGCTCGATATGAAAAGCAAGACGCTTTGAAATCGGAAAACCCCGCTCCGCAAATTGGATGCCGCCTGAGAAAAGCTGGGCGAAAGAAAACCGCTTTGAGCCGAAACGGCCGTGAACGTGATTTAAGAGTTTGAGCGTGCCGGGAACTCCGACGGGGAGCCCGCCTGTGATGCGGTCCGGCTTGTATTCGTAAGGCTCTCCCCAGGCATGGAGAAACATTTCAGGATAGGCCTCGGCGGGGGCAGCTTCACGTCCGTCAAAGGCGTAAACGGCCCTGGTGGCCGCATCATAATAAAGGAAGAAACCGCCGCCTCCGATGCCTGAGGACTGCGGCTCCACTACATTCAAAACCCATTGCGCGGTGATGGCCGCATCGACGGCATTACCGCCCTGCTGAATGATCTGAAGTGCCGCGGCGGTGGCGTGGGGATCGGCTGTTACGACCATGACGTCTTTGCCGCGGGCAGCAAAAGCAAAAGAAGGGATAGAAAAAAGAGACAGGAGAGAAAGAAAAAGGAATTTGCGGGAGTTAATCAAATGAAGAACCCGTTCATGAGAGTTTGACTACGGGCGCACACAGGTGCGCCCCTACAACATTTTCAATATTTTCTTTGCCGCCTTCACGATATGCGCGGCGGTAAGCCCATACTTTTCCAAAAGCTCATCGGCGGTGCCGGATTCGGCAAAGGTATCTTGAATGGCCACAAATTCCATGCGGCAGGGATGAGCTGCGGAAAGAAAACGCGCCACCGCGCTCCCGAGCCCGCCCCAGATTTGGTGTTCCTCGGCCACAACCAAGCGCCCTGTTTTTTTAGCTTTGCGCAGGAGAAGTTCCTGATCGAGCGGCTTGACGGTATGCATATCCACCACGCTCGCCTGAATCCCCTGCTTCTCCAATTCTTCTGCCGCCTGAAGCGCCTCAAAGACCATGAGTCCGTTGGCCACAAGGGTCACATCTTTACCCTCGCGCAAAAGCACCCCTTTTCCAATTTCAAACCGGCTTTGCGTGTTATGAACCATCGGGGCTTTCGGCCGGCAGGTGCGGATATAAACGGGGCCTGGGTGCGTCACGGCTTCTCGGACAAGGGCGCGGGTTGCGAATTCATCAGCCGGGATCATGACAGTCATGGCAGGAAGCGAGGTCATAAGAGCCACGTCTTCAATGGCCATTTGCGAGGCGCCGTCTTCTCCCACGGAGATGCCGCCGTGCGAGGCCACGGCCTTCACAGGGAGTTCGGAGAAGGCGACACCCATGCGAAACTGATCAAAGCCTTTGCTCGTCAGAAAGGAGGCAAAGCTTGAAATGAAAGGAATCTTGCCTGAGGCGGCAAGGCCGGAGGCCACGCCCACCATATTGGCTTCCTGAATTCCCACATTAAAAAAACGCTCGGGGAAGGCCTTTTGAAAATCGGCCGTCTTAGTGGATTTGGAAAGGTCGGCATCAAGCACAACAACATTGGGATTGGTCTTCCCGATCTCAATCAACGCCTGACCGTAGGCGTCGCGTGTGGCTTTACCCAATATTTTTTGCATCATGCCAATTCCTTCAATGCCCGCTCGGCTTCTTCTTTCGTAGGCGCAACCCCGTGAAAATGATTATTATTCTCCATAAAGGAAACGCCTTTTCCTTTAACGGTATGAGCTACAATCATGGCTGGCTGGTTTTTCACTTTTTGCGCGGTTTCGATCGCCTTTAAAATTTGAGCGATGTCGTGTCCGTCGATTTCCTGAACATCCCAGTTGAAAGCCTTCCACTTATCGACCATGGGCTCCATGTTGCAGATCACGCTGGTCGCATCATCCAGCTGAAATTTGTTGTAATCGAGAATCGCGATCAAATGATCGACCTTGTGGTGAGCGGCCATGGCCGCGGCTTCCCAGGTTTGACCCTCATTCGTCTCACCGTCACTCATCACCACATACGTGTAATATGATTTTTTATCGAGCCGCCGCGCCAGGGCATGACCGATTCCCATAGAGAGCCCCTGCCCCAGTGAGCCGGTGGAGGCCTCAATGCCGGGAAGGCGGCGCCGGTCGGGATGGCCCTGTAGAGGGCTGCCTAATTTACGGAAAGTCAGAAGTTGGCTGCGATCAAAATAACCCGCCTCTGCCAACGCCGAATAAATCACGGGCGAGGCGTGGCCCTTGCTTAAAATAAGCCGGTCGCGGTCGGGCCAATGGGGGTTTTTGGGATCGTGGCGCATCACCGAAAAATAAAGCGCAGTAACAATGTCCGCGGCAGAAAGAGAGCCGCCCGGATGACCCGAGCCGGCCGCCGCAGTCATTTCAATGATGTCGCGGCGAATTTGTTTCGCTTTGACTTTAAGTTCCTCAAGGGAGGTTTTTTTCATGATACTTCCTGCAGGCATAGAGCGTGAAGTTTAATGGCTTTGGTTAAATGCGTCAATCAGCAAAAGTTACATGAACCGCTGTGTCGCAAGCTGTAAGCTATAAGCTGTAAGTAAAAGCGAATCGGAAAAACAGAATATCAGAGCAGGATATTAGAGATCAGCCTATCCGCACCTGATTTTCGGATAACCTGATCATCTGCCAACGGATCCTCCGATCTTCTGATCTGCTCTTTTTTGCTTACCGCTTATAGCTTACGGCTTACGGCTTACCGCTTACGGCTTATAGCTCGATCAGAATATCTTCCCCTTCTTCTTTGACCTTAAAGGAGGGAACACTAATTTTATCATTAAAGGCGCAAACACCCGTCGTCACATCAAACTCCCAGCCATGCCAGGGGCAGGTCAAGATTTTTCCCTCGAGGCCGCCCTCGGCCAAGGGACCTCCCTGGTGAGGGCAGGTCGCATGAATAGCGCAAATTTTCCCCTCGGCTTTAAAAAGTGCTACTTCCCGGCCGTTCACTTCGACCAATTTCCCGGTGTCAGACGGGATTTCATTTTTCTTCGCCACTTTCACAAATGCTGCCATGGGATTCTCCTTTGTTAAAATAAAAAGTCCTTGTGTCGTGCACGTACCCACATAAAATGATGGACGCTGTCATTATACTGAAACGGAGAAATTCCTCAATGGCGAAGGCTCGGGACGACGATCGAAATATTCTCATCATCGCGGCCAGTGAAGCGGATGCGAATCTTTATTACGCGACGCGTTTTATGGCGCCGGATTCGTTTGCCTTCCTTCAAATCCGCGGCCAACGGTATCTTCTCATGAGCGACCTTGAGGTCGATCGGGCACGCCATCAAGCCAAGGTAGATCACGTGCTTTCAACTTCGCGCCTTGCGGCCGACTACCGCAAAAAATATGACAAGCGCCCCGGGTATCTCGACCTCATCGAAGAATTTTTGAAAGCGAAGCGCGTTCGCGTGCTCGTCGTGCCGGGAAATTTTCCGGTGGAGTACGCAGATCCTCTCCGCAAGCGCGGATTTGTGATCACGTCTCAAAGCGAACCCCTCTTTGAAGAGCGCACCATTAAAACCAAGGAAGAGGTCCGCGCGATCACAAAGGCGCTTCGCTTCACGGAAGCGGCCGTCCAAGCGGCCATCGATGCCATCCGGAAGTCCGTCATTAAAAAAGGAAGACTTTATTTACAGGGCGAGCTTCTTACCTGTGAAAAGATAAAAAAAATGATCAATGTGGGGCTTATGGAAAATAACTGCATTGCGTCCCACTCGATCGTCTCCTGCGGCATCGATGGTGTGGATCCTCACCATGAGGGCTCGGGTCCGCTTTATGCGAACCAGTCCATCATTATGGATATTTTCCCGCGCGATTCTGAAAGCCGTTATTACGCCGATCTTACGCGGACAGTGGTGCGGGGCAAAGCCTCCCCCAAATTGAAACGCATGTTTGAGGCAGTCCTTGAAGGCCAGGAGATTGCCTTTCGCTCGATTAAAGAAGGTGCGGATGGCGCCCTCATTCATTCAGCCATCCAAAAGCGATTCGAGGAGCTGGGGTTTAAGACGGGCGTGATGAATGGCCGCATGCAGGGATTTTTTCATGGCACGGGTCACGGGCTTGGCCTTGAAATCCACGAGGCACCGAGAATTAGCCTTGGGAAATATACCTTGAAGGCGGGCCAGGTCGTTACCGTCGAACCGGGCCTTTATTATGAAGATGCGGGCGGTATCCGTATCGAAGACGATGTCCTCGTGACCAAGACAGGATGTGTCAATTTGGCACGACTCCCCAAAATCCTCGAATTATAACGAAAACCCAAAGGGATCAGGCTCTAGAGCCTGATCCCTTTTGCTGGGCATGTCGCCACAGACCCGCCGGCGACCCAATGGCGGGCCCGACCCCTACTACAGTTTTTACCTATTAAAACCGATGATTCCAGTTAGGGCAGGCGGTATGTAATGGCTTGCCCAAATGGAGGCCATCCATGAATCTCAAGACAATCGCGTTGATTCTTCTAGTTGTAGGCGGGGCAGCACATCTTGCGCCCGGGCTTTTGGCGCCTATTATCGGGATCGGAAGCGGGTATTTCACCGTTCAACGGGCAGTCGGACTGCTTTCAGTCCTGCTTGCAGTAGTGCTTTTTACGAAAAAAGAGTGTAAGTAAAACCCAGCGGGGTCTGACCCAGTTGGGTCAGACCCCAATGGTTTAATTTATACAAAGGCAGGCGTCACGCGTTTCGGCAGGATCCCCTTCTCGTAACCCATCTGAAGAAGCTTCATCAGTCCCTCTTTCCCTTTTTTGCCGAGATCCACCGTGTCATCGTTCACATACATCCCGACAAATTGGTCACCCAAGCTGCGTTTAATCCCCCGGCCGAATTGAAGCGCATAATCAAGCGCCGGGGCGCGGTGCTTCAGGGCATATTCGATGCTTCGCTTGAAAAGCTTCGTAAAAGACTTAATCGTTTCGCTCCCCAGGTCGCGGCGGATCACATCCAGGCCCAGCACAAGCGGCAGCCCGGTTTCCTCATGCCACCATTTTCCTAAGTCGATCACTTTTTCAAAACCCTTCTCGGCAAACGTAATTTGACCCTCATGGATCACAAGGCCAAAATCCGCCTTGCCGGAAGCCACGCAATCAAAAATTTCATCGAAGGGAACAAAAACGGGTTCAAATTCTGAGGCAAAGAGTTGGAGCACGAGATAAGCGGTGGTGAGTTTTCCTGGGACAGCAATTTTTTTCCCCTGCAGTTTACTAAGGGCGCCAGGCGCCGACGGCGCCTGGCGCCTTTCGGCGTCACGTTTCGTAACTAAAATCGGGCCGTATTGATCTCCGATGCTGGCACCGGAGCGCATCACAAGGTATTGATCGGCGAGATAAGCGTAGGCGTGGGCCGAAACAGCGGACACGTCCAATGGTTGTAGGGGCCGTTCGCGAACGGCCCCTACGCTAGAAATGGTGCCTGCACCGATGGCGCGTTGATTCAGGCTTTCAATATCTTCAATCACATGCTCGACCCGAAAACCCTGCATGGGAATTTTTTCCTTAGCCAGCGCGTAGAACATAAAAGCATCATCCGGGTCCGGGCTGTGACCCACACGCATGAGTTTGGTTTCGGAGGCTGTCGCAAGCGGCATAGGCCGCTCAATATAAGCAAAGGAAACGCCCTGTCAAGAGCTAACGGGGCCAGGTGGGGCCCCCACCTGGCCCCGTTAGAGATTTTTGCCTTTAAAATCATAATGGGTTATAATTCCCACGTGAAATTCAAAACAGCCTTTACGCTGGGCATGGTTACGATGACGGTTGTAGGGGCAGGATTGCCCCTACAATCTGAACCCGCCGGCGTTGAAGCTGAGTCCCTCGCTAATCTCGCCTTCTCTGAATCGCTCGGCCGTGTGGAGTCCCGCTACACGGGCGAAAGCAACCGCTGGATCGTCCACATCCAAGACGTCCACGCCCACTTTGCGGCGCAGGAAAATATAGCCGCTATCGTCGATCACTTAAATGCCGTCTACGGAATTAAAACCGTGGCCCTGGAAGGCGGCTGGAGCGCCACCAGCCTCCCCAAGAGCTGGTCGATTCCTACTTCGCGCGAAAAACAAATGCTCGCCCGCGCCCTCCTGGAAGAGGACCACATCACGGGCCCCGTTTACGCCGCCCTTTTCTCACCCCTGCCGATCATGCTGGTCGGAATCGAGGACCCGGAACTTTATGAACAAAACCGCCAGGTTTATTTAGAACACCTCGCACGGCACGCCGAGATCGTGGAAAAATTGGACGCCCTGATGAAAAACCTTACCGCCGAAAAAGAGCAAGTTGACAACCCGGATCTTTTGGCCCTGGATCGCGAACTCGTGAAATTTCGGGAGGGTGAAAAGGCCGAGGGGTTTCTCCCCGTGCTTATCTCCATGGCCAAGGGGCATGAAGTCCCGATGACCGATCTCGCCCAGATCCAGATTTTTCTCCAAGTCCTCCTGCGCGAAGAGTCGATCGATCAAGCACGCCTTGAGGCCGAGGCCGCTCGCCTCATGAAGGAATACAAAAAGTCGCGGCTTAGTTTTGAAGAGCTCCTTCGAAGCGGCAAAATCCCGGCCGACCAGCTTAAGTTTTATCCGACCGCCCTGATCTATCACGAAATGATCCAGTTCCAGGATCAGCTCATTCATCAAACCTTCTTTCAGGAAGTGGAAGAACTCATCCGGAGGTTGAAAGATCAGCTTTTTTCCTCCCCGGAAGAAAAAGCCCTTGACTTGCGCTCGGAGCGATTCCTCCTCGCCAAAAAAATTCTCATGATCCAGGCCACACCTGAAAATCTCATGGCGTTTGAGGCCCAGGCCGAAGCCATTCGCTCAGAACTCACTCAGGCCAACCTGGAGCACGCCCTCGAGATCGCCCTTAAGTTTTACGAAATCGCCAAAAAGCGTGACGAAACTTTCGCCGAAAAAATCGCCACCGACCCGCGTCTTGCCGGCAATATTGCCGTGGTCACGGGAGGTTTTCACACCGAGGGCTTGAGCCAACAATTGCTTGAAAACAAGGTTTCACACTTGGTCGTCTCTCCTGATCTTGCAGGAGAGGCGCCGAATCATGAGCTTTACACCAAGAGACTTGAAGAAGAACTCGTGAGTGCGCAGACGCTCTCAGAACTCAGAAATCGAGTTCTTACAGAGGGCCTTGAGAGTTTTGACGAACGGTTTGCACGCTCTGAGATTAGACTCAAAGAAACCCGTAATATTACGCAAGAGGTAGAAAAAATCACGGCCGCCCCCGGGCCCGGGACTGTTCCGGGCGAGCCCCAAAGGGCTCCAGCCGGCGGGCTCGATCTTTCAAATTTCCTTAATTTTTCGCGCGAAGATCAGGTGACTCAAGTCCGCGGGTGGCTGGATGAGATCAAGGCCGGACAGCTTCCTATTGTTGTGGTGATCAAAAGAAGTGCGCTCCAAAAACTTTTTCTGGATGATGTCGGGCGGATCCTTTGGGAAAATTATATGGCTTTTGCAAAATCTAACACTGTGGGGCTTATCGCAGATATTTCGGATATTCTGGATGAAGAAATCGGCGTCCAAGCCAAGATCATCCGCATTCAACCAGCGGAGGAGAAAGTCGATTTTGATCAAATCATTCAAGAAAGATTTAAGTCCGCACTTCAAAAGAAAACCATCGCCGTGATTGACGCAGAATACAAAGCCAAGGGCGATGTGCTGGCCCTCCCGGCAGAACCTATATCATTCATACTCGCCCGTTTGATCTTGGAACGCGGGGCCGACCGCGGCGCGGTGGAAGGGATTCGTACCTTAATCGCGGATTTGGTTCGGGAGATCTTCCTTCAAGACGGTTTAATCGAGCGGGCCGCCTAATGGTTTCGATACCAACCTTAGAACTTGTAAGCCTTAGGGAGGTGTGTTATACTCCGGCCCCTAAATATTCCTTCCGCTATTTCCTGAAGGGTAAATGAATCAGGTGAAGATACAAAGGGGTCAGACCTCTGGGTCTGGCCCTTTTCAATAGTTTCGAAGCTGTAGCGATAAAAGGAGCCTGCAATTATGATTCAAGCTAAGCCTGAAGAAACTGTGATTGTCCGTATAGCGGGAGCGGCCGGTGATGGCATCGCTTCTTCGGGCGAAGTCTTCGGAAAAATTTGTGCCCGCCTTGGCCTTCATGTCACGGCCTACAATGCCTACCAATCGGCCATCCGGGGCGGACACGTGTGGCTTCAGTTAAATGTCGGCTCCAAAAAAACCCTCACCCACGGCGAGGCCCCGGACGTTGCCATTCTCTTAAACCGCACAAGCCCCGAAGTGCACGTCCCGCAAATGCAAAAGGGAGGCGTTGTTTTCTACAATTCTTCTCAGATCACGGAAGACCTTTCCAAGCTCAGGGGCGACCTCACTTTTTACGGCATCCCCTTTAAATCGCTCATCACCGAGAACGTCGATATGGTGATGGCCAATACCATGCTCTTGGGCGCGCTTCTTTATGTGCTGGGCCTTGACCCTAAAACCGGCCTTGATTTTATTACCGAGCGCTTCAAAAAAAAAGGAGACTCGGTGATTCAGCTCAATCAAAAAATTTTCCAGGTCGGTGCGGATTGGGCGGCGAAAAATACGAAAGTGCTGGATCTAACTCTCATAGGCGACGGCAAAAAGAGGATGTTCATCACGGGCAATCACGCCTTCGGGATGGGGCTCCTGGCCCACGGCCTTAAATTTTACTGCGCTTATCCGATGTCGCCTTCCACTGGCGTTCTTCATTATCTCGCCACCAAAGCCAAGTCGCATAAAATTGTGGTGAAGCAAGCCGAGGATGAAATTGCAGTCGTCAACTTCGTGATTGGTGCGGCCCACGCCGGAGTGCGCGCGGCCACGGCAACTTCAGGCGGCGGTTTTTCATTGATGATAGAAGGGATCGGCCTTGCCGGTATGATGGAGGAACCCATTGTGATCATTAACGTCCAGCGCGGCGGTCCCTCGACCGGCATTCCCACAAAACAGGAACAGGGGGATCTTCAGATGATGTTCGGAGGCTCGGGAGATTTTGCACGGATTGTCCTCGCTCCCAAGGACCCGGAGGACGCCTTTTATACGGCCGGCCGTGCCTTGAACCTGGCTGAAAAATATCAGACGCCCGTTCTTATTCTCTCGGACCTTTATCTTTCAGAACACTACCAAACCGTGGATCCTTTTACGAAGACTCTTCCGATTGAGCGCGGAAAATTGATCCGGTCCTTCAGCGGAGAATACAAACGTTTTCTCATCACAGAAGACGGCGTCTCACCACGGCTTATCCCCGGCATCGCGGGCGGCACGTACGTTTCGGCCAGTGACGAGCACGATGAAGCGGGCATTGTCATCAGCGACGTTTTGGCGGGGCTGCCTGAATCTCTTGAAATTCGAAATAAAATTCACGCCAAGCGCATGAAGAAGCTCGATGTGATGCGCGCCGAAGACATGCAGCCACCGACCCTCACAGGGCCGAAAAATGCCTCGCTTACGCTCATGGGCTGGGGCTCGACTTATGATGCGATCGAAGAGGCCTGCGAGCTTTTGGCCAAAGACGGGGTCTCAGCTAATCATCTTCATTTCACGGACCTTTATCCCCTGCCGGTCGAGCCGACACTCGCAGTCTTAAATGCCTGCAAAGACATCGTGGCGGTTGAAACCAATTATTCTTCTCAGATGGCGCGGCTCATTCGGGCCGAAACAGGTTTCACGATCAAGCGATTCGTGAACCGCTACGACGGCGAGCCTTTCACGGGAGAAGATATTGTCGCTCGCATCAAGAAGCCTGCCTGCCGGCAGGCAGGGAGCGTTTTATGCCTGAAGTAACAACGCCTAAAATTGATCCCAAAGCATTTGATAGCGCGGTCCATCCCGACTGGTGCCCGGGCTGCGGAGATTTCGGTTTGCTTGCGGCCCTGAAAAGAACATATCCCTCCTTAAGTCTTTTACCGCATCAAATCATGACCGTTTCAGGCATCGGCTGTTCGTCGAATCTCCCCGGCTTCATTAATACCTACGGGCTGCATACGCTCCACGGCCGATCGCTTCCCATTGCGCAGGGATTCAAACTTGCCAATCACGAAATGACGGTGGTGGCGGTGGGAGGCGACGGGGATGGCTACGGCATCGGCGTGGGTCACTTGGTTCATGCCATGCGCCGCAATCTCGACATCACTTATGTCGTGATGAATAATTCCATTTATGGCCTCACAACCGGACAAACGTCACCCACGAGTGCGATCGGGATGAAATCGAAGTCTACACCGTTCGGAAACGCCGAGCTCCCGCTCAATCCCCTCACGCTTGCGCTTGGCTCAGGCTGTGGTTTTGTGGCGCGCGCCTTCACGGGTCATTTGGTCCAGCTCATGGACATCCTGAAACAGGCCGTTGAACATCCGGGCTTTGCGCTCGTAGACACCTTCAGCCCGTGCGTGACTTTCAACCACGTGAACACGCACGAATTTTATAAGAAGACTACGAAAGACATTAACAAGGCAGGACACGATCCAACGGATATTGCGGCGGCTTACCGGGAAGCGGCGCGGGAAGATTATATTGCGACAGGAATTTTATATAAAAAGGTTCGTCCCTGCTACGAAGCGAGCGAAGCAGAGACCCTCGACCAACCTTTGATTGAACACGACCTCGGACTTTCCTCCCAAGACCTCCAAAAAATCTGCACCGAGTTTATCTAATCCCTCGGGGTACTAGGCACCACTGTTTAGTAGATGCTGTCTTTCCCTCGAGGAGGTGTCTGTCGCCTTCTTTTCTCCAGCGATCTTTGTAGACATTATCAGTGTCTCTTTTTATTGATCCTGGGCAGGGAACGGCTGGGCGGTCTCCCCAGGAACGCTGGAGTCCGATGGGGCCGGCAAAGAGGCTGATGTTCTTTTATTCAGGCGTTTGTTCATTTTTTCTTCCTGTTTTTTCTTTCTTAACTCTTCTTTTCGCCTCTTATTACCTTTGAAGTTTTGTCTCATGATGGTCCTTTAGTAGAAAAAAGTTCTCGGAAGTTGGTTATGGTTTTGTGGAGAGTGAGAAAAACGGTTGATACGTTACACAGTTTAACACGCTATTGCCTTGAACTCTAAGCTTTCATTCAAGGTGGAGTTTAAGGAAATTAGACGCAATCTGTCTCCTTCTGGTTATTTTTCTTCAATCCAGTAAAGAAGATTGTCTTCGATGCGGTAAAGAAATGGGGCAACGATAATTTTGGGATAACTTAACCGCAAACGCTTGCGCTCACTTAGAACAAAATCAATCTCATTTCCAATCTCAAACATCGGTGCGAATTGGTGAAAATGCTCCTCCGCTTTTCCCTTTTCCCAACCTGCCCCTTCCGACAAACCTTTGATGAATTGGTCTTTTCTTGAGACTAGATTGACCATTCCGCACTCATTATGACCGATCAAAGCAATGCAGCGGACACCCCCAACGGCAATGGCGTAGGACACCTTAAACTCACTGTATCGCAAGTTCCCGCCACCCGCCCGAATGATAAACGCAAAATTATCAGGGATATTCAAATGCTTACGATTGTCCATGCACATCCCGATAAGAAGTTGAGCAGAAGTGCAGGTATCATGGGGACGGTTTAAGTTGTGATATTCCAGCAACAGACCAATGGGAGTGTCTCGATAAGGAGACGGTATGTCATGCTTGGATTTTACGAGTTTTAATCTCTGCATGTTAAACGGTGCCGGCATTGAGGGAACAGGTTAAACTTGAAGACTGCGAAGGTCAAACAAAAAAGGAAACATGGTTTTCATCTCTTGGAAGGACGGCATGGTTTCAAAGTTCGTCCAATGCGTCTGGACACCCACGGCGTGTATGGGCGCACCGCGATCGAGGAGTTCCCGCGTGAGACTAACCAAGAAAAACCACAATCGTCTTTTCTGAACCATTGTTCAGCCAAATACAAGACCTATCGGCGGGCCTTGATTCCAGTCTATAACCCCGTCGGGATGCCAAACAAGGTGTTTCCGTGATTCAATAACTTCGATCGTTTTTTGGTGATTGCGTCGTACTTTTCCGAGATCCTCATTGGTAATTGGCACCCAATAACTCCAACTATCATCATAATCCCAAGTGCAAACCTCCC
>CAYJSI010000032.1:0-14492 GCA_964373045.1 uncultured bacterium
AAAGGGGCAAGCTGATGCTTACCTCCAAAAAAATGTTATTTGTTTTACTGTTCCTAGTCCCGTGGTTGATGGCCACTACCTACGTTATCCAGGAAGGGGGCGTGGAAGTGGGGCGATGGGTTGAGAAGGACGGTAAAGATGGGGTTGAGGTAGTCGATGCTGGATCAAAAAAAGCGTCAGTCTCTCAGTCTCAAACCGCTACCGCTATCCCCAAGGCTAACGCGAACGAACTCTTCCGGCCCCGCACCGAGTGGCTGGTTGACCAAGCCGGGCACCATCGAGCCCTGCAGAAATTAAAACAATCGCCCGGCCCTTTTGTGATTTATTTTCACGCCACCTGGTGTCCTTATTGCAAGACCTTCAACCGCGACGTTCTGGGCACCGAAGCGGTCGAGCATTTTCTAAAGGCGTATGTGCGTGTGCGCGTCGACGGAGACAAAGAAAAGGGGCTTATGAAAAAATATGGAGCGACCGGTTACCCTACGTTCTATGTGTTCTCCCGAGAAGGAAAAAAGACCCGCATCCCTCACGATTTGATCCCTGAAGAATTTATCACTCGCTGCCGCCAGGCCGGCCTGAGCGGGTAGGCATTAAAAATGCGAACAGAAGAAGAACTTTACGTCGAGACAAATTATCAGGTGCTCTATGAAGACGATTGGTTTTTTGTGGTCGATAAGCCCGCACCATTGCCGGTTCACCCGGTCGGCCGTTTCAAGCATAAGAATCTTCTTTCGCTTTTAAGAAAGGATTTTCCGCAAAATGCCGACGAGCTCAGAATGGTCAATCGTCTTGATTCGGAAACAAGCGGTCTTGTGATTGTTGCCAGGTCGCAAGAGGCTGCCGGCCGCTTGGGAACTCTTTTTGAAAAACGTCTTGTCAGTAAAGAGTACACAGCCCTTGTTTTGGGTGTGCCTGCTTTAAAAAAAGGAACTGTTTCTATTTCTCTTGGAACAACCCAGCTCCATTCTCAGCGCGTGCGTGTGCCTGACCCTGACGGCGAGACCGCCGTGACTCACTACGAAGTTTTGGAAGACCGGGGGAATTACTCGCTTCTGAAAATCGTTCCCGAAACAGGCCGCACACACCAGATTCGCGCGCACTTAGCTTTCCTTGGGCACCCGATCGCGGGAGATAAAATCTATATTGACCCGAGCATCTTTGAGCGTTACATTCAGAAAGGCTGGCAGGAAGATATGCGGCCGGTCGTGAGGGCGAAGCGCCTGCTCCTGCATGCAACCCGGTTGGAGTTCCTTCATCCGGAAACAAATCAGCTCATGAAATTTTTCTCTCCAGCTCCTTTTGTTGTCACGGCGAGCCCCGCCGCCGGCAGGGCGCGGCAATCCCTGAATTTGGAAATTATCTCTTCTTTATGAAAAACTTTCGAGGCGGGCATTCTCCAAAACGCCATCCGCACTCGCATCATCGGCCCTCTCATGCGAGGCACCCGGCCCCAAGGCCCCCGCAGGTTCGCGTGGTGGCTGAAAGTGAAAAAAAATTCTATCAGGGGATAGCAATCGATCCCTCGCCGCGCATCCGCTTGGAAGACGGAAGCAAGGAACTTACGATGCGTGCTATGGATCTTATTGCGCCCATCGGAATGGGACAGCGCGGGCTCATTGTGGCGCCTCCAGGCTCCGGGAAAACGACCTTCCTTAAACACATTTGCCAGGCCGTGGCTAAAAGCCAGTCCAACCTCAAACTCTATTGCCTTTTGATCGATGAAAGGCCGGAGGAAGTGACGGATTTTAGGCGGAGCGTCCAGGCCGAAGTGCGTTGGTCGTCTTCGGATGAGGCCTATGAACATCACGTTGAGACGGCCAATCAGCTGATGCGGCAAGTTTACGAGGAAGCAGGTTCGGGCGCCGATGTCGTGGTGGTGATCGATTCTCTGACACGGCTTGCGCGCGTGCATAATGCCGAACAGCGCTCAAGCGGAAGGACGCTTTCGGGCGGAGTCGATGCCCGCGCCCTTGAAGTGCCGCGGCGGATTTTCGGATCGGCCAGAAAAATCGAGAATGGCGGATCGCTGACGATTCTGGCGACCATCCTGGTTGAAACGGGCAGCCGGATGGACGATGTGATCTTCGAAGAATTTAAAGGCACGGGCAATATGGAAATTTATCTTTCACGGGAAATTTCAAACCGCCGCATTTATCCGGCCATCCACATTGCCAAAAGCGGCACGCGCAAAGAAGAACTTTTGCTTGCGACGGGCGAACTCGAACAAGCCCGAAGGCTCAGGCGCGCGCTTGCCGAACTCGATACGGTGGAGGCCACGAAAACGCTCGTGGAGGCCCTGGTAAAATATCCCACCAATCAGGCCCTGCTTTCCGCCATCAAAGACTAGCCGGCCAGCCGGAGTTGTTTTTGATCATCCGCGCTGCCGGCAAAAGGGTCAAAATGACTCCTTCCGATCCCTTTCCCGCCCCCTTTTTTGAGGCAGGACAGGTCTTTCCGGCAGATTCAGGCAATATTGCCTGAATCTTTTTCCAGTCCATTAACTGGGCCTGACCCCTTTTGATTTTAGCGTTGCCTTAGATTTTTAATAGGGTGCGAAAATAGAAAATGGCCAGTGCGAGATAAACGACGGCGGCGAATAAAAGGAGCGCAAAGGCCAGGCGGCCGGGGGCGGTTTTGGCGGGAACAAGCTCAGGCAGAAGTTTGTGATTGAGAAAGAGAATACCGAATGAGAAACACACGGTGCCGAGGAAGCCGATGACAGCACTCATTAAAATCAAGGGCCCCGGCTCATTGAAAAGCATCGTTACGGAAGTCACGGCGGTAAAAAGAAGGATAAAAAAATAATAGCCCTTTTGAAAAGGGAGTTTCCTGAATTTGGGGAAGAAATGAATCAGAAAATCCGTGTGCATGCGGCTGACGGCATCGAGCGTTGTAATCCAGGTGTCCGAGAGAAAACAGGAGGCCACAAAGAGAAAAATAAGTTTCCCCCAAACGCCCCAGCTCACTTCAAAAAATCTTGCCTGCACGACCGCGATTTCGTATTTATCCGGCCAAATCCCTTGAGGAAACAAAAGGGCGTAAGCCAAAAAACAAGTCATCAGCGTTGTCAAAATATTCCCTCCGATCCCCACGAAGGAATCCATACAAAGGAACTTCTTCCATTTTTTGAGTTCGCTGAGTTCCTGGCTTGTTCCCTGAAAGGTGAAACCGGTGGAAGGAATCAGCTCCTGTTTTTTGGAGATGGGGCTCATCACGCGGCCCATATGCGCTGCCATTCCAACCCCTTTTTCACGCAGCCAGTAGGAATAAAAAAGTGTCCAGAATCCGCCGAGTCCGGCAAACGTAATCGCGGTTAAAAGTTTCGTGGCATCTTGGGGATCCCAGGTGCGCCCGGACGGCCAATCGGGACGGATCAGGCCTTTAACAAATTCGCCTGTATAATGGCGGACGTCGGGATGAAGGCAGGCCCAGAGGAGTCCGACGAGCGTTACAACCGAAACAAACCCCATCATTTTTTCGATGAATTGATAAATTACTTTGCTGAGTAGTATCCCCGCTAAAAAAATGAACATGGAAAGGTAGGCCCAAAAGAGAGTTTGCGCCTTCGTGTCCCATCCGTGGGGAAAATGGGTGAGGGCAGCCAGCGAAGTTCCGCCTGCGCTGGCAAAGGCGCCAAACCAAAGGAAGGAAAGTGTGGCGAGAATCCACAGAAAAAGCGCGAAGCCGCGATGCAAGCGGATAAACCCTTGAAAAATACTCTCACCCGTTAAAAGTGTGTAAGATCCGATTTGATAGTTGAGAGGAAACTGAAGCAGGCAGGCGGGGATTAAAAGAAAAAGAAATCCGAGGCCGTACTTGGCCACGATATAGGGCCACCAAATCAGCTCGCCGCTTCCCTGAGCAAGGGCCAGCCAAACGATGCCGGGTCCGAGGGCCTTCAGGAGGCCTGGAAAAGGGGGGAAGGGACGCGTGAGGAGGCCCGGGGATTCCTCCCTGCTGAATAGTTGCCTCATAAGAAAAAAATAATATATGATGTCACCTGAAATTGAAATGCATTTCTCTTATGATGACGGTGGCGCTTCGGAAAATCTGTCTCTGCGCCGTTCGTCCCGCCCCGGCGTGGCGGGACTCGCTCGCATCTCCGGCCTCGCTCTCCCGCCAAAAACTTGGCGGGATCCGTGCCCGCTCGGCCTCCGAGCGCGCTGAGACAGATTTTCCTCGCGTAGCCTCAGTTTCGCATTCAACAAGAGGCAATTTCTGTTCTCCGCAAGGAAGCTAAAGGGCCGCACTTGCCCGGCGTTCATTTTTCGCGGCTCGAGCGATTCCGCAGGAGAACAGAAATTGCCGATTGGAATGTGCGTGAAAATAAAGCAATGAAGCGACTGACTGTATATTTTGAGGGGAGGGTGCAAGGCGTGGGGTTTCGCTTCACGACCGAGCACATTGCCCGCCTTTTTGAGGTAACGGGCTATGTCTGCAATCTCCCCAACGGGAAAGTCGAGCTTGTGGCGGAAGGGGATGAAGCCGTGCTTGAGGATTTTCTCAAGGCCGTGACGGAATCTACAATGTCACACTATATCCGAGATATCGAAATCCATTGGTCTCAAGCTCAAAACACCTTTACGCGTTTCGGAATGGCCACCTAGGTTATGCGTTTTGCCCTATTTTCTGACATTCACTCTAATCTCGAGGCCCTCGAAAAGGCCGTTGAGTACACGCAAAATCAAAAAATAGATTTTTATGCAGTTTTGGGCGACACCGTGGGTTACGGCGCCAATCCTAACGAGTGCTTGGAGTGGGTGTTTCAACATGCCGAGATTGTCATTACAGGGAATCACGAAAAGGCCGTGAACGACGCCACGGTACGGGAATGGTTTAATGGCTGGGCGCTTGAAGCTATTCAATGGACCGCTAAAGTTTTAACCCCGGCGCTCAAAAGGAAAATCGACGGCATCCCTTATCTTAAAATTGAACATGAAATGACCTTTGCGCATGGCAGTCCGGATCAGCCGGAAGAGTTCCGGTATTTGCTGGGTTTTCAGGATACCATCTCCTCGTTTGCCTCGTTTCAGAATCAGATTTGTTTTGTCGGGCACACGCACATCCCCGCTTGTTTTTGTGAGGTAAAGCGTACCGCGGCCTATCTCCGGCCGGGGGTGATGCAGCTTGAGAAGAACGAGCGCTATATTTTAAACCCAGGCAGCGTGGGCCAGCCGCGCGATCGAGATCCGAGGCTCGCCTTTGGGATCCTCGATACCACAAAACAAACCTTTGAAATCGTGCGCCTGGAATACGATAATCGCAAGGCTGCGGCCAAGATCCGCAAAGCCGGACTTCCCGCTTATTTAGCTGATCGCCTTTTATGACCCGACAAGAAGCCCATAAAAAAATCGAGAAGTTACGCAGCGAGATCGAGCGCCACAACCGCAAGTACTATCTTGAGGCAAGGCCCGAGGTGAGCGACTTTGAGTTCGATAAGCTGATGCGCGAGCTGATCGAGCTGGAAAAAGAATTTCCGGATCTTCTGACCCCCGATTCGCCCTCGCAGCGCGTGGGCGGCGCCCCCCTTAAAGCCTTTAAAACCGTGTCCCACGAAATTCCGATGCTTTCCTTGGATAATACCTATTCATTCGAGGAAGTGCGTGAGTTTGACGAGCGGGTCAAGAAACATCTCGCCAAAGACGCCATCGATTATTGGGTGGAGGAAAAAATCGATGGGGTTTCGATCGCACTTCACTATGAAAAGGGTGTTTTGGCATACGCCGTGACGCGCGGGGATGGTAAGCGGGGGGATGATGTGACCGAAAATGTAAAGACAATTTCCAGTGTTCCGCTTCGGATTCCTGCCTCGGGCTTCAAATGTAAGGGCGATATTCCCAAACATCTCGAAGTCCGGGGAGAGGTTTATCTTTCTCATCCTCAATTTGAAGCCATCAACCGTCAAAAAGAGAAAGAGGGCGAAGAACTCTTCGCCAATCCCCGCAATGCCTGCGCCGGAACGCTCAAGCTTCTCGATCCCAAACTCGTCGCCCATCGCAAGCTCGATATTTTTGTACATGGTTTCGGAGTTGTCACAAGCGGCGATTTTTTTAAAACACACGAGGAGGCTGCGGAATTTTTTAAGACCCTTGGTTTTAAGACGATTCCTAATCACCGCTTGTGCCGGGATGTCGAATCGATTGAGCGGTTTATCGAGGAGTTTGACAAAAAACGGGAAAAAATTCCTTACGATACGGATGGTCTTGTGATTAAAGTCAATTCGCTCAGCTATCAAAAATCGCTTGGGACCACCAGCAAATCGCCGCGCTGGGCCATGGCCTATAAATACCCGGCTGAACAAAAAGAAACCATTCTTGAAGATATTATCATTCAAGTGGGCCGGACGGGGGCCTTGACGCCGGTTGCTATTCTCAAGCCCGTACAAATTTCAGGGTCAACGGTGTCGCGGGCGAGCCTCCATAATCAGGACGAAATCGAGCGGCTCGCTGCCCGCATCGGCGATCACGTCATGATCGAAAAAAGCGGAGAGATCATTCCGAAGGTCATTCAGGTTTTAAAAGAAAAGCGCACCAAGAACCTTCCCAAGTTTAAATTTCCTGATAAGTGTCCTGTCTGCGATTCCCACGCCGAGAAAGTGGGCGAGGAGGTGGCCATACGATGCATGAATTCATCTTGTCCCGCGCAGCTTAAAGGGCGGGTTCGTCATTTTGCCCAGCGTGACGCCATGGATATCGAAGGACTCGGCACCGTTTGGATCGATCAATTCGTCGAGAAAGGATTTATCAAAAATCTTGCCGATATTTACGATCTCGATTATGACAAAATCGTGAATTTGGAACGGATGGGGGAGAAGTCGACGGAAAATCTTTTTAAGGGAATCAAGGAAAGCAAAACACGGCCGCTCGCCCGGCTTATTTATGGGCTTGGTATTTTGGATGTGGGAGAGCGCTCGGCGCATCTGCTGGCTCAGCATTTCAAACATTTGGATAAGTTAAAAGAGGCAAGCGAAGAAGATTTAACGGCCATCCGTGAAATCGGACTCACGACGGCGCATTCCATCCGCAGTTTCTTCAAGGAATCATCCAATCTTAAAATGCTTGAACGTCTTCGTAAGGCGCTCGTGCGTTTTGATCTCGTGGAAAAGGTGAAGGCCGAAACGCCTTTGAGTGGCAAGACGGTGGTCATTACGGGCACTCTCGAGAAATATGAGCGCAAAGAGGCGGAAGCGCTTATCCGCGGTTTTGGCGGGTACCCGAGCGGAAGCATCAGCAAGAAAACGGATTTTTTGGTCGCGGGCGAATCGGCCGGTTCTAAACTGAATAAGGCCAAAGAGCTTGGGATTAAAATTCTCAACGAAAAAGATTTTTACCGTCTCCTCACCGAGGCAGGGGTGGAAAACTGACAAAGCTAACGGGGCCAGGCCCTGTCTTGTTTTTTTTGAAAAAAGAGATTTTATAAAATCAAATTTTATGTCAGAATAATCCCGTTTTTTATGAGAAAAAGCCCTGTTTCTTGTCTTGCTCTCTTTTGTTTATTCATCTTTTCCCATCCCGCCTTTGCGGATTATATTACGCGCTCGAACTTCGGTAAGAAATCTCAATTCGACACCGGTTCTTACAGCACGAGCTCAACGGATAGTTACGATACGGACTCAGGCAGCGATTATTCCTCTTACTCCTCCTACGCCGATTCGGTGGGTTATCAAACGGGTGCCATGATTGGCAATATGTTCAACCAAATGTGGACGAATATGGCTGCGGCCCAACAGCAAGCCGCGGCTCAACGTCAGGCAGAGGCGGAGCAAATGCGGATTATTCAGGAACAGGAAATGATCCGCCAGGCGGAGGAAAGACGCCTTCAGGAAGAGGAGCGCTTGCGGCAGGAAGAAGAAAAACGCCAGCGTTTTGAACAAGCCGAAACCGAAGTCACGCAAACCATTGATCAGTTGACAGACTCAATGGGTTTAGGGGTCGAAGAAACGCCCTCCTTAATTGATTTTGAAGGGGTCTCTCTCCCGGATGGGGCCACGGCGGAGCAAGCTGCATCGGCCCCCTCGGACCCGGGACTTGATTTTATGATGGAGGGGACAGACGATTTGCGGGATGCTCCGAACGATGCCCCGACTTCAGGGGAGGCCCCAAAGCTCAAAGGTCTTGAAGCGTTTCAATGGGGCAAACGCAAACCTCTGCTAACCCCTTCCGTATCAGGAGTACCCGGAACGGACACGGATCCCAAGAAACATTTGAAGGCTGCTGATTTTTACAGTGAAGCGGGCGCCAAGACGCCCGGGGGCGAGGCGGGAAATGCTAAAGCTCACGAAGATGCAGGTCTCATCTTTGATCGAGGAGGCGCCAAGTCAGTTGGAACCCTATCCGCAGATACATCAACCGTGGATCTCACAGGAGGGCCTGTGGGACAATCCCAGTCGCCCCAAGCGGCTCCCGCTGTGAGGACGCCCGAGATTGAGCAGATGGAAAAGCAAGTGGAGGCCTACCGCACGCAGCGCGAAACGCTTCAAAAGCAGCTTGGCGCCATCCCTCAGACGCCCGAGAATTACAAAAAAATCGTTCAAATGCGCGACCAAGTGGACGGTCTGGAATACCATGAAAAAATCGCGGCTAAAAAAATAAGCATTACGATTGATAACCTCAACCTCAAAAAACCACCGGAAGTGCCCCGTGCGACGATACCCCCTGCTCCAAAGAAAAAATAGCTTGTTTCTTGCGCTTACCCTTTTATTTTTGGGGAGCCCCGCCTCTTTTGCCGACTGGCAGAGTGCGGTTACTTCGATCCCCCCCGTGTTTCCTCCTGAAATCCAGCAGAAGTTCGAGGGCAAAAAAAAGGGCCTCGAACAAACGCGCCAGGAAATCTTTACGCTTGCCGGCGATTTAAGCGGCCGATGCACGGATATTTCTGAGGACGATACGGGAACCATTCAAGAGTGTATGAACCTTAAAGGGACCATTGAAACCAAGGCGGCGCGCTACGAAACCGACTGGGGCGTGTTTAAAAGTGATTTGATCGCGGCCTTGGATAAGGAAATTGCTCAGAGCGAGGCCCGCCGCAATGAGACACGCGAACAAATTGAAGGACTCCACGCAGGTTTTAAAGGCAATGTTCAGGCGATTGAAGAGTGGGTTCAGATGAGTAAAGAGGCCCGCAAAGAAGCCATTCAGGCCTTGGGAGAAGTGGCCATGACCTTCTTCCTTGAACGGCTTCAGGAGCTTAATGATTTAAAATCTCGCAGTATGATTAGTTTGGATGAACAGAAAAGTAAGGAGGCCGGGCGCCTTATTCAAAAAATAGTCCTTCGCAACCCCACGGTGATGAAGCAGCCCTGGTTTAAACAAAGGGGGTGGCATAAGGCTCTCGTGATAAAAACTGAGGGTGATTTGCTTTTTGCTTTGGATAAACTGAATGACGGACTAAGTCTTAAAACCCGCCCGGAAGGTTGGAAGGATAATTGTGAAAATCTTCTCACCGCCCTCGATTTAATTTCCCCCACTCCTGCCGTGAGCTTTATTTCAACCGGGGCCAAACTTGGGATCGCCTCCACCTACGCTCACTGGACCCGGGATGAAGCCCTCGAGCGTGTGCGTCAGCTTGGGGATCTTTCCGCGGATCAACTGAAGGCCCTCGATAAATTGATGGATCTTTACATCAAAGATATCGAGCGGCTTAAAATGCTTAAGGCAGAAAAGGAGAAGGTCCTTGCCCAATAAAATCGTTTCCCTCACGCTGTCAGCGGCAAGTATTTTAATGCAGGCGTCCCTCTCGACCCTTGCGGCCACCGAAGCTGTGACAAGTCCGGAGACGCAGGGCGCCTATGAGCGGGGCATGGTGGCCGTGAAACAAAAGCTTTGGGACGTGGCTATCCGCAATTTTACAGAGGCTCAAAAGGCAGACGCTTTTTCCCCCGAGGTTCTCTATAACCTTGGCATTGCAAGCGTGAAAGCAGGCCGTGAGATCCCGGCCAGCCTTTGGCTTAGAAGCTATCTTGAAATGACTCCCGAGACTGCGAACGCAGAAAAAGTTTCCGCCGAAATCAACCGGCTGGAAGTTTTGGCGGAGGCCAAGACCCAGGAAATTATTGATGCGGCTTATAAAAGCATTACGGCGCTTCCGAAGGATCTCGAGGCTCAAAAGAAAAATTTAATCGGCCGGCTTGCCTTTGCCCAGGCCAGCACGGGGCAAGTCGACAAGGCTGTTGCCTTAGGCCGGGAAAGCGCTCTGACCGGCTACGACGATCCTTCGAAATATTGGCGCTACCTTGCACAGTATAAAATTCGAATCCTGGACCGAGAAGGCGCTCTGGATGCCCTGGCGAAAATCAATGATCCCGCTGAAAAAGACATTCTTTTTAGTTATTGGACTGATGCCTACATTAATGTGGGCGCCCTCGAAGAAGCCCTCGAAGCCGTTTCCAAGATTTCGGATTCAAGTTTAAGGGATGATTACTATCAAAGAATAGCATGGGGATTAAGCCGCGCCCTCGAAGCGCCGCAGGCCGAGGTCTTGCTTGAGAAAATTTTGGATGCTGCGAAAAAAAGCGAGGTCACTCAAGCCGTTGTGCTGGGCTACTTAAAAATGGATCTGCTGGAGGAGGCCGCGGCATGGGCCGAAAAATTATCGGGTGCGGCGCCGATAAAAAAAGTTTTTACCGGTACGGCTGCGGTGGACCTTGAGCGCATAGCTGCATCAGATCCCACTCCAAGCGAGCGGGTGACTTATGAACGCAATGCCTATTTGACGGCCACGGCCGCGGCCTGGAAAGGAGATCTTGCCCTTGCCGAGAAAGGGTGCACGGTCGCCAAAAAAATGATTTCAAAGCATGAATCGCCGCAATATGCACCGGCCGCTTGCGCGGTGTGGACCGCCGAAACCCGGGGATTTCAGGAATCCCTTCAGGCTGCCGGAACCCTCGAGGAGGGTTTGCAGGACCTTATTTCCGAAACGCTTTTTTGGCGCTATATCCAAAAGCAGAATTTTGCCGAGGCGGAGGCTGCCGCCCGGGGGGCCTCCTCGGATTATGTCCGTGCACGAAATCTTCTCAAGCTTGCCAACCTCTTCGAAGAAAAAAGGGGAGACCTGGAAAATTTTATGCGTGTGCTCGTTCAAGGCGAGGAGGCGGCGGTTAAGGCAGGTTCGGCTTATTTCCTGAGGTTCATCGCCGAGAGCGCTCGCAAAAAAGGTTTTCAAAGTAAAGCCGAGGGTATTTCCCAAGCGTCGCGTGCCATGGTTTGGATTGGGCCGGCGAAGTATATGTCGGCAAGCGAAATGTTGACAAACCTCAAAAACTATCTTCAAAAAATTAAACAAGCGCCTCTGGAAGAGCGGGCCAATAAGATGATTGAACTGGCAGAGGCTTGGGGCGGGGCCCTCACCCATATCCGGGCGCTTGAAAACCGCGAGAAGGGAGCCAAGGTATGATTCGCATAAAAAAAATGTTGCCGGTTCTAATTTTAATCGGGTTTACTTCTTTTGCGGGGTGTGCAATTACGCTCGGTCCCAATAAGGCGCTCTTAAAAAAGTCGCAGTCGACGCCCCTTCTCAGGCTGGTCGATCTGACCGAAGAGGTGAGAGGTTCATGGGCGACGGATCCCGGAGGGTCGTGGCGGGGGGTCATGGCAACCGCTCTTCAAAAGCCGGAGGTCACAACATTTTTTTCCGATTCAAGCTCCAATCTCATTTTGAACCTGCACATGGTGTCGGACCATCAAAGCGACATCCCTCGGCTTACGAATTTAGGTTTCTTGAGCATGGCTACCTTCGGCGTCATTCCTTTAAAATATTTTTCGGAGTGGAATGTGGAGCTTAAGGCGACGGTGCTGACACCGGACAAGCAGAAAACCGTGGCGGAGTACGCAGTGCGTGAAAAAGGAAGCTACCAAATCTGGGCTTTCCCCCCTACGATGTTTACCCTCTTTGGGGCCAGCATTCGCGGCGAGAACGACGGCTGGGAAATTGCCCGGCGTACCTGCGAGGGCGCTGTTTCAAAACTGATGGCCGCCATCGATCAGGATTACCCCAAGCTTAAAACCTACTACCAAAGCACTCAGAGCGGGACGGCCGCTGCGGTTTCTGCCCAAAAGCCTCTTCTCGTCTAAAGCTGTCGGTGCCAGGCACGCCGTACCTGACACCATCTGTTTGCCATCTGTTTATTGAGCCTGTCCTCCCCCAAACATCGTCTAACAAGTTCTAACATTCTTGCTCAGCGTTATCACCTCAAAGAAATTCTGCCATGAGTCATTTGCCTTCCTCTGAGATATCGTGTACTTTTTAGTAAATTTTCTCTTGGGGGAGAAATCTTGGAAATCGTTTCATTTCGTCAAAAGCATTCCCTTTTGCTTAAAACCGTCGCCCTCTTTCTGTCCATTTCCTTAAGTCTTTTAGAAAGCTTATCCTACGCTTCTTCAGTTTATTCATCTTCAGGGATGGGGGGTGCGGGACAAACCCCAAGAGAATTAAACCTCTCTCGTGTCTCCGCCCCCCAATCCTCATCGCTGCCATTAACCCTTCCTGACGAATTAGGCCATATCGAGGAATTTCACCAAGGAACCTCGGGTAAGACAATGGTCTATATCCAAGACGCCCACGACTCCCTTGAGGCGCAGGAGAATATCGCCAAGATGGTGAGTCTATTCGTGGAAAAGTACGGCGTCAAAACCGTATTTGAGGAAGGCTACGAAGGGCCGGTGCCAACGGAGGAATACTTCGGCTCGATCCAAGACCCCGTCCTCAAAGAAAAAATCTCTTACTTCCTCATGGATCAGCTGCGTCTTGGCGGCGCGGAGTATGCGCACATCAACCGCCCTCACCCTAACCCTCTCCCTGAGGGAGAGGGAAGGGTGAGGGGTGACTTCGAGCTGATCGGCGCCGACAGCCTTCAGGGTCATCTCGACAATATCAGAGCCTACCGGCAAGCCGCACGTCATCAAAGGCAGGTCGAAAAGGACCTCAACGCCATCCAGAAAGAGATGAAAACGCTCGGCGCCGAGCGTTTTAGCCCCCGGATGAAAGAATGGATGAAATTAAAAGAGCGCTTGGACGAAGGGAAGATTGGATTTGTGGATTATGCGGAACGGCTGTTTCGCCAACAAATTGTAGGGGCGAACCCACGTGTTCGCCCGACGTTTAATGGACCGATCCAAGATCGCGGGCCGACACGCGGGTCGGCCCCTACAACCAGTTATCCCAACCTTTTCTCGCTAATTGCCGCCAAACAATCAAACGACCCCGGCCTCACCGAGCGGGTGAAATCCATTAATCCCCGCCACCTCTTCGAAGAAATCCTTCAAGCCGAAGACGATCTTGCAAAGTCCGAACTCAAAACGCCGCGCGATCTTCAAATTTTTGATTATTATCGCCAACTCGAGCTCTTAAAGCGTTTGAATCGGATGGAAATTTCGTCCGCGGAATATGATGCGGTTGTAGGGGCACGGCGCGTCGCCACTGACCCGCCGGCGACCCAATGGCGGGCCGTGCCCCTACAAACAGAGGAATTAGCCGATTTTCTTGTCAAAGAAGGCCGTCGATCCATTGCGCTTTCTAAAGACTGGGAAAGATTCATTCAAAATGCCATCCGGTTTTATGAGATCGCGAAAGAGCGCGACCGGGCCATTGAGCGTGCATTGGTCCTTGAACGCCAACACAATGTAGGGGCCGACCCCCGTGCCGGCCCTCAATTCCAAGGGCGGGCACAGGGGCCCGCCCCTACGAATGTTTCAATTCTCGTGTTCGGCGGTTTCCACAAAGACGCAATCAAGGAAATTTTAAAACGCCGCGGTTTTTCCTATTACATCATCACACCCCGCATCACCGAAGCGAGCAAACGCCACCAGGATTATTACAAACGCTTGATGGTGGGAGAACATCATCCCTTCGAAGTATCGCTGGGTCTTGTTTCCCGTGCCGCCGCGGTTGAACGAGCGTTTGAAGTTTACAGCCGCTCCAAAATACAGCATCTGATCGAAATCGCTTCGCAATCCAAAACTTTCAATCCCGCACTTTTAGCCCGTGAACTGACCAAGCATCGCTCTGAAATGCGGCTAGGTAATGACCAGACGCTTCGTCTGGTAATCGGGGCGTATCAAGAGGCTGTGCAATCTTATGCGAAAGTCAAAAAGCCCATCTCGGCGGAGGTCGGTGAAGCTGAAAGCAAGCTTGAAAGGCAAGCTTGGCAGCGGGTTGTTGATTCGCGCAGAGCGATTTTAATCGCACATATCGATGCCGGCATTACAAACTTGCCAAGAATTCGGAGAAGGGTGCATACCATCCTTTTAAGTCTGTTTCAAGATGATCGATCATCCTACTATGCGTTCGAATTAAACCAATGGATCAAAGTCATCGCTGAAGAATTCGGAAAAAGGGATCTTTTGGCGCAAGAGGGCAACGACTACTTGGAGGTTGTTTTTCAAAATCGCTTGCGAGCGGGTGAAGTCGAGCAGGGGAATAACGAAATAAGTCAAGATCCGCTTAGACGCTTTTCTCGCAGAAAAGCGAAACAAAAACAAAAAGGGGACAGTCCCCTT
>CAYJSI010000032.1:14592-20618 GCA_964373045.1 uncultured bacterium
AAGGGGACAGTCCCCTTGGAGAGGGACGGGTTAACGATTCCTCCGCCGGACGCTCCGAAGTGCGGAAGGAAAAATTAACGAGTGGTTTCGAGGCGGGTGATGCGGCGCTCAAATCTGAGAAGATCGTCTTTGGTGGCGAGGGTGGGAAAAGCCAGTTTGAGAAATTGGACGTAATCCTCAACCGTTTCAAGCCTTTTATCAATATTTTCCAGTTTGACTTCGACCCGTCCAAGCCGATTTCGAACATCGTCAAGTCCTTCGCCGAAAACGCGGAACTGGCTGCGCAGGTCTTCGAGGACGGCCGTGAATTCGCGGTCGCGGGAATGTTCGGGTCCCCTTCGCGGCGGCTGGTTCACGGGCGGGTTTCGACGGTGGTCAAGCGATTGCCAAGCTCACGGATGTCGGCTTTCAATTCTTTTTTGGTTGCAGCTAAGTCTGTCTTAATTCCGGCCACATCTCCTTTGAGTCCCGCAACATCTCCTTTGAGTCCCGCGACATCTCCTTTGAGCCCCGTCACATCTTTGTTTAATTTTGAAACTGCATTTTCTACATGGGATGTTTTATCATTCAGGATTCTGAAGCTTAGCTCAAGCATATCCAAGCGTCGGGAATTGCCGTGGACCTCAACCTCCACTCGCTCCAGTCTTTTGTCGAGTCCGCTGTGGCCTTCCGCGACAGCCTTGATTTGGGTGTTGATGGATTCCAGCATGGTACCGACTTCGTTAGCGGTAAATCCGGAATCCGTTTTTTGGGTTTCTTTCTTTTTCATCACAACTCTCCTTGATCTTTCTCGAGGTCCCAAACTCCAGGGGGCGCGAAGCATACGCCTTTACCCCCGCCGTGTCAAATCATTACCCGCTGCCCGTTCCCCGTTTCCCATTACCCGTTCTTTCCGTTCCGAGGCACGACGAACCGGCGACTGGCCGGATCGCGTGCCCGTCCTGCGTCCAAAGACGCAGGGCGAGGCAAGTCGAGTCGCGGAAAGCGCGTTCCGCGTGCCCGTCCCGCAGACAAATCTGCGGGGGGAGGTGCCCCCAACTCGAGCGGAGCTGAGGACTCCTCGGGACGTCGGCCGAGCGGGCCGCCGCTCCGAGGTGAGAACTGTATCCGCAAGCGAAACATCAAAAGCGTTTGATATGTTAGCGGAGGCAGAAAGGATGGTTAGGCGCGTCACGCGTGAGATTTCCCATCAGACGGGATTGCCGACGATTGAAAATATGAAAAAGCTAGCGCGTATGGAAAATGTGGATGTGATGATCAGTTCGGATCTTTCGGAAATAAATAAGGCGATCCCCGTTCTTAAAATGTTTTTCCTCAACCCATTGATCGCAGTCATGACGGCTGCGGGAGTGTTTATCTCTCAACCCATGCTCCAGAATGAAGCGCGCAAGAAAGGATTTTCAATCGCTCAATTAAAGCAATTCATCGGGATGGACCCGAAGCATAGCAGCCTCATTTGGCTAAACGAATTTTTATTCCGCGAGCGTTTGGACCACGCCTATCTTTTACGGCAGTTTTTTCTTGCAGAAGTCCTTCATGGGATGGAAAGAAAGGTGGTTTCGGACCTTCGGTGGCAAGCATTACCAGAGCGTGAAAGTATTCGGGAAGCGGTGAACGCGCTTTTTCAAATGCTGTTTTATCACGAAGATGAGCTGCAAGATTTCAGTTCCTCCCACACAAGTTGGTCTTGGTCCTTGGCCGAAAAGCGGGCACTCTATCATCATTACCGTAAAGGTCTTAATCCTAACCAACATGCCGCGAAGATCCTCCAGCGTTTGAAGCGAGATGTGGAAACGAATCGGTCTCTGTCGATTACCGAGGGGGCAGAAAAAAGGCAGGTCAAAATTACGGCGCTTTTATTGAAGAGCCAGATTCCCGCTCAAATCAAGGCGCTTCAAATTTATCTGAGTATTCTTTCGGCCAAAGAAAGATTCAGCCGCTACCAAACTTTATTTCCTCCTGTTTTAAAATCCCCAACCCGCCGCTCTGAAATGCGACAAACAGCGCTTTATGACGGAGAAGCAAAAGAATTAGCCGCTTTGGTTAGCCGTTTTAAAGCCGAAGCTGCTTTAGCAGCGCTAAATATCGCACAACAGATTCATGAGCGAAAGATAGAAATGATTTTTCTATCTGGGGGGAGCGCCCCAAGAACTTTAAAGATTTTTGAAGAAGCTTGGAAGAAACTTTATAAGAGGGAGCCCCTTCCTGTTATTCATTTGTTTGATTCCGACGACAACAAGATTCTGCAAAGCAAGCCTCAACAAGGATCTACAATAAGCGCCCCTATAGATCTTCTTAGCTTCCAAAAAATTCTGACAAAAAGATTTGGTAACTGGGATGAATTAAAAACGAAGAAAATCGTGTATCTAGATGATTATATAAAGACTGCTACGAAATACCAGCGCCTCAAAAAAAGCTTTCAAGCATCTGGATTCCAATCGGTTTTCTTTGCCTTTTTTGCCGTAGATAAAGATAGGTTCCAGAAGTGGTATTTAGGGAAGGGCGGCGTTTATCATCAAGATATGATCTTGGGCCCAGCAGATCCAAACATTTTTAATATTTTTTATTCGTTTGCTTTTGAAGAATCGGTCGTTCAAAAAGAAGGTAAGCAGTATCATTCTATTTCTCAAGAGGCATTCCAGCAGTTGCTCGAGGCCATCGGCCGCTCCGAGGTGAGGAGAAAGGGTGAAAATTCGGGCCAGCCACTGATGCTCGAGGTGTATCGGAATCGCGCGGTGGACATGCTCGCCCGCTCATTTGGGAAGCAGACGCTTTATAAAACATTTGCGAATCAAGACGTCGGGATGCTTGGGCTGCTTTTCCGCTATTTTGGAAATCTGATCTTGTTTGCCCATGATGATGACTTTGTCTGGCACCAACTTTCCACGCATCTTTCAACGCAACGGTCCCCGCAGGTTCTTCCTGAAGCCGCTTGGAAAGAATTCCACCAACTGGCATTACAGATCGGCAGTCGCATGGAAACTCCCGGCACTCCGGAACACGAACTGGCCATGATTATTGCCCGGTACGGTGCGTGGGCCACTTTTGAAGGCCAAACTAAAAGCCATTGGTCGGGAAATTTGATTCCGGAGTATGAGCAAAACGCCGGAAGTTATTTGGATTTGGCCACTGGGCTGGGCGGGGTTGATTTTCTGTTTCAGCACGACGGCCGTCGTCCGCTTATTTTCACAGACATCAGTTTTTTTGTGGAAGCGTATTTAAAAGAAAGCGCGCTTATTCACAAAAGTCAAAACGTCGAAGTCCGCCGCAAGGATATTCATGATCTTTTCAAGACGGACGAAGTTTATGGGACCATCCGCTTAAAAAATATCTTTGCATACGCAAACGACCTGACCCGGGATACGCATTTTTGGGATCGGATGGCGGCACATTTATTGCCTGGCAGCAGGATCCTTATCGAAGACTACGACATGCCGGAATCAGCCAAGTTCTTTGAGTCCGTGGATCAATTTTTAATCCAGCCGCGGATCAAGCGAGGGTGGACGCTAGATAAAAAAACATCGATTCCTGATTATCATACCACCCACCATGAGGCTCGAAAGATCACAAGGTATGTGCTGACAAAGCCGCCGGCCGAGGTGCCCCCAACTCGAGCGGAGTTGAGGACTCCTCGGGACGTCGGCCGAGCGGGCCGCCGCTCCGAGGTGAGGAGTGATTTCGGGGAGCGGGCTAAAAATTTTGCAAGAAGCCTGCTGGATTTTTTGACAGGGACTCACCGCGATGGACGCTCATTAGCGGAACCTCCGACGGAAGTTAAACCCGCCGAGGTTAAACCAATTTCAAATGATCAAGGCGCGCCTTATCAAGGCGTGCCGTTTAGTCCGAGACTTGCAGGCTCGCCGGACCAGGATTGGATAGACTGGGCGTTAAGTCCTGTGGCCGGGAGCGCAGAAATTTTAATCAAAGATCTTCGCAGGTCGGAGGTTGTTTATCCTTTTGGCGTCGAAATCGGCGGAACTGCTCTAGAAGCAGAAATCCCGCTTGGAAGGAAAATGATGTCGGTGCCGCGAGTCAATACTTCAGTTCTAACTCGTAAGGCATTTAATGAACATTTTACCCAAGCGGTCGAACCGTTCAGGTTTCAGGAAGATGAACGTCAGAAGTTGGCTGAAGAAGTTTTTTCTCTTTATAAGTCCTGGCACCTTAAAACCCGCAAACCTCTTTTAGATTTCTATACGGAACTCCGATTTGTTTTTGAGGCAGCCCTCAAGACAACTTCCCCGCAGGAATCTCTTAAAGAGTTGTTGAATTGGCTTGCCATCCGGACGCCGGCATCTTTTGCGCGGCTGGATGAAGAATACGTTATATCGAAAGAGCCGCTCATTCCTGCAGCAGAGGTGAAAGGCAAGCTGAAAGAGCTCGTTTATGCTGTCCGAGAAGAAAATGGATATATCCTTCGTGAAAATTATGCGTCGACTCGAAAAAAAGTGCTTCGTTTGCGGGCAGCGCTTTCGGGCGTCACAGATCCGGACCAACATTACATTTTTTCGCAAGTCCTCAACACTTTTTATGAAGTCCTTGCGAAGGCAGCTCCTGAAGTATCGAGAACAAGAGTCAGTTTTATTCCCATGCTCAATGCCATTGAACTGACCAATGTGGAGAGGACTGAACTCCTGTCCAAAGATCCTGAAAACGGATTAGGAATTACTCTTCAGATTCAGTTTGGAAAAGGCAAGTTTCCGTGGTCTGCCTCGTTTTCAGGTATTTCCCCGGAAGATTTCAAAGATTCATTCGCCGTTTTTCTGAAGAAGCTTGAACAAACCAAGCTTCCTTTTATCAAAACACTTTTAAAGAAAAGGCCGAATTCTGATGAAGATAAAGATACTGGTTTGGTTGTTCAGTTTTATCCGTTGCGGGAAGAAGGGGTCCCGATAATGGAGGAGAAAAGTCTAGGACGGGAAGAAATAGCTTCCTCTTTTCGTGAGGGGGGATCTCACAAGGCATCCGGCCAGGCGTCTGTCGAAGCTGCTGCGCGCGCTTTCCGCGATCTCTTGTTGCGGATCATTCCCTTGTTATGGACGCTGCCGCCCATTTTATTAAAGGATGTTGCGGTGCGCCGTCCAAGAACATATCAAATACCCTACGTCAAATTCCACGAAATTTACAAAATTGCTTTTATCAATGCTGATCTCAAGGCCCTGGAAGAAGTCTTTAGGGATGAGCGTGACGCGAGGTCCGAGTTGAGGGGAGGGGCGGATGAATCTAAAACGCAAAACATTCAAAAACCTACCGCGGAAGAGATTGATCAACTTGTGGCGCAGATGGAAAACGATCGTCCGGAAATCGAGGCGCAATCCAA
The DNA here is from genome assembly GCA_964373045.1 of uncultured bacterium. Taxonomy (GTDB): domain Bacteria; phylum Omnitrophota; class Omnitrophia; order Omnitrophales; family Aquincolibacteriaceae; genus CAYJSI01. Next base: position 19,913 of record CAYJSI010000032.1, read on the forward strand.
GGATCTTATCGGGATAGCTCAAGAGCTCAAGCAGATCTCTCGTTACCGGTCGTTATTCATAAGCCTTCTTTTGGCGGTGTCTCTAGGAACTCCCTTCCTTATCGGCATGTTTATGGATGCTGCACCCATCGCGGTTCTACCCTTCATCCTTACCGTGGACCTCATCGTTATAAAATTTATTTTTAAGGGGCCACTGGCACACGAAATTCAACTTGAGAAGCGCAGAGAAATAGTTCTGGAAACCCAGAAGTCACTTACGGAATTCTACAATGTTGCTTTTAAGAAGCTTATGAGCTGGTTTGAGCTTGACGTGGAAGATAAAGCAACGAACTTTTCAACGACCCGGGCAGTTTTTAGAAATATTTTTAACGATGCAACTAATCCTGAGTTAGAGGAATTCAAGCCTGTTAAAAACAAATTCTTAAATAATCTATTTGAATTCAAGCGCAAATATGAAGAATTTCTATTAAAGAGGACCCATTTTCCGAAAGAACACTGGCCACTATTAGATAGGCTCAACTTGGAGCAGCGCTTGCTTTGGATCAACGCCGCCAAATTTATGGCAAGCGGCCGCAAAGATCAGAATCATCTTTGGGCGATGAAAGCTGACATGCTTGCCATCGAGTCTGTAATGGTGCAGATCGATAACCGCATGTCGGATTCTCCTCCTTCCTCCTGGGGCGGCTGGGGGTTTCGTTCCGAGGTG
>CAYJSI010000033.1:0-16620 GCA_964373045.1 uncultured bacterium
GGACGCGCTCGCGGAAATTCTCTTTCACCTCGCCAAAAATGCCCTGCAGGCGATGTCTCAGGGCGGCAAGTTTATCTTGCGTGCAAGTCTTAGCTTTTCTACGAAAGAAGAACCGGTTGCCGTGATTGCGCTCTCCGATACCGGCCCTGGAATCTCAGAGAAGCACCTCGCAGAGCTCTTCCACCCCTTTTTTACCACCAAGCCCGAAGGAGTCGGTAACGGCTTGGGGCTTTATCTCACCCGCGAGCTTGTCTTAAAAAACAAGGGCCAGATTAAAGTCTCAAGCTTTCCTTTGATGGGGACGAGTTTTACCTTGGAGTTTGGGATCCGGAAGGCAGAAGGAAAAAAGAGTGAAAGACCGGCCGCGATTCGTTAGAATGAGCGCCGATCTTTAAGGAATTTAAACCATGGTACAACCCCAAAAACTGAAGGAACTTCTTAGGGAATTCAAGGCCGGGCTGCAATCCATCTACGGGCCCCGCTTGAAAGGTCTCTATCTTTTCGGCTCGTATGCCCGCGGTGAGCAGCACGACGATTCGGATCTTGATCTCCTAATCGTCCTTGAAAATTTTGAACGATCCAACCTCGAGATCAACCGCACCAGCCTGCTTGTTTCCCGCCTTTCATTAGACTATGACGTTACAATCACCCGTTTCTTCGTGACGGAAAACCGTTGGAAAAAAGGTGATACTTCCTTTTTAGCCAATGTCCGCGAGGACGCGATTGCTGCATGAATACAGAGGTGGAAAAACTCCTCGATAAAGCAGGTCATGCCATCCATGCCACAGAAATTCTTCTCCGGGACGGGGAAGAGGAATTTGCCGCGGGGCGGTCTTACTACGCCATGTTTTATGTTGCCAAAGCCCTGCTTTGTGAAAAGGGATTGCGAAGCTACACTAAACATACAGCCATTCATCGGGCCTATGGGGAACGCTTTGCTAAGACCGGTGATCTCGATAAGAAATTCCATCGTTGGTTAATTGATGCTTTCAACAGAAGACTTTTGGGGGACTATGACGTCGATTCTGATTTTTCTTCCGAAGATGTACAAGAACTTGTTCAGCAAGCCCGCGAATTTCTTGAAGCCGCCCGCGGCTATCTCTCCAAAAGCTAACACCTTTACCGGCCCGCCGAAGCGCCCTATCGGTTTCTTTCTCCTTGCTTTTGGAGTGGAAATTCGATAATTTTGCGGCATGGACAAATCCATTCCGGAGAAAATGCGAGCGGTTGTCTTTCAGGAACACGGCGGTGCTGAGCAGTTGGAATATACTTACGTTGAAACCCCCCGCCCGGGCCCCCACGAGGTCCTTGTGAAAGTGAAGGCCTGCGCCCTAAATCGCCTGGACATCTGGACGCTTAAGGGAATGCCCGGGATCAAGATCCCCATGCCCCATATCTTAGGCTGTGACATAGCGGGCGTTGTAGTCAAGACGGGTTCCAAAGTCCTTGGCGTTCCTCTTCATCGGCCGGTGGTGGTCGCGCCGGGAATTCGCTGCGGCAAGTGCCAGTTCTGTAAAACCGGCTGGGACAGCCTGTGCCCCGACTATAAAATCCTTGGATTTCAGGTGGATGGGGGCTACGCCGAATATGCCAAGGTCCCTGCCGAAAACATTATCCCGGTTTCAAAACAGCTTAGTTTTGAAGAGTGGGCCTCGATCCCGCTTGTCTTCCTGACGGCCTGGCACATGCTGGTCACGCGTGCCAATCTACAGAGAAAAGAAAAAGTCCTCATCCATGCCGCGGGAAGCGGGGTCGGAAGCGCTGCCATTCAAATCGCAAAACTCCTTCGCGCCCACGTGATCACAACCATAGGGAGCGATGAGAAGACCAAACGCGCCAAGACACTGGGCGCCGATGAAGTTATTAATTATCAGAAAAAAGATTTCGTGGAGGAAATCAAACGAATCACCCAAGGTCAGGGGGTGGATGTTGTATTCGAACACATCGGGGCGGCCACCTTCTCAAAAAGTCTCGCCTGTCTTGCTAAAAAGGGACGGTTGGTCACCTGCGGGGTCACAAGCGGCGCTCTGGTAAGTATCGATCTTCGATTTTTATTCGTGCGTCAGCTTTTCATAGCGGGCTGCTACATGGGAGGGCTTCATGAGCTCAAGCGCGTGATCCGCCGCGTGAAGAGAAATAAACTAAGGCCGGTGGTGGATCAGGTCTTTCCTCTTAGAGAGGCACGAAGCGCCCACGAACGCATGCTTGCCCGAGAACACTTCGGAAAAATCATTCTTGTCCCCTGACCACCGATCCAAAACACACCTTTCCAGTATCTGGCTCATGCTCAAGGCCTCGTTTGCTTTTTCTATCATGGCCCTTTGTGTGAAAATGGCAAGCCACTCGCTCCCCAGCCATGAGATCGTCTTCTTCCGCAGCCTGATCGGAAGCATCATGATATTTTCACTGATTTGGGCAAAAGGGGTTTCGATCCTGGGCCGCGAACGGGGGCTTTTAATGACGCGCGGCGTTTTTGGATTCCTTGCCCTCTTTCTTCATTTCTACACGATCGCTCGGCTCCCCCTTGGGACCGCCGTCCTCTTAAACTACACCGCTCCGATTTTTGTGGCCCTCTTGGCCATCACTTTTTTAAAAGAAAAACCGAGCCCGCTTCTTTTGTCCGCGATCGGGATTTCATTTTTGGGTGTTTATCTATTAATTGAGGGAAAATTCGAATCGTGGAACTTGCCGATAGGGTTAGGTCTCTTGTCGGCCGTGTTTGCGGCCGCAGCTTATGTGGCCATCCGCGCCATCCGACACCGTGAGTCACCGCTCACCATCATTTTTTACTTCACGGCCATTTCAACGGTCGGCTCCGCCTTTTTCCTTCCGATGGAATACCGGTGGCCCAATTTAGAGGGCTGGCTTGCCCTGGCCGGAGTGGGGATCGGATCGTTTTACGCGCAGATTTGGATGACCATTGCGCTCCGGCGCGCCCCTGCATCGCTCCTGAGCCCCTTTTCTTATTTGACGCCGATTTTGACTTTCCTCTACGGGCTGATTTTCTTTGGCGAGAAATTAACGCCGGTTTCTTTGGCGGGAGCTGCTTTGATTATGCTGGGTGGTTCGCTCATTACCTACTTTGAAACGCGCATCAAACCCAAAAATCCTTCCGAAATTAACTAGGTGGAGGGAACGCTCTCTCCTTTTTCTTCCGTCAGTTTCACGGCAAGGACGAGATAAAGACAGGTCGCGGCAAGCCCTCCCCAGAGACCAAGCGTCACTTGCCTCACAACTGGAATCAAAAAACCCAAGAACCCGATCAAGGCCGGCCCTGTCAGCGCGTAAAGACTGAGGTTAAAAATTTGCCCATATCGAAGCTTTGTCTTTCTAAAAAGATTGATGAGAAGTCCTATCAAAGAATTCAGGAGGCCGCTTAAAAGATAAAGCACAAAATAGAAAATCCAAGCGGCAAGAAAAATGAAAAAAATCACCCAAGGTTTGAGTGCCGTATAAAAACGGCCCACCATGTCGGAGGTGAGCGTCAAGGACTGCGGCGCCTCGGCCCGATTGATATTCTCCATGAGGTCGATCACGCGAAGGTCGCCGGGTCTTTGGCTCGCATAAATCTTCTTTGAAGTGACAAAAATGGGAAATCCCCCCATGTCTTCATGACTCACCTCGGTCTTGGACAAATCAAACGTCACAAGGGGTCCCGCTTGAGGATGCGTGATGGAGTACGGGCTCGGGCGGTCCATGCTGAGGCCGTCTTTGGTTACGGTGATGGAAGGCAGCTCCCCTCGAAACCATTCCATAAACCCATCCGACTGAGGCATCAAGGAAAAGGCAGCAACAAGCGAAAGCGCCATGGAAAAAAGGAGCGAGAGATAAAGCAGGTACAAGAATCCTTTCCCCAAGGAAGCGTGCATTTGCTGGCGGTAAAAGCGGAGACTAAATAATGAAAAAATAGGTGCGGCCCAGAAGTCCATGGAATTTACCCCCTTGAAATTTTAAGAATTTGAAGTTTTATTTTTCCGGCCGGGATCTGAATCTCGGCTGTCTCGCCGACAGCTTTCCCCAGCAAACCTTTTCCAATGGGGGAAGTAACGGAAATCTTCCCCTTTGAAAAATCGGCTTCATCTTGCGCCACAAGCGTATATTTCATCAAGTCCCCGCTGACAAGATTTTTAATCTCAAGCGTCGCGCCCAGGTAGGCCTTATCGGTCGGAAGATCATTTAAGTCCACGATCTGAGCGCGGCTCAGTCTCGCTTCGAGATTGGCAATTCTCGTCTCAAGCTGGCTTTTGGCCTCTTTCGCGGTCTCATATTCCGCATTTTCCCGAAGGTCTCCCAAGGCCCTCGCAAATTCAAGCTGACTCGCAACCTCCCGGCGCTTTTTCGTTTTTAAGAAATTAAGTTCGGCGGCGAGTTTTTCGAAGCCTTCCCGGGTTAAAATAACTTTATCCATACTCATCCTTTTGTCTTTTCTTCGTGTTTGCTGATTTTCTTTTGCATCTTTTGATTAAATTTTAAGAGACGTTCCTGCTGCTTCTTGTGAAACCGGGCGATCTTTTTCTGCTCTTTCTCCTCCCGGAGATCCCGATTCCTTATTTTCTGAAGGAATGCGCTTCGTTCCTTGCGCTGTTTTTCAAAGAATGCATCGCGCTTTTTATGTAACTTCTCAAAAAAAGGATCGGCTTTCTTTGTCTCTTCTTTAAAAAGATTTGGATCAAAAACAGGGCGGGCGAGCTCGCTCACTTCAGCAGAGACTTCCCGGAGGTCTTCCGCGGGCTCGGCATCTTCGGCCTGAAGAGGCCTATGAGCACAGAGTAGCATTCCGCCGCAAGTAAATAAAACAAGAAACAGGCTAGACCCCGACATATTTCGCATAAAGACTTTTGGCCTGGCCCGCATCCTCGGTGCCCTTGACAATCGCCCGGCCGCTCGCAAAAACAGTCATTTCAAAGGAGGAAAGACGGCACTTTAAAAGATAGGGATTAAATTCCACTTTGGTTTGTCCCGCCAATCTTCCCGCCAAACGTTCCAGGTTGATTTTTCCCCGCCCTTCCGAGGCGTCGATTTGAACGGCATTGCGTCCGCAAAGCGTCACGGCCCGAGTTACCGACTTTCTTTCAAGATAAACGTAATCTCCCTCACGGCATCCCGGGCAAGGGGTCTTCTCAAGATGCGAAACGGAAAGGGCCTTCAATTCCCGGCGCCAAAGATCAACCTTCCAAAGTTTTCTCTCCACCGATTCTAATTTGCCCGTAAGGATCTTGATGGCCTCCGTCACTTGAAAGGCAGCGATGAGATGGGCGACAGAGGCAAGGATCCCGGCTTGATCGCAGGTTTGAATATCATTGGCGCCCGGGGCCTCATCGAACAAACACCGCAAACAAGGCCCGCGACCGGGAAGAATGACATAGGACATTCCTTCAGTGCGGACCGCGCCGCCGTAAATCCACGGAATTTTTTTCTTGAGACTGAAATCATTCATAAGAAAGCGTGACTCAAAATTGTCCGTTCCATCTACCACAAGATCGGCCCGGCCCAAAAGCGCCTCCGCTGTAAGCGGGTTTAAATCTTCGACCTCGCACTCGATTTTAATTTCGGAGTTTACCTCCCCGAGCTTTTTTTTGGCGGCCACGGCCTTGGGAAGATTTTCTTGGGCATCTCTTTCGTCAAAGAGGATTTGCCGTTGAAGATTATTTTTTTCCACAAAATCGCGGTCGATCAAAAGAAGCTGTCCCACCCCGGCGCGGGCAAGGAGATTGGCGGAAACCGAGCCCAAGGCACCGAGACCCACCACCGCGACGCGTGAGCGGCCAAGCTGCCTTTGACCCCCGCGGCCGATTTCCTTCAAAATAAACTGTCTTTCGTATCGGGAAATGTCTTTCATTTTAAAACCTCAATGGATCCTATCCGGCGAGAGCGCCTTCTTATTTTTTACGATACTTGCCAATCCTAAGGATGCGGGCGAGATTCGCGCGCGGATTAAAAACGGGCCGAATGGAGGACGCGGACGAGGTAAAGAGGGTGGAAAGGCCCGGCCCGTGGCCTGCGAGAGTGCTGTTGGAATGGACGATGACCCCGATCGTCACCGCACCTTTGCGGAAGGTGCGCCCGAAAGAATGGTCATGATCGGTCACGGCAACGAAGTCACCCAAACAAATTTGATCAAGCTTGAGCCGCTTCACCGTTGCCGGGTCATGCGTCATGATGTCGCAGTCCCCTGTGCCAATGTTGTTATGCCCCATGCCGGAGCCCATGAGCTCAGCCGGGACAATCGTGGTGACGCCAATCTCGAGCCTTCCGCCCGAGAGGGGTCGAAGAGGAAGTTTGGGAAGAAGGGAAGGATCTAAGCTGTAGACTTTCACATCGGGAAAATCCAGCAGCTTGAGACCCTGGCCAAAACCCTCAATTAGAATTCGATCGTCGAGGGTCATTTTGGAAAGCGTGGCGTCATCAAAATCAAGGGTAACATGCTCCACGCCGCCGTGATGACCGGTGACAACGCCCTTCTTTCTCTTGGCCTGACCGGAGATAATGCGCGCCGCGTTTCCCACGCAGGCAAGAAAATTAAATCCCATATTGGCACGCGAAGAGCGCTTTTCTTCATCGAGGACGGCGGAGACACCGGGCTCAATATGGTCCCCCGCCCAGCCGAAGGCCGAATCCCCTGTCTTCACGTTATAGACAATACCGCCCGTAGAGGGAAGGGCGAAGGGGCGCCCGTCGTGCGAGAGCTCAAACTCGGAGAACTGGGCGGCATTCGCCACCCGCCCCTGCACGGCGATCCGGATTAATTTATCTTCGTTTGTTTTGAGTTTAGACATATTGATAAGAACTGTCGACCAGACAAGGTTCGTAGCCAGCCGAGCGAATCAGGTGTTCAAGTTCCTGGCGTTCCAGATCCACGGGCGTTTCGGAGCCGGCATCGTGAACAATTTTTTCGTTGAGATTGGTCCCGCCGAGGTCATCCACACCAAAAGAAAGCGCCACCTGCCCCATCTTAAGTCCTGTCGTAATCCAGTGCGCCTTCAGATGCGGGATATTGTCAAATAAAAGCCGCGAAACGGCATAAACTTTCAGATCCAAAAATCCGCCCGCCTCTCCAATTTTCCCCATGGGCGTGTTCTCGGCATTATAAGCCAGCGGAATAAAGGAATAAAAACCGCGGGTCTCATCTTGAAGCGCACGAAGCCGCAAAACATGATCCACGCGGTCTTCATCCGATTCAATGTGCCCGTAAAGCATCGTGGCATTCGTCCGAAGCCCGAGATTGTGGGCGATCTGGTGGATCTCAAGCCATGTTTCCGCTGAGATTTTTTCCGGACAAATCTTGCGTCGTGTCCGCGGGGCAAAGACCTCAGCGCCGCCGCCCGGCATCCCGTCAAGGCCGGCTTCCCGAAGCTGTATTAGCACCTCGCGATAACTCAGGCCTGAGCGCATGGCCATGTCATCGATCTCGGGAGCGGTAAGCGCTTTGATATAAATCGAATCACTCACTTCGCGGATCGAGTGCATCATGCGAAGATAATAATCAAAATTAAGCTCCGGGTTGTGGCCGCCCACAATGTGGACTTCGTTGATATTCCATTGCTCGATGGCCTGGCGCACTTTCTCCTGAATTTCCTCGGTAGAAAACGCGTAGCCGCCTTCTTCGCCCGGCCGCCGCGCAAAGGCGCAAAAGAGACAGCGGAGCACGCAGACATTCGTATGATTTAAATGGAGATTGACGGAATAAAAAACGCGGTTGGCGTTTAAGCGGCGGCGCACGATTTGGGCGAGCGCACCGAGCGTGGCGAGATCGTTGGTGCGGTAAAGCCGGACGCCGTCTTCGAAAGTAAGGCGTCCCTCGGCCTGGATTTTTTCGTAAATATCTTGGAAAGAACCAAAATCAGAAAAACTCATAAAAAGGTGTCGGGTGTCGGGTTTCAGGTGTCGGGTGCCGAGGATTCTTGGTCCGATCTTACCGGCACCTGGGACCCGTCACCTGTCACCTTTTTTTTCTCTGAAATTTCCTTAAACAATTCATCGACAAGCGCCTTTTCATCGACAACGCGGTGCTGTTTGCCGTCGATATAAATCATGCCCTTGTCCTTGCCCCCCGTAATCCCGAAGTCGGACTCGTGCGCCTCCCCAGGGCCATTGACGACGCACCCCAGCACCGAAATCGTCATGGGATCTTTAAGATTCATGGCTCGGCTTTCGACTTCATTCGCAAGTTTAAAGACATCCACCTCCGCCCGGCCGCAGCTCGGGCAAGAAATCACGCGCACCCCCTTACGCAGGCCCACGGCCTCGAGAATCATTTTTGCTACTTTGATTTCTTCAACCGATTCCGTCGTAAGCGACACGCGAAGCGTATCTCCGATCCCCTCCTGAAGGAGGGTCCCGATCCCGATGGCATTATAAATACTTCCCCGCAGAAGTGTCCCCGCCTCTGTCACCCCCAAGTGCAAGGGATAATCAAAGGTCTGGCTTGCCAGCCGATACGCCGCCACCATGTTCGGAACATCTGAGGTCTTAATGGAGATGATGATGTCGTGAAAATCAAGTTCTTCTAAAATTTGGACGTGCCGCCGCGCACTCTCGACAAGGGCTTGGGGTGTCGGTCCATATTGCTCCATCAAATCCTTTTCGAGCGAGCCGCCATTGACACCGATCCGGATCGGGACGCTCTGCTTTTTCGCCTTCTCGACAATCTCAACCGTACGCTCGCGCTTTCCGATATTGCCGGGATTTAAACGCAGCTTGTCCACTCCCTCATCCAAAGCAATCAGGGCAAAACGATAATTAAAATGGATATCTGCGATCAGCGGGATTTTGATTCGTGATTTAATTTTCCCGAGCGCGCGGGCATCGGCTTCCGTGGGACAAGCCACGCGCACAAGCTCACAACCCGCCTCGGCAAGCTGTTGGATTTGATCCACGGTGGCGTCCACGTCACGCGTGTGAGTCGTGGTCATGGACTGAATCCGAACCGGGGCATCACCGCCCAAGGTGAGGCCGCCGATCGTCACCTGACGGGTCTTTTTTCGCTCAGTCATCCCGTTAGACCTCTTTCCGGACAGATTGCGTTTGCATAACGTGTGTCTTTTGAAAGTAATCAGACATATAAGAACCTCTCTTTGTCGGATGGAGGTCTAACGGGATCATACAATCTGAAGCATCCTTTCGATGCACTTATGGGCCCGCCGGGCGAGTTCGTCCGGGACCTTCACCTCATATTGAAGATTTTCGAGGGAGGTCACGATTTTTTCCATGGTGTTCATTTTCATGTAACTACAAACCGCGTGCGCGCTTGCCGGGATAAAGGTTTTCTCAGGGTGGTTTTTTTGCATGCGGTGGAGGATCCCGGTTTCGGTCGCCACGATAAATTCAGAGGCGTTTGATTCATCCACATGACGGATCATCCCTTCTGTCGAAACAATCTTATCCGCAAGGTGCATCGATCCGGTTAAACATCCGCATTCGGGGTGCATGAGAAACTCGGCCTTCGGATGCTCCGAGCGAAGCTTCTCGATGTCATGCGATTGGATCAGAACATGGGTGGGGCAATAACCCCGCCAAAGTTCCATATTTTTACGGCCGGTTTTTTCCTTGATGTAAGTTCCGAGGAAGAAATCCGGTACGAAAAGAATTGCTTGATCTTCCGGGATGCTTCGAACCACTTTCTCCGCATTCGAAGACGTGCAGCAGTAGTCACATTCGGCTTTCACGGCCGCAGAGGTATTGATGTAACAAACCACGACGCCCTCCGGATGGGTTTTTTTCCACTCCTGAATGTCCTCCGGGCCGACCATGTCCGCAAGTGAACACCCCGCCATGGGGTCGGGCACCAAAATCTTTTTATCGGGACAAAGAATGCTCGCCGTCTCGGCCATGAAGTGAACCCCGCAAAAGAGAATCACTCCGGCATCCGTTTTTTTGGCCTCCTGCGCGAGGCGAAGGGAGTCTCCCGTGAAATCCGCGATATCCTGGATTTCCCCGATTTGGTAATTGTGGGCAAGGATCACGGCCTTGCGCTCTTCTTTAAGGGCTAAGATCTCTTCCTGAATGGTGTTATAGATTTTTTTCATGCCTGCAATAATTTCTTTCGCCTTTCTTCTTTTTTCTCTTCGCGCACGGCCTGCGTTTCCTGCCCGAGTTTGGTCAATTCCTGAGAAAGGTGCATGGAGCAGAATTTGGGACCACACATAGAACAAAACTCGGCTTCTTTAAAATAGTCATCGGCAAGCGTCTCATCGTGAAGCGCCTTGGCGTGCTCGGGATCAAGCGAAAGCGCAAACTGCTTTTTCCAATCAAAGGTAAAACGGGCGCGCGAAAGCTCATCATCGCGGTCGCGGGCGCCCGGGCGGTGACGGGCAATGTCGGCCGCATGAGCTGCAATCTTATAAGCAATCACACCCTGCTTCACATCGTCCAGATTAGGAAGGCCCAAATGTTCACGGGGGGTCACATAGCAAAGCATGGCCGCGCCGCATTGACCGGCGATGGCGGCTCCTATGGCAGAGGTAATGTGATCGTAGCCCGGCGCGATATCGATCACAAGCGGCCCCAGCACATAAAAGGGCGCCTCGTGGCAGACCTCGATTTGCTTTTGGATATTCATCGGAATCTGATCCATGGGGACATGCCCCGGCCCTTCGACCATCACCTGCACATCCTGCTCCCAGGCCTTGAGCGTGAGTTCACCCAAAGTTTCGAGTTCGGCAAATTGGGCTGGGTCACTTGCATCGGCCACGCATCCGGGACGCAGGCCGTCGCCTAAGCTGATGGAGACATCATATTTTTTGCAGATTTGAAGCAAGCGGTCGAATTCCGTGTAGAGAAAATTTTGTTTTTTATGTTTGAGGCACCACTGAGCCAGGATGGCGCCGCCGCGGCTGACAATTCCCGTAATGCGGTGAGCCACAAGCGGAAGATATTCCAGGAGGACGCCCGCATGGATGGTCATGTAATCGACGCCCTGTTTCGCTTGGGATTCAATGACCTCAAACATGATATCAGGGGTGAGATCCTCGGGTTTTCCATTTACAACCTCAAGCGCCTGGTAAATCGGAACTGTCCCCACGGGGACAGGGCTCGCTTCGATAATGGCCTCGCGGGTTTCATTGAGATGAGTCCCGGTCGAAAGATCCATGACGGTATCCGCACCAAACTTAACGGACATCCTGAGTTTTTCGACTTCCTTCGGGATGTCCGAGGTAATGGCAGAATTTCCGATATTGGCGTTAATCTTACAGGCGGCGTTGATCCCAATGGCCATCGGCTCAAGATTGAGGTGATGAATATTGGCCGGAATAATCATCCGGCCGCGGGCGATCTCAGAGCGGACAAACTCGGGATCCAGATTTTCGCGCTCCGCCACAAACCGCATTTCTTCCGTGATCACACCCTTGCGGGCATAATGCATCTGGCTTTTATTAGAATCCCCGCTTCGTTTTGAAACCCATTCTTCTCTCAATTTCATAGAGTCAACCTTCCTCTTTAGGAATGCACTGCGTCGGCTGCCGTTTCGATGGGGTTGCCGCTAAAATATTTCAAACGCCGCTTGGGATATTCCCGAATCGTTTCAAGCACCACGTGCGGCCATGCCCCAATGCGCTTTTCAACGGCGGCGGCCGCCTCCTCCGCCTCTTTTGGATTTGCCGCCTTCAGTGTCAGGTGAAGTGAGTAAGGCAGCTCGGGATACGTTGGCCGCCTCATCCACTTCAGAACCTCAGGGAACCGCACCAGACGATCTTTGATTTGATCCAGCTTTTCTTCCGGAATCCTCCAGGCGCTCAAAACTTTTGCACCGGAATAAGCGGAAGCATTCTTTTTCTCCACCACCGCCGCAATTTTCCGCAGGGCACCTTTTTGGATCAGGCCCTGGGTCAAGGTTAAGAAATCCGATTCGGAGGTCCCTATTCTTTTGGCCAAAACACGAAAAGGCTCATCGGTCAAGGGAAGATCTTCCTGCAAAACACGAATGGCCTCCATCTCACGGAATGCCCATTTGACTTCAAGCGCCGGTACGCTTTGCGTCGGAGGCGTTAGCTCCAAGATTTTTTCGGCGCCGGAAATTCTTTCAAGCTCATGAAGTTGAGCTTGTAAAGATTCCTGAATCGGAAGGATCATGGTTAACCATAAGTTAAATACATGGTTACGGATTACAAGCTCTGCCGTTGCCGGATAAGTGTTCAATGCCTCAACCGCTTGCTCAAGCTTCTCCGGTGCAACACGCATCACCACCAGAGCCGTCCGGTATCCTAATTTGACGCTGTCAAAGAATGCCGTTATTTCGCGGATAATCTTTCGTTCCTTAAGACGCTGAATCCTTAAAAGAACGTCCGCGCCATGCATCCCGATCGATTTGCCAACCACCTCAAAGGGGCGTGCCTGAAGCGGCACCCCCCTTCCCAGTAACAGTAGAAGCTGGCGATCGAGATCGTCCATAGTTTTAATGAATCTAAAAAAGAGCTCGCTCCTAGCTTCCGAAGGTTTCGGATTGGATCGTATCCTTATGGGAGCCGAGCGCTTAGCTAGGTTAGGCGAGAAATGTAATTTTACCTCGCAAGGCGGGTTTTGTCTAGCGCGGAGGGGCGGCTTTAGATGTTCTCCTCGCGCCGCTCCCGGATATGGTGGCGGACATCCACCCCGCGCTTGAGGTAAATCACGTCCTCAGCAATATTTGTGGCAAGGTCGGCGATGCGCTCAAGATTGTGGGAGACCATAATCAGGCTGACCCCCACCCGGGTATGCTCGGGTTTGCGGGTCAAGATCCCCTGAATCTCATCGTAAATTTTATCGTTGAATCGATCCACCACGTCATCGCGCTCCAGGATTGCCTTGGCATGATCCGCATCCTTTTCCATAAAGGCATTCAGAGAGTCCCGTACCATGCGCCTGACCTCCTCCGCCATCTTGGGAAGATCCTGGTAGGGCTTGAGCGGTGGCTCCTGATTGATCACAAGCGCCTTTTCCGCAATATTGACCGCTTGATCGCCCATGCGCTCGAGATCATTATTGATCTTAATCGCCATGGTGATGAGCCTAAGATCCACTGCGGCCGGCTGATAAAGCGCGATGAGCTCATGCGCCAGCTCGTCAATCTCAATTTCGTAGAGATTGACTTCCTGATCGCCTTTGATCACGGCCTGCGCCTTCGCCGAGTCGCGCTCAAAGAGCGCTGTCGTGGCATGCTCGATAGCCTTCTCCACGATCAATCCCATTTTGAAAAGTTTATCCTTAATTTTTTTGAGTTCTTCATCAAAGTGGCGTTTCATCCGAATCTCCCTGTAATGTAATCTTCCGTTTCTTTGCGCGACGGGGTTGTGAAAATTTTCTCGGTGCGGTCCATTTCGATTAAATCCCCAAGATAAAAATAGGCCGTTTCATCGCTGACGCGTGCCGCCTGCCCCATGTTGTGCGTCACAATCACGATTGTATAGTCTTTTTTAAGGATACGGATCAATTCTTCAATGTGCTGAGTCGCCACCGGATCGAGGGCAGAACACGGTTCATCCATCAGAAGGATTTCAGGGCTCATGACTACGAGCCTCGCGATGCAAAGCCGCTGCTGCTGTTCACCGGAAAGCGAGAGGGCATTTTCTTCAAGCCGGCGGTGAAGATCTTCCCAAAGTCCGACCGCCTTCAAACCTTCTTCCACCTTCCACTCAAGCTCCGTTCGGGAAGTCTTGGCATGAAGCTTTAATCCGAAGGCGACATTCTCAAAGACGGAGAGGGGAAATGGATTCGGCCGCTGAAAGACCATGCCTACTTTTTTCCTGAGATCGATTAAATCGACCTGTTTTCCGTAGACGGGCTGATCGTCAATCAAGATCTGCCCCTCGGTCCGCACCTCCGCGATCAAATCGTTCATGCGGTTGATGGCGCGAAGCAGGGTCGACTTGCCGCAGCCGGAAGGCCCGATGATGGCCGTCACCTGCCGCGGGCGGATTTTAAGATTCACATTTTTTAACGCCTGAAAGTTTCCGTAGTAAAGATTGAAACCTTCCACGCGAATGGCGGCATTCATCTCAGCCAAATCTTCCGGAAACATAATCTTCGGTCCGCTTGTCTTGCGGGACGGTGAAGATTTTCTCAGTGTCATCAATTTCAACGAGTTCTCCTGAAAGAAAAAAGGCGGTGCGGTCACTGACGCGCGCCGCTTGTTTGGTGTTATTAGTAACGAGAATTTGAGTGTATTGTTTTTTCAGTTCCACCATCGCCTCTTCCACCTTCGCGGTGGAAATAGGATCAAGACCCGAACAAGGCTCATCATACAAAAGGACTTCCGGCTCAACCGCCAGCGCGCGGGCGATACAGAGCCGCTGCTGCTGCCCCCCGGAAAGCTTCATGGCCGGCATCTCAAGCCGATCCTTCACTTCCTCCCAGAGGAAGGCTGCTTTGAGGCTTCTTTCAACCGCGCTATTGAGATTGGCCTTGCGGCTGATGCCGTGCACGCGCGGTCCGTAGGCAATATTTTCAAAAATCGACAGCGGGAGCGGAGCCGGGAGCGCAAAAATCATCCCGATTTTTTTCCGGAGCTCCGGGGCCGGAAAATCGCGGTAAATATTCAGTCCGTCAAGCAGCACGGCTCCTTCCATTTTAAAGTGGAGCTGCCTTTCATTCAACCGATTCAAGGTCCTCAAAAGAGAGGTCTTGCCGCTTGAGGCAGGCCCGATGACGCCCAGAATTTCATTTTTTCGAATGTCTAAATTGACGTCCTTAAGCGACTGAAGCGACCCGTAATAGACTGACAGATTACGAATTTCGATTTTTATTTGATCTTTTAAATTTGGCTTCATCTGTAAACCAAGGGCTGAGGGTGCCAGGCACCGACGATGCCTGGCACCTTTTGTTTCGCAATGACATGGCTTGCTTCCCTATTAACCATTTACCAAACTTTCATTTTGCGAAACCGCGCCCGAATGACGATCGCGGATAGATTCATGATTAAAACAATCAAGATCAAGACCAAGGCGGTGCCGTACTGGGTGGCCGGTTTGATATTGGGTACCTGCGTGGCAATCACATAAAGGTGATACGGAAGCGCCATGCATTGATCAAAAATGGATTGAGGCAGCCGCGGAAGATAAAAGGCCGCAACCGTAAAAAGGATGGGCGCAGTCTCCCCCGCCACGCGGCTTAAAGCAAGAATCGTTCCGGTTAAAATCCCCGGCAGTGCATTGGAAAGCACGACGCGATGAATCGTCTGCCATTTGGTTGCGCCAAGCGCGAGGCTCGATTCCCGAAAGGATTGCGGAACCGTCCCCAGGGCCTCACGCGAGGCGGTAATAATCACAGGCAAGCTCATGATCGCTAGCGTAAGCGAGCCCGCCAAGATGGAAGTTCCAAAGCCAAGAAAGGTCACAAAGAGCCCGAGGCCGAAGAGGCCGTAGACCACCGAGGGAACGCCCGCAAGATTGACAATGGCCACATCGATCACGCGTGTGAGCCAATTGTCCTTCGCGTATTCAGAAAGATAGATCGCCGCAAGAATCCCCGCCGGAAGCGCAAAGAACATGGTCCCTGTAATGAGGTACAAGGTGCCGACCATGGCGGGAAAGATGCCGCCGGAGCGCATGCCGAGGCGTGGACTCTGAGTGAGAAATTCTAAAGAGAGGGCGCTCATGCCATTTTGAACAATAAGAATGGTGATCCAAATGACAGGAATGACAACAATCAAGGTGGAAAGGAGGAGTGCCCCAAACGCAATTTTTTCCGTGACGCGGGGATTGAGCCGCATTTAACGCCTCTTCCTGATAAAAAAACTGGCCGTGAGATTAATCGCAAACGTAATCAAAAATAATAAAATCCCGATCGCAAACAAGGCGAAATAATGCTCGCTGCCGTGAACCGCCTCCCCCATCTCGGCCGCAATCGTAGCTGTCATAGTACGAACCGGCAAAAGAAGAGTTGTCGGAATCCTCGCGGCATTGCCCGTGATCATCATGACGGCCATGGTTTCGCCGATCACGCGCCCGATCCCGAGCATCACAGCGGCCAGCATGCCGGAGGAGGCGGCGGGAAGGAGCACACGATAAATCATCTGCCAGCGTGTGGCCCCAAGGGCAAGGGCCCCTTCGCGGTAACTGCGCGGCACTGCCGTCAAGGCATCTTCCATCACACTCACAATGGTCGGCATGGCCATAAAGGCCAGCATAATGGATCCGGCAATGGCTGTCAGTCCCGTGGGTAAATGGAAAATTTGTTTCACAAGCGGGACAAGGGTCACAAGGCCGATGAATCCCAGCACAATACTTGGGATGGCGGCTAAAAATTCAACCGAGGCCTTCAAAATTTCCTTAAGCCATCCCGGCGCCACCTCCGCAATATAAATAGCCGAGGCCATACCAAGCGGCACCGCAATCACAATGGCGCCAAGCGTAACGGCTAAAGACCCCAGCATGAGCGGCACGACCCCAAATTGAGAAGGGGTCGAGATGGGATACCAGTTCAGCCCGAGAAAAAATGAAAAGGGCGAGTAGGTTTTAAAAAGGGAGAGACCTTCTTTTAACAGGAAGATAAAAATCAAAACCACAAAAACGATGGACAGAAGTCCGGCCAGGAAAATGGCCCGTTCAATAAGAAATTCAAACGTCTGATTGATGGTTCGACGAAAAGTAATCATAAGAAATTGTTGCCGTTACGCAACTTCTTGCTGACGGCGCTGACGGCTGACGG
>CAYJSI010000033.1:16720-18921 GCA_964373045.1 uncultured bacterium
TTTTTAGTTTTTGGCACCTTTAGCCTTTAGTTTGTGAGGGGCACAAAATCCAACAGTTTCACGATCTCCTGCCCTTCGGGGCTTAGGACAAAATCGATCAGCTGTTTCACGCTCGCTTTGGTTTCGCCGCGTGTCAAAAAATAAAGGGGGCGGGAAATCGGATAGGATTTATTTTGGATGGTTTCAATGCTAGGCAGGGCAAAAGGGCCTTCCGCTGCCGCGCCGATCGTAACAACTTTCTGTTTCGCGGTAACATACCCGAGACCGATGTAACCAATCGCAGCCTCACTCGACTCTACCTCCTGTGAAATCGCCTGTGAAGACAGCATCATCAAGACTCCGGCCGCAAATTCTTCCGGGCCCTTGGCATTCCCTTTTCGCAGCACGTGCTCAAGAAAAAAAACGTGGGTGCCGGAATTCCGTTCGCGGGAGAGCACCAACATAGAAAGATCACTACCGCCCACTTCTTTCCAATTCGTAATCTTTCCTGTAAAAATATCGGCGAGCTGACCCAGCGTTAACTGTGAAACCGGATTATTCGGATGAACCGTCACCGCAATCCCGTCAAAACCTACTGTGGTTTCGCTGATGGGAGCGCCATGGGCCTTCGCTTTATCCGCTTCTTCGGGTTTAATATCCCGCGAAGACTGGGCAATGTCGCAAGCGCCTGTCAGGATGGCCGCGATTCCCGTACCGGAGCCGCCCCCCGTGACCGCAATACTCACTTCAGGATGAAGACGCATGAACTCCTCGGCCCAGGCCTGGGCGAGATTGACCATGGTGTCCGATCCCTTAATTTGAATGGTATCAGAAGCGCTAGAAATGAGGCTGAATGAAAAGGTATGAAGAAAACAGGCGGCGATAAAAATCGTTCGTGCGTGACGATTTTTTGGGCAAATCATAACCCCTCCCTTAAGATTCTTTGGCGGTTTCAGAATGACGCCAGGATCATAAGAAGAATCAGCGGCAAGGGCAAGTAAAGTCTATGTAAAGTCAATTCGCATAGCAACTTACGGAACGTAAGTTGCTATGCGAATTGATCCCGAGCACAAGAGGTGCGAGGGATCTGCTGGCACCCATCTGCAGGTCTTGTATTATTTGCCTTTTGGCTAAGAAAAGTAAAGAAGGAGCCCTTAAGATGGATCCTCAAGTAG
Source organism: uncultured bacterium (assembly GCA_964373045.1). GTDB lineage: Bacteria > Omnitrophota > Omnitrophia > Omnitrophales > Aquincolibacteriaceae > CAYJSI01. Next base: position 17,875 of record CAYJSI010000033.1, read on the forward strand.
GTTTATGGATTGCGTACGGCGCAATGGCCTTGATCGGCATTGGAATTTTTGTTGCCAGCGCCTATAAAGGTCCCCACCAGAAGAAACCTCATTAAGCGCTTTGGGCGAGGACGGCGTCGGTTTGAAGCAAAAATTCCAGATACCCTGCTACTCCCTCCAAAACAAATCCCTTTCCGTTGAAGCTTACCTGCGCGCGGGGAAAGATCGTTTCTTTGAGCGGGAGTGCAAGCACGGTGCTTTGCTGAGCCGGATCAATAATACCCTTCGTTAATTTTGCGGCCAGGATGCCGCCGAGAGGAATGGCTGCTGCCAGCGCTTCGAAATCCTCTTTCCCTCGCACGGTCTCAGGTTCCAAATAAAGGTTCACCGCTCCCGCGAGATTTCGATCCAAATCGTTCTGAAGAACCGTCACACCCAAGGAACCTTGTTGGCTCAGGTAACTCTGAACCTTATCGGCCGCAATAAAATGAATAAGTCTCCCACCCTCTAGTTTTGTTATGAGATCCGCCATTTCAATCGGACTAAGACCGCTGTTTCGATTCAAAATGAGGCTTCTTGCCTGAGCGAGTAAAGCGGCTTGATCCCCTATCACCGTCACAAGAGGTTGATCGACTCCTTCTTCTGTAAGACCCTCTAAAACACTCAAAAGATTAAAGAGGGCTTCTGGATTCCGAAAAAGTTTTTGCGACCAATAGTCATCAAAAGCAAATCGGCCCAAATCTTGAGCATCCAACTTTTCGACAGGGCCTTTGTGAAAAACATTGAGAATTTTTTTCGTGGCGCGGACTTTAAGATCCGTTGTTTTCTTTATTTCTTCAAGCGTGCTTCTGAGAGGCGTCCCGTGAAGTGAATGGGCAAAGGCTTCCGAAATTGGAAGTCCGAGCGCTGCCTTCAAAATTTCCGCTGCCTCCTTACGGCTAAATTCCTTCAAAATATCTTGCAGCCGGAAATAAAGCACCAGCTTATCCAAAAATTTATTCGACACGGCGCGGGTTGAAGCGGGAAACAAACGAGTCGACTGGCTCCGGTCTTCACTCTCCACTCCTA
>CAYJSI010000034.1:0-18200 GCA_964373045.1 uncultured bacterium
CCGTGAATTATTCTGGCTCCACCTTAAACCTCACCGGCGCAACCTTCACCTCAACAGGCTCCACCTGGATCTTGGATGGCACCACAAGTCTTACCAGTGCCTCTAAGACCTTCAACAATGTCACGATCGGCACCAACACCGTTTCAGGATCTCTTACCTTAGCGGATACGACCGATATCAACGGTACGCTCTCATTTAATACAACCGGCGGCACCACGACCTTTAATATCACCAATCAAACCTTAAAGTATGCGGGGACTACATTCAATGCCGCAGGGCTTGATACCTTCACCTCCACGGGGTCCACCGTCGAGCTCGACGGGGGAGATCAATCGATCCTAGGCTCCTGGACCTTCAACAATTTCAAGAAGGTCGAGACCACGAATAACGGTGTGGATACCACCCTTACCTTTGACAACGCCGCCACACAAAGAGTGAACGGGCTCCTCACTCTTGATGGTTTAGATGAAAACGACCGAATCAATCTGCGATCGAATGTCCCGGGTCAGCAGTGGGAACTTATCGCCAACGGCACCTTTGCCATTGATAATGTGCATGTAAGAGACAGCAACGCCTCCGGAGGCTTCCTCATTCAGCACACAAACAGCATCGTAGATACGAATAACACCCATTGGATTGCGTTTGCATCTGCGCCTCCAGATCTAAGCCCATTCTTCAATCAAGGAAAAGCAGAAACGCTTAAAATTTCTCCCTCTCTTCGAAGATTTTCTGAGGCGGCTAAAAATACAGGAACTGCCATATCGACAGCCTCTCCATCCTCTGAAATTCCGTTGGCTCTGCAAAGCCAAATGTCGAAGCTTGGGCCTTTGATGAATAGTGCCTACCTTGCCAGCTTCCTGAGCGATGATGCCGTAAAACTTTTACTGAATTCGAATCGTACCCTTGCCTACGTTGCCAATTTTGCGAACAACACGGTCCAGGTGATCGATATGAACGGCTTTGGCGTGATTCGCTCATTTCAGACCGGCGCCGGACCTTCTCAAATGGCATTGACCACGAATGACCGTTATCTTTTTGTTTACAACAGTCTCGAGGGAACGATCTCAAAGTTTGATACGCTGACGGGAGTTGGAATGGAAAAAATCCGTGTTGGAATTGCTGGGTATAATTTAACTTTCTCTAAAGACGGCTCTCAACTTCTTGTGAAGGATGGCAAGTCGACCGAGTTAGCGGTGGCGGCAAAAGCGTAAAAACCCAAAAAACAGTTGGGCTCAGACCCCGTCAAGCAGAAGGTGCCAGGCACCGTGCCAGGCACGGTGCCTGGCACCATTAGCTTTTAGAATCCCGATGAAATAGAAAGATGCGCTTGCAGCTTGTCTTCCTCTGTAGATTTGTCGCCGATAGGAAATCCAAAGTCAGATTGAAGATAGGCGCTTCTGCCGAGGTCCATCCGCACTCCAAAACCCGTTCCGAGCAGGAATTGATTTTGCACAGTTTCAGGCGAATAACGATGCAGGAGATACGACTTTCCTCCTTCAATAAACGTTACCAACCGGACCGCGTCCGCAATTTTTTTGGTGGACCCCGGCATTTCCCAGGTTTTAGGCACAAAGGGTACCGGCATATTGAGTTCATGAGAGAAAGTAAAACCGTAATCGCCGGCGACTTCGGATTCGGGGTAGCCTCTCACCGAAATGGCTCCACCTGCGCGGAATTGCTCAAGTGACGTGAGCGAGTCATTTGTAAACTGGCTCCCAAAACGGGAGGTGAGATAGGAATTAAAGGGGAGTCTTTGCAGTCTTGCCACGCTTAGCGTGTAATAAATGAATTCACCTCCGGAAAAGCGGCGGCTTGCACGCGGATCCGTATTGTCGAGGGATCCCATAAAATTGGGAATGCCCCAATGCACATCCGCTTCCAAGAATGATTTTCCGAATTTGTCAAGGTACGATACACGAGGACCCGCTTTGACGGCCCTCGAACGATCGAAGCTCGTTTTGAAATCATCGATCAAGGTCATCGAGTCCTTAATTTCAAATCCAAGAAAACCAGCCATCGAAAATCGGGGAGTGCGCATGATCCTCTGCAGGATGCCCGGTGTGATGCTCCGGGATTTCCCTTTCACCTCAAAGGCTTTCAAGCTTTTAACCAGCATACTTTCTGAGATGCTTGCATCAACGTCGAAGGTGGTGCCGGTTTTTTCAAAAGTGTAAGAATAACTGAAAGCACCGGCCGTAAAGGCACCTTCTTCGGATAACGAAAGATTGGTATCAAAAATATCTCCTATCCCGAGGAAGTTATTGTGAGTAAATCGCATGATGTGGCGCGAGCGGTGCGTGAATTTAGTGCCGCGGTTGTTGTATTCATAGGCAAAATGAACGGGTACGGATTCCTCTGCTTTTAAAATAATGTCGGATTGCTCCGGTTGGTCACTCGGGGTCAAATAGGCCTTGGCGCGGCGGTCGGGCTTTTGGTTAAGATAGTACAGACCCGACTCAAGATCCTGGTATTGAAAAATGCGGTCATCGGGCAAGACGAATGTTTGCTCGTAGAGCTTGCTGCGGAAATACCGGTTTCCTTCAATGATAATTTTTCCGATCTTTCCCTCAATGACTCGGATGGTAACGGTGCCATTCTCGATTTTCTGAGGAGGAAGATAGGCACGGCTTGTGGTGTAGCCACGCGAGCGATAATGGTTGGTAATGGCCTGCGCCAATTTTTTGAGATCGCCGAATGAATTTTCCCGGTTTTCGAACTGAGAGAGATAAACAGCCAGGTCTTCACGGGGGAAAAGGGTAATGCCTTCGAGCTGAATGTTGTGGACTAAAAACCTAAATTGGCCTTCCTGGGCAATGGGCTCCTCTTTCTCTTTGGCTTCGATTTCGGCTTCACCTTCACGTTCGGGGGGACGAATGCTGGCCTGTTTGCGGAAGGATTCTGACTGAGAAACAAGCTGATCCCTCGCTTGATCCGGAACGGGAGGGTCGGCGGCGTGAAGCGCCAGCGGTATGCTCAAGGCGACCCCCCAAAAGAAAATTACTCGCTTAATTTTAGTCAACATGGCTTAAATTTTGTCATAAAATACACTTATCCTTAGGCCATTACATCGGTTACAATCAAAAAAAACTGAAACGGAAGGAAGGGATGCCCAAGATCGTCATCTACCAGAAGCCTACCTGCACAACGTGCCGCGAGGTCTACGGCGTTCTCAAAGAGCGCCACGTCGATTTTGAGGCCGTCAATTACTATCTCGATCCCATTTCCAAAGCGAAACTCAAAGAACTTCTTAAGAAAATGGGCATCCCGGCCGCCGAACTCCTCCGCAAAAAGGAAGATATTTATAAAAAACTCAAGCTTGCGGAGAAGAAGCTTTCGGAGGAAGAGATTATCGATTTGATGGTGAAATACCCGGACTTAATTCAACGGCCCATCGTCGAAAAAGGTTCGAAGGCGATCCTGGCGCGGCCGGCGGAGCGTATTAAAGAAATTCTTTAAAAGCAAAAGGGTCAGACCCCGTTACTTCGGGGTCTGACCCTGTAGGTTTTTGCAATGAAATTGAAACTATCTTCTATTACAAAAAGACATCTTAAAGAAGCCCTGTTCGAAGATGCGGGCAGAGGGGATGCGACCTCCGATCTCTTAATCCCGGATCACGTCCGCGGTTGTGCGAAGGTGGTGGCACGAGAAAAAGGTGTTTTTTGCGGTACGGTGGTTGTGCAAGAACTGATTCAGATTACGGATTCCAGTCTTGAAGCACAGTATTTTGTTCGGGATGGGTGGTCTTTTTTGAAGGGTAAAATTCTTTTTCAGTTAAGAGGCCGGGTTCGGTCCATCCTAAAAATTGAGCGAACGCTTCTTAATTTTTTAGCCCATCTTTCCGGGATTGCCACGCTGACGCGTGCCTATGTGGATCAGGCCAAAAATCAAAGGGTGGCGGTTTTGGATACGCGTAAGACGACGCCTCTCTGGCGAGAGCTTGAAAAACAGGCCGTTCAAGCGGGCGGCGGAAAAAATCATCGAAAGGGTCTCTATGATGAAATTTTCGTGAAAGAAAATCACAAGACGCACGGCGATTTAAAAAAGCTCAGGCGTTTTCGCGGGAAATTTGTGATGGAGGTTCGGGATTTAAAAGAGCTGACCGAGGCCCTTCCTTTGAGACCGCGTGTTATTTTATTCGATAATTTTTCCCCAACGACACTCAAGAAGGCGGTTCGCATCGCGCGGAGCGTCAATCCCAATATCCTTCTTGAGGCCTCCGGCGGCATCACTCTCCGGAATATTCGCCGGTATGCGGCGGCCGGCGTGGATCAGATTTCCGTGGGGGCGCTGACGCATTCGGTGAAATCGATCGACTTTTCGCTCTTCATCAATGATTAATTATTTAATGCTGATGGTGCTGATGGTGCCACTGATGCTGACGGTGCCAGGCACCCGCCTGGTGCCTGGCACCTTTAGTACCTTTAGTATGGCACCTTTAGCCTTTAAGTTTTTATGTCTCTTTTCAAACTGACCACGTCTCTCACCCCGAAAGGCGACCAGCCTGAGGCCATTCAGAAAATCGTCAAGGGATTCCGTGCCGGGAAAAGAGAGCAGGTGCTGCTTGGGGTGACGGGTTCCGGCAAGACCTTTACCATGGCGAACGTCATTGCCCAAATCGGCAAACCCACCCTTGTGCTCTCTCACAATAAAACCTTGGCGGCGCAGCTTTATTCCGAACTCAAGGAATTTTTTTCGGGGAATGCCGTTGAATATTTTGTCTCTTATTACGATTATTACCAACCCGAAGCCTACATCCCCCACACGAACACCTATATCGAGAAGGACGCCTCCATTAATGATGATCTGGACCGTCTTCGGCTTTCAGCGACCAGCTCGATTCTCTCGCGCCGGGACTGCATCATTGTCTCGAGCGTTTCCTGTATTTACGGCCTGGGTGCGCCGGAGGATTGGCAGGGGATGCTGGTTCAAATTGAGAAGGGTCAAACTTGGGAGCGAGATCAATTTCTCTCGGCCTTGGTGGCCATTCAGTATAGCCGTACAGAATCGGACTTAAAGCGCGGAACCTTTCGAGTGCGGGGCGGCTCGGTCGATGTGCTGCCCTCCTACGGGGAAAATCCTCATCGCATTGAATTTCAAGGAGAGACGATTCAATCGATCACCCTCCTTCATCCCGTGCAGCACACGCCGCTTAGGGAACTTGACCACCTTGCCCTTTATCCCGCCAAACACTTTGTCACATCGACGGACCGAATGAAGCAGGCCCTTCAGTCCATTCGTGAAGAACTGGCCCAGCGGGTGAAGGAACTGACGCAGGAGGGAAAAGACCTCGAAGCAAAGCGCCTCGAATCCCGCACACATTATGACCTTGAAATGCTCCGCGAGGTCGGTTACTGCGCGGGCATTGAAAATTATTCCCGGCACCTTTCGGGCCGCGCGCCGGGCTCGATGCCCTACACACTCCTTGATTATTTTCCCAAGGATTTTTTGACCCTCATTGACGAATCCCACCAGAGTGTCCCGCAGCTTCGAGGGATGTATCAAGGGGATCTTTCCCGAAAAAAGGTGCTTGTAGAATATGGTTTCAGGCTTCCCTCGGCGCTGGATAATCGGCCGCTTCGCTTTGCCGAGTTTGAATCCAAAATCGGTCCGGTGCTCTATGTTTCTGCCACACCCGGTCCCTATGAAATGCAGCGCGCCGAGATCATCGCCGAGCAGGTGATTCGTCCCACCGGTCTCATGGATCCTGAGATTGAAGTTCGGCCCACCCAAAGTCAGATTGATGACCTGATCAAAGAAATTAAACAACGCGCCAAGGCCAATGAACGCATCCTCATTACAACGCTTACAAAAAAAATGGCCGAAGACTTAAGCCGTTATCTCCGCGAGGTCGGGATCAAGGTTCATTATATCCATTCCGACTTCAATGCCTTTGAGCGTGTCGAGATCCTGCGCGATCTGAGGCTTCAGAAATACGATGCCATCATCGGCGTCAATCTCCTGAGGGAAGGACTGGATCTTCCCGAGGTGTCCCTCGTGGTTATCTTGGATGCGGATAAAGAAGGATTCTTAAGGAGCGATGTTTCTCTCATTCAAATCGCCGGCCGAGCGGCGCGGCATGTGAATGGCAAGGTCATTATGTATGCGGATAAGAGAACGCAAGCGATGAACACGGCGATCACAGAAACCGCGCGGCGGCGGAGCCTTCAAAATGACTTCAATGTTAAAAACGGCATCACCCCGCAGTCCATCCGCAAGGAAATTAAAGAGGGGATTGAGAAGTGGAAGGCGGCTGAAGAGTTTGTCTCGGAGGTCGTGGGAGAGAATTCCAAGGAATATGCCACCAAAACTTACCTAGCCTACCTCAAAGGCCGCATGGAAACAGCCTCGCATGCCCTGGAGTTCGACAAAGCGGCCCGCTATCGCGATGAAATCAGAAAAATTGAAGCCAAAGAAGGTATTCGGGAAAGCGTCCTTGCTTCCGCCGGCAGCCAAAAACACAAAAAATAGGCTTTTTTCAATGATTCGGCATTGACAGCAGGTATTGAATGCGCAATAATTTTTCCACTTTCGGAATCGGAGGCGTATACTCAACAAAAAATGGAACAAACTGAAATCGCGAAATGTTTCGAAGAACACAAACTTGTTGCCGTCATCCGTTCAAGCTCCACCGAAGATGCCGAGGATATGATCAAAGCCGCGCTGGCGGGCGGATTTCATCTTTTTGAAATTTCAATGCAAACTCCTCAAGCGACGCGTCTCTTAGAAACTTATTCCAAAAAAGAAGGCCATCTCTTTGGCGCGGGCTATATCACCGACGGAGAAATGGCGCAGCGTGCCACCAAGGCCGGCGCCAAATTCCTCTCGAGCCAGCACACGGACCGTGATGTCATCACCGTCGCTAAGAATAATGACAACTTTGTTATTCAGGGAGCCGCCACCCCGACCGAGGCGGTGAACGCCTATCAGCTTGGAGCGGATCTGGTGAAAATATATCCTGCCAACTTTTCGGGCGGGCCCGACTACATGAAGGCCCTGCGCTCCAACTTTCCCTTCCTCAAACTTGTGGCAGACGGCGGTGTCACCCTTGAGAATGTTTTGGATTATTTGAAATATTCTGTGGCCGTCTCGCTTTGCATGGCCCTCTTTGATAAACCGCTTGTCCGCTCGGACAACTGGGCGGAAATCACAGAACGGGCTAAACAGTTTACTCAAAAGCTCGAATCCCTGAAGGTTGCAAAATAACCCTGCAAGCGTTCTTTCGTTCTGCAGCATAAAGAGTTACGACGAGAGAACGTTCCTCGCAAGATGCCTCTAATTGACAATCACCCTCCCATGTTGTAATATTCAAACCCTTGTCTTTCCAGAGGGTTACGTCATTTCTCCAGCACAGCCAGATTGGCGCATTTATTAAGTAGGAGGGGTTTTTGTCGTCGTTAAGCAGGCGAAGGTTCGCCCTGATGGTTGTCACGCTTCTTTTATCCTGGATTTTTTTGACATCCGCGCTCAGCGCTAATACCTTTTTAGGTGAACTAAAAACCGGGCTCTTTCAACTTGAAGGCCAAAAGCAGACTGTTTATGTTTATGTACCGGAGGGTTATGAGGCTAAAAACCTCCACCCTTTAGTTGTGCTTGTTCCTGGGGATGGGGAGGAACCCGAACCCCATGCCCAGGAGTGGGTGAAATTTGCTAAGAGGAAAAGCTGTATTCTCTTGGTCCCGAGCTTTAAACGCCGGGACTCTGACGTCCCTTATGCGGCAGATAAATGGATGCTTGGGCTTGTCAAGAGCGTATCTGAGCGTTATAAGGTTCATGCTAAGAAGATCTACCTTGTCGGAAAAGAAGAGGGCGCTCATTACGCCGCCTATTTGGGAGCGAATCACCCTGAGGCTTTTTCCGCGGTGGCGCTACTGAATGGTTCGTGGGTCGGCCCTTTTGAAAAATTAATTCAAGCGGAGCAGGATCCTTCGAAACAGATCCCTTTTTTCGTGGCGTTAAAAGAGGGGCCGAAGAATCAAGGGTTGATTCAGAAAACGGTTCAAAAGGCTTACGAATTTGAAAAGAAAGGTTACCCGGTTTACCTGGAAAAATTTAGCTCGAAGGAAGAATTTTCAACCCTTGATTTTAAAAAGCGTGTTTTTGAATGGTTAGAAAGCAAGGCGCAATCATGGGCGCAAACGTCCAAAAGCAAGCCGCGGTCATCCAGAAAAAAACTGCAGAATTGGCTCGAGCGAAACACTCGAGTCGATTGAGCGAACATAAAGGAGAGTCCGTGAAGTTAACAGGCGCACAGGCGATGATCAGGAGTCTGGAACTCGAGGGCGTGGACTATGTCTTCGGGCTTCCCGGCGGGGCCATTTTGCCGACCTTCGATGCCCTTTATGATTCAAAACAATTGAAATTTATTCTTGTGCGCCACGAACAGGGAGCCGCTCACATGGCGGATGGTTATGCGCGGGCCACGGGGCGTCCCGGGGTCTGCTTGGTGACCTCCGGACCCGGGGCGACGAATACCGTGACAGGTCTTGCCACAGCCTACATGGATTCTGTGCCAGTGATATGCATTACGGGGCAAGTGGCAACCCATGCGATCGGAAGTGACGCCTTTCAGGAAGCGGACGTGGTGGGGATTACGCGTCCTGTGACGAAACACAATTTTCTTATAAAAAACGTAAAAGATTTAGTGCGGACCGTGCGCGAGGCCTTTTATATCGCATCCACCGGCCGGCCGGGGCCCGTGTTGATCGACTTTCCTGTGGATGTGAGCCGTGCCGAGGTTGAGTTTGAATTTCCGAAAGACGTCTCGATTCGAAGTTACAATCCCTTTCCGGAGCGATTAGACCCTAAGCTTTTAAAAGAACAGATTGAAAAAGCGGCTGCGGCCATCAAGGCGAGCCGGCGTCCTTGCTTTTATGTGGGAGGCGGGGCCGTGGTTTCAGGCGCCCATCAGGAGCTTTTGGAGTTGGTCGAAAAAACCGGGATTCCCATTACCACGACGGTGCTGGGGCTTGGCGTTTTTCCGGAGACTCATCCCTCGTCGCTTCGGATGCTCGGGATGCACGGGACTCATTACGCGAATTATTCTGTCCAAAATTCGGACCTTTTAATTGCCGTGGGCGCCCGATTCGATGACCGCGTCACGGGCAAAATCGATAAATTTGCGCCGCAGGCAAAAATTGTTCACATCGATATTGATCCGGCCTCCATTTCGAAGGTGGTGAAGGTGGATTACCCCATTGTTGGCGACATTAAGCCGATTCTGAAGGAGCTCAACAAACTGGTCTCGGATAAAAGATGCGATATGAAAGATTGGCTTCATCAGATTGAAGAATGGAAAGAAAAACATCCGCTCAAATATAAGCAAGTGGGCAACGAAATTCGTCAGGAATATGTCATTGATCAACTGGGCAAGCTGACGGATCACAAAGCGGTGATCACAACGGGAGTGGGGCAGCACCAAATGTGGACGGCTCAGTGGTATCAATTCACCTCACCCCGAAGCATGATTACCTCAGGCGGCCTTGGGACGATGGGATTTGGATTTCCTTCAGCCATCGGCGCGCAGCTGGGGAGGCCGAATGAGCAGGTGGTTTGTATCGATGGCGACGGCTCCTTTCAAATGACTGCCATTGAAATGGTGACAGCCGCTTATTATAAAATTCCCGTGAAATTGATCGTGATGGATAACGCCCATCACGGCATGGTGCGTCAGTGGCAGGAGCTATTCTATCGGCGCCGCTACTCGGGCTGTGAACTGGGTCCGTCCAACCCTAATTTTACGAAGCTGGCGGAGGCGTGCGGGCTTTTTGCGCTGCGGGCGGCGGAGAGAGACGAAGTAGTCCCCACCCTAAAGAAACTTTTGGCTCACAAGGGTCCTGCTCTGGCCCATATGGTGGTGGCCAAGGAAGACAATGTGTATCCCATGGTACCTGCGGGTCATGCGCTCGATCAGGTCATGGATATGGCCTAAAGGAGATCTTGTTATGAAACATACAATTTCTGTTCTGGTTGAAAATCATTTCGGGGTGCTGGCTCATGTGGCCGGGCTTTTTTCAGCGCGTGGATTCAATATCGACAGCCTGGCGGTCGGAGAGACGGATGATGCCTCCGTCTCCCGCATGACCATTGTCGCCCACGGCGATGACCGCATCGTGGAGCAAATCATCAAGCAGCTCAACAAGCTTATTGATGTGGTCAAGGTCGAGGATTTATCGAGTGACGATTTTATCGAGCGGGAACTTGTTCTGGTGAAGGTCCGTGCGGATGCCTCCTCGCGAAACGATGTGATGCAGATCGTCAATACCTTCCGCGGCAAGATCGTGGATGTCAATCCGCAGTCTCTCGCCATTGAGGTCACAGGAGGCGAGAGCAAGGTTGACGCCATGCTTGAGCTCCTTCGCCCGTTTGGGATTCGGGAAGTGGTCCGGACCGGTACGGTGGCCATGGCGCGCCGCAAAGAGTTGACCATGCCTTCCAAAGAGTCGCAGGCGAAGGCCAAATCCTCCAAGTCGGCTCCCGAAAAAGTCTCGCAGTAATTCATCTCGGCGGATTTTAATTTTTCCCGTCTTCTAAAATCTGAAAGGAACCTTTATGGCAAAAATCTATTACGACAAAGATGCAGATTTAAACCTGTTGCGAGGCAAAAAAGTGGCCATTGTGGGCTACGGCATCCAGGGCCGCGGCCAGGGTCTTAATTTAAGGGACTCGGGAGTTGATGTCATGGTGGCCCAGCGCAAAGGCGGCAAAAATTATGACCTTGCCATCGAAGACGGATTCAAACCCGTCCCCGCTGACGAGGCCGGCAAAAAGGCGGACATCATCCAGATTTTGGCGCAGGATCATCTTCAAGCCGAAATCTATGAAAAAAGTATCGCGCCTTACCTGAAGCCAGGAAAGGCGCTTCTTTTTTCGCACGGATTTAACATTCATTTTGGTTACATCAAGCCTCCGAAAGAGATCGATGTCTACATGGTGGCCCCCAAAGGTCCTGGGGCCCTTGTGCGCTCTCAATTTCTCGAGGGAGGCGGCGTCCCCTGTCTTGTGGCCGTGCATCAAAATGCGACGGACAAGGCTCTTCAGTTGGCGCTGGCTCACGCCAAGGCCATCGGCGGCACGCGGGCGGGTGTGATCGAAACCAGTTTTCGCGAGGAAACAGAGACCGATCTCTTTGGAGAACAGTCAGTTCTGTGCGGCGGCTTAAGTGAACTCATCCGGGCCGGCTACGAAACGCTTGTGGAAGCGGGATATCAACCCGAGATGGCTTATTTTGAATGCCTGCATGAAGTCAAGCTCATCGTGGATGCGGTTTTTGCCCACGGGATCTCCGGGATGCACCGGCGGGTCTCGGATACGGCCGAATACGGGGATTACACCCGAGGCAACCGCGTCATCACGCGTGAATCGCGCCAAGCCATGAAGGAAATTTTAAAAGAAATTCAGTCGGGAGATTTTGCGCGCGAATGGATCGCCGAAAATAAAAAAGGCCGTCCGAATTTCGATAAATTCCGCGCCGCCTGTGACCAGCACCCGGTTGAAAAAGTGGGGGCCGAACTTCGCAGCATGATGCATTGGATTCAGGGGCCGGGGAAGAAACCGGCCGGAAATAGAAAAGAAAAAGTACAGGCTTGAACGTAGGGGCGACTCGCGAGCCGCCCGTACAACCAAAATTTATGTCCAAACAAGGCAGAAAAATCTACATTTTTGATACGACGCTGCGGGATGGCGAGCAGTCGCCGGGCGCTTCTCTGACGCCTGATGAAAAACTAAAAATCGCCAAGCAGCTTGAGCGTTTAAACGTGGACATCATCGAAGCGGGATTTCCTGCCTCCTCTCCCGGCGAACTCCAGGCCGTTCAAATGATCTCGGAGGCTGTCCGCAAACCCGTGATCTGCGGACTTTCTCGCATGGTCGCCAAAGACATCGATGCCTGCCGGAAGGCCCTTGAGAAGGCGCGGGCGAAGAGGCTCCATGTGTTCCTTGCGACCTCGCAGATTCACCGCGTGCATAAATTAAAAAAAGGCAAGAAGGAAATTCTTCAGATTGCGGTTGAACACATTAAGTCGGCCAAGAAAGATTTTAAAGAGATCGAATTTTCGCCGGAGGATGCGGCCCGCACCGAGCCGCAGTTCCTGACTCAGGCAGTGCGTGCGGCCATTGATGCCGGCGCTACCTCCATCAATATTCCGGATACGGTGGGTTACACCGTTCCCCAGGAGTTTGAAGAGCTCATTCATTTTTTGATCAAAAAAAATCACGAGCTCGGGAAAAGTGTTGTCTTATCCGTCCATTGCCACAACGATCTCGGTCTTGCCGTGGCCAATTCCTTAGCCGCGGTTTTGGCGGGGGCCAACCAAGTGGAGTGCACCATCAACGGAATCGGAGAGCGCGCGGGGAATGCCTCGCTTGAGGAAATTGTCATGGCCCTTGATACCCGCAAGGATTTTGTGGACTGCCACACGGAGATTAAATTAATCGAAATTATTAAGACCTCGCGGCTGGTGTCGCATCTTACGGGGATGGTGATCCAGCCGAATAAGGCGATCGTGGGCCGCAATGCCTTTTCCCACGAGTCCGGGATCCATCAAGATGGCGTCTTAAAAAAACGCCAGACTTATGAAATTATTGATCCTAAAAGGATCGGCCTATCGGGCAGCCAATTAATTTTAGGCAAGCTCTCGGGCCGCCATGCCTTTACTGAAAGAGTCGAAAAGCTGGGTTTTCATCTCAATCCCAAAGAAATCGAGCGGGCCTTTGCCCGATTCAAGGCGCTTGCGGACAAGAAAAAATATGTCTTTGACGAAGATATTGAGGCCATTCTTGAAGATGAGATGATCGAGATTCCGGAGACATGGAAACTGAATTATCTTAAGGTCACGAGCGAAAGCGACCATAAACCCACAGCCATCGTTCGTCTGGGTTTTAAGGGGCAGAACCGGGAAGCGATGGGAGATGGGGATGGACCGGTCGAGGCCTGTTACGCCGCGATTGAAAAGATCGTCAAATCCGGCGCTCGGGTGATCCATTACGGTATCCAATCCGTAACAGGCGGAAAAGACGCGCAAGGAGAGGTCATCGTCAAGCTTCTCGTCCAAGGGAAGGAAGTGGCCGGCCGCAGCACGAGTACAGATATTATCGAGGCCAGCGCCAAGGCCTATCTTTTTGCCATCAATAAAATTCTGTCGCGCCATCTTTTACGGGCATCCACAGAACCATCACCGGTCTAACGGGGTGAGCGACTTCAAGCTTTTCGGAATTTTTGGGTATCCTCTCGCCCACACTTTGTCTCCCGGCATGCAGGAGGCGGCCTTTGAATCTTGCAAGATCAAAGCCTTCTACCTGGCCTTGGAACTTAGCCCCTCTCATTTTCGAAAGGTGATGCGCTCGCTTTCCACTCGTATTGCCTTGCAAGGCTTCAACGTGACCGTTCCTTACAAGGAAGCCGTTATTCCTTTTTTGGATGGATTAACGAAAGAGGCGCGCTTGATCGGGGCTGTCAACACGGTGTTCCGAAAGGGAAATCGCTGGCTCGGTGCCAATACCGATGCCTCAGGATTTTTGGATTCCCTGAAAGTCGATGCGCGCTTCCATCCCCAAGGAAAAAATATTTTGGTCTTGGGGGCCGGCGGCAGCGCACGCGCCGTGGTCTATGCGCTTGCCAGTCGAGGAGCAAGGCAGATTCAGATTGCCAATCGTCATCCGCTGAGGGCAGGCAAGATGGTGCGAGATTTCAAATCTCATTTTAGATTGACGCGATTTCAGGCGCTTCATCTTGATCGTGACCCTTTGAAAAAAGCCGTGTCGGAAGCTGACTTGATTGTCAACGCCACCTCCGTGGGTCTTCACCCCAAGGATGGCTCCCTTCTACCGCCTTCTCTTGTAAGGCGTCGGAAGAGAGGTGTAAGGAAAGCCGTTTTTTATGACCTGATCTATCGTCCGTCCAAAACGGCCTTTCTTCAGCTTGCAAAGTCTCGGGGCCATCAAGCCGTTAATGGACTTGGGATGCTGGCGGCTCAAGGGGCGCGCAGTTTCGAGGTTTGGACCGGGAAAAATGCGCCCCTTTCAGTCATGCGAAAGGTTCTTACTCAAACTTTGAAAGGGAAAACTTCATGATCATCGGGGTTTTTGTTTTTATTTTTGGACTTATTCTCGGGAGCTTTTTGAATGTCTGCATTCACCGCATTCCAAAGGGCGAATCGATCATAAAGCCCGGTTCGCATTGTCCGCACTGCCAGCATCCCGTGGCTTGGTTTGACAATATCCCGCTTTTAAGTTTCATGTGCTTGGGCGGCCGATGCAGGCACTGTCAAAAAGAAATTTCCACAAGGTATTTTGCGGTTGAACTGATCTCAGGACTGATCCTGCTCGGCCTGTGGAGGCTTTATGGTTTTTCAGGGGCTTGGGCGGCAGGCTCTCTTTTCTTTCTGATTCTCCTGGCGTCCTCTCTCACTGACCTTGAGACGGGTTTCATCCCGGACAAATTGACATTTCCCGGAATGGCCCTGGGCATTCTCGCAAGCGTCCTCTGGCCTGAGCTTCACCGGGAGCCTCTGCGGGTTCTTGGGCTTCGGGATGCAGTCTTTGGACTTCTTGCCGGCGGGGCGCTCCTCGGGGTTCTCGGCCTGGCGGGAAATTTTATCTTTAAAAAAGAAAGCATGGGGGGCGGTGACATCAAGCTGCTTGCCATGATAGGATCTTTTCTCGGCGCAAAAGAAATTGTCCTTGTGTTTTTTATAGCCCCGCTTGCGGCGATTCCCTTTGCCCTTTATGCAAAATTTGGCAAAAAGGCCAAGACCATTCCTTACGGCCCTTTTCTTGCCCTGACAGGGGCGGTGTTTTATCTTTACGGAGACTGGATTACGTCATTTTTTCTTCCACTTTAAGGAATCCATTTTAAGGGATTCATCCTAACTCGGAGCAAACGCTATGCTAAGTTACATTACAACCGGTGAATCACACGGAAAATATCTAGCCGTCATCTTAGAAGGTATGCCAAGCGGGCTTGCGGTCGACCGTTCTTCGATCAACGTGGAGCTTGCCCGCCGCCAGCAAGGCTACGGCCGGGGCGGAAGACAAAAGATCGAATCTGATCAAGTGGAAATCCTAGGAGGGGTCGTGAAGGGCCTTACAACGGGCGCCCCCGTGGGATTTTTGCTGACGAATAAAGATTTCAAAATCGACGAGATGCCGGAACTTTTGCGGCCCCGCCCGGGTCACGCCGATCTTGTAGGCTCGCTTAAATACCATGAAGGTATTCGTCCGGTCCTCGAGCGCGCGAGCGCGCGGGAGACGGCCATGCGGGTTGCCGTGGGAGCCCTTTGTAAATTATTCCTGAAGGAATTTGGCGTGGAGTTGGTGAGCCATGTGACACAAATCGGGAAGGCTAAAATTAAAGAAGAATCCGGCCTGACCTTTGAAACGATTCAAAAAAGGGTGCAGGGGTCTGAAGTGAATTGCATTTGCCGGGAGACAGAAAAAAAGATGATGGCCGCCATTGATGAAGCAAGGCGGAATAAAGACACTGTGGGCGGTCAATATGAAGTGCGCGTGTCCGGCGTTCCGATCGGCTTGGGGTCCCATGTTCATTACACGCGTAAGCTGGACGGTCGGCTCGCGCAGATTTTAATGGGGATGCAATCGATTAAAGCGGTTGAGATTGGTCTTGGAACAGTATTGGCGGCGCTTCCGGGGTCTCAGGCGCATGATGAAATCTTTTACGGCAAGGACAAAGGTTATTATCACAAGACGAATCGTGCAGGGGGGATCGAAGGCGGGACGACAAACGGGGCAGACATCCTTGTGCGCGCCACGATGAAGCCCATCTCCACACTGGGCCAACCGCTTGCCTCAGTCAATATGAAAACCAAACAACCCGAGAAGGCTGATTTTGAGCGCTCGGATATCTGCGCGGTTCCAGCCGGAAGCGTCATTGGAGAAAATCTTGTGTCCTTTGTCATCGCCGATGCCTTCCTCGAAAAATTCAGCGGCGATTCTCTAACCGAAACAAAGCGAAATTACCAAGGCTACCTCAAGCAAATCCATGGGTAAGTTACCTGAAACCAGTAACCAGACACCAGAATTAAAAATATTTCCTTGGCCTTCTCTGGTTACTGGTAACGGGTTTCGGGTTTCTTATGTCTAATATTTACTTGATCGGCATGATGGGTTCAGGAAAGAGTGTGACGGGGAAGCGGCTTGCAAGTCTCCTTAAAGTTTCCTTTGTAGATCTCGACGAGCTCATTCAGGAAAAAACCCGCCGGAGCATTAACGACCTCTTCGAAAAAGAGGGCGAGGATTGGTTTCGCTCGGAAGAAATCGCGGTCTTAAAGGAAGCCTCGGGCACAAGTCCGCGGGTGATTGCCACGGGCGGCGGTTCCATCCTTCGGGCGGAAAATGTGGAACGAATGCGCTCCACGGGAAAGATGGTTTATTTGGAGACCTCGCTTGAGGTCTTGTGGCAGCGCGTGAGAGAAAAAAAAGACCGGCCGCTTCTGCGGCAGGGGGATCCCAGGCAGTGCCTCGCCGAGCTTTTTCAATATCGAAAACCCCTTTATGAAAGGGCCTGCGACTGGCAGGTTCCCACAGACGGCCAAACCGCAGACAGCGTGGCGCAAAAAATTTTCAACTGGCTGCAAAATCAAAAATGATGAAGTCCGTTACGGTCCGTAGTTCCCGCGGTTCCTATCCAATTTTTGTGGGGAGAAATCTGCTTTCCCGCGTGGGTGCCTTTCTCGCTTCTCTTTCTTTTCACGGGAAGGTGATGATCGTCACTCAAAAGAAGGTCGCGCGTTTTTACGCAAAGAAAATTCAAACATCGCTTAAGCGAAGCGGTTATCTTTCCTGCGTTCACTTCGTCCTTGACGGAGAAAAGGCCAAATCCGAAAAGGAACTCTTTCGTTTACATCACGCCCTTTCTCAGCAGGACTTTGAGCGGCGCGATATGATTCTCGCCCTGGGGGGAGGTGTAGTCGGCGATCTTTCAGGGTTCGCGGCCGCCACTTACCTGCGCGGGATCGATCTTATCCAGATCCCCACGACACTGCTGGCGCAGGTGGATAGCTCGATCGGCGGTAAAACCGGGATCAATCTTTCGGAAGGGAAAAATTTGGTCGGGGCCTTTTATCCGCCCCGGCTCGTGGTGTCCGATGTGGCGGTTCTTGGAACTCTTTCCGATCTGGAATTTCGTGCCTCTCTCGCGGAGGTGATTAAATATGGAATCATTCGCGATCCGGCGCTTTTCCGATTTCTCGAAAAAAACAGAGACCCCATTTTAAAAAAGAGACCCCAAGATTGCGCGTACCTTGTTCTTGCGTCCTCCAAAATTAAAGCCGGCGTTGTCAGCCGTGATGAACGTGAAACGAAGGGGGAGAGGATGATCCTTAATTTCGGGCACACCTTTGGCCATGCCTTTGAGCAGTGTCTTCATTACAAGAGGCTTGTGCACGGAGAGGCCGTGGCTATTGGGATGGCCGCGGCGGCAAGACTCGCAGCTCGATTAAAGATGCTTTCGGCCTCGGATGAGCAAAGTATCATTTCTATCATTCGTCGCTTTCATTTACCCATTTCACTCAGGGGCCTTGGGTTAAGCACAAAACAGATTCTCTTGGCCATGAACCGGGATAAGAAAAAAAAGGCGGGAAAACTCAGATTTGTATTGCCTCAGAAGATCGGCCGCGTTATCATTCGGCAAGATATTCCCCCGCGTTTCATTAAAAGCGTTTTACGGGAACTTGGAGCTAAGTAAACAACCTCGCATGAAACAAAATGTTACCACCTTCATCATCGGAATCGCCATCGGCTATTGCCTGACGCAGGGCTATGTCTTTGTCCAGCAGAACTTCCTCTGGACTCTTTTCTACCGTTAAAAAAAGATTTTTTTTCGCTTCCTTTCCTTCTGATGGCAGACTCCGGTCGCTAAGCCCACTTTCCATCCGCAGAGGACGTTCGCCTATCCTACCGATCAAATAGGAATTGACTCGCCGCTTAAATTATGTATTATATAAATATATAATTTAGTTAATATTGAAATATATGACACCGCACTCTAAGAAAGCCAAACGGTTTATCCCGGCCATTTTACCGGAGAGCATTGAGAGTAAGATCTATCTCCTTTGTAGTAAAAGGGTTATGCTTGATCGCGACCTAGCAAAGCTTTACAGGGTTTTCACAAAGGTTTTGAATCAAGCGGTCCGAAGGAATCTGGATCGATTCCGCACGATTTTATGTTTCAACTGACGCGTGCGGAA
>CAYJSI010000035.1:0-400 GCA_964373045.1 uncultured bacterium
AGATTAAAGTAAGTCGTGGATTGAAGATTGGCTGAAGGGGCATTGGCAAGTTGGGCGTATTCGCCTTTAAAGGTTTGGGTCTGGGTGAGTTTGTTACTCTCGTCATAACTATAGAAGGTCGTGGTCTTGGTGTTGTCAGGGTTCGTTGTAACCGTGCGATCAGGGTTGCCGGTTAGAGCATTGAAATAGGTCTGGGTTTTAAGGCCTGTCCGGTTTTCCGGCTCACTTAAAAGAATTCCGTTATAGCCTCGCGTTTCCGTTACCTTCCCGCTTCCATCCACGCTAAAGAAGGTCGTGGTGTAGGTGCCGTCTTGGTTGCGGATGACTTGACGCGCAGGATTTCCGTTTGTGTCCAAAAAGGTTTGGGTCTCGGGATTCGCGGGTTCGGTGGTGAGGTTGC
>CAYJSI010000035.1:500-10226 GCA_964373045.1 uncultured bacterium
CGGCATAAGAGCGTGTTTCTGTGACCTTGCCGCTCACCACGGTAAAGAAGGTGGTGGAGGCTGTGCCGTTTTTAAAATCAAGGCGCCGAGTAGGGTTTCCATTCACATCAAAAAAGGTTTGGCTGGTGAGAGTCGCTTGTGTCGCGGGTTCAGCCGTCAAAGTCCCTGAATAGGTGCGGGACTCTGTGACCTTGTTGTTTTCGAGGGTGAAAAAGGTGGTGGAAAAGGATCCGTCCTGATTCTTTGTGACCTGACGCGAGATATTGCCATTGGCATCAAAAAAGGTTTGGGCGGTTAAAGTCGTCTGAGTGGCCGGCTCGGAAGTGAGGTCACCTGTGTAAGTGCGGGATTCTGTAACCTTGTTACTCGTAACGGTAAAAAAGGTCGTAGAAAAACTGCCGTCCTGATTGCGGGTTATTTGGCGGATAGGGTTGCCATTGGCATCCAGGATGGTCCGGCTTTGAGGCGTCACACCCGTCGGCTCGCTTAAAAGAATTCCGTTATAGCCTCGCGTTTCCGTTACCTTCCCACTTCCATCCACACTAAAGAAGGTGGTGGTGTAGGTGCCGTCTTGGTTGCGGGTGATTTGACGCACCGGGTTGCCATTGGCATCGAGGAAGGTTTGAGTCTGAGGATTAGCGGGTTCGGTGGTGAGGTTGCCGGCATAAGAGCGTGTTTCTGTGACCTTGCCGCTCACCACGGTAAAGAAGGTGGTCATCGCCGAACCGTCGCTATTAAAGGTCACCTGGCGGACAGGATTTCCCTGCGCATTGAGGAAGGTCTGGCTCTTAAGACCGGCGCGATTGACCGGTTCTGCGCTGAGGATCCCGGCGTAGGTCCGGCTCTCCGTCACCTTGCCGTTTACGCTCGTAAAAAAAATCGTGGAATACGACCCGTCCTGATTTCGTACCACCTGGCGGAGGAGGTTACCGCTCGCATCCATAAAGGTATGTGTGCGAAGCCCGGCGCGGTCGGAAGGTTCCGCCGCCAGAATATTGTCATAGGAGCGAGTTTCCGTAACTTTACCGGCCGTATCCGAGGAATAAAAGGTGGTGCTGTAGCTTCCGTCCGCATTTCGCGTTACCGAACGGGTCGGGGCGCCGGTCGCGGGATTATAGAAAGTTTGGGTAATCATCCCCGCCCGGTCGGATGGCTCCTGTGTTCTTTCACCGCCATAACTCCGGCTCTCGGTGACCTTTCCATTCGTGTCGATAGTGAAAAAGGTTGTTTCCTTTGAGCCGTCGGACTTCGAGTCCACGCGGCGCGTCGGCCGACCCTGGGCATCGTAAAATGTCTGGCTGATGGGATTGTTGAAATTGCCGTTCCCATGTTCCGTAGTGGAACCCCCGCTGCCGCCGCTTCCTCCCGATGCCTGTTCCCCGCCGGATCCCCCGCTTCCCCGATTTTCTTCAATAAAGCGGCTGCCTGAGGTCGGATTCAAGTTCGAATCCAGGCCCGTCATAATGCGGCTTGTCGAAGCGTTCATCTGCGTGATTTTAGTAATCAGACCGTCCTCACTGTAGATAAAACGCACCTGCTGGCCTAATTGGTTGATCTGCAGGACTTCGCGGAGCGCGTTCAGCGTCTGGTCCTGATTGCGGGACCAAAATTGGATGAGGCCGTCTGCCTTAATCGCTGTCGTGCCATTCGCAAAGTTTCCTACAACAGCACCGGGCAAACCCGTCGGAAGGGCGTTCTGCTGAAGCGATGCCAATTGATTCGGGAGAAGCTCGGGGATCTGCGGGAGATTTTCCGTATTCACCGATTCGGCCTGCCGCTGAGCCTCCGCCGATGGGCCGCCTCCCGCGGCCGGCATGGATTGGCCGAGCAGCCCCTGTCCTTCAATGGCGCTTTGCAGGGAATCGATATCCCGTTTAATTTTCTCGCAATCGTACTGACTCTTGCGTGAATCGCTTACGCACTCATTAAAACGCCGGATTAAGTCCTGCAATCGGCGCACATCTCCGTCCATGGAGATATTTTCTCCACCCCCGGTTCCGGGAGGAATCTCAGCGCCGCCCACCTGGGGCTGAGTTGCCGTCTGAGTCGCGCTTGGGGCAGACTCTGCTTGGGGCGATGGCTCTTGAGTAGGGGTCTCGGCAGGAGGGGTCTCGGGTGAAGTCTCATCGGCGCGAAAGAGCATCCTTTTTTCAGCGGCAAGCGAGGCGTAGGCATCCATCGCTTTAATGAATTCATGAAGTGCTAGACAGGCCTCCGCCTCTTCGGTATCGGTCCCGGCCCACTTTGAAACCGCTTCTTCAAGTCGGGCCAAAAGAAAACTCGCCGCCTCACCTCTTACGGTAAGACCGTTCTTATCATAACCATAAACCCTGCCGGCTTTATTGAGGACGTATTCGGTCAGACCCCCTGCATGGTCGAAATCAACCTCGCTTGGACCCGAGATATTCATGGGGTGGGTATGGGCAATAAACCCAGCCTTGGCAATAAGAGCGTCTACTGCGGGAGGCAGCCTGAGCTCCTCTTCGCCGCTTGTGGTAAAGAGGACAATACGTCCGTAGAGCACCAGGATGCCGACTTCCTTCCCCAAAGAAAGGAGCTGTTTTAGGTCGGCCTCGGTGAGCCGGTCGACAATGACCGCCGTGGCAATATCAGGTTGGCTTAAAAGTTCGTAGGCGTAGGAGAAACTTCGGGCTTCTGTGGCTGTATATATATAGGAAGGAGCTTCGGGCTTCAGGGAGGTAATTTTGCCTTCCGGATCAAGATCAAAGGTCCCTTTTTCAAGGGTTTGATTCGAATCCGCGGCCGCCGGAAAGGGCGACGTCACGTACGTTTTGCTCGTAAGATCAAACTCCGTACGCGTATGGGCTGCAGGATCATACTGGTAAACGAGAGAGGTTAATTGGCTGGGGTCGCCCTTCGGGGGGCCGCGCAGGCGAAAGGGTTCTTTTTCATCTCGGCCGGGAATCATTCCCACAAATTTGAGGACATCTTTGTCATCTGGATCCGTGACGGTCCAGGTGCCGGCCAGTTTTTGAACTAAGGTCTTAAACTGAGGGATCACTCCTTTAACATAAATCCCCGCTTCAAATAAGCCATCCAAGCTTTGAATCATGCCGGTTTTCTGAAGCTCTTCGGCAGCCTTGGGCAAGAGTTCCGCCCGCAGGAATGTCCCCTGAACATAGTCAATCACGGTTACGGTTTCCCTGCCGGTTTCCGGGTTTTTATCATACTTGTACTCGACATCTGCCTGCTTGCCGTCGCGGAAGCGCAACGTCCGACCCATGGCCCCGTTCACATTTTCCGCGATCAATAAATACCCGGGATCCTCTGAAGGCTTTGAGATTTCAAAAACCTTGGTCGGACCCTCTTCCCGGATAATTTCAGTTAAACGAATACGGCTTACGACCACCTCTTTGCCCGCCACGTCCTTGAATTTTCCCATCTCAAGGAGCTCTCCCGCTTCGTCTCCGCTCACCAGTCGGTGGACTTCATAACTCATCGTGATCGAATCAAAGAGGCGGTATTCTTTTTTGACATCATCATACTGGATCTTAAAATTAATGGGCTCCTCACCCCCGAGATGCTCATAATGGAGAAGCCGGTAGGGCTCTTGATCCTCGCCAAGTTCAAAAACACGCTTGAAGGTCGCGCTCAGGGGATCAAGCTCTGTCATGGTATTGTTCTTGAGATCATAATGATGGGTCTCAATCCACGTCGGCTTGCCATGATCCTCCACCGCTAGACCCCTCTCAAGACGGGCGCCCAGCATTCCGTCGTCCTGGGCAAGATAAATTTCGTAGGTCGGGAGTTCATTTTCCCCGGATGGCAGCGTCACGATTCGAACCACCTCCGCACCTTCTTCCTCCTCGTAATCGTAAATAAACTGCCGGACTTCAAACTTGCCATCCCTACCCGTATTGTCACCGATTTCATAAACTCGAGTCGTGAGCTTGTCCGCCACAAAATAACTCCCATTGGCATAGGAGTACTTACTTCGGTTCTCGCCCACATCCTCGATCGTGGGAGTTCCTTCCGTCTGCTTAAGCGGCAGAGCACTCGACAAGAAAGATTGCGAGGATGTATCCTTTGGTTCTGCCGACTTTTCAGCTTCAGCCCGCGCCGCGGCGTCTTGAGGCGTGATGGTGCCTTTTTCCTTCGCTTCAGGCTGCTGATCGGCTGGGCTCAATGGGTTGTCGGGATTGCCGCTAAAATCCTGCAGATAACGGACGTCGTCCTTTTCTTGGTGCGGGTGACGATCGAGCGTAGCAGGAGCTGTTGGGGCGGGGGTTACTGGATTGGCAAAAGCGAGACGCATATCGGTCTGCGTCACAAGAAATGTCACGATCACAAAAAGCGCGACCGCTTTCATTTCCCACGGCTTCTTTTCTTCGTAGTAGCTAATGAGCGTCATAAGGACTTAGTCATTAAAGCGGGTATTTTCCCCTCAGATATAAATGTTTTTTTATATCGACCGCTTTCATTCTCCGCCTGAGTTTTTTTGAGGCTTTGCGCAAACACCGACAGTGCTTCATCAGTACTTTTTTTAAGCCTGATAAAAGTTTAATTGACAAGTGCTCAAATGTCAAGTCGGCATTATCCCAACAAATAGATCTTATCTTATTATACTATATGAGGTTATGAAAAGTCTGGGTTAGGCCTGATTAATGGCGTTAATCAGGTGCCGAAGGCGGGCAAAATGGCGGCGGTCAAAATAGAATACGAGGCGGGGAAAGCTTTGAATTCCAGGCTCATTTTCTTCCTCCGGAAAGGGCACTCGCAACTGCTCGAATTTCCCTTTTTTGAGAACATCCTTAAACGATGAATTTAAATTTTTAAGCACTTTCTCAGATAGCGTATTTCTCATTCTTATGACGAGTCGATCCCTGATGTAACGCAGAGAATGATAATTGCGGTAAAATTGCACGACTTCCCGCACGGCCGTCTTGGCATCATGCGTAAAATAAAGAAGATCGAGATCCTCCGCATCAATCATCCTGCGCTTGACGAGCTGCTTGACCATAAACTCCCGCATGGATTTCCAATAAGTGCTGCCGGGGGGATCCAAGCAGACAATCGGCCGCGGATTCGTTTTCCCGGTTTGAACGAGCGTCAGCGTTTCATATCCTTCATCATGCGTCCCGAATCCGCCAGGACAAAGCACGGTGGCGTCGGACTCGCGGATAAAGATCAGTTTTCGCGTGAAAAAATATTTGAAATTAATCAGTTTGGAGTCGTCAGCAATCACGGGATTGGCCTCCTGCTCAAAAGGAAGCCGGATATTGACACCGAAACTTTTCGCCCGGCTGGCGCCTTCGTTACCCGCTCGCATAATGCCTGAAGAGGCCCCGGTAATGACCATCCACCCTTCTTTGGCGATCCCCCGAGAAAATTCATGGGCCTGGCGGTATTCCGGCGTTTCCTTCGGCGTCCTGGCGGAGCCAAAAATCGCCACCTTGCGGATCTGCCGGTAAGGGTAAAAGACCTTGAGCGCGTAGCGGAGTTCCTTCATGGCGGTATTCATCATCTTCATGTCCCCCCGGTCCATGCCGTCTTCGCCAATTTTGACGGCCGTGATCACCATCTCCTGGAGGAGATCGCGGTCTTTTGATGCGCCGGCGGCTTCGAGGAGTTTCTGAATCTTCTCATCCAGCTCTGGGATTCTTGTGGAATAGGGACGCTTGGCTTTCATGGGCGGGCTCGAGTGCAAAATCAGCGGACCTTGATCTGTAAAATCAGGTCCCCTTCGTGATGGCAGGAGGCACAAAGACGCCCCTGGCGCGTAAGACGCAGCTTTTGCCCCGCTTGGGTACGAGGCGGGATTCGAACGGAGATGGTTTTTTTCTCGGGAGTCTTAAAGGTCACCTTGCCTCCCTTTTCGGCCTTCTCATTTGAAATCTGAAGGATGACATGGACATCCGCGCCGCCCTGTGCCGTTTCATCGCCCGACCCATAGTCGCTGGAAAAGGGATCATCGTTGCCGTACCCATAGGCGGGAGTGCCGCGTTTCGTTGAATAGCGGAATGAACTTTGGGCGCCGCGGGCTCCAAAAAGCTCGTCAAAGATATCGCTGAATCCCGCGTAGGCGCCGGCCGGCCGGCCGGCGCGGGAACTGCCCCCCTGAGCAAATTGCCTCAGAAGTTCCTCAAAATCAAACCCCTGCGCCCCGGCAAAATTGCCGCTGTAAGAGCCTCCGAATTTCTTCATTTGATCGTACTGGGCGCGGCGTTTCTCATCGCTTAAAATGTAATAGGCTTCGGAAATTTCCTTAAACTTCGCCTCCGCCTCCTTCACATTCCCGGGATTTTTATCCGGATGATACTTGACGGCCAGCTTGCGGTAGGTTTTTTTGATTTCATCCGCCGAGGCTTTCTCTGAAACCCCTAAAATCTTGTAATACTCTTTTGCGGTACTCATTTTCAAATCCTAAAACTAGGCAGTCTCAAATGATTATCCGGAAGGTTAAACACAAATCGCTTATGGTCTTCCATCATCACATCAGCTTTTTCATTGGCTCGATAGTTTTATTATCCAACTTGACTTGGTTACGGCGCTTTTCGGCTTCAGCCATAATCTGTTGTCTGAGAGAAGGGTAAAAATTCATCGGATCTGGGATCACATTGACGCGTCCAGCCTGTATCAAAGGCATGAGCGAAATGAAAAAAATAATGTTTTTGAGCGTTTCTTGTCTATATCGAATACGCCGTTCCGCTGCTTTGGTGTTCTCTTTATCTAGGTTCTTACTTACTATTACTATAATTCTTTCGACCCCTTTTTTACCAAAAACGGTCAGCCCGAGAACACCATCTTCAAGGTCATCACACTCAGGGACAACATTAAAACGCTTTTCAATAAACCGATCTATCCGCACTGGCTCTGGCTTTTGAGGATATAAACCGGAACCTTGAAGTTCTTGGATACACATTGCTTCAATATCTTTCAGCTCATAATACGGGCGTTCTGTAAAAGGCCCGTTTTGTGCACGACACATTTTCACAACTTTTTCCCCTTTTTGGAAACCTTCTTAATGAGGCGTTCCAATTCCTGAGGGCTAAGATCTTTAATTTTTCTGAGGGCAACAGCAAACGATGGGTCCTTTGCGGATATCTGTTTTAAGTCCTCCATCGGTACTCGTGGATCGTAAGTCTTAAGGTCTTCTAAATTTGCGCCCAGTATTTTGGCCATTTTTGCAAGGACCTCTTCGGAGGGATGTCTGCGCCCTAACTCAACGTCAGAAATAAAAGCTGGAGAGAGATCAAGCTTTCGCGCCAACTCCCGCAGTGAGAGATCCATCACTTCTCTTAATTCTCTGATTTGCTGCCCTAAAGTTTTCATTGCAGTGTAAGCTTACATTGGACGATGTTTTCTGTCAAGCAAAACTTCAGGCCAAAATTGCGAAATCAACTTTGACGACGGCGTTGGCCTTCTTTTCAAGGGACGTGGTGTCGTTCATCCCCCAATCCGAAACATCGTAAGAATTCACGGGTGTAATTTGAAATACGCCCATTCTGGCGGAGCGGATGGTCCCGATCCTGCTTCCGGTGGATGAGGCCATCTGTTCAGCCCGTTTCTTGGCGTCTGCCGTCGCTTCGGAAAGGAGCTCATGTTTGAGTTCTGGCAGTTTGGTGTAGAAGTAATCCGGCGGGTTGGACACAAGCTCAATCCCCTGAGTGATCAATTCCGTGGCCTCCCGTGAGACAGCCGTAACTTTCTCCACCTGATACGATCTGACCTCCAGGGTTTGGCTCAGGAGATAGCCTTCGATTTCGTTCGTGTCATTTCCCTTCTCGTTCTTTTTGTAGAGAACCTTGGTTGTCACGGGTGAGGCCACAATCTCCCCTTCTGCTGCTCCTTTGGCAATCAGATAATCCCGAACTGACTTAAAATCCCCCTTGAGCTTCTCGTAGGCTGCGGTCATTTGAATATCCCGGCGGGAAAAGTCCAGTCTCCAGACCATATAATCCGAGAGGATCTTCTTTTCAGCGGCTCCGGTGACTTGGATCAGTTCACTGGAAAAGCGTTTGATGTTCATGAGTCCCCTCGAAATGATCAGCGAAGCGACAATGGTCGCTACGGCAATGCAGATTCCGAGGATGACAATTTGGGAGTTTTTGAGAAAGTTTGAGTTTTCCATGGTGGGTTCCTTTACAAAAGCCTCAAAAGCGGGGCCGGGTTCATGTTTTTGTGAAAATTCCCCCGGAATATCTCTGTGCGGGGCAACTCTATCGACACGGCAGAATGAAACTTTAGCGGAAATTTTAAATTTTTTCGTTTTTCGCGAGGTTGGAGTTCAAAAAAGAGGTTGGATACCCTACTAACGCTAAAATGCCGAAACCATAGACATGAGTCGGTCACTCTATCCAAACCGAAATGCTTATAGGCTGGGGTATGCGCAGGAGAGAATGGAAAACAGCTTCTTGTATCTAAGTTCGATTTTGACCTGTGAGCGTTCAAAAGAATCTGGATAGGGATTGATATGTTCTGAAGCCGAAAGTAGCCGATCAGCGTTGTGGTGGCCTGATCAGGGGGTTTGAGAAAGGGATTGTGAAGCAGGTACGCAATCAGTAGAAATTAAGACAAGTCGAGCATTTTCGTACGCATAATGCTCGACTTCCAGGTCTTCATCTTCCTGGTTTACTTTGGAATATGGTGGAGGTGGGGGGAATTGCACCCCCGTCCAAGAAATTCGCCGTAAGAGGATCTCCATGCTCAGTCTGCGTTTTGTTTAATCCCGAGGGCTCCCACAGCCAGGATCCCACGAAACGATCCACCTAAGTCTTAGCACCGGGCCGAATGGCGCAACCCGATGAGCAGCCTGCTGTGTCGTCACAGGTGCCTAGCAGGCGTTGGCTCCGTGACGTCGCTAGCAGTTAAGCAGCGATCGGCAGAACCCCAAAGCTCGGCACCGCAAGCGGCCCCGAAGCTCTGTTGTTCCAGCTGAGTTTGTCAGCATTTGTGTTTTGCCAGGTGTTTAAAGAGGCCTCCTAGCAACCTCTGCATGCTCCCCTTACGACAGGATTCCCTGTCGAAACTATTCACCCCCATAAGAAAGATCGAAATTCTGGAAAATTATACCACTTTTAGGGAGGGGTCTCAATCGGTCCATAAATAAAGCGGGAGAGCACATTTTTGGTTTGGCACGCCCAATCCTCGAGCCTGCGTCACCGTGCTCTCCCACCCGAAAATGCCGATTGATTCGACGGACACTCCCCTTTATCGGCTTTTTCGGGTGTTGGATTTAATGGCGGCCGCGCTTTCTTTTTCATGGATGCGGCGCTTGATGGCCTCGCGCTTATCGTACTGCTTTTTGCCCTTCGCCAGGGCAATCTCAAGCTTCACCAGACCTTTTTTAAAATAAAGCGAAAGCGCAACGATGGCGTAACCTTTTTGACTGGTCGAACCCGCCAAACGATTAATCTCAGAGCGCTTTAAAAGAAGCTTTCGAAAACGCGTCGGGTCCACTTCCACATGACCCTGAATCCTGGAGTAGGGCGTGATGTGGCAGTTAAAAAGAAAGCCCTCGTTACGGAGGATGCGGACAAAGCTGTCCTTGAGATTAATCCTCCCCTCACGGATGGATTTGACTTCCGAACCCGTCAAGACAATTCCCGCTTCAAAGCGGTCGTAGAGGAAATAATCGTAGGAGGCTTTTCGATTGGTGGCGACAGGCTGCATTAGAATAACGGCTCATTATTTTGCGGAGAGGGGGAGTCGAACCCGCACGACCTTGCGGCCACTAGCTCCTGAAGCTAGCGCGCCCGCCTGCCG
>CAYJSI010000035.1:10326-17557 GCA_964373045.1 uncultured bacterium
GGGCGGGAGTTGAACCCGCACGACCTTGCGGCCACTAGCTCCTGAAGCTAGCGCGCCCGCCTGCCGGCGGGCAAGTCTGCTTTTTCCTTTTATGACTTGCCCAAAGGCAGGTCTGCCGAACAAACACTTTGTAGGTACTCATCCGTCATTTACTCGTATCAACTCTCTAAACTTATGATCTCGTTTACTTTTTAACACATAAACACAATACTTCATATTCGATGCATCTGCCGAGGGCGGGAGTTGAACCCGCACGACCTTGCGGCCACTAGCTCCTGAAGCTAGCGCGTCTGCCAATTCCGCCACCCCGGCATGATCAAAATTGTGTGTGCCCGCCTTCGGCCTTCCGGCCGACAGACAGGCGGGTAAATCTGCTAGCTTGGCCGCCCCGCCATCCCCGAGAAAATAAAAATAATGGTGGGCGATATAGGACTCGAACCTATGACCCCACGCATGTGAAGCGTGTGCTCTAACCAGCTGAGCTAATCGCCCGCAATGAGTTACTGTCTGCCACAAATCTCGGCGGATCCGTCCACAAGACATATCAAAAACCAACTGCCTGCCCGCCATGTCTTGTGGCGGAAGCTACGCGCCCAAGAAAGGGGATATTCTATTGATAACAAGGAAGGGTGACAATAAGAGAATTGAAGATCTAGACTTCCCCGACGCGGAGGATTTTTACGGAGTAACTAAAAGCAGGAAGGCCTTTGCGGCCCGAGACCATCACCACAGGATCTCCTTGTTTGAGAACCCCTGTTTTAAGCACGGCGTTATGACTCTCGCGAATCATAAGGTCGCTTGATTCCCTGGCGGGAACTTGGAGAGGCAAAACACCCCGTAGTAGCATGAGTTTTCGCGAGACCTCTTTGGAAGGCGTCAGGGCAATAATCAGGGAAACGGGACGGAATTTAGAAATCAGGGCCGCCTCCAGGCTCAACTGATCCTGATCACTCATGGCCGGCAGTGTCACGGAAGCATTCGGCAGATTGATGCCTTTGTTTTCTCCCAAGATACCGCTCACTTTCACTTTGCAGGCTACCCGATTTTTTTGAACTTCCAGAACCTCCAACTCCATAAGACCGTTATCGATGAGCACCTTGTCTTTGGATGAATCCAGAGTATTTTTCTGAAGACTCATGCTTTCCTCAGCCAGGACCGAGGGCGCATAATGAAATTCCTCTTCAAGGATCTGTTTAGGATAAGAGAGGCGGTTCATGGTTAAATCCAAACTTTTTGAACAAGCTTCATCGCGGCGGTCAGTAGAACAATACTGAGAATTTTAGTGAGAACCTTTGCCGGGAATAGCCGGGATCCCGAATGGGCGCCAAACCAGCCTCCCAAAAACGCGAACCCCACCATCCAAAGAAACCAGGGACTCAGCTCCCATTGATCGTGAGATATCCTCCCTAAAAACCCGGCGAGCGAATTGACCCAAATGAAAAAAGCAGAGACGGCGGCTGTTTGTTTGGGTCCCGCCCAACCCATCAGGAGCAAAATTGGACTTAGAAAAATACCTCCTCCGACTCCGACGATTCCCGAAAGAAGGCCGATAAGGCCCCCGAGAATTAACGCAAAAGGAAGGAAACAAAAAACGCGGCGAGGAGGCTGAGACTTGCCATCGCGATGGAACCACAGGCGATAACTTGCAAAAAGAAGTGTCCCGGCAAGGAGCAAAGAATAAAGCGAAAGAGAAACCTTTAACGTCCCGCCGAGAAAAGCTAACGGGAACGAAGTCAGAACAAAAGGCCACGTCAGAGACCATGAAAAAAAGGAAGCCCTGTAAAACGACCCAAAGGCGATGCCCGCCACCAGCAAATTCAGGAGAAGCGCACTTGAAGCCATCGAGGTGCGGGACAGTGAATAGAACGAAAGGATCGCCAGATAGGCAGAAGCCCCCCCATGCCCGACGCTTGCATAAAGGAACGCTGCGATTAAGACGAGCGTCCCGAGAACAATAATTTCTGGCAATCCTCTACCTCCCCATGAATGAGTGCCAACGCGTGTAAAAGTACGGGTTGCAGAATTTCAAAGGCTTCCGCCACGCCCTTCGGACTTCCGGGCAGATTGACAATAAGACTTTTTCCCCGAATCCCTGCCACGGCGCGGGAAAGCATGGCCATTTTAGTTTTAGCGAGACTGGCTGTGCGGATGGCCTCCGCAATCCCTGGAATCTCCTTATTGAGGATGTTGCGGGTTGCTTCAGGCGTTACATCCCGAGGTCCAATGCCCGTTCCCCCGCTTGTAAAAATCAAATCACAATGAAATGAATCCGCCATGTGGCAAAGTGATTTTTTTAAAATCTCTTGATCGTCGGCAACAACCCGGTAAGCCACGACTTCCCCTCCGAGGCGTTCGACAAGCGTCTTCAGGAGCGGGCCGCTTTGATCAACTTTCTCACCGCGCGAACACCGATCACTCGCGATCAAGACACCCGCTTTGATCGGAATATTCACTCTTTCCTCCTGTTTTTTTAACTAAATGAAGCCGGGTGATGAGCATTCCAGGTTCGAGCGCCTTGGCCATGTCATAAAGGGTTAATGCGGCAACAGAGGCAGCGCTCAAAGCCTCCATTTCAACACCGGTCTTGGCTGATGTTTTGACTTCCGCTTCGATCCGAATCCCTTTTTCTTCAGGAAGTTCCGGAAATCGAACCTCGATATGTTCAAGGACAAGCGGATGACAAAGCGGGATAAGGTCGGATGTTTTTTTGGCGGCTTGAATCCCGGCAATTTGGGCTACCGTAAAGGCATCTCCTTTTTTAAGGGTGCCGCTTTTCAAAAGTTTAAGCGTCTCGGGCTTCATCAAAATTTCGCAGGTGGCAAGGGCCGTGCGATTCGTCACCGGTTTGGTTTCGATGCTCACCATGTTCGCTTGACCGTGGCGATCGATATGAGAAAGACGCGCGCTAGTCACGGCTCGCCTCCTTTTTGGCCTCAAGGAGTACTCGATAGTCCTCCGGCGTATTCATATTCGTAAACGCCGGCTCCGTCTCTTCACTCACCGGCAAGGGCTTAATGACTGCCACCTGCAAAAAACGTTTCATGGAAGCTTCTCCGACATCGAGTAAAGACCGCATGAGGAGACGGCAGGAACGGCTGTAGATACCCGGAAAGGGTTGAAGATGCCCTTTTGCATCTTCAAGACAAAGGCCGTCCAAATCAGAATCCCAATAATCGACGAGATTTCGAAGAAGGGCTTCATCGACAAGCGGCATATCGCAGGTCAAAACACAATTAGCGTTTAGGTGGCTCGCGCAAAGTCCGGTGTAGAGTCCAGCAAGGGGCCCTCGGTGTTTCATGAGGTCCTCACATACTTGAGCCCCTTCAAGATGAAGCCCTTCTGTCTTGGATTTTTGGTCCACAACGATCCATGTCTCCTCAAAAAGAGAGGGGGTGATGGCCGCTAAATGTTCAAGCATCGTTCGCTTCCCGAAAGGAAGCAGGGCTTTGTCCCGTCCCATACGGCTACTTTTGCCTCCCGCTAAGACAATAGCGCTCATGGCAATCTTCCCTAACACGGAACCCTCCCAAGCGATTGATTCATGAGCGCCTGCCCGATAAGATCTGCAAGCTCGGGCAGCCGCTCAAAGGAAAAAAGCGGAGGCGTTGGGTGCGCAGACGAACTCGAATCAATTTTACGGTCCGTACAAATCGCAAACACATGGTTTAAATCCCCTGCGAGCATGGGACCTGCGGCTTCGCGGTGAAACTCGATTTTGGGAAGCTCTTCTAAAAAATAACCTTCCAGAAAAACAAGGTCGTACCATCGGAATTGCAGCAGGAGCTGCCGTAGCGGCATCTCCTCCTCTAAGTTTGCAAAAATGGCAAGCCGCTTCCGTCCTGCCAAAATCACCTTCTCAGCCCCTTCGTTTCGATAACGGAAAGTATCCGTATGGGAATCCTCCACTTCCACATCCTCGTGGGCAATGTGTTTAACGACACCGATCCGAACACCCCCTTTTTTCAAGCAAGCGATGAGCGACGTCAGTCCTTCTACTTTCCCCGATCCCTTTCTTCCGATGACACCCAAAAAAGCTGGCATTTCAATTCTCCTTTCTGATTTTTTTGACCCATACCCACTGATTTTGCCTGAGCCGCTCATAAGGTTCGAGCCGGATAAGCGCGTGGGCCTGGGCAAGCGAGCCAATCCTATGCGAACCCTGACCTTTGAGTGGCCTCACTGTCATTTTTTTCTTTTCTTCGTTTAAGGCCGCCCAGAGAAAACGCGTCTTGGACTCATTTTGAAAAGAGGTTTCAAGGCGCGCTTGAAGCAGAGGTCGATCGGCCGTTTTTCTCCCTTGAAGATGAAGGAGCACAGGTCTTACAAATTCTTCAAAGGCAATAAACACCGAAACGGGATTTCCGGGGAGGCCGAAGACGAGTGTCCGGCCGCGTTTTCCAAAGAAAAGTGGTTTGGCTGGTTTGATATTCACCTTCCAAAAGATTTCGCAAACGCCCTCTTCTTTTAGAATATCCTTAACGAAATCGTAATCGCCCACCGAAACACCGCCTGAAATGATCAAGACATCGCTGCGCAATCCCTGACGTATGCGCCTGCGGATTGCGGCTGGATCATCGGAGGCCGATGGCAAAGGAAGGGCATCCGCTTGAAGCTCGGCAAGGAGGGCCTCCAGCATGGTGCTATTGGTGTCGTAAATTTGGCCGTGTTTTAATTGCTTTC
Source organism: uncultured bacterium (assembly GCA_964373045.1). Classification (GTDB taxonomy): domain Bacteria; phylum Omnitrophota; class Omnitrophia; order Omnitrophales; family Aquincolibacteriaceae; genus CAYJSI01. The sequence continues at coordinate 15,007 of CAYJSI010000035.1, forward strand.
CCGGTGTCACAAGTTCACTTCCCGTAGTAAAGAAAGTGACTTGGGGAGGCTTAAAGACAGGCGCTTTTTTCATGCCTAAGGCGGCAAGCAACGCCAGATGCACAGGTCCCAGCACCGTTCCTTGAGTCAGAACCTTTTCGCCTTTCTGAATATCTTCTCCCTTTTTTCGGATATTTTCTCCCGACGCAAGCCCTTTCGAAATCAAGACCTTTCCATTGATCCGGCTCGACTCTTCCTGCATCGCTACGGCCAATGTTCCTCGCGGCACCGAAGCACCGGTAAAGATCCTCATCGCTTCTCTTCTCCCAAGGGAAGATCGAGCCCCATCCCCCGCTTTAATCTCACCCAAGACTTTGAATTCAAGACTTTCGCCCCCGTCTCCAAGCGCATAGCCATCCACTGCCGACTGATCAAAGTAAGGAAAAGGGGTGGGCGAAAAAATATCTTTAGCCAGAACGCGCCCCAAGGCTTCCCGAAGCAAGCAATTGACTCTTTTAGGTTTTGGCAGGTGTTCATGAATTTTTTGAAGCGCCTCTCGGTATTCAATCATACTGATCCCAAGCTCGGAACGGCTTCATGAATGCAGTTTCCCCACGCATACGAACCGTCCTCAAAATATTCCCTTTTCCAAATCGGGACGTTGCGTTTGATCTCTTCAATTAAAAAGCGGGAAGCCGAGTAAGCGTCACTGCGGTGTTCACTTAAAATTTCGATCGCTACGGCGATTTCGCCAAGTCCTACCTTGCCTAATCGATGCAGAAGACGAACTTCAAGAAGGGACCCTTTTTGAAAGCAGGTTTCAACCAAACCCTTCAGCATGTCTTCGGCCATGGGTTCATAGGCCTCATATTCCAAAGTCAGAACTTTCTTGCCGTGGGAATTTTCGCGGACCCGCCCCAGAAAAAGCACACTGGCCCCAGCCCGATAATGAGAAGGATCTTTTAAAAATTCACTCAAGACAATCGGAGAAGACGTAAGGTACATCTCTAGCCTCCACTGACAGGTGGAAGGAGGGCCACCTCATCGCCATCCGATAAAGGAAGATGTTTCTCAGCATAGGTGCCGTTCACCGCCACAAGGCAGCAATCAAGCAACTCATCCGACACCCCAAACAAACTTTGGAAACGCCCCAATGCCTCCTCGCACGAAGCACCTTTCGAGAGGAGCAGTTCAAGCAAAGGCCGGCCGGCCAGATCTCTTAAATGGGCAAATAAAACTAAGCGTACTTGCATCATTGAATCTTTATCCTCCGACATGCGACATCTGAAAATCATTATGGGGAACTTCCGCCTGATTGAGAAAATGCTGTTCCGGCCGCCCGTAAACAACCTCTTCGATTTTTCTCTTGATCTCCTCAAGCGGCGTCCCGCTCCTAAGAAGCTCCTTGAGATTCAAATCCTCTTTTCCATGGAGGCAGGTTTTAAGCGCGCCGTTCGCCTTCAAGCGAAGCCGATTACACCGCGAACAAAAAACGCAGGACAAAGGACTGATGAATCCCACACGCGCTTGCGTTCCCTCAATTGAAAAAACTTGAGCCGGAGAAGAAAGATAAGTGTCGTAGGGTACCAGAGAAAATTTTTCTTCGATCTTAGCCCTCGCTTCGGCACTGCTTAAAAATCCCGCCCGAACATCAAGCGGGACCGAGGCGTGCGTTGGCATCAGCTCGATAAAACGTACTTCGATTTCTCTTTCAATGGCAAAGTAAACAAGATCCAAAATTTCATCTTCATTGATCCCCTTCATGAGCACGGAATTGATTTTGACGGGTCGTAATCCTAAAGCGATCGCGCAGTCAATGCCTTCCAGCACCTCGGCAAGCCGGTCCATCTTGGCAACAGCCTGAAAACGATCGCGACGCAGGGTGTCAAGGCTGACATTGAGCCGGTCCAGACCCGCCGATTTAAGCTCTCCCGCGTATTTTTTTAAAAGAACGCCGTTGGTTGACATGGCGAGCTCTTGAATCTGGGGAATCTCCCGGATGCGAAAAATAAGCTCTGCGAGATTCGGCCGCACAAGGGGTTCTCCCCCCGTAAGTCTCACTTTTCGGATCCCAAGATCCGCGAAACATTGGACGAGGGCCACGATCTCATCATACGAGAGAAGTTCACTCCACCCTTCAAAGCCAGCGCCCCCGAGCGGCATGCAGTAAAGGCAGCGCAGGTTGCAGCGGTCCACCACTGAAACTCTAAGATAAGTTAATTCCCGTCCAAATCGATCTTTCATCTCAAAATACTCCCAGGAATAGAGGATTTCATTATTTTTGTACCGTTTCTAGTACCATTCTTTTTTTCGAGTGTCGAAAGGATGTCCGCGGGAAGGTGCAGAAAACTCCAGTCGCGCTGGACAAACCTTAAAACGATCAGGGCAGAGAAACTCATCAGGGCAAAAATCAAAAACCCGATCCCATAAGAACCTGCTGTATCCTTAAAAAACCCGAGAAACGTGGGAAGAAAAAAACCGCCGAGGCCGCCGGCAGCGCCAACGATTCCGGTAATGACACCGATTTCTTTCTGAAACCGCAGCGGCACAAGCTGAAAAACTGCGCCGTTGC
>CAYJSI010000036.1:0-15319 GCA_964373045.1 uncultured bacterium
GCAAACTCGATGGCCGTACCGGGCCCGCGGCTTGTGACAAGCGCATCCTCCACGACGACGCGATCTTCGCTGTAGTGAGTTCCCGCAAGGCTGGCTGCAACCGAAGGATGACTGGTCAGTTTGCGGCCCTTGGCAAGTCCGGCATCTTGCAATACAAGCGGCGCGGCGCAAATGGCGCCGATCCATTTCTTTTGAACATTCATTTTTTTGAGGATTTCGAGCACCCGAGGATCGCGCCGGAGATTATCCACTCCCGGCTGCCCGCCCGGGACCACCACCATATCAAAATCCTGACCCTGCACCGCCTCAAGCGTTGTGTCCGGGACAAGTTTCACACGCCTTGAACCCAAGAGCTCGCCCGCTTTAATTCCCGCCACCACCACCTCAAGTCCCGCTCGGCGGAGCACATCGATCACCGTGACGGTTTCGATTTCCTCAAACCCATCCGCTAAGGGTACCAGAATCTTTTTCATGATGACGGCGCCTCCCACCTCAAAAGGAGTCTGATCCTTTGGGCCGCGTCTCCAACCCCCAAGGGGGTCTGACCCGTTGGGTCTGACCCAATGGCTTTGGAATGAAAACATATTTCATCGCTCGGGTCTCTCCATGAGTTGCAAAACAGCGTCCGGCTCCTCCCATCCCCGAAGACAATATTGACTGAGATAAATCAGTTGATGAGGGGTCCCTTTATGGATCCACCGTTCCCGTTCTTTGTAGTATTGGTGAAAAAGATTCTGTTTAAAAAGGGCTTGAAGGACCCTCTGCACGGCCTCGCCCTGCTCGGAGGAGCTTAGTTCTTTAAAACGCGCCATAAAAAAAAGAAAATGTTCCCCACTGAACGCAGCGCGGTAACCATCTTCCAAAAAACCTGCGAACCTCTCATGACCCTCGAGATTGGGATTGCGCAGGACCCCTTGCTCCTTGGTACGTTTGGATAAATAAAACACAGAGCCGGGCAGCTTTTTCTTAAATAACTTCACCGCCATTTCGTACGCCTCGATCGCCTCCGCATGCCTCCCAAGAAGCCGCAAAAGATAATGCCGATGCAAATAAAGATTCCAGTACTGCTCGCGAGGGGCAAGCGCAAGGGTCTGGTCGAGATCGATTAAATTTTGTTCCCCCACCTGATTATGAAAAGGATCGGCACCGAGCCAGGAGCGCTCATAATAGGCCCGGTAATCCTTTGGATCCATGTCGACCAGTTTGGAAAAAGTTTTCCGTGCCGACTCAAGACCCAGCGCGCGCGCCGACTGCGGAATGTAAGGGGCGACGGAGGCGAGCCTTGCCCCCTGGCCGCGGGCTAAAATTTCGTCGTAACTTTGGGACTCCGTTCTCCAAAACCCCGCCTTATTTTGCTTGGCCTTCTGCTCCAGGACCTCAAATTCCCTCCTATAAATAATAGGGAGATTGACATCGGCCAAGGCATGGCCCTGCTTGATGATCTCGGCATTGAGAAGCCTTTCTTCGGTGCTGATGCCGAGAAATTTTTCCGCCTCCTTCTCATCCCGGTTGTCTTTGTAATGGAGCGCAAACCACACGTAGGCGAGGATTCTGCCCTGTTCATCCCGGTGGTTGGAGGCGGCATAGGCGCTATCGTAGGTGAGCCATACCCGCTCGTCTTCCACGAGATTGCGGATGAGTTTTTTTGCGAGGAAGCCGTAGATTTGAAAGGTTTCAAATTCCACACCTTTGCGCTCGGCCGCCTGATAGTTCTTGGCGGCATCATGAATTTCAGGAGCGCTCACTCCGAGGAGGCGGACTATCCTGCCGTCACTCAGTTGAAGGGTGTTGCCATCGATAACCTTTTTAACGCTGGTCGTCTCCAGGGTAAAGGCATGGGAAGAAAAAAGGAAAGGAAGGGCTGCAAGAAATAAAGCAAAAAGCGCCTTCTGTTTTTTTTTAAGCATATCTTTGAAAATGATGACGGGACTCAAAATCTTTAATTTCCGCCTCGTGCTTCAGGGTAATCCCGATGTCATCTAAGCCCCGTACGAGGCGTTCCTTGACGGCCGCATCCATATCAAAATGGAACGAGATTTCCTCCGGCAGATGAAGCGTCACACGCTGCTCTTCTAAGTGAATGGTGGCCTCTAAGGCCGCGTAACGCCCCGTCATTTGAAATATTTCCTCCACCTCAGGTTCCGAGAGTTCGATGGTCAAGAGCGAATTTTTACCCGCATTGTTTCGAAAGATATCGGCAAAGGCCGGCACGCGATCGCGGCCTCTTTCCTGACGAGGGGCGATCACGGCCTTGAATCCATATTGCTGAAGGGCCCAAACCGCGTGCTCGCGGCTCGAGCCGCAGCCAAAGTTATGGCGCGTTACGAGGACCGAGGCCTTTCGGTATTCAGGTTTGTTCAACACAAAATCAGGGTTGGGCGAGCCCTCCGCAAGATAACGCCAATCAAAAAAAAGACTTTCACCAAAGCCCGTGCGTGCGATCGATTTTAAAAATTGTTTGGGGATGATCTGATCGGTATCGACATTGGCGCGATCGAGCGGCGCCATCACCCCTCGAAATGTTTTAAAAGCTTCCATGTATTAATTCCTCCACCCCGTTAGATCCACTTTCTTCTACACTCTTATCAACAACATTACCTTTCATCAAAATCTCTCCCATTGGCATCTTCACTCACACAGGATCTAACGGGGCCATTCACGGATATCCACAAAATGCCCGGCCACGGCGGCAGCGGCGGCCATTTCGGGGCTCACCAGATGGGTGCGCCCGCCTTTTCCCTGACGGCCTTCGAAATTTCGATTGGAGGTTGAGGCCGCACGCTCGCCCGGTTTCAGCTGATCCGGATTCATGGCCAGACACATACTGCAGCCGGCCTCGCGCCACTCGGCGCCCGCACGTTTAAAAATTTGGTCGAGTCCTTCAGCCTCCGCCTGTTTTTTTACCTGGACGGAACCCGGCACCACCAGGGTCCGGACACCCGATGCCACTTTTTGGCCCATAAAAAAAGACGCTGCCGCACGCAGGTCTTCGATCCTGGCATTGGTGCAGCTTCCGATAAAAACCGTATCCACTTTAATATCCGTAATGGGCATGCCGGGACGAAGACCCATGTAATCAAGCGCATGCTCCACATCCTTTGAGCTATAACCCGGAACTTGATCGAGTTCGGGAACACGGCCCGTGACATCGATGACCATGCCGGGACTCGTTCCCCAGGTTACCTGAGGCGCAATTTCCGAAGCGCTGATCGTCATCTCGCGGTCATATTTTGCGCCCGCATCCGAGGGAAGTGTGCGCCAATATTTCACGGCCTCCTCAAAGGCTTTCCCTTTGGGGGCAAATGGACGATTGGAGGCGGCAATATATTGAAACGTGACATCATCCGGCGCAACCATACCGGCCCGCGCACCCGCTTCGATACTCATATTGCAAATCGTCATGCGTGCTTCCATGGAAAGAGAACGGATCGCTTCTCCCGTATATTCCAGCACGAAACCGGTACCGCCGGCGGTACCGATGACTCCGATCAATTTCAAAACTAAGTCCTTGGAGGTTACGGGATGCCGTAGAGACCCCGTGAATTCGACCTTGAAAGTCTTGGGACGTTTCTGCAGCAGGCACTGCGTGGCCAGCACGTGCTCCACCTCGGATGTCCCAATGCCGTAAGCTAGGGTTCCGAAAGCGCCATGCGTGGAAGTGTGGGAGTCGCCGCACACAACCGTTAATCCGGGGAGCGTAATGCCGAGTTCCGGGCCGATAATATGAACAATACCCTGTTTGTCGCTATGAAGATCGTAGAGAGTTATCCCAAACTCGCGGCAATTTTTGCTTAAGGCCTCGACTTGCGCCTTCGAAATGGGATCCCTGATATTGAAGCGGTCCACGGTCGGGATATTATGATCCATGGTCGCAAAGGTAAGATTCGGGCGGCGCACCTTGCGATGAGTTAGGCGCAGCCCTTCGAAGGCCTGGGGGCTCGTGACTTCGTGAATCAGGTGGCGGTCAATATAAAGCAGCGGCGTCCCATCCTGAAGCATGGTCACGACATGCGCATCCCATATTTTTTCGAAGAGCGTCTTTGCCATAAAGTTGAGTAGTATAGCGATTTTAGCTCAGCCTTCGCAAGGAAAGAGTCTATTCGGAGCCGTAATACTTCACAATGGCGCGGTCAATGTCTTCGGGGACGGCCACGGCGGAGCGGACTTCAAGACCGTGCACAGCTTTTGCAATTTCACTTTCGGCGCGCAGGTCCTTGGGATCTGAAATGGCAATGAGAAGGACATTGTCCTTTTTTAAAAGCGGCAGGGTTCGATATTCGTAGGCGAGGCGCTTCGGAACAAGCTGGATCGCTTCGGCAGAAACTTCGGTTTTCTTAAAATCCACAAAGGCTTTTTTGAATTGGATGGCAAGCGCCCGGTAAAGATTTTCTGAGGTCGCAAATCCATTCTCAACCAAGATTTCACCCAAGATACGGCCTGACTTCCGCTGGATGGCCAGCCCCTCACGAAGCTGCATCCAATCGACCCAACCGTTACGAATAAGAATCTCGCCCAGGTTGAGGACCTGGGCTTGCTTGCGCGTAATCACTCCTCTATCGAGCAAAATATCCGCCATCCCCGACTGGTTGGAAACCTGCTGAATCTCAAGCGCCTTCTCAAGCTGATCCCAGGTGATCCATCGATTTTGAACGAGGATCTCTCCTAATCGCCATTGATACTCTTTTTCACCGTCCATGATTTTTATTCCTCTTCTCCTTTCGCCGTTTTGCCATCAAGAAAGGAAAGTAGGTTTTCTGACCACTTTCTAAAAATGGCCTCGGTGTGGGCGTATTTCATAAAGGGGCCAACGGTTAACGATTTGGCGTCCTTGGCACCGGTGCGCTTCTCAGCAAGCTGGGCCAAAACCTCACCCGATTGAGAATCGATCATCTTTATTTCAACGGCGGCGGATCCCGAAGTCACCGGGATAAAAATGAGAGCGGAGGTAACGACATTAGCAGCCCGGTTCGGAATTTTCAAATGCGTCAGCGCTGCAAGCACTTCCATGGTTTGAGAGTCAGCTTTCTCATCGTCACTTAAGACAATATAGCGGAGGGCCAAAGATTCCTCCAAATGTTTCTTCAAAAGGTCAGCCAAGCGAACGAGGTCTTCCTCCTTAGCCTTGGCCTGACTTTCCGTATCCAAATATTCCAGAATGACCGGGGCCACCTTTACCTTTCGGTAGTTTGATAATTCGGCACCCAGGGTCCTGTATTCCTGGGCAAAAAAATTTCCTTGCTCGGTAAGCGCATAATTTTCCAGGAAGCCGGAAGGCCTTGAGGCCGAAACGCAGCCAAAAAGGAAGGCGGCCAATAATACGAAGGCCAAAGTTTTTAAGGATCGATCCCTTTTCATCGTTTCTCCCTCGCCATGAGATTGACTTCTAAATCTCACTTTCATTTTCAAGATCCCACTCGAGATATCCGCCCACCGCCTGAACGGGAGCTGGATCGTCTCCCTTCGTGACCCAAACCGCAATGGCAGGAACCGTGACTGGAAGTTCGGCAAGGGATCTTAGCTGAAGAGTGGCGGTATAGAGATCACCCTTGGCCTGCAACTCTCCTTCGTTGTAGTCCAGGACCACAAAGTCATGCTCGAGGCGCTTTCCCTTGTTTTCACCCGCTTTCACGTCCGTTACCATTCCGAATCCAAGCAGAGCACCAAAAACTTTCCAGGCATGGAGCACCTGAGTCGCAGGATCAAAGGTAATTTGATAGTCATTGGTGCCCCGATTTTCAACTTTGAGCACGCCCACTTCTTCCGCCGGAATCTCGGGAAGGGTTTTGGCGTCACGCCAACCTTCCCACTCCTCTCCATTGAAAACAAAGCCAGGCGTATAAAGCACCCCTGCTTTCCAAGAGTCTACATACCGGCGCTGGCGCTCCGTATATTGAGGCGAGGCAAACTCGTCTTTCCATCCCAGATCATCCCAATAATCCACATGAAATTGGGCGGGAACAAATTGAGTCCAAAGTCCCGATTGACCCTTGAGTTTCTGCATCCACTCTTCTGCGGGCGGACAGCCACTGCACCCCTCCGAGCTGAAAAGCTCCAGCAAGGATGTCTTCAAGGCGCGGCTCTCAAGCGTCAATGAGTAGGAAACCGGATTTGAAAGAATAAAAAACAGGGGGAGCAAAACAATGGTTTTTTTTATCATGCGGCGGAAACGGAGCGGCGCGATTCGTAGGCGCTGATTTGAGTGATCATCTCTTCATCGGAATAACCGCTTCGATCGAATTGATAGATCACGCCCCTATAGAGGCCATACCGCCAGCCCCGCGGATGATCATAATCGCGATCCTTCTGCATCAAAATGAGCAAGGAGAAACTATCCTCTAAAATTTCCTGATAAATCTTTGCCAGGCATTCCCGGAGCCCCTGTTCGTATTTGCGCCGCTCGCTGATAAATTCGGCATGCCGTTTCGAGCGGCTGAAGGCCGGCTTGATGGCCTTTAATTTACGGGCATAATCCGCCTTAATCCCCTTCACCTCCGAGCGTACATGCACAAGACGAGGATTGACCTTAAATTTGTCCTTCCGAGAACCCACCACTTCCCAACGTTCGGTGGTGAGGTTAATTTTAGCCTTCCCGATTTTATGCACACTCACAGGCGCGCCTTAAGGTGCCATCACGCCGAATTCGGGGTGATTTCGATTACAAATTCTAATCAGCTCCTCGGCAAGTTTTGCGTGAGAGCGCTCCTCATGAACGAGCTGAGAAAACAACTGGGTGACTTCCTCGTCTTTGGGCAAATGTTTGAGGCATTCATCTAAAATTTCTTGATAGGCCCAAGCCGCCTGCTCTTCGTTTTTTCTCATCTTATCAAAGCGAAGCATCCAAAGGGTTTTCAAATATTCATTTTTCATGGCTGTATTTCTCGAGCCGGCTGATAATTTTCTCTAACATCTTTTTGTGCCTGCGACTATCCTCCACAAGCTTCTTTAAGATCTTGAGGACCTGCCCGCGATCTTCCTCACGAAAGAAATTAAGCTCATCGTCCACCTGGTAGTAGGTTGAAAACAAACTAACCCCAATATCTTCTTCTTCGATTTCTGCAAGCAGCCTTTCGATGATTTCTTGAACCTGTTCCTTGGTGATCATGAGGGAAGATCGCTTGCGCCCATTAAATATTGATCGGCGGCGCGCGCCGCCCCGCGGCCTTCGTTGATAGCCCACACAATAAGGCTCTGCCCCCGGCGCATGTCCCCCGCCGCAAAAACCCCTTTAACGTTTGTGGCAAACTTGCCGTGCTCGGCCTTGGCGTTTGAACGTTCATCGCGTTCCACCCCCAGCTGGCTCAGGACGGTGTCCTCAGGACCCAGAAATCCCATGGCCAGCAGCACGAGTTGGGCCGGCACGGTTCTTTCGGAACCCGGAATTTCTTTGGGGGTGAAACGGCCCTTGTCATCTTTTTGCCATTCGACCGTAACCATCTCCATCGCCTTCACGCACCCTTTTTCGTCTCCCGTAAATTTTTTCGCCGTCACAAGATACTGGCGGGGATCCTCCCCAAAAAGGGCCTTGACCTCCTCCTGGCCATAATCCAAACGGTAAACCTTGGGCCACTCAGGCCAGGGATTATCCGCCGAGCGCTCCAGGGGTGGCTTCGCGAGGATTTCAAGCTGAATGAGATTCTTGCAGCGGTGGCGCATGGCAGTTCCGACACAATCGGTTCCGGTATCTCCTCCGCCGATCACAATCACGTTTTTACCTTCTGCCGAGATGCCCGCCACAAAACGCGTCGGGTCCGTCCCAACGGCATGTTTTGCGGACGGGTCCGCCGCGCCGTTTGGCGGATACCTTCCATTTTTCCGGCCGTCCAAAAAACTCTTGGTATTGGCATGCAAAAATTCCATCGCAAAATGGATGCCTTTAAGATGGCGTCCATCGATGGGAAGATCGCGCGGTTGGGTCGCCCCTGTGCAGAGAGTAACGGCATCAAAATCTTTAAGAAGCTGATCGGCCTTGATATCTTTTCCGATTTCGGTGTTCGTGACAAACCGGACCCCTTCGGCCGCCATTAAATCCACGCGGCGCTGAACTATTTTTTTATCCAGCTTCATATTGGGGATTCCATACATCAAAAGTCCGCCGATCCGATCGTCGCGTTCATAAACAGTCACCAAGTGCCCGGCCTTATTCAGCTGGGCCGCTGAGGCAAGTCCGGCCGGGCCTGAACCCACGACCGCAACTTTTTTTCCCGTTCTTTTGGCCGGCGGCTCGGGGACAATCCATCCCTCTTCAAATCCTTTATCGACAATGGCACATTCAATATTTTTGATGGTGACGGGCGGCTCGTTGATCCCTAAGACGCAGGAGCCTTCACACGGGGCAGGACAAACGCGGCCCGTAAATTCGGGGAAATTGTTGGTTTTATGAAGACGGTCGAGCGCCTCGCGCCAAAGGCCACGGTAAACGAGGTCATTCCATTCAGGGATGAGGTTATTGATCGGGCATCCGCTGGCCATACCCGCAAGGAGCGAACCGTTGTGGCAAAAGGGAATGCCGCAGTCCATGCACCGCGCTCCCTGATCCTGCAGCTTTGTCTCCGACATAGGGTGATGAAATTCATTCCAGTCGCCTGTGCGCTCCTTGGGGGAACGATCCTCAGGCAACTCCCTTTGAATTTCAATAAATCCGGTCGGTTTTCCCATGCGTAGAGTTTTTCGATTCTTTTATTTTAATTGCCGCCGATGCGGGATAAATCGCGGGCATTTTCCTCGAAGGCAGCCATGATGGCTTCGTCACCGCTTAAACCGGCGCTCTTGACGCGTTCCATGGCGAGAAGGACTCGTTTGTAGTCCTTCGGCAGGACCTTGACAAACTTACGCACCATCTCTTCCCATAAATTCAAAATCTGCTTGGCTCGTTCACTTCCCGTGACTTTGGCATGCCGCTCAATCATGCCGCGGACGATTTTAATTTCTTCCGAATCCTCGAGCCCTTCGAGCCCCACCATCTGCATGTTGCAAAGCGTTGAAAATTTTCCCGCCGCATCTAAAACGTAGGCCACGCCGCCTGACATCCCGGCGGCAAAATTGCGCCCCGTAGACCCAAGCACCACCACCCGCCCGCCCGTCATGTATTCGCAGCCGTGATCCCCCACGGCCTCAACAACCGCATGGACACCGCTATTACGAACCGCAAAACGCTCTCCAGCCATGCCGAGGATGTAGGCCTCCCCGCTCGTGGCGCCGTAAAAGGCCACGTTTCCAATAATGATATTTTCCTCCGGTTTGAAGGTCGATTTTTTCGAAGGATAAACGATGATCTTTCCGCCCGAAAGCCCCTTACCGAGGTAATCGTTCGCATCCCCTTCCAGCTCGAGCGTCATCCCCTGCGGTACAAAGGCGCCGAAACTCTGGCCGGCGGAGCCCGTGAATTTAAAATGAATCGTATCTTCGGGGAGTCCCTCTGCGCCGTAACGGCGCGTAAGCTCACTTCCCACCATCGTTCCGACCACGCGATTGGTATTACGGATGGCCACGGAGGCATAAACTTTTTCTTTCCGCGCGAGGGCGCTCTCCGCAAGTTTAAAAAGAGTCGTGTTATCCAACGCCTTATCCAGCCCGTGATCCTGCGAAATTTGACAGTATCTTCCAATGTCAGGGGGAACGTTCGGCTGATAGAGGATTTTGGAATAGTCGAGACCTTTCGCCTTCCAATGATCCACTGCCTGTTTGACATCCAGCTTATCCGTACGCCCAATCATTTCATGAAGGGCGCGAAACCCAAGCTGCGCCATAATTTCGCGAACCTCTTCGGCGATGCAATACATGAAATTGACGGCGTGCTGGGGGTCGCCCGTGAATTTTTTACGAAGTTCGGGATCTTGCGTGGCCACGCCCACCGGGCAAGTGTTTAAATGACAAACGCGCATCATGATGCACCCCAAAGTCACAAGAGGCGCTGTCGCAAAGCCAAACTCTTCGGCTCCCAGAAGGGCGGCGATCACTACATCGCGGCCGGTCTTAAGCTGGCCGTCCGTTTCCACCGCAATCCGGCTTCTGAGATTATTCAACACCAGCGTCTGATGCGTTTCGGCAAGCCCAAGCTCCCACGGAACCCCTGCATGTTTGATGCTGGAAAGGGGCGAGGCCCCGGTTCCGCCGTCATGGCCGGAGATCAGAACAACATCCGCATGCGCCTTTGCAACCCCGGCCGCAATGGTTCCAACACCCACTTCGGCGACGAGCTTGACACTGATACGGGCATGGTGATTGGAATTTTTCAGGTCGTGGATGAGCTCAGCCAGATCCTCAATCGAATAAATATCATGGTGAGGTGGAGGCGAAATGAGCCCCACGCCTGGCGTAGCGTAGCGGACCTTGGCAATCCAAGGATAAACCTTGGCCCCGGGAAGCTGACCCCCTTCTCCGGGTTTAGCGCCCTGTGCCATTTTAATTTGAAGCTCTCTTGCATTGACGAGATAAAGACTTGTCACGCCAAAACGGCCGGAGGCAACTTGCTTAATCGCGCTATTGCGGGAGTCCCCGTTGGGATCCAGCTTGTAACGCACGGGATCCTCACCCCCTTCTCCGGTATTACTTTTGCCGCCGATTCGATTCATGGCGATGGCAAGCGCCTCATGCGCCTCTTGGCTGATGGAGCCGTAAGACATGGCGCCGGTTTTAAAACGCTTGACGATGGCATCGGCCGATTCCACTTCTTCAAGGGGAATCGGTTTCGCCGCCAATTTAAATTCGAAAAGCCCGCGGAGCGTGCAAAGATTCTTCGATTGATCATCCACCGCCTTCGAATATTCCTTAAACACCTTAAAATTCTTGGTGCGTACGGCGAGTTGAAGTTTGTGAACCGTCTCGGGATTAAAAAGATGGTACTCCCCGTCACTGCGCCACTGATACTGACCCCCCGCGTCGAGCGTTCTGCCGTTCACTTGACGATCCGGAAAAGCGTGCCGATGCTTCTTTAAAACTTCTTCGGCAATCTGCTCGATCCCGATGCCTTCCACGCGTGAGGCCGTCCAAGTAAAATAGCGGTTCACCACCTCGTGATTAAGCCCGATCGCTTCAAAGATTTGAGCGCCCCGGTAACTTTGGATGGTGGAAATTCCCATCTTGGACATTGTTTTGACAACGCCTTTCGCAATCGCCTTGGCATAATTTTTGACGGCCTGTTTATGGTCCACATCCTTTAAGATGCCCTGGCGGATGAGGTCATCCAAGGACTCAAAGGCAAGATAAGGATTGATGGCGCCGGCTCCGTAACCGATCAAGAGGGCAAAGTGATGCACTTCACGCGGCTCGCCTGACTCCAGGAGAAGACCCACCTTGGTGCGGGTTCCTTCTCGAATCAAATGATGATGGAGCCCTGAAACCGCAAGGAGCGCCGGGATGGCTGCATGTTCATGGCTGATGCCCCGGTCAGAAAGCACAATGATATTCGCACCGTGCCTGATGGCACGGCTTGCCAGCTCAAATATTTTATGCAGGGCCTCTTCAAGGGCCTTCCCTCCCCCTTGGGCAGGATAAAGAATAGGAATCGTTACCGACTTAAAATCGGGGTGGCTGATGTGGCGAAGTTTTTCAAATTCTTCGTTGGTGAGGATCGGGCTTTTCAGTTTAATCTGCCGGCAGCTTTTGGGCTCCGCGTGAAGCAAGTTGCGCTCGGAACCGATGGTGGTTTCGGTGGAAGTAATGATTTCCTCGCGGATGCAATCGATGGGAGGATTCGTGACTTGAGCAAAAAGCTGTTTGAAATAATTGTAAAGCAGCTGCGGTTTGTTCGAAAGGACAGCAAGCGGCGTATCGGTCCCCATGGAGCCCACGGGTTCGACCCCGTCGTTTCCCATGGGAGTGAGCAGCATCCGAAGGTCCTCGAAGGAATATCCAAAGGCCTGCTGGCGCATCAGAACCGTGCTGTGATCCAGTTCGTGTGAGTGGGGCGCCTCCGGCAACTCTTCAAGAGAAATTAAATTTTCCTTGAGCCACACGCGGTAAGGATGCTCCGTTGCGATCTTTTGTTTCAGTTCTTCATCGGCCACAATGCGGCCTTGCTCGGTATCGATCAAAAACATGCGGCCCGGCTGCAAACGGCCTTTTTGCAGCACGCGTTCTGGCGGGACTTCCAAAACACCGACTTCAGAGGCCATAATGACTAAATCATCCTTCGTCACATAATAACGCGAAGGCCGAAGACCGTTGCGATCAAGCGTGGCGCCGATCCGAATCCCGTCCGTAAAGGCGATGGAGGCGGGGCCGTCCCACGGCTCCATGAGGGAGGCGTGATATTCATAGAAGGCCTTCTTTTCATCGCTCATGCTCTCGTGATTGGACCAGGGCTCCGGGATCATCATCATCATGGCGTGCGGCAGCGAACGGCCGCTTAGGACAAGAAATTCGAGGCTGTTATCAAACATGGCCGAATCACTGCCATCGGCGCAAATCACGGGCATGATTTTTTTGATGTCGTCTTTAAAGAGATCGGAGGCGCACTGGGCCTGGCGGGCATGCATCCAGTTGATATTGCCGCGAAGGGTATTAATCTCCCCATTGTGCGCAATGTAACGGTAAGGATGGGCACGCTCCCAGCTCGGGAAGGTGTTCGTGCTGAAACGCGAATGCACCATGGCCAGAGCACTCTCCATGGCGGGGTCCTTGAGCTCGGGGAAAAAGAGCTCAACTTGCTCTGACATGAGCATGCCTTTGTAAATGAGCGTGCGATGCGAAAAGCTTGAGATATAAAAGCTGTCTCCCCCTTTCACTTTACCGGAATAACGGATGGCATTTTCCGCACGACGGCGGATCACATAGAGCTTACGCTCAAAGGCGTCGTCATCCCGGATCCCCGCTCCCCTTCCGATGTAGATCTGCCGCACAAAGGGCTCGGCCAAGACGGCTGTCGGCCCCAAGGAGCTATCCACGGTTCGCACAGTGCGCCAGCCAAGAAAATGCTGCCCTTCTTCCTGAAGGATCTCCTCAAAGATCTTTTCGCATTCACGGCGCTCAGAGTCATTCTTAGAAAGGTAAACCATGCCGACACCGTACTCTTTGGCAGAGGGCAGTTTGATTTTGGTCTTGGCGCATTCTTGAAGGAGAAAAGAATGAGGGACTTGAAGGACGATGCCGGCGCCGTCTCCGGTATTGGCCTCACAGCCGCAGGCGCCCCGGTGCCGGAGATGGGTCAGAGCCGTCAGGGCCTGCTCCACAATCTGGTGGGACCTCTTGCCTTTGACGTTGACGACAAAGCCAACGCCGCAGGCATCATGTTCGTAGCGGGGATCGTAAAGCCCCTGAGCCTTATGACAAATGTGCTTAGAATTCATGATTTGAGACAGAAATTCCCTCTCTTTTTGTGAACTAAGTTGAGTATTTTGAAGGATTTCGATCGAAGTGTCAACCCCTAACCCCCGAGCGCTCCATGCGCTGGAGGCTAGAGGGAGGAGCCGTACATATAATCTTGTAAATGGCGGATCTGGTGGCGCGACTCCTCAAGGAGGGCTTTGACTACGTCTCCAATCGAAACGATACCCTGCAGCTCACCCCGGTCTAACACAGGAATATGACGCACTCGATTTTCAGTCATGAGGGCCATGACTTCGTTTATTTCTTCCTCGGGAAAGCCGGTGATAACGCCTCGGCTCATGAGCTCGCTCACGAGGGTTGTATCGAGATTCTGGCCGGAGTAGCAGCCCCGCATGATGTCCCGCTCGGAAATGATCCCCACAATGCGAGAGCTTCGGGGGTCGGCAACGACGAGGGCGCCTATCTTCTGATTGACGAGGATCTGGACGGCCGAGCGCACCGTCTGATTGGCCTTGATCATCCAAACCTTCGAGCCTTTGACTTTCAGGATATCTTTAATCTTCATGAAAGCTTCCTTGTCATAAGCTTAGAATCTTTTTTTTATAAAGCATTTTTCACTACTTAGAGCTCAAACGAGCTAACTAACGTATTTGTAATAAAATACAGCATTTATCTTGTCACGCAAATAGCTTTTTTTGCATAAGTTTTTAACATTTAGATCAATTTATATCAGAATATAGCAATAAATATAAAAAACGCCTCAATTTGACTTTTTAAAATCATGTGTTATCTTTCTAATTAGAAGCACAGAGATCTTTGAGGATTCTGAAAAAGGCAAACCATCCGAAAGGGTGGGGCGCAAAGCCACAGGCCCTAAATGCAAAGCATCGGGCGGCTGGGTTGCCAAATCCGAGAGATTGACATGGGATTTGGCCGAATCAGATCCTCCCAAAAAAATGGGAGCGATTCGGCATGAAAAAATCAAATAGGATATCGTGGTTTGTTCTGCTCATTATCTTTCTGGCGAATTCGTCAGAAATTTCGAGCGCCGAAATGCAAGCGCTCTCCCAATCTTCATCCGCACCCCAGCAAGTTTCCAATCTAAATTATCTTACGGGTTCTCAACTTAAAATCACGACAGGCGCTATGACAACTCCCGCCGAAAGATGCGACTCTCAAGGGAATCAACAAAACGGTTCTACGACCTGCGTTCAAAATGAAACGAACGGCCGAGTCCTCCATACCTTAAAACAGTACGAAATACACGGAAGTTCCAAGAAATTTCAAACGGTTGCAACGCTGTACGACCGCGAGGGACGGAGGCTGGACCGGAAATCAATTCGACAACGGATTGATTACAAAATCGATGAATCGGGAATGGCCAAGAAAGCAGAATTTTTTGATGTGGTCGAGCGCCCAACCCATGGCAAGATTACGCGCACCATCCTGATTTATCAGTACGATCCCAAAACTCAAAATCTAAAAAAAACGACCTGGACCAAGTACCTTCAAATCGGAAATACAAAGTTCGCTTCTCTCCTTAAACATGTCACTCTCACCTATGATGACCGGGGCGCCCCGCTCAAGGGACGCGCTGAAAAATGGCTGGACGGAGTTCGGACCGAGAAAGTGTTCAGCTGGGATCGCGAAGTTAAGGGCTCTTTAGGCTTAGAGCAAAGTGGCTGGCGCGAGTGGGAAGGTTCAGTCCACCAGTTCTACAATCAAGCCAATCTGGCTTAATCTCCTACCTTAAAATTAATCTTGCCGCAGTATAGTGCACCTTGACACTATTGATGTTGGGGATAGGCTCGGTACGTTAGGAAAAGGAATTCGGTTAGCGGGCAGTGCTGGATTCTGAATCCGTCGGGGTCTCTGTGTCTGCAGGAACAGAGGGGGCGGCTTCCTCTGGGATAGGAACAACCTGGGGAGGAGTTTCTGCTTTCTCTTCTTTTTTCTCCTCGGCAGCAAGCTGCTCTTGTTCTTTTTTGCGCTTCTCTTCTTCGGTAGGAGCTGGGGTTGGAGCAGCTTCTTCCGGAATAGGCACCACGATCGG
>CAYJSI010000036.1:15419-16972 GCA_964373045.1 uncultured bacterium
GACAAGGCCCGGCGGAAGATTTGAAAAACTGAGGCTTGAAGATGAAATATTTGCAATAATGTTGGCGGAAATGCCGCTGATCGAACTACCGGCGCCTAAAATCAGACTTCCGCTTCCCCTAAAAAGAGCATTGATGGGATCACCGCTTGTCCCAACCAAGCCGCCGGCATTCAATCGAATGTTATTACTCGCCATCACCTGCCCTGCTGCCTGCGAAAGAATAGAACCTGAGGCCGTGAGATTGACCTCGCTACCCCCCGTGGCCTGACCAAGACTGATATCCCCACCCGACGAACCAAAAGTAATATTTCCAGAGACCGCACTCAAATTGATTAGAGTAGACCCTGAACTCAACATAAAGAGATTGCCGCTGCCCGTGATCAAAGCCGTGGTGGTCTTAGCGTCAATTTCGATAGGATCGGTCGAAGAACCAATATCTCCTGCAGCCGTCATATTGAGATCATCTGCCGTAATATTTAAAACCGCGGCATTGGCATCGGTCGTCGCGCCCGCTCTTGAAAATGTTGTCACATC
The DNA here is from genome assembly GCA_964373045.1 of uncultured bacterium. Taxonomy (GTDB): domain Bacteria; phylum Omnitrophota; class Omnitrophia; order Omnitrophales; family Aquincolibacteriaceae; genus CAYJSI01. The sequence continues at coordinate 15,954 of CAYJSI010000036.1, forward strand.
TCCGCGGGTCGCATCCCCGTCACTATTAGCATTGACGATGCCCATGACAAAATCATCGGCCGCGTCCATAAGGGTATTCCCGTTTTCAGTACTGACGGTCGCGGTCCCTGCCATCGTGATATCTCCGCCTCCAACCCCTGTATTTCCATCCTGATCAAGTAATCCATTGGCAAAATTTTCACCCGACGCAACCGTCACATTACCGGTCCCAACCGCACTAACTGTCACGCCAGCTCCAACCGTAATACTATCACCGGCATTAAGAGAAATATTCCCGTTGCCGCCATTGGTCCCGACATTAGCATCCACCGTTAAATCGTCGGCCGCAAGCGCGCCCAAAGCAGCGAGTGTGATATTTCCGCCGGCATTATTGGTAATCGCACTGCTCACGGTTAGAGGGCTGGCCGCCGTGATTTCAATAAAACCAGCAGGGTCTGTCGCTCCCGCATCCGTAATGCTGACACCGGCAACTCCGTTGGCAGTCGTAATCCCGAATGCGCCGGTGTTATGAATCTGAATATTTCCAGTATCGGTAATGGCGGAGAGTTTTCCTGCTTGGGTTTCAAGCGCATTCGTGCTTCCAATGCCTGTTGAAGCGCTAAGCGTCATGGTTCCAAGAAGGGCTCCCGTTTTAATATCGACATCCGTGTCACCCGCATCCGTGATGGCACCGGTGGTTGCGGTTAAAACAACGGCATCGGTCGCTAAGCTTGTCGTTTGAAGAGAGCTTACAGCAATGTCGCGACCCGCATCAAAATCAAGAATTCCACTGCCGGCGTTGGCAATCGCCCCATCCGTCATCGAAATGTCGCGCACAGCAGAAACTTCGATCTCACCGCTTGTTGATGTTACATCGCCAGATGCGGAGAAAATGACATCGCGGGAAGTTGAATCAAGATTAATTTTTCCCGTGGTGGAGGTCACGGTATCATTGATGACAAGATCATCACCGCCCGAACCGCCCGCGTCTTGTGCAGAAAGCGTCGTTTCACCGGATGTTGCAGAAACTCCGGACTGAC
>CAYJSI010000037.1:0-16512 GCA_964373045.1 uncultured bacterium
GGGTCTGACCCAACTGGGTCTGACCCGTTTGGCTTTTAATTATATTTTTGAAGTTTTCGGATCAGGCGCGTCGTCGATCGATCTGGGACAAGAGCAATGCGTTTGACTTGACCGCCCCACGCCTCCACTTCCTTGGCTCCGGCAATCTGATGCTTCTTCCAATCCGCACCCTTCACTAAAACATCGGGCTTTAACTTAAGGATTAGTTTTAAGGGCGTTGGCTCCTGAAAAAGGGTTACGTAATCCACACATTTAAGCGCGGCCAAAATCTTCATGCGGTCGAGCTCGGGGTTGAGGGGGCGACTGGGGTCTTTGTAGGACTTGACGGACCGATCACTATTGACTCCCACCACCAAAATATCGGCCGACTGTTTTGCTTTTTCGAGGTAGGTGACATGCCCCAGATGTAGCAGGTCGAAGGTGCCGTTGGTAAAAGCGATTTTTTGACCTTTGCGCCGGAGACTGCGAAGGCGCTTCGTCAGTTTGGCGTGAGAGAAAATCTTATCCTTAAGCGACATAAAAGCGCCGGGCTACGAACCGAAGAGGACGGCCTCCGCCACCTCCGAGATGGCGTGCAGCGCCGTGATGTGAACTTCCTGAATATGGGGTGTCTTTTTAGATTGAGCCCTGAAACAGTAATCGCAATGGTTCTTCAGACGGCCGCCGAGCGCTCCGGTGAACCCGATGACGGAAAGCCCCGCCGATTTTGCCTTCTTGGCTGCCTCAATCACATTCTTCGAGTTCCCGCTGGTCGAAAGGGCGATCAGGATATCCCCCTTCGATCCCAATCCCTCGACCTGCCGGGCAAAAACCTCTTCGTAGCGGTAATCATTGGCAATGGCGGTCAGGATGGAGGTGTCGGTCGTAAGGGCGATCGCCGGAAGGCTCCTTCGTTCCCGGTGAAAGCGCACCACAAATTCGGCGGCGATGTGCTGGGAATCCGCGGCGCTTCCTCCATTGCCGCAGAGCAAAAGCTTATGCCCCCCTTTCAGGGCCCTTAAAATTTCCCGCGAAATTTTTTCCAGGGTTTCGACTCCTCCCGGAGTGAAACTTTTTTCAATGGCCTTGCGATGAGCCTCAATTTCAGATTGAAAGGTTTCGCGAATATCCATGATTATCCAAAGAAAATTTTAGCCATGTCATAAAATTCCTTCGGCACGGTTTTGAGCTGACCCGTGGCCGCCTCCAGAGGAACCGAAACGATATTGCGGGCTTGAAGGCTGACCATTTGTCCGAATTTCCCGGCATTGACAAGCTCCACAGCCTTAACGCCAAAACGCGTTCCGAGGACACGGTCAAAAGCGGTCGGCGAACCTCCGCGTTGGATGTGGCCCAAAACAGTTACGCGGGTTTCAAATCCTGTTTTCTTTTCAATGTACTCTCCGATGACGTGGCCGACCCCGCCGAGACGGATATGCCCGAAGGCATCCAGTTTCTGGCCTTGAGTGACTTTGTGATCTTTTAAAACAGCGCCTTCCGCCACCGCCACGATACTGAAGGTTTTCCCGCGGGAGTGGCGCTTTTTAATAAGCACGCAGACCTCATCAAGATCTACCGGAACCTCGGGAATTAAAATCACATCGGCGCCGCCGGCAAGACCGGCCTCGAGCGCAATCCAGCCCGCATGACGGCCCATGATCTCCACCACCATGACACGGTTATGAGATTCAGCCGTTGTGTGCAAGCGGTCAATACATTCCATGACAATGTTGATGGCGGTATCGTAACCGAAGGTGTAATCAGTTGCGCTTAAGTCGTTATCGATCGTTTTCGGAACCCCCACAACCTTCAAGCCTTCCTTCGACAATTTTGCGGCAACGCCGAGCGTATCTTCGCCTCCAACCACAATCAGCGCCGAAAGATGATTCTTATCAAAAGTATTTTTTACTTTTTCGACATCGCCTTGTTTTTTATAAGGATTGGTTCGGGAAGTTCCGAGAATCGTACCGCCCTTCGGAAGAATGCCGGAAACGGCCTGCTGATCCAAAATAACAAAATCATCCTCGATCATACCCTTCCAGCCATAACGAAACCCAAAAACCTGTCCGCCGTCGAGCGCGGCACGCTTCACCACCCCTCGAATCACCGAATTAAGCCCGGGGCAATCCCCCCCACCGGTTAATATTCCAATCCGTTGCATCGTTTGACCCATCTCCGATTAGTTAAAAAATGGCAACTTTCTGACTTGTGGGCGCTGACGTAAGCTCCTCGTGATCTTCGATGCGCTGTACATCACAAATGACCTCAAGGCGGCTTTCGTGACGAATGAGCCTCCGCACGCGGTTTGACACCTCTGTCTGCACCTCGGTCAATAATTCTTGGACCTTGCTGCTCGACCAGAGAACGAGACGAAGCTTGATCTCGACATCCTTGCCGTGAATCATGGTCTTAATCTTACCGTCTTTCACCAAATGAAATCGCTTAAGTGCCTTGCGCACCACATCCTCAATGGCATCCACGGAAACCAAGATGGGGCCGACTTCACTTTGCAGGATGAGGGCATCGGCATCGCGGCCCTTCTTGACGAGCATGCGGGCAAAGGCCAGGCCCATAGTAATCATGAAGAGTCCGACAAAGCCGGTGCGGATGGACTGCCAGGGGTTGGCGTAAACCTCACGAAGTTTGAAGACGGCATCTTCCACGCTCAGGATATGGAGGGCCACGATGATCAAAAGACTCCCCAGCGTGAGAAAGGCAAAGATCACAAAAATGTGGGCAAAAAAATTAAATACCTTCACGATGATTTAATACCTCTGGAATTTCACCCGGCTTTTTCTTCTGAGGCCGGCTCCATTTTACCCGGCCCAAATTGGGTATCAATAAAATTTGTCGAAACCCCGCCCTGACGAAATCGGGGACGGTTGAGAATCTTTTCATGAAGAGAAACCGTCGTCTTGATGGGAGCAATCTCGGCCTCCCGAAGCGCCCTTAACATGACCGAGATTGCTTCGGTGCGATCCTTGCCGTGGGCAATAATTTTAGCAATCATGGAATCGTAATAAGGAGGAACGGTATACCCGGGAAAGCCGTGGCTGTCGACTCGCACGTGGGGCCCGCCCGGCATGAGCCATTTGTCGATCTTTCCGGGTGAGGGCATAAATTGGTTGTCCGGATCTTCAGCGTTGATGCGGCATTCGATGGCATGCCCGTTAAAGCGAACGTCATCCTGAGAGACGCTTAACTTCTCGCCTGCCGCCACCGCAATCTGTTCTTTGACAATATCGATTCCCGTCACCATCTCTGTCACCGGATGCTCCACCTGAAGCCGCGTATTCATTTCCATAAAGTAAAAATTCTCATCTTCATCCACGAGAAATTCAATCGTGCCCGCGTTTTCATATTTAAAAGCTTTGGCGGAGCGCACGGCCGCCTCCCCAATTTTGCGCCGGAGCTTTAAGCTCAGATTGGGCGCCGGGGCCTCTTCGATGAGCTTCTGATGGCGGCGCTGCACGGAGCAATCTCTTTCTCCTAAATGAATGATGTTACCCCGTCCGTCTGAAAGGATCTGAATTTCAACATGACGCGGCTCTTTAAGGTACTTTTCGATATAGACATCGCGATTGCCGAAGGCTGCCTCCGCCTCCGCCTGAGCCGTCAAAAAAGCGCTGATGAGCTTGCCGTCATTGTGGGCTACTTTAATCCCTTTGCCGCCACCGCCTGCCGAAGCTTTGCATACCACGGGATAGCCGAATTTTTTTGCCAAACGCAGGGCCTCTTCCTGATTTTTAATGGCGCCCTTACTCCCGGGGATCACTGGGATGCCTATTTTTTGGACCTCCTGCCGGGCCATGGATTTATCTCCTGCAAGGCGAATACTTTCTGGCTTTGGGCCAATAAATTTAATTTGGCAGGATTCGCAGATTTCGGCAAAGTGCGCATTTTCCGCGAGGAATCCGTAACCGGGATGAATCGCTTCCACATCCGCAATTTCTGCGGCCGAGATAAGCGAGGGAATATTAAGGTAACTTTCAGAAGACGGGGCCTCTCCAATGCAAATGGCATCGTCGGCTAATTTCACGGGGAGCGAATCGCGGTCCGCTTTGGAAAAGACAACGACGGACTGTATCCCAAGTTCGCGGCAGGCGCGGATGATCCGCACCGCCACTTCCCCGCGATTAGCAATCAGGATCTTTGAAAACATAAATGAGGGACTCCTTCGCGATGAAGTGCCAATTAAGACTTCTGAATCTTGAAGAGGGGTTGATCAAACTCGACGGGCTGACCATTCTTGGCCAGGACTTCTGACACCATTCCGCTCACCTCGGCTTTAATTTCATTCATAAGTTTCATGGCTTCAATAATGCAAAGCACATCCCCCTCTTTCACTTTTTTGCCGGGAGTCACATAGACTGGCTGGTCAGGTGCGGGGGACGAATAAAAGGTGCCCACCATGGGTGATTTTACGGTTGCGATATTGACGGGCTCTTGAGCCGTGTTGGGATGAACCTCGGAGGGAGCGCCCGAGGGAAACTCGCGTGGGCGGGGTACGGGAATAATCGGAATAGAAGGATCGGCCGCTACTTCTTCAGAAACGATCTTCCCGCCTGCGCCCTTCCTCAGCTTGATTTTGAGACCGTCTTTTTCAATCTCAATTTCTGTAAGTCCATGCTCTGCCATGAGCTGAAGCATTTCCTTGATTTCTTTTATGTTCATATGAGATCCCCTTAAAATGAGCCTTTAATCTATCTTGAAACTTCGCGGACTGTCAACGAATCATTCTGAAAGGGCGGCTGATCCCTATTTTATGTCTCTTTTTTCGATCGAAGGGAGCGAAGGAGGCCCAGAAGACCCAGGGTATAGCTTTCTTTCCCAAATCCAGCAACCTGACCAATGCAAGCCGGAGCCGTCATGGAATGCTGCCGAAAGGATTCCCTTTTGTAAATATTAGAAAGATGGACCTCAACCGCCGGAATCGAAGTCGCAAGCAGGGCATCACGAATGGCCACGCTCGTATGGGTATAAGCGGCAGGGTTAATTAAGATACCGTCAAAGCGGCCTTTCGCTGCCCGGCCAATGGCATCCACAATTTTCCCCTCGTGGTTGGATTGAAGGATGGAAAGGGAGACCCCTTCTGCCTTTGCCATTTTTTTAATCCCCTCGTTGATCTCACTTAAAGTCACGCGCCCATACACCTCAGCCTCTCTTTGCCCGAGCAAATTGAGGTTGGGACCGTGAATCACAAGAATCTTGTATCTAGACCGGGTCGGCTTGGGCATAAGAATTCAGGCGCGTTTACTTTTCTGCTTCGTCGATCAGCATGACAGGGATGCCGTCTCGAATCGGGTATTTCAATCCGCAGGCCGCATTGGTGCAATGAAGCTTGTCATTTTCCTCTCGCACCGGCTTCTTGCAGGCTGGACACGCTAAAATCTCGAGCAGTTCTTTATTGAGGCTCATGATAGATCACTCTCCATTTCATGCATCAGTTCTTTAGTCTTGGGACCTCCCCGAATTAAATAAATCACCCCCGCGAGGAGGCTTGCCCCGTAGACCAGGATATCCAAAAGCAATGAAAGCGCAAGCGCTCTTTCCACCGGCATGAGTCGCTTAAAAAGATAAATGATACCCGCTTCCCGCACTCCGAGTCCTCCCAGGGAAGGCGCCATGCTGATGATGGCGGAAATGGGAACCAAAATAAAAAAATTCCATACCGGGATCACGGCCTCCAAACTCCGGGCAACCGCGTAGTGCACGAAAATGAATAAACACTGACCGGTGAAGGACAACAAAATAAGCAGGACGAGGCTGAACTTGTGTTTTTTGTATCCATAAATGGCGTGATAAATATCCGAAAGCCGCGTCCTCCACTTCTCAGAAGGAATGACTTGATGGAAAAATTTAAAGAGACTGGCAAAACGCTTGCTTCCAAAAAAAAGTGCCGTGAGAACCATGATCGCAAGAAAAGCGTAGATGACATGATTGAGTTCGGGTTCCCTCACGTCTTTCCCGAAGACCGCGAGGGCCACCACGGCCATGATTATGAGAGATACAAAACCCATGAGGCGATCTAAAATGACAGAGGTCGTGGCGGCGATTTTCTTTCCCGATTGCTTATAGGCGTAATAGGCCTTAGCAATGTCCCCCCCCACCGCGGAGGGCAGGAATAGGTTAAAGAAGATCCCCACTAAATTCAGGTAGTAAACCTCGCGGAATCGAAGGTGGATGCCCTGAACCTTAAACACAATATGGAGCCGCACGGCCAAGAGTGATATGCCTGCCCCGTAGAGGGCAGCCCCCGCCACGAACCAAGGCATCTCGACGCCGCTTCGCAATATCTCAAGGGCCTTGGAAAATTCGTGGCGCAGAAAATAAACAAGCAGGGCAAGGGCGGCAAAACTGACGAGGACGCGGAGCAGGCTTCCGAAGGGATTTGACTTCATGCCTTTTCGGAAAATTTCATCTGAAGCTCGGGGATCACGGACTGCAGAAGTTCATTTTCTTCGGGGCTTAAGTTTCCGGCGGTTTTCTCCTTGATGATAATCAAAAGATCGATGATTTCCTTGGCGGCCGGCAAATTTACGTTCACAACTCCTGACTCCGGACTTGCAATGTCGCCCAAGTGCATCAGGGCTTGATATCCCAAAGAAGACAAGAGATTCACAAAGGCCTTGGATGTTTTAGTGGTTCGGGACTGTGTTTTGGGCGGCTCGGCTGTTCCGGCAGGTTTTTTGGAAGGCTCTTGCGCGGTCCCCTTATCTCGGAGGGAACCCTCCTTCCAGTTTTCGTCAACCTTCTTTTCGCTGAAACGGATATCTTTCGGATCGCTCATGGTTCAAACATCGCTTGCTTGTCCTCCTATTTCATAAAAAAAGAGGTTCCCGGCCCAGTGGGGATCTGTATTGGCCGAGAACCTCTGAAGGTGAGTAGAGACCCGTAAGTCTCTAGTTAAAGGGCGTTATATCACTGGGTGGGGCCTTATGTCAACGGGATTTTTGTTTTTTTCGTGGGGCGTACGCCTCGGCTTCGTGCTGTCAGAGCCCGAGAATGCGAAGAAGGCGCCTATTCGGCAAGGAACATAACCGCAAGTCCTAACTGCTTCTTATCCAATTCCTTACGTATAATTTTAGCTGCTAACTGGAGCTCCTCAGAGAAATTTGCACTGGGGAAAATATGCACCTTGGCCTTAAGCCCGGCCAGTGCGTCAAGGTTCTCAAGCCCACGGGCTGACTCCAAATCGAGGTACTCGGCAAACAGGCCGCCCTCGCTTATGTTGGTGGCAATGGCCTTGGTAGGAAGCTCCTTGCCATCAGGAAGCGTGATCTTAAGCTCAATAGGAAGCGCCAGATGCATACGCTTGCTGCGGCGTCGCTCAATTTGATAACCGATCGAGTCCTGGTGTCTGACAATGTTTTCTCCTTGAATCGATTTCTCCCCCTCTTTTTCCAGAAGAAAGGGTCCCAAATCCTCCGCCACTTCCTTTTCGGAAGGACAGACGCGGATGTTACGGGGAAGATACATGTCATCGAGGGAGCAGCTCACGGAGGAGGAAACGCCATAGATGAGACTCCTCTGAGGCCTAAGACACGCGGCTAGGAGCTTGCGAAGCCCGACCGGCTCGAGCGCGGGAATCAACTGGAGATTCAAGATGACACGCTGGAGACGATGCCGTCGAATGCTTTTTTGAATCTTCCAGGCAACCTCCTGTAGCGTTTCCTGGGTGGGACTTCCCTCCAGGTCAAAAACCTTGACGTGCCCAATTTCTCTTGTGCTGACTTTAAGTTTGCTCATAACCAATGATTCCTCTTTTGCGACTCACGCTCGGCCTTGCGAAGGCTTTCGTGAAGACTGGGACATAAGTAGCCCGAAAGCACGTCATCTAAGCACACTTCAGAGATTCGCTGAGGATCCCTTTTCATGAGATTTTTCTGAATCGATGCCGTATGGGTCTTAAATTGCATAGCCTTCTCCTTATTGCCTTATGGTCTTACGGTCCGGCCAATTTTTAAGTCTCTCTGCCACGTAGGGTTCAAGGTCATAAAATTCTACTCCCACCCCATAATCCAGTGCGCTTCGATGAATGAGCTTGCCCTGCAACGCGATCCTTTCATGAGCTTCCAAATAAAGTTCAAGTCCGAGCATTTTAAGATCGTAGGGATTGAGCATGGCTTTGAATAAATTCTCAGACGGTGTGCCGAGAAACTTGGCGTAAAGGCCGCTTTCACTCAAATTAGTTGCCACGGCAAATAAAACGAGTTTTCGTCCAGAATCAATCTCACAGATAAACTGAAGCGGCAAGGCTACTTCGAGGCGCGGAAATCTCCGGCGATCTTTCTCGCCTTCCGATCCAAACTCCTCCTCAACCAGTTCCTTTTTAAAAAAATTAGCGGCTTCATATTCGCTCCCCACGAGATGAAGACCCCCTGCCTTCTTCAGTTCCTTGATGAGAGCATGTGGAGATTGCGCCGGGGGCGGGATAAGTGCCTTCTTCAAGAATTTTTCCGTAAGATCGGAGAGACCCTCAATCCCCTCCTGATCGGCCATGGTCAAGCGCTGCGCATCAATCAAAAGGCTTGAAAAGGAGGACGACTCACGGATAAAATTCTCAAAGCCTGGGGTGACGGATCCTAAGTTGCGGGCCGTCAGTTCGCCCACAAGCTCGAGGATTCCTACACTTCCCACTAAACGGTTTTTCATTTGCAGAGTGTTCATCATAGGTCTCTATGACAAAAGATACCCTATGAATTAAAAAAAGTCCAATCAACCGCATATTTTTTAATCCTTTAATATGTAACAAGTAACTCGATAGATTTCTAAAATCTCTTGACTATCAATTTATAGTATTAGATAACACAAATAGCGCCTATGCGAGATATAATAATATTAAATTAATCAATATATTCAAAAAGACAAATTTAGTCACACCCGGTTGGGTCTAACCAATTGCATTATGAGCTTGTTCAACAAGATACTAAGGGCGGGAAATTCTTAAGCGCTCGGCGAGCGTCTTTTCGAATCCTGAATTCTTGGGCTGATAATAAGACTTACTTCTTGGCGTGTACAACTGGTCTGCCACGGGTAAACCCGTTACGGGATCAAGGGGTACGTTGTGCGAATATTGATATCCATTTCCATGCCCCATTTTTTTGGCGCCTTGATAACTGCGATCCCGGAGGTGGTTCGGCACTTCCTGTGTGGTCTCTTTCTCAACATCCACTAGGGCGTTTGAAATGGCCATGTAGCTCGCGTTGCTTTTGGGTGCGAGGGACATGTAGATCACAAGCTCGGATAGAATGATTCTCGCCTCCGGCATACCGACATACTCCACGGCCTGTGCGCCCGCCGAGGCTAACATGAGCGCCTGTGGGTCGGCATTGCCGATATCTTCGGCTGCCAGGATGAGGATTCGCCGAACGATAAAACGCGGGTCCTCGCCTGCGTAGAGCATCTTGGCCAACCAGTAGACAGCGGCATCGGGGTCAGAACCCCTCATGCTCTTGATGAAGGCGCTTGCTGTGTCATAGTGATAGTCCTCGTCCTGATCGTAATAAACGATCCTTCGCTGGCAAGACTCCTCGGCCACTTTGGCATCAAAATAAATGATCCCCTCCTCATTAGGGGTCGTCGTGAGGGCCCCGATCTCAAGGGCATTTAAGGCGCGGCGGGCGTCGCCTGAGGCCTGTTTGACGATGTGCTCGATGGCCTCGGCCGTTATCTTAATCTTAAGCGCCCCCAATCCCCGCTCAGAATCCTTGAGCGCGCCCGCTAAAATGAGTTTGAGGTCTTCTACTTCCAACGGCCTTAATTCAAAGATGGTGGAGCGCGATAGGAGGGGTCCATTAATGGAAAAAGAGGGATTGTGCGTGGTAGCCCCGAGGAGGATGACATTCCCCTCTTCAACGTCGGGCATGAGCACGTCCTGCTGCGCCTTGTTAAAACGGTGAATCTCGTCAATGAAGAGCAGGGTTCTTTTGGCGAGCCGGCGGCGGTTTTGCATCGCCTCCTCGATCACCTTCCTCAATTCAGCCACGTTGGACTCCACCGCATTCAAAGACACAAAAAACGATTGGGTGGCCCTTGCAATGACATAGGCGAGGGATGTCTTGCCAGACCCCGGCGGGCCGTAGAAGATCATGGATGAATAGCGGCCCGACTGAATGGTGCGCCTTAAGAGCTTTCCTTCACCGAGTAAGTGCGGCTGCCCAACAACTTCATCCAGCGTCTCGGGGCGCATGCGTACGGCAAGGGGTGCCTTGGCCGGGATGGATTCGTCGTTTTGAATTTCAGAAGGGGCAAAAAGGCTGGCTGAATTTTTAAAATTCTTTTTCATGGAAGTCTCGCCTTTCCATTCTACAACTGGAACGATGCCTGATATTTTTCCGCGATCTTCGCGGCCACTTGGGAATGAATATTCTGAATATCTTGGGAGACAAGGGTCCGTTCGTGCGATTGATAAGTGACACGGAAGGCTACGTTTTTATGGCCTCTCGGAACCCTTCCGCCGCGAAAAAGGTCAAAGATCTCCACCTTGCGAACCAGGGTTCCGCCGAGCTTACGGATATCTGAGCGAATGGCACCGGCCTTCACAGACTCCTGCACCACAAGGGCCATGTCACGCTGAATGGAGGGAAACTTGGGCAATTCCTTCACCTTGGTCTCCCGCCTTAGCCAAGGAGCAAGTTTCTCAAGTGAGATCTCGCCATAGTAAACCTCGGATTCCAAATCCCACAGTCTCACGAGAGACTGGGAGACCTCGCCAAGAAATCCGATCGGTTTGCCATCTACTAAAACGGCCTCAGCGCAGGTTGCGTGGAGGCAGATTTTTCGAACGGGCTCATAGGTCACTTCCTCCGCCGCGAGCGATTCTAAAAAGGACTCGACGGCCCCCTTTAAATCGTAATAGCTCGCCCTGCGTTCAGGGTCCATCCAGGTCTTCTCCCTCCCAGTTCCGTAGAGTGCCAGGGCCAGCATTTTTTCTTCTTCCGGCTGGGCCGTGCTATTTTTTTGGCGGTAGAGATTGGCGATCTCAAAAATGGGAACCCTCTTTTCTCCGACCGAGGCATTTTTCTGAATCACCTGAAGAAAGCTGGTAAGAAAAGTGCCCCGCATCCACTTAAGGTCCCGGTTTTGAGGATTGATAATCGAGACTGCGTTTTTTAAATCTTCTTTTTCGTCAAGCCCTGCCCCGGAAATTAAGCTAAAGGTTACGGTTTCAAAAAAGCCGATGCCGGTGAGAAAGTCGCGGGCCTTTTCCTCTAAAGGACGAGTCCCTTTCGCCTCTAATAAAATTGGTTCCCACGCCGGCAAAGTCCCCGGAATCTGGTCATAGCCATGAATGCGGGCCACCTCCTCAATTAAGTCCACCGGCCGAGTTACATCGCAGCGATAGGAGGGCACCCCCACATTCCAAGCTTCGGGGGGGCTCTGCTTCACATCAAACCCGAGCCTCAAGAGGATGGAGCTTACCTGATGCGGTTTCATTTTGATCCCGAGATTTTTTTCAAGGTCGGCCGCCGTTAAGTGGATTCGGCCTGAAAAGGTCGCGGGTCTTTGCCCGGCCTTGATCACACCGCTCACAAAACGGGGCTTGGCGTACTGACGAATGAGGGTAACCGCTCTTTCGCGGCCGAGATCAACCCATTCCGGGTCCACTCTCCTCTCGAATCGATAGGAGGACTCACTCGACAAGCCGTGCCGGCGCGACGTTTGACGCACCCCCGCAGGCTGAAAGAAGGCCGATTCCAAGAAGATATTGCGCGTACGCTCCGTAAGCTCTGTTTCCTTTCCTCCCATGACACCGGCAAGCGCCACGGCGCGCTCCTTATCGGCAATCACAAGATCGGTCGTTTGAAGGGTGCGAGAAAGGCCGTCAATCATGACAAAATTTTCACCTGCCTTGGCGGTGCGAATCTGAATCTCCTGCCCCTTCAAAAGATCGGCATCAAAGGCGTGAAGCGGCTGACCCGTCTCCAAAAGAACATAATTGGTGATATCGATAATGAGACTGAAGGATCTTAGGCCGCAGGCAGCGAGGCGTTCGCGGATAAAATCCGGTGTGGGCACTCCGGGTGTGACGCCCTCCATATAAACTCCGGTGTAATAGGGGCAGCGCGTAAGCTCCCTCAAGTTAATTTTCCAACCCGCGGGCATGGGTCGGCTTGCGGCATTTTCGACCGGTGGCGCTTTTAGCGACAGATTCTCAACGGCTGCAATCTCCCGCGCCACACCAAAATGGCTCAGCCAGTCGGGGCGATTGCTTGTAATTTCGATTTCAAAGAGGGTATCTTTTCGATCCTGAGTCGGATCGATTTTTTTCACTTCGAGGCCCGCCATAGTAAGGCGCTCCGCAATATTTTCTAAAGGCGGGGCTAGCGTGACAAAGTCTCTCAGCCAATTGGTGCTGATTTTCATCAAAATTGCCTCAAGAAACGCAAATCGTTTTCATAAAAACTGCGGATATCCGTAATCCCGTGGCGAAGCATGGCTATGCGCTCCACGCCGAGCCCAAAGGCAAATCCCTGCACCCTTTTGGCATCGTACCCGACTTCGGTAAAGACATTGGGGTCGACCACGCCCGCACCTAAGATTTCAAGCCAACCCTTCCCCCAGGCGATATCCACTTCTACGCTCGGCTCGGTGAAGGGGAAAAAGTGCGGGCGAAAACGAAGTTTGATTTGATTCCCAAAGAGCTCCCTTAAAAATAAATACAAAACCCCTTTAAGGTCGCTAAAGGTCGTGCGATCATCCACCATCAAACCCTCAATTTGATGAAACATAAAAGAGTGGCTGGCGTCCACCGCGTCGGGCCGGTACACCCTGCCGGGCGCAATCACCCTTAATGGGGGCTTGCGATTTTGCATGACTCGAATTTGGACCGTGGAAGTTTGAGATCTTAAAAGCTGGCCACTCTCAGTGTAGAAGGTATCAAAGGCGTCTCGAGAGGGGTGGTCTAAGGGAATATTGAGGGCCGTGAAATTATGGAATTCTGTTTCGATTTCGGGGCCCTCGACCACTTCAAAACCGAGGCGCTCAAAGATCTGAGTAATTTCCCGAATGGTCTTGGCAATGGGATGAATGCGGCCCGCAAAGGGGCGAATACCGGGAAGCGTTTCATCGAAGAGGGCGCGAGTCTTGGCGGGAGTGCCGAGGGCGTCTTTCTTGGTGTGAAGCGATGTCTCGAGGAAGGCCTTGAGCTGATTCACCTCACGGCCAAAATCCTTGCGGTGTTCTTGGGGTAAACCCTTTAAACGCTCGAGAAGGCCGGGAAGCTTTCCCTTCTTCCCGAGGAAGGAAATGCGGAAGGCTTCGAGGGCCTCGAGCGTGCGAATGGTCTCGAGCTCTTTTTTTGCCTCTTCTTCGATTTCGTGGACGGAAGGGTCCATAACGCCTGCAAGACCTACTTCGCGCTCTTTGGGCCTGCCAATTCCACTAATTTTTTAAAAGCAGCGCTGTCCCGTACGGCAAGGTCGGCCAATATCTTGCGGTCCAAATTCACCTTGATTTTCTTTAACCCCGCGATAAACCGAGAATAGGTCGTTTGATGTTCACGGCAGGCCGCGTTAATGCGGATGGTCCAGAGGCGCCGGAATTCACGCTTTCGCTGCCGGCGGTCGCGCGTTGCAAAGGCCATGGCACGCTGCACCGTTTCCTTCGCCGTGCGGAAGAGCTTGCGCCTTCCGCTGAAAAATCCCTTGGCGCGTTTAAAGACCTTCTTTTTGCGTGCCCGCGATGCCGGGCCGTGCGTTGTCCTAGGCATAATTAACTCCTTTTACCGATCGTAAGGCAATAATTGCTGGATTCGTTTACGGTCCGAAGGATCGACTAATTTCCAACCGCGGTCCTGTCGTTTGGATTTTGAAGATCTGTCCGTCATAAGGTGTCGTCGAAGCGACTTCTGCATAAGCACCTTCCCTTTTTTCGTAATGCGGAATCGCTTCTTGACTGCTTTGTTTGTTTTCATTTTTGGCATTGAAAATTCCTTCTCTTAAGTTTCGTCTAAGTTCCTCATGTTATGCCGCGGGCGGCGCGGGCGGCGCGCTGGGCGGCGCGCTGGACAGCGCTTTGGGTGCCGTGGTGGACGCCACCTTTTTGGCACCCGTAGAAACGGGCGTAAAATACAAATGAAAGGCGTTACCCTCCAGGCCGTCATTGCGTTCCACTTCAGCCACGTCGGCGATGTCTTCTTTGAATCGGCGAATAATCCTTTCCCCGAGACTTACGTGCTGAATCTCACGGCCCCTGAAAAAGAGAGTTAACTTCACTTTGTCACCCCGCTCCACAAAGGTGCGTGCACTACGGAGCTTCGTCTGATAATCGTGTTCATCGATTTTAGAGGTCATCTTGATTTCCTTAACCTCAATCACCTTCTGCTTTTTCCGGGATTCTTTGTCCTTTTTACTCAAGGAGTAAAGGTATTTTCCAAGATCCATCAGCCGGCAAACCGGCGGTTGCACATTGGGGGCCACCTCCACCAAATCGAGGCCCTCTTCCTGCGCCCTTCTGAGTCCATCTTTCGTCGGTACGATTCCTATTTGTTCTCCCTTGGGCCCGATCAACCGAATCTGCGGAACCCGAATGCCTTCATTCGCCCTTACTTTCCTTGAGTCGTAGTACGTCAATGACCCCCCTTTGTTAATTGGTTTTGTTGAGAATTTCCTGCTGAATTCGAGCCATCATGGCCTCGATCTTTTGTGGCCCGAGATCCTTCCGGCCCCGCAATCGAACCGCCACTTCTCCGGACTCAACTTCCCGGTCCCCTAAGACAAAGATATAAGGGACCTTTTGCAATTCCGCTTCCCGAATTTTATAGCCGATTTTTTCCGCGCTAAAGTCGCTCTCAACCCGCAAGCCCTCCTGCTTCAACTGTTCCACCACCTTCTCCGCCCCGGGGCAATGCTTTTCGGAAATCGTGAGCACGCGCACCTGAACGGGTGACAGCCACACCGGGAAGGCCCCAGCAAAATGCTCCACTAAAATACCATAAAATCGTTCCACCGAGCCAAAAACTGCGCGGTGAACCATGACCGGGGGTTTCTCGCGGTTGTCGGCATCGGCGTAACCCAAGGCGAATCGCTCCGGCATCTGGAAATCGAGCTGAATGGTTCCGCATTGCCAATCGCGGCCAATGGAATCCGTAATCTCAAAATCGATCTTGGGCCCATAAAAGGCGCCGCCTGCCTCGTTCACTGTATAATCGATTTTGTTGTGATCCAGGGCTGCCCTTAAAGATCGGATGGCCTTCTCCCAAATGGCGTCGCTTCCCATCGAATCTTTCGGCCGGGTGGATAATCCAATTTGAATTTCCTCAAATCCAAACGTACGGTAGATCTTGAGAATGAGGGCAATACATTTTGAAATTTCACCTTCGATCTGATCCTCGGTACAGAAAATATGGGCATCGTCAATGGTAAAGGCGTTCACTCGAAACAACCCGTGCAAAACGCCCGAGCGCTCACGGCGGTGAACCAAGCCCAGTTCAGTCAGTCTCAAGGGCAAATCGCGGTAGGATTTTTGCGAGCTCCCGTAAACCAAAGTACTCCCCGGGCAGTTCATGGGCTTAACCGCATAACTCCCCTCATCGACCTTGGAGAAAAACATATTCTCCTGATAATGCTCGTAGTGGCCGCTTTGCTTCCAGAGCTCATCTTTGAGAAGGACGGGGGTCTTGATTTCGTGGTAACCCTCCTTGCGGTGCTCTTCGCGCCAATAGGACACCAAATTTTCATAGAGCACGCTCCCCTTGGGATGATAAAAGGGCATCCCAGGGGCTTCAGGATGAAAACTAAACAAATCGAGCTCGCGGCCAAGTTTGCGGTGGTCGCGCTTTTTGGCTTCCTCGAGCTGGGTTAAATATTGCTCGAGTTCCTTTTTATCGTAAAAGGCCGTCCCATAAATGCGCTGCAACATTCGGTTGTGTTCATTGCCGCGCCAGTAAGCGCCGGCTATCGATAAGAGCTTGAAGGCAGCGACTTCCTTGGTGCTGTGGATGTGATTACCGCGGCAAAGATCAACGAAGGGCCCGTTTTGGACGAGCGTGATTTCCCCTTCTTTTAACCCTTCTAAGATTTCTAACTTGTAGGGCTGTTTTCTCTCCTTAAAAAATTTTTCCGCCTCGCGCTTGGAAATGGGTTTCTGACGGAACTCCTGGGCTTCGGCCACAATTCTTTCCATCTTGGATTCAAGACGCCTCAAGTCCTCCTCGGCAAAGGGTTCCTCACGGTCAAAATCGTAATAGAAACCGTCCTTGATGGCAGGGCCTATGGCGAGCTTGGTATCGGGGAAGAGATCGAGGACCGCTTGAGCCAAAATGTGCGCGGCCGAGTGCCGAAGCTGTTGGAGAGCCTCGGGGCTGCTTTTAACCATGGCGCTGCATTGATTCCGTTTCCCTAAGTTCCTTTCCGCACAAAAGTGGGCGCATTTTACCGTCTCTTATGCGACAAAGCAATCACATTTTGGGCGACCACATTTTGATGAGCGCTCGTGACGCAAGAGTAGAAATGGTGGGCGGTAGAGGACTCGAACCTCTGACCTCTTCCATGTCAAGGAAGCGTTCTAACCAACTGAACTAACCGCCCG
>CAYJSI010000038.1:0-12922 GCA_964373045.1 uncultured bacterium
GCCCCTTATTTCAATTTGATTATTATAAAAATAATAATTGACTTTATTTAAAATTCCAGCTACCCTGTCTCTTAAGGAGTCAACCCATTCGATGAGAAACTTCTTTACAGCTGACAGACGGGAAATCATGGCTAAAACGCTCTTTGAGATGTGGAAACTTCTGATCCCCGCCACCCTTGCAAGCGGTTTCATTATCCAGTACAATAAATTTGCTTGGGTGTTTGTGATTGCATTGATGGCTATTTTTTTCATCGCAACCATTATATTTCCTGCAAAAAAAGCGACTGAAAAGGAGGCGTAAGGTGCTGGAAACCATAAGCTATGCCTTGATTGCCCTGTCGGTAATTCTTGGCGTTGGACTTTTTCTTGATAATTATTTGAGTCACCGCCGCCGCCCGCATTGATTGCTGTGTCCGCCGGCTTCTTTCTTGTTTCAATTTCAATTTTTCTTGCCCCGTACCTCGCACCCTGATCCCTTTCTCCTAAAATCAAATCCGCCTTCACTTCCGCTCCCCTCGCAAGCGCCGCACCGATCAAGCTTTGCATGGTGGAAGGCTTGAGGAGTTTGAGGACGTTGGCTTCGGTGAGTTGATTCATCGATTCGAGACGACGCAGACGCGAGATGAAGCGGCGGATGTTGCTAATCCATTTTTGATCAAGGTCGAAGGTGGAGGGTGGAAGGTGGAAGGAAATACCTGACGCATTTCCTTCAACCTTCGACCTTCCGCCATCTGCCTTCAACATTTCATCAATAAAACGCGTATATTCCCCGGCTTTTGTAATTTGTTCCTTTGCAATCAAATCCCGAATGATTTGGTCGCGCCAACGCTTCGCGAGGTGGAAGGTCGAAGGCATAAGGTCGGGGGAAACAGATTTTAATTTTTTTCCCACCTTCCACCCTCCATCTTCCGCCTTGTTCAACAATTGATCACGCACCGACCGCACGAAGGCGTTGTATGAATTCACTTTTCCGTTTTCGACTCGGAAATATCCCTTCCACGAGACATCGCCGCGCATTTGCCTCTGATAATTTGTTTCGCGCGGAATGGAGGTCATCTGGGGCATCACGTTTAAGTATGAAATCCCCCGTTCTTTTAATCGCGCTGTGAGACCCGAAACGTGAAAACCGCCCACCACAAAAATTACCGGCCGGGTGACGGGTGACGGGTGACGGGTATCTGTCCTATTCAAAAATCGTGTCAGATTATTTAAAAACGCTGTCTCGCGTTTTTGCGCATTTTGGTAGAAACGGATAAAAGGCAAAGATTCATTCAAACCCAGACGGTGCCAGGCACCAAGTTTTGCGGTGCCTGGCACCTTTAGCTTTTCCCTTGCCCCTGACCCCTGAACCTCTCCGAGCCTTTCGGCTCGTAGAGCCGGAGGCCTGGCCCCCTTTATCTCTTCCCACTCTTCCCGCGTCAATTCCAGCTTCACTAATTTTTCGACGAGCCCCAGCTCGCGGCTCTTTCGATCCAGTCTCCTTTCCTCATCATTCCGAAAGAGAGATTGCTTTACAGATTTCACATAGGCTTCAAACTCATGGAAAAAATCGGGAACTTCGAGATCGCGGAGACGCTTACGAGTCCGGACGCGTCCAGCCCATTCGGGGGAAAGTTGAATGTTGAGATGCTGTTCGCGGATGAGATTGTCGAGATAAAGAGAAAAATCATCGGGAGAAATACGAGAGGTGCGGAAATCCTGGTAAACAGACTCTAACGGGGCCTGACTCCTTTTGGAGGGGCCTGGCCCCAATCGCCGCACAATCGTTGCCACATCTTTTATTTCTCTTTTAAAAGCCGCGGGGGGTGCACCCTTTATTTCCTGAAATAAAATTCCCAATTCGGAATTCGGCGCGGGCGCTTTGACCCTACCTAATTTTTCAATAAGGCTGGTTAAATCCCGACGATCACGATGAAAGGCATCCAACGCACGATCGATTTCAAGAAGCTTGGAAGAGTAGATTTTTTGTTTTTTGTCTTCCAACTCCTTTTGTTGCCGAGTAAGACGTTTAAGAAGTCTTTCCTGTTCCCCCAAACCCTCTAAATAGTATCCCAGCCCTTCTTCGTAAAGCTTCCAATCTTCAACCCCATCATAGTCAGCCTCTTTTCCATTTAAAATAGCAGCCGCATTGACACCCGTGAGCTCTCCTGTTTCGAAATAACCTTCGAGTACTTTTTTAAGGCGCTCTTTGTCGGGGAAACTGCGGAAGATTTGAGGATCCAAACGCGATGCCGCTCCCTCGGAGGCAACCCGCTTAATCCCGTGAGATTTCTGAAAGTAGTCAATCAAACTTTGAATGTGGCGCTGAGCCTCCGGCACCGCGTGAGCATCCTGAATCAGAACGACAGCGCGCGGATCTTTCCCCCGAAAGGTTTCAAGCACGCGTCCCGTTTCACGCGGGACCACCGTATCGAAGAGGCTCCGGGGAGGCGAAGACAGAACGGGTCCGGGATCGGCGTAAGCGAACGACTTTTCTTGCGCGGCATTCGAAAACCCAATGTTCGTCACGGTAAAACACACCGTCAAAAACATTGCTAAAACCCTGTTGAAAGAAGATAGTTTTCTCATATGTTTTGAATCGATTTCTCTAATTTTTTTGAGCAGTCGGGATCAAATATTCCCTTATCTTTTGAGCCAAAATCAATTTTTTGGAGGGACCCGCGAAACGTTTTATCTGACTAGATAAGAAAGTCGCTAAAATATAACATAACTTCAATCAACATGCAAAGTTAGAGAAATATTGATCTATCAGAAACTAGCATCTTCTAGCAACGAATGGCGGGTTAGAAGACCCTAAAAACCCTGCCTTTTAAGGCGGGGAAATGTGGGCTTTTTGGGGTGAGCCGAGGACGCAGATTGAACGGCAGGATTTAAGGTCTCGAGATAGCGCGCGATGAGGTCCATCTCCAAATTCACTTGCTCTCCGACGCGCCTTTTCCCGAGCGTCGTCTCCTTTAAGGTGTGAGGAACAAGCCCCACGCAGAATCCTCTTGAGTTAAGTTTTTGAATAGTAAGGCTCACACCGTCGACAGCCACAGAACCTTTTACCGCAAGACGTCTCGTAAGCTTGGGACAGTCGATTTCAAAACTCCGATTTTTTCCGCGCGTCGATATTTTTCTAATCATACCGACTTGATCCACATGCCCCGTTACAAAATGACCGCCAATCTCATCTCCCAATTTAAGAGAACGTTCAAGATTGACCCGGTCTCCCTCCTTAAGATGAGAAAGTGTCGTCGCCTCTAAGGTTTCACGAATGACATCGGCCCCAAATGTTTTGCCGTCAACACGGGCCGCCGTCAAACAGACTCCGTTGACCGCAATACTTTCTCCAAGTTTCAAAGGCTTTGAAACTTTCCTCTGCAGGCAAAAATAAAAACGGATTTGGCCTTTGCGTTTTTCTTTACGAGTGACAATGCTTCGGTTTTGAATGATTCCGGTAAACATAATCAATTCACATTACGATTAAAATTGTAGGAACCGATCCACGTGTCGGCCTGTTGGCTTGCGGGCGCACACGCGGGTGCGCCCCTACATCCGATTTATTTCCCAAATTCTGTTTCGATGACCAAATCTTCCCCTGATTGGAATGTTTTTACAATCTTCCCTGCGATCGCCTGGCTGGGAGTTAAAACACCTTTACCCTCCACAGAAGTTTTAGCCGATCTTCCTCCGAGAATTTTAGGCGCGACAATCCAATAGGCTTTATCTACGAATCCCGCCTCAAGCAGCGACCAAGCCAGTTCACCGCCGCCTTCGACTAAAAGTTTTGCAATTCCAAGCGCAGCAAGGTTCTTTAAAAGATCTCCGAGATCCAGCCGCCCTCTTTTTTCTCGAATCGGCAAAAGCGCACAACCCGGATAAAAACCATTTTTCTTTTCGCTTCCCTTTTTTATTTTTTCTGAAACGACGACGACTGTCAGTTGTTCGCCTCGAAAAATTCTTGCTTTTAGGGAGACTTGGAACTTCGGATCTAAAACCACGCGCCACGGTTTTCCAGGCTGAAGGGTCCCGGATTTGATGCGGGGAGAAAGATAGGGATCGTCTTTGAATAAAGTATTTTTTCCGACCAGGATTGCGTCTTGTCCGGCGCGAAGCTCGTGTACAAAAGCTCTTGAAAGAGGCGATGATATCCAGCGCGAAGCGCCCGTGCGCGTCGCAATTTTTCCGTCGAGTGACTGCGCCATCTTAAGCGTCACGTAGGGAAGTCCAGCGTGGACATACTTAAAGAACCAGTTATTTTGCTCCTTTACCTCCTCCGACAAAATGCCGGCGCGCACGCGAACCCCTTCCTTTTTTAAGGCCCGGACCCCTCGGCCGTGATTTTTGGGATTGGGATCCAGGCTGCCGATCACGACGTTTCGAATACCGGCGCGCACGATTGCCGCCACACAGGGAGGCGTCTTTCCCCACGTTGAACAAGGCTCGAGCGTCACATAAAGCGTTGCCCCGCGGGCCCTGGATCCTGCCCGCTTGATGGCCAGCACTTCCGCATGAGGTCCGCCGAATGCCTCATGATAGCCTTCCGCCACGACCCGATGGCCGCGTACAAGACAGGCGCCCACCATGGGATTAGGGCTTACAGAACATCGGCCTTTTTCAGCAAGCTGAAGGGCCAGCCTCATCCATTTTTCATGCCCCTTCACCCCCCCTGCCTCTCCGGCAGGCAGATTTCCCTCTCCCTTGGGGAGAGGGTTAGGGTGAGGGTGATTAAAGAGCAGTTTCTTTGTTAGATTCACTGGGAGGAGTGTAGCGGACTTTCTCGGTGTGATTGATTTTGTCGAGGACGCCGTTCACGAATTTTCCCGATTCTTCCTGGGAAAATTTTTTTGCGATATTGACCGCCTCATTGATCGTCACCTTAGGGGGAATGTCTTCCCTGTAGAGGAGTTCATAAACGGCGAAGCGGAGAATATTGCGATCGATGGCTGCCATGCGGTTGAGCTCCCAGTTTTGCGTGGCGCGGCGGATGATTTCATCGATCTCAGCCAGATGACCTTGGGTGCCTTGCACGAGACTTTCGGCGAAACGGCGTATTTCTTCGGAGGAATCTCCTTCTTTTGCGGCCTCGAGCGCACTCTCGTCTTGTTCTTCCCAAAAGGAGTGGATGGTTTCCCCTAAGGATTCCTCGGGATTCATTTCAAATTGATAAAGAATTTGGAGCGCGTATTCGCGCCCCTGGGTACGTTTTCTCATTTGAGTCGTTCGTTCAAATCGGCGATTTCAAGGGCAGCGAGGGCGGCGTCACGCCCCTTGTTGCCTGCCTTAAGACCGGCCCGATCGATGGCCTGTTCAAGCGTATCCACCGTAATGACAGCGGTTGCAATCGGAATGCCCTGCGTGAGCGCCACTTGAGAAATCCCGCGCGTCACTTCTTCCGACACGCATTCAAAGTGGCGGGTCTCACCGCGAAGGATACAGGCCAATGCCACGAGGGCGTGAAACCTTTTTTTTCGCGCAAGTTTTTTTAGGAAAAAGGGAATCTCGAGTGCGCCGGGCGTCCAGAGGACTTCAATGGCACGCCTATTCACCCCCGCCTGCTCAAGTGTCTCGAGGACACTTGTGAGCAAGCGCTTCGTGATAAATTCATTGAAACGGGAGACGACAATCCCAAACTTCCTGCCGCGCCCCGTGATGCGTCCCCGGCGGATGGCCATGTTAAAAATTCAGGATGTGACCGAGCTTCTCTTTTTTGGCTTTGAGATATTTGGCGTTGTGAGGATGCGCCGGCGTGGAAAGCGATATGCGTTCGACCACTTGCAGCCCGTGGCCTTCAAGGCCCACGATTTTGCGGGGATTGTTCGTGATGAGCCGAAGCTTGGAGAGCCCGATATCTTTTAAGATTTGCGCCCCGATGCCGTACTCACGCAGATCCGGTTTAAACCCAAGCTCCTGATTGGCCTCGACCGTATCGAGCCCCTTGTCCTGCAGGGAATAGGCCTTGAGTTTGTTGGCGAGTCCGATGCCGCGTCCTTCCTGGCGCATATAAAGAAGGACGCCTATTTTTTCCTTCTCAATCGCTTCCATAGAAGCGATAAGCTGATCTTGGCAATCGCAGCGAAGGGAACCTAAGACATCTCCGGTGAAGCATTCAGAATGAACCCGCACTAATGTCGGCAGACTTGCTCGAATCTCCCCTTTGACCAGGGCCACGTGCTCGCGGCCGTCCGCGAGAGATCGGTACAACTTTACTTTCCATTCCCCGAAGACCGTGGGGATTTTGGTTTCGCTGATTTTTTCCACCATTTTGTCAAAGCGGCGCCGGTACTCGATCAAATGACGAATGGTCCCGATTTTGAGCCCATGGCGCTTCGCAAACGCATGAAGATCGCTCAGGCGCGCCATCGTGCCGTCATCATTGATGATTTCACAGATCACGCCCGCTGCTTCAAGCCCCGCAAGGCGCGCCAGATCCACCGCCGCTTCCGTGTGTCCCGCACGGGTGAGCACCCCGCCCTTCTTCGCTTTTAAGGGAAAAATATGTCCGGGAGAAACAATATCCGAGGCGCCGCGTTTTGGATCGGCAAGAATTTCGATGGTGCGGGCTCGGTCCGCGGCTGAAATACCGGTGCTGACCCCGAGCCGAGCGTCCACCGAGATCGTAAAGGCCGTTCCCATAGGATCGCGGGAAGGAAGGATCATTTCCTTCAGCTGGAGAGTCTCAATCCGTTCCTCAGTCAGAGGAACGCAGATTAGGCCGCGGCCGTACTTCATCATAAAATTGACCTTTTCAGCCGTCACCCGGGAGGCCGCGAAAATAAGATCGCCCTCGTTTTCGCGCGACTCATCATCGGCCACAATGACCATGCGGCCCTGACGAATCTCTTGAATGATGTCTTCTATTTTATTGAATTCCATATTTTTACCTCAGCGTCGAGTGACGTATCCTAACAAGATCACCGCCAATAGTCAATTTATTACCCGCTAAAACTGGGCCGTAACCTATGAGGATAAAAGAGGTTGCGTCATGAATGCCGGCGCCCAAGATTTGACATTTGACTCACTCATGCTACCTTTCTAATGGAGGACCTGATCGCGAAAGCGGCGGGGTCTCCTGCGGAATCAAGGAAAGTGCTGTCGGCAAGAATTTCTGTCGCGGCGATAGACAAAGGGTTTCGACTGAAGCGAGTCCTAGTATCTATTGATTAAGATAAGCGGTAAGCGAAAACCCCGGTTCTTGACCGATGGCCTTCCTTGAGCCGCTCCCCCCTCGCGGTAACCCCTCAAATCGTCCGCTTAGGAAATGACCGGCAAAAGATTGGCCAGGCTGGATGATTTTTTCTGCTTTTTCGTCTGTGACGCGATGCGGGATGTCGGAGAGAGGCTGTAATTTAAGGGCGTGATGAGACTCGATCCGGCCAAGACGCTGCGTGCGGCGGCCTGTTGTACTGGGGGCGGAGGATTCGGTTGAGGAACGGGGTGAACCGTAATGCCCGCACTCTGCGGCAGGGGCGAGGTTGCAAATTGGAAGAAGTCGATGGCCCGGATTTTAAAGTCCCCGCTCGTATCGCCGGTCACGTTTTGATCGACCACCGCAATCACCTTTTGCACGCTTGAAAGCGCGGCCTGATCAGGCAGGTTGATCACAAGTCGCTGCACGGTCGAGCTCGTTACAAGATTGGCCGTGGCGCTATAGAGAAGTTGATCTGAACTATTTTTGAGCTCGATTTTAATCTGCTGCGGCGAATCTTGAATGGAGTAATAGATGACAAGCTGATTGGCGCGTGCATTATAGTTTTGATTTAAATTCCAGAAATGACCGCCGAAACCTCCCGCCAGGATTCCATACTGAAACCTTGCCCCCGCGACCCCTGTCGCAAAGGTCGGAAAACCATTCACCGTGCCTTCAAAGGCAAGATTGCTGAAAACGGCAAGCGAACGGCTGGGAAATTCAGGGGGCGCTGAGGCCAGTACGGCATTCGATCTTGGGACCGTTAGGGATTGACTCATTTGATCATAAAGGAGATTGTAGGAAAGCTCGAGGCCGCGATTCCTTAAATAGAGATCAAAACCATCCGCTCCGGTTCCGCTCAGGCCGAGAATCGTAGAGGCGATATCGATCCCCAAAAATCGCCTCGCGACTTCAGAATTGGAGCGCGCCGCATCAAAAAAACCCGCCACCCCATTGACGGCCGTAAGCTGATCTTCGATGGCATTCAACCAAGTCAAGACAATGCCTGGGTTGATCGCATAGGCGGCTGCCAAACCATAGGTGGATCCGATATCGAGTATCAAATTGTCTGAGGTCTCCGCCACCTGCTGGATACCGGTCTTCCCGACATAGAGCGTATCCGTAACGTTGCTTGCGGAGATAAACCCGGGAATCCGATTTTGCGCCGCATAATCCGTTTGCGTGAGGTAGTGATTATAAAGGGCATTCCTAAAACCGATAAAATCCCGCTCGCGATTCCGCAAGAGCGGCCAAAAGGCCTGAAAGGCGCCGCCGTCAAAGAAGGCAAGATTTCGAATGTTGGTTCCGTTTCGGTCTGCGTAATCGCGGTAAACGCGGACTTGTCCGTCCCACACAGAGCTTGGAAGTGACGGGTAACGGACTTTCAAAAAGGCAACGGCACCGCGAAATTCGGTCGCTAAACGATCGACATTGGCGCTGCCGGCAAAGCTTGCGGTCGTGATATCGTAAGAGGTCCGAAAGGTCCCCCGCACCGGATCCACGAAGGCAGCATAACCCGGCGCCTGATTATTGAGGAACTGATCGACTTTAGCGGCAACAGCCGACCGCTTGGCTTGCTGAGAAGTGTTTAGATTCACTCCTTCCAGAGAACCGACCATGACCGCAAGGCTCTGGGTTAAATTGGCATTATCGCCCAAACCCACCTGGCTATTCTGCCGTCCCAAAGG
Organism: uncultured bacterium; assembly: GCA_964373045.1. Classification (GTDB taxonomy): domain Bacteria; phylum Omnitrophota; class Omnitrophia; order Omnitrophales; family Aquincolibacteriaceae; genus CAYJSI01. Next base: position 8,860 of record CAYJSI010000038.1, read on the forward strand.
ATCCAGGCTCAAAAATGGAAGGAGTCCGTTCCAGCCGAAGTTGGTTTGGGCGCTTAAAAGATTCGTCATGACAAGATTGATTTCATCAAGGGCTTGATCAACGCTCATGCCATTATTGATCCTTCCCTTCACAACATCTCCCAGAATCTGAAGATAAAAACCGACCAAGGTCGGCTGTGTGAATCTGGCGGAAGCGTGCGGGAGACCGCTCGCTTCAAGGCTGTCATAGGGAAAATGAGTCGCCGCATCCAATCCATTCCCCACACGGAAATAACTCAGTCCTTTTTGCAGCAGGGAATCCTTCACTTCCTGCAAGGGAGTCGGGAAAATAGACGGTAGGATGCGCAAATTTTTCGTTTGCACTTTAAGGATATCGTGAATCGAGGAACCCGCCAGCGTTTGATTCATCACAAAAAGGACTTGAGCGATCCGGGTTCGGTCGAATCCGGTTGGGATATTGGCCCCGGAAAGAGTTAAGGTGTAGTTCTGATACACGGGACGCAGGTTGAGAATAAAGATGGCTTTCTTCCTATTCACATCCACCACCTCCACCTGAACCTTGGCGCCATCGTGACCGCGAACTGCAATCACAAAGTTTTCCGGCAGAGAATCGGGCGTCCCCTCATAATCCCCATTGGCTTTGAAGAAGCCGCCCGCAATTTCGGCAAATACAAAACTGGAGGCATGCGGCGTCAAATCATATTCCATGTCAAATTCATCCGCGCTCATCTTCGCGACCCGGACGACGCCGAGCGGCGCAGTCGAATCCGTGTTGCCGGCAAATCCGTCAATAAAGGGATTGTTGGAGTGAGAGGCGACCGCGCTCGAGTCGTAGGCTGTGCCATTCAGAATCGGAATCACCTGCGGCACCGGATGATTCCCTAAGTGCACTTCCAGCGCCGACGATTTAACACTCACCCGGTCCTCCTCTAGGAGAAGGACGATGCTCGATACTTTCGTCACATCAATTTCTGGCGTGAAAACACCTGCCGGAACACTATAAAACTTCTCCGTGCCATTGACTCCCGTAAGCCGTACCTGGGCGCGCCTGCCGTTCACATCCGAGAGCTGCAGAATCACTTCCCCGGTAGCTCCGACTGCAGCCAAGCGAAGCCCGAGGACGAGGGTCTGGCCGGTTAAATTGATGGATTCATTCACCGCCGTTGATCCCGGATCATCAAAACCCGTGACGCTCCCTACGAAACTATTGTCAACCGTCAAATCATAAGTGAGATTGAAACGCGTATTTGAAATTTGAGCGAGCGAAGCCGTCCCGGCAGGATTGGGGGCGGTTGAATTAAAAGATGAGAGCTGGCGGATACCGGCCAGCATGGAAACATCGGCTGCCGTTCGAGTCGGATCCGGAGGAATGGCGGCCATGAATTTGAGGCCTTGAGTATTCACCTCCACGGTCCCTGTCGCCGTTCGAGAACCTGCATGCTGATCATCAATGACGATGACAATACTCTGAATCCTTGCCGCATTAAGACCGTAGTAGTCGAGTGCGCTTCTCGTGATTAAATAATTTTGAAAAACATTAGTTACTCCTTCCGCCCGCAAGACGGCTTTCCTATTTTGATCATCCAAAACTTCAATTTTTAATTTCGAAGTACCGGTGGCCCTGAGCCCCAAAACAATTCCGTTGGTTGCGTCATATTGATTGGCGGCAACCGTTCCAAAATGAATCGTCGCTCCCCCAAAACGGCGGAAATCATTCACAAGACCGCTGGATTGCGTATCGGAACCGTTTCCGAGATTAAAGGCGAGCGAAAAATGATCGGCCGTATCCTGCATAAAGCTTGTAATCGTATTGAGGGTCCCCCCACATGGGGATTGATTAAGGTTGGCACAGGGCTCAAGCTCGCTTGCGGCAGGTCTTTGATTTGAAAAATTGCTAACCGGATTTGCCGTGATCTCAAGAGCCGGAACAAAAGCGAGGCCTCGGGTCTCGACTTCGATCGTCCCCTGAGCCGTAGCCGACCCCGTCACTTGTTCATCAACAACAATCACAATCGTACGAATGCGAACCGCATCGAGACCCTGCGACTGAAGCATGGCTTGGGTCATTTCGAAGCGCTGGATCGCAGCGGTAAGGCCTTCGACGCGGATGATCGCCTTTTGTCCGTTTCGATCGATCACTTCAATTCTTACCTTCGCCGTCGAAGGGGAGGCCAGACCCAGCACGATACCACTTGAAGCATTAAAGTGCCGCGTAAAATCACTGCCAAAATCGATTAAAGCACCGGCAAAGCGGCGGAAATCGCCCGGACCGCTTGCCCCGTTTGAAAGATTGTACTGCAAGGTAAAGTGGTTCGGTGAATCCTGATTAAAACCAGTCACCGTGTTCAGGGTTCCGGAACCTACAAGGCACGGATTCTGATTTTGACCACAAGGCTCGAGCTCCCCTGCTGAAGGACCCTGAGTTGTAAAATCGCTTACGGGGTTTGCCGTCACGCTGGCTAAGGGAATAAAAGGATGGTTTCCGAACCGAACTTCCAAAGTGGAAACTTTGTCCGCAACGCGGGCGGATTCGATGAGAAGGACAAGCGCCGTAATGTTCGTAAGATCCACAAGATCGGTAAGAAGGTTGGCATTCACGGTGTAAAAACGCTCTGTCGTGTCGATTCCTGTCAGGAGAACTCGAGCGCGCCTGCCTGTGTTGTCTTCAAGCTGCAGGAAGATGCCGCCGGTGGCGCCCGTCTCGGCAAAACGCAGCCCCAAGATAACAGTCTGCCCGGCCAGATTCACCGTCTCTTTCGCCACGGTACCAAAATTATCAAACGCAGAAATGCTGCCTCCGAAACTTCCGGCTTGAGTGAGGTCGTAATTCAAATTAAACCGGCTGGGAGAAATTGGGTTGAGGCTTACCGTGCCATCCGGATTCTGAGGGGCATTGGAATCAAAACTAATCAAGTCCCGAATGCCGGCCAACTGCGAAATATCGGCTGCCGTTTTGGTCGGATCGGGAGTGATGTTAGGCAGAAAGGCTAGGCCACGTGTCTCCACCGTGACTGTGCCTGAGGAGCCCATCAAAGAGCGGGTTTGGACTAAATGAATCATGGCGATGCGTGTGATGTCAAAGCCTGCGGGGATATTGTCCCCGGAAAGGGTCACGGTGTAGTTTTGTTTGGCGCCGGTTAAGTTTAAAAGGAAGACGGCCTTTTTATTCGTCTGATCGATGACTTCCACTTTCATCTGGCGTGCGGCCGGGCCATTCATAGCCAAGGTCACCGTGGCCCCTAAATCGGCTGGCGTGCCTTGAAAGACATTTTGATCATTGAAGAAGCCCCAGGAGATCTGGCTCACCGTAAAGTCATCGGTATCGGCTAAGGTGTAATCAAAGGCATAATCCCGAGGAGAGGTCTGGGTCTGTGTGATCGTGCCATTGGCGGTGTTGCCTGCGGAGGCGCCGTTGATGGTGGCTAAGACCGGCGTTAAAGGGAGGGCGCTTAAGCTGGCGGCGTTGTAAGTGGTCCCTGAAAGGACGGGGAGGTAATTTAAGCCCTTCGTTTCCACCGTGACTGTGCCTGAGGAGCCCATCAAAGAGCGGGTTTGGACTAAATGAATCATGGCGATGCGTGTGATGTCAAAGCCTGCGGGGATATTGTCCCCGGAAAGGGTCACGGTGTAGTTTTGTTTGGCGCCGGTTAAGTTTAAAAGGAAGACGGCCTTTTTATTCGTCTGATCGATGACTTCCACTTTCATCTGGCGTGCGGCCGGGCCATTCATAGCCAAGGTCACCGTGGCCCCTAAATCGGCTGGCGTGCCTTGAAAGACATTTTGATCATTGAAGAAGCCCCAGGAGATCTGGCTCACCGTAAAGTCATCGGTATCGGCTAAGGTGTAATCAAAGGCATAATCCCGAGGAGAGGTCTGGGTCTGTGTGATCGTGCCATTGGCTGTATGGACTCCTGCGGCGCCGTTAATAGTGGCCAAGACCGGCGTTAAAGGAAGATTGGTAAGGGCGGCGGCATTAAAGGCAGTGCCCGAGACCACGGGGGTATATTCAAGGCCTCGTGCGGCCACGGTTAAAGCGCCGGTCGTGACATTGTCTCCGGCTATG
>CAYJSI010000038.1:13022-15328 GCA_964373045.1 uncultured bacterium
AGTCTGTGACAGGGTTTAGGGTCGGGATATTTAAAGGCACTTCATAGAAAAGACCGCGGGTATTGACCTCGACCGTGCCGGTTGCGGTGGAAGACCCGGCCGCCCTATCATCGACTACTAGGATGATCGCGGCGATATGAGTAAGATCAAAACCTGTGAGGTTGACTGATTGAAGCGTGGCTGCGGAAATGGAATAATTTTGAAACGTACTGGTCAGGCCTTCGACATGAACGGTAATTTTGCGATTCCCCGTGTCCACAATTTCCAGCTTGGCCTTCGTTGTCCCCGTCGCCCGCAGACCTAAGACGATACCGTTTGTGGCGTCAAATTGCCTGGCCGCAGCGGTTCCAAAATTAATGAGAGCACCCGCAAACCGACGGAAATCGCCCGGCAGGCCGCTGGAAGCCGTATCGGAACCATTACGCAAATCGAAAGACAAAGAAAAATGATGGTGTGCATCCTGCGTAAAGCTTGTCACCGTATTCAGAGTATTTCCACGCTGACAAGGCGATTGATTCAAATCGCGGCAGGGTTCAAGCTCTCCCACGCCCGGCTGACGGGATGAAAAATCGGTGACTGTGTTTGCGGTCACGGCCGCTCGCGGCTCGAAATGAAGGCCGGCGGTTCGAAGCTCGAGATGACCGGTTTGCGTGCCACCGCTTGTGTTCGTCCGATCGTAAACAAAATTAATGAATCGAACCTGGGTAAGATCCACGCCCGGAAAATACTGCGTGATCAAACTTTTGGGGAGGCTAAAAAATTGAACGCTGGAGGTGATTCCCCTCACCCCAAAATAGGCCTTTTGACCGTTCCGATCTTCGATCTCGAGCCTCAGGCAGCCTGCCGCCGAATCAACCGTACATGTATTACTCGAAGCCAATCCGAGGGTGATGGAACTAAAGCCCGAAAGGTCCGCTGTCTCGATGGCGCCCGTTCCTAAATTATCAAACTGGATCGAAAACGCGGTGAAACGGTTTCCTCGAACGTCATATTCCAGTCGCGCCGCATCGGAGGAGGTTTGAAGGACGCGATTGCCCACGTTATCGGGCGGATCGGGTTGGAAAATGCCGAGCGTGGGCCGGCCCGGCATCACCGTCGCCGGAGTATTTGCAAATCGAAGGGGCGCCAAAACGGGCGCGTCATTTTCTCGGTATTTATCAATAGCGTGAATATATTCATTGAGAAGACTGCGGACCTCTACCGAATCGGCCGTCCCCCGCACCCTCGCTTCCTCAACACGGCTCGCAAACTCCTGATAACTGATCGTCTCGAGAATGCGCTCTCCTTCGTGAACGTAAACAACTTCCTCGCCCGACTCGGAAACGCTCACAACGTACTGCAGGCCTGCGTGCTCGTCGAGATCCGCGTCGCTCGGTCCTCCTTCTTTGTGAAAATGGGCGCTGAGACTCATGAGGGCATTGTTTAAAAGGTCGTCAACGGGTTTGATATCGCGAATAAACTCTCGATCGCCTGTCGAGAAGATCACGATCAGGTCTCCCGCAACCAGGACCCCCACTTCCCATTCCAAATCACGAAGTGCGCGAAGATCGGGGACGGTCAGCCGCTTGGCAAGATAGGCACTCGGAGTGCCATTCTGAATTTCGTGACTTCCCTCTTGGGCCGTATTGTAAACCTCGACAACGTAATGATCATTTCCGCGCGACCTTTCAGCTGACGTCTCGTGATTATCCGAAACTGTAGCCGGTGTTAGGGTCAGTTCCTGAGAAAGAAATGATTGGGTGGTGGTCAATTCTGCGGCTTGATTTTCTTCGGGGGCTCTTGTCAGCGCCTCATCCAGCGAGACAACGCTCTGATAACCTGCCGGACTTGGTTCGTATTCCGAGACGGCCAAAAGCTGAGGTGTAAAAATTTGAGATTGAATAAAAAGGAAGGCGACGAAAGTGGCAAGAATTTTATTCTGAAGGGTTTCGCGTCGAAGGGTTATTTGCCGCGTCTTCAGCTTCATTCGTCTCGCTTCCTCCTTAAGGAAGGAATTTGAAACTTGATGCTAAAAGATAGCACCTCTTTTTCATGATGTCAAACTTTGTAAATGATTTTAATTATAGATGTTACAACTTACTTAATTAATTTAGTAAGGGTGATTTTTGCAGGCTTAAAATGCTAGAAATCGCTATATCGTGATAAGACTGGTGCCCGAGGCCGGACTTGTTCGCCACAAAGCGTCGGCGAATCCTTCCAAAAGACGCTTTGTGGACGAATCCGACGCGTCTTTTGGCGGAAACCGGGTTAATGCCCGAGGCCGGACTTGTTCGCCACAAAGCGTCGGCGAATCCTTCCAAAAGACG
>CAYJSI010000038.1:15428-15614 GCA_964373045.1 uncultured bacterium
ACGAATCCGACGCGTCTTTTGGCGGAAACCGGGTTAATGCCCGAGGCCGGACTTGAACCGGCATGGGGTTTTAAGTCCCCGACGGATTTTAAGTCCGTTGCGTCTGCCATTCCGCCACTCGGGCAAATAGGTTGGAGGCGCGGGGCGGAATCGAACCGCCGTATTCAGGTTTTGCAGACCCGTGCA
>CAYJSI010000039.1:0-15606 GCA_964373045.1 uncultured bacterium
AAAATGTATCCGCTTCCTTAAAAACAAGAAAATAATCTCGAATCGGTTTTGGTTTAGGCTGATTCGAACTTTCTTTGGCAAGTCTGCTGAAAAGTGCCAACGTGACAAGCACGGGAATTATCGCCAGGCCAAAAACATTGCGCCAGCCCACCCATTCTGCAAGCCCCGGCGCAAAAAGAGACGCTAAAGCAGATCCAGTCGTCCCCACCCCCACAAGTCCCAAGGCAATGCCTTGCTGCTGCGGTGAATACCAACGGCTAGCTAAAGGCATGGCTACGGAAAAACTGCCCCCGGCCATACCGAGAAGTAGGCCGAATCCCGCAAGCTTGCCAAAATCAGATCCCAAAAACCATATTCCAAAAAGCGGAACAATCACCAGCCATTGGCTCCAAACCCCTATTTTTTTAGGCCCGACATAATCCACCAGAAGCCCCAGAGGAATACGTACAAGAGTTCCTCCCAAAATGGGGAGGGCTGCCAGAAGACCTTTTTGGGAGGCACTCAAGCCGAAGTCTTTCGCAATAAAAACCCCGAGTACGCCGATCAAGACCCACACCATGAAACTGATATCAAAATAAAGAAAGGCTGAAAAGAGAGTCGGCGGGTGTCCGCTTTTGAGAAAATCCTTGATCCTCATTTTTTCCTCCTTGCAAGCAACGGGATTTCTGATTTTTCTACTCGAACGGCCCCTTGTTTATAATTCGGCTCTCGTGAAATGGGATCAAAGGCATTCACCGTCAGATTGTTGGCATTGGCTTCGGCATAATGAAAGGGGACAAAGATCTGGCCTGGGGCCACGGTTTCGGTCACGCGCAAAACGATTTTTTCGATGGCGCCGCGGCGCGAGGCAAGGCGCACATAATCCCCGTGCTCAAGCTTGAGTTTTTTGGCATCCCGCGGATTCATCTCGACCCAGGCCTCGGGTGATAACCGGTTTAGAAGCGGGATCTGACCCGTCTTGGTGCGCGTATGCCAATGCTCCACGGTCCGCCCCGTGTTCAGGAGAAAGGGATACTCCGCATCCGGGACTTCGGGCGGCCCTTCGTTTTCGACGGTCCAAAGCTTGGCGCGCCCGTCTTCGGTTTGAAAAACACCGTCTTGATACAAAGGAAAGGATTGCCGGGGATCGCGCGGTAAGGGCGCCCCTTGTGGGCGCCCTTCACGGGTGGGCACAAGGCCCGCCCCTACATTTGTATTCCCAAACGGCCATTGGATGCCACCATAAGTCTCAAGAAGCTCATAAGTCAGGCCGGAGTAATCACAGAGCCGCCCGCGGGAAACCTTTTTCCATTCGCGAAAAGCATCCTCGGGCTTTGTCCAGCCGCCGAAGAGCCGGTCATAGACTCCGATCTCTTTGGCAATCATGAGGAAAATTTCAAAATCGGATTTGGCTTCTCCAGGCGGCGCTACGGCGTAATTAACTTTGCTCACCCGCCGCTCGGAATTGGTGAAGGTCCCCTCTTTTTCACCCCACACGGCGGCAGGAAGGACCATGTCTGCCACTTCACTTGTCGGAATGGGGTGATAGCCGTCTTGCACCACGAGAAAATCGAGGCGTTCGAGCGCCTCAAGGAGATAATTTTGATTGGGAAAAGAGACCAGAGGGTTGGTGGCAATGATCCAGAGTCCTTTGATCTTCCCTCGTAAGACTCCTTCAATGATATCGGGATAGGCCATGCCCCTTGCCGTGGGAATGATTTCTTCTTCTATGCCCCAGAGCGCAGCCAACTCCCGGCGGTGTTCGGCATTTTCAAACTTCCGATACCCCGGCAGGCTTGAGGCAAATCCTGTTTCGCGCGTACCCATGGCATTGCACTGGCCAGTGATGGAGAAGGGCGCAGCTCCGATCCTTCCGATGTTCCCTGTAATCAAAGCCAAATTGCAAATGGCATTGACGGTTTCGGTGCCCTGGGTGCTGTGATTGACGCCCATAGTCCAGCCGATAAAAGGTGCCTTGGCCTCGGCGTAAAGCAGGGCCACATTGTGTATCGTGGCCGCCGAAAGACCCGTGATCTCGCTCACAGCCCCGGGAGAAAATTTTTCCAAGTGGGCCGATAATTCTTCAAAACCCGTGGTGTGAGAGCGAACGTAGTCGTGGTTGATTTTGTTGGCCTTGATGATGACATGCATCATGGCGTTTAAGAGGGCAATATCCGTGCGCGGCTTAAGGGGGAGAAAAATATCCGCCATCATCGCTGTTTTGGTCACACGAGGATCAGCCACGATGAGTGTCCGGTGACGATTTTTTTCGAGCCGGTAGCAAAGGATGGGGTGATTATCCGCAATGTTGGCGCCGATTAGAAATACAAGATCCGCTTTTTCGAGGTCTTCGTAATTGCCGGGCGGCCCGTCGCTTCCGAAGGAGCGCTTGTAGCCTGAGACCGCACTGGCCATGCAAAGGGTCGTATTGCCGTCGTAATTAGGCGTGCGAAATCCTAGCTGAATGAGCTTGCCTAAAGTATAAAATTCTTCGGTCACAAGCTGCCCTGTGCTGATCACCCCAAGGGCCTCGGCCCCGTAACGGGATTGGATCGCTTGGAATTTCTCCACAAGCGTCCGAATAGCCCAAGGCCAGGTCACCTTTTTGAATTTCTTTTTTCCGGCCCGAAAAAGCGGGTGCTTGGCGCGATTCGGCGCCGTGATGGCATAATGCTCGGCCAGACCCTTAGGACAAAGGCGCCCCTCGTTCACCGGATGATCAGGATTGCCGCGCACGCTCACGGGCTTCCCGTTTTTGACGCCGATGTACATCCCGCAGCCCACGGAACAATATCCACAGGTTGTCGCAACCCAGTGATCCGGAATCTTCGCCTTGGCCATGTAGCCAAACTGCTCATCGAGGTCGTAGGCATATTTCTCCTTTTGAATGTCAAGGCCGAGGCGCCGTTTTGCGGCCGTGAAGAAATCCCCTCTGGCGGAAACGTCCCGGATCAATGCCCACCCCCGTTTCGGGTAAAAAAGGATCCAGGCATATTCTTGGGAACCACGGTGACAAAGAAAAGATAGCGCCCCAAGAGTTCTCCCCCCAGCGAAAAAAAGAAACTTAAGGCCGCAATCGTAAGAAGTGTCCACGGGTTGAGCATCCCTCCGGCAAGGAAAAAGAAAAGAGGGGCCGGCAAAACAAAACCTCCCAGAAGAAGCAGCGCGATGCGAAGAAGAAAATGAGAACGAAACCGCCGAATCAAGAGCACTGAGGATCCATAAAGCTCATCGGACTGCTTATCCCACAGGTGAACTAAGCGCGAAAGGGAAACAAAAAGCTGGAGAAAAGTGGCAAGGCCTGCGACCGCAAAGAAAATGGCAACCGGGCCGAGTGAAGCCTTTGACAGCGATTCTTGAGAAATCCTTACTTGATAAAGGGCGTAAACGAGCCACGCAAAAAGCGGTCCCAAAATAAAACCCGTGAGAAAAAAACGAAGCGGGGTGCGGATCGTATTCCAAGACGGGCGGGCGGGGACAAGGTAAATCTTGGCGCTGGCAAAAACCCCAGCCATTCCCGTAAGCGCCACGCATCCTCCAAAGAACAACCTTAAAAGCGCGTTCGCCTCAACGCCGAGAAAATGATGCGCCAAAAGAAGACCGGCATAAGCCGCTCCTAAAAAAGAAAAAAGGCTGAAGAGGAGAACTTCACGGCTAAGCCAAGAACGCCTCCACATCCGAAGAGCTTTGTAGGCATGAAGCGGGCGGCCGAGGTGAAAAACCGAGGCTGAAAGCGCAAGGCCCGTTACCGTCAACATCCCGCAGGCGCCATACACCAGAAAATCCTGAAGCGGACGAAGGGGGCTCAACACCCGCGAGAGTAAATCCCCAAGCCATAAGGTTAAAAAACCACCTGCTGCAAGCTGCGTTAAAACCGTCATAAAAATAAGTGAGGGGTGCGGCTTTTCCGGTTCGATCCGGTGACGATTGGCCCGTAAAAGCGTGGTCGGAACGTCTTTGGGAAGCGTGATTCGAGTGGTCGAAATCGTGATTCCGGACTCCGGTAAAAAAGGGGCATCGGCCTGGGTATGATCTTTCCGCCATTCTTCGATTGAAACTTTTTCAATGCGGATCGCCTGTTCAGGGCACGCCGCAACGCAAGCGGGCGCAAGGCCGTCGGCCAGACGGTTGTGACACATGTCACATTTGGTCACGATCCGGCGCTCCGGATTAAATTGCGGAACCCCGTAAGGACAATTCCAGCTGCAGTAGCCGCAGCCGATGCATTCTTCCTCTTTCTGAGTCACCACACCCGTTTTTTCGACCTTGACATAGGCGTCCGTAGGGCAACCCGTAAGGCAGGCAGGATCAAGGCAGTGGTTGCAGGCCATGGAGAGGTGAAAGCGTTTCGTCTCAGGGTACTCTCCGCCTTCGATTTCCCCCACCCGGCGCCAGGTAACAGACGCGGGATTATTATTTTGTTCATTGCAGGCCACGACACAGCACTGGCATCCGATACAACGTGACATATCAAAATGAAAACGGTATTGCTCACCCTCCTTCAAGGGCTCCTGCGGGATGAGGGAAACTCCCTCCCCGCGAAACGCGGTCTTCGTCTTCTCGGCCGGCACCGTTTTGGGCTGGTAGTACCCTTCTCCGTTGACCCGGTTTTTAAGCGGAAGTTCCTGACCGTCGAGAAGATCAATTAAGTTAAAGTCTTCCATTAAAGCCCTTTCTCTCCCGTCCGAATCGTGACGGCCTCTTCAACAGGGGTCACAAAAATTTTCCCGTCGCCAAAATTCCCCGTTCGCGCTGAAATTTTGATGATGTCGATAGCGCGTTCGAGGTCCTTATCTTCCACCGCGAGCATCAAAAGAAGTTTTGAAACTTCTTCATATTTCGCCGAGCCGATTTTGATGCCCCTCTGTCGACCGCGGCCCAAGACATCCCATTTGGTGAGCGCAGAAAAACCTGCGCGCTCAAGCGCCAAGGCAATATCATTTTCTTTTTCCCGCCGGACAATCGCACGAATCATTTTCATCTTAGGGTTTTAGAAAAACCTCCCCTTCTTTGACTTCGATTTGATAAATTTTGATGTCATTCCCGGGCTCGGTGAGACAATTTCCTTTCTCGAGATCAAACTGCCAGCCGTGGAGCGGGCAGGTGACGGTCTTTCCATCGTTTGCCCCTTTTCCGAGCGACCCGCCGGCATGAGGACAAATATTTTGACAGGCCTTAAAACCCTCAAGCGTTTTAAAAACCGCGATTTCATCCCCTAATGCGCTCACAATCTTGGAGGGAGATCCCTTTTCCCAGTCTTCCGTCATCCCGATGCGAAAGATCCCTGAATCTTTTTTGGATGTCACAACCTGACGCGGGTTCATGAGGATGGGAGATCCTGGGGGCTCTGGTTTCTTTTTCAAAAGTTCCTCTTCGAGAAAGGCGGCTAAATTTTGAGGACCGATGCGATCCACAAAGGTCGGAAAGTTTTCGTTGGCACTCTTTTTTTCTTTAAAGAACTCCATGAGAGACTCGGCCAAGGGAAAGACAAGGTCATCGGCAATCCCTTTTTTGATCATGGTGCCTTCGCGCACCTCGCCATCGCTAAATTTTCCCCCCACATAAAGCTGGTAGCCGAAACGACGAATGCCGTCGAGTTCCGTCATTCCGCCTGAAAAACCGATATCCGCAATTTGATGTTTGGCGCAGGAGTTGGGACAGCCCGAAATATTGATGCTGAGATTTCGAAGGTCCGAATCCTCGGCGAGGCCCCGGTGACGAAATTCCTTCATCAGGACCTGCGCGGCACCCTGAGAGCTTGTCACCGCAAGGGCACAAAAACTGGTGCCGGGGCAGGCCACCACATTCAAAACCGATTCCGAATGAGTGGGAGCAAATCCCACCTTCTTCATGGCCTCCAGAAGCAACGGAATATTTTCCTCTTTGAGCCAGTGGAATTCAAAATTCTGCCGCGTCGTGTGGTAGGCCTTGCTGTCGGCAAACTGTTTGGAAAGCTCGGCGATCTCGTGGTATTGACTTGCCGATACTTCCCCGAGCGGCACCCAGAATTGCACGCGGTAAAAACCCTTTTGACGCTGCGGGTAAATCCCTTCCCCTAGCGGCACCGCACCATTTGATTCGACGGAAGGGAAAATTTCGGGTTGAGCCAATTCTGGAGGAAGAGGCGCTTGCTTTGTTTTGAATTCAACGAATTGTTTTTCGAATTCATCACGGAATTTTTCAAATCCCCACTGGGCCACGAGGAATTTGAGACGCCCTTTCACCAGCGCATTTTTGTGGTCGCCGAATTGGCAGTGAAGCTCCGTAATGGCCTCCAGGGCCGGGATCACCTCTTCGAAAGAGATGAATTCTTTGAGTTTGTAACCCATCTTGGGGGTTTTCCCCAAACTCCCGGCCGTCCAAAGCTCAAACCCATAGAGCGTCCTTTCGCCTTCGCGAATCTCCTTGGCCACAAACGCAATGTCATTGATCCGGGCATCGGCCGAACAATTGGAACATCCGGAAAAGGAAACGTTCATGCGGTTGGGCATGCGCGGGTTGTAGTGATCAGCCCGCTCAAAGATATGTTGGTGGATCTTCTGAATCCAGGGATAAAGATCAAAGGATTGTTTCGGGCAAACGCCGTTTTGATGGCAGCCGAGGATATTGCGAAAGGTATGGCCGCAGGAAGAGCGCGTGGTGATGTCTACTTCCGCTAATTCATCGCGCAGGGTAAAAAAATCATTGATGCGAACCGAATGAAGCTCGACATTGCCCCGGGTGGTCAAATGGACGGACCCATGGCCCAGGCGTTCGGCAAGGCTGGCGATCCGCTCCATTTGATCGGCGCGTATCACGCCTCCCGGGATGCGGATACGGATCATGAAATAGCCTTCGTGCTTCTGCATACAATACCCGTAGGTTTTGAGCCGGTAATAGTCTTCGGGCTTGATGGCTTCGTAGCCCTCTTGGCTATATTTTAGAAAATCTACCTGAAGACCTTCCGATTTGATTTTGACAAAATCAAAGGGGGGCATAAGAGGAGCCCTTTCTTATTTGGCCAAGGGATTCGGCGCCCCGTTCATCCGTGCGGATGCGAACGACCTCCTCGAGGGGTGAGATAAAAATCTTGCCATCCCCTATCTCCCCTGTTTTATTGGCAGCGAGGATTGTTTCTACTGCTTCTTTGACCGTTTCCTCCGCGACAAAAAGGATAAGCATCGTCTTTGGTAAAAAGGCAATACCCGCAGGGTGGGCGGCGCCCTCCCGAGCCGAATAGTGAAGACCCGTTTGTTTCCCCCGGCCCAACACTTGCTTTTCGGTATAGGCCCAAAAACCTTTTTCGTCCAATTTCTGTTTGGTCACCCGCGCTTTGCCTGATCGAATCACTGCCATGATTTCTTTCACGCTGCCAAACCCTCCTTAAAATAAAAAAGGCGTTCAACCGGTCCTGCGTTGAACGCCTTCGTTCAATCAAATGCTGTTTGGAAAAACGCCTTTGTTTTCCCCCTTCAAATTTTAAAATTAAAGAGTGCTAACGCGCGATTTCCTCGGCCACAATCACGGCCTCCGCAATTTCTCGAAGAGAGCGGCCTCTATCCATGCTCTGTTTTTGAAGCATCCGATGGGCCTCGGCCTCGCTGAAACCATGACGCTTCATGAGGATGCCTTTGGCGCGTTCCACTTTCTTTCGCGCCTCGAGACTTTCAAGGGCGACCACCTTCTCGGCAAGCAGCCTTGTGTTATCAATCGCCACCGCTGCCTGGTTGGCAACACCCACCAGGATTTGGATATCCTCTTTGGTGAATTCGTGTTCCTCGGAGGTATAGCAATTGAGCACACCGATCACCCGGTCTTTGATCATCATCGGTATAGAGATAAGGGATTTAAGTCCTTCTTCTTGCGCGATCTCCGGATATTTATAGCGTTCGTCTTTGGTGACATCCAAGACGGCCACGGCTTTTCGCTCCAGCACGGCCCGTCCGCTGACACTTTCCCCCACTTTGATCGGAGGTTTCATCCGATAAGCCTCGCTCAAACTTTGTGTGGCCTTGATCACAAGTTCCTGTTTTTTTTCATCGAGCAGCATCAGTGAGCAAATTTTTGAACCCATCAACTCGGCGGTAAGACTCACCACTAAAGCAAGAATCTCTTCCAAATAGCGGTTGGAGACGATGGCGCGGCTCACTTCGTAAAGAAGGATAACGCTCCTTTTGGCTTTTTTGAGCTGCAAATCTTCTTTGATTTCCATGAGTGCGAGACATTTTTATCAACAAAAAAGATGAATTTAGTTACAAAATTGTCAGTTACGAACTTTTTCTTCCGCCATCCTCTGTTTAGCAGGATGCATAAAAAAGGTGTCGTTAGGGAGTAACTGCAAGGGCCGTGCCAATTTTTTTGAGGGCTAAAAGGTGAGGAAATAAAATTTAAGCGCGGCCGGTGTATTCGCCGGTCTCGGTGTTCACCCGGATCTCGGTTCCCTCATCGATGAAGATAGGGACCTGGACCTTCAAACCGGTCTCGCAAACGGCAGGCTTCATATTGTTGGAAACAGAATCCCCTTTAATCCACGGGGGGGCTTCCGTCACTTTGAGGGTCACCACTTTCGGAATTTCGGGAAGGATCGGCGCTCCTTCATGAAATTGGATTTTGATTTCCATGCCTTCTTTAAGGTAAAACTTCGCATCTCCTACCCTATCCTCTTTGAGCGCGAAACTCTGATAATTCTCCATGTCCATAAAATGGCAGCCCTCGGCGTCGCGATAAAGAAATTGGCAGGGCCTGGGATCGAGAATGGCGCGTTCAAATTCCTGATCCGCGGCGAATTTATTCTGCATCGTCCTGCCGCTTTTAAGCCCCTTCAAAGTGGCTTGAACAAAGGCCCGCTTGTTGCCCGGAGAACCGCGGTGAAAATCAAGACAAACGCAGACTTCTCCTTGATAGACCACGGTCGTTCCCTTGCGTAAATCATTGGCTTCCATAACGGAAATTCCTCCCAAAAAAAGGGTAGTATAACATGATTTCTTTTAACGAATTTGAATAAAGGAGAGGATACGTTCCTCGGTTTTTTCCTTGCGAGCCGAAAAAAATCGGTGATTTTGACACACCGTGCAAATCCCGCTGTCAAAAATTTGCCTTAAAGAAACGCCCTCGCTTAACAGCTGATCGCTCGCCGCTCCCACAAGGTCCATACGCCCTTTTAATTTCCCCGCCGCGCCGGGATCAAGATAAAACTGCGGGAAAAATTCACGGAACTCTTCGCCCACTTCATAGCAGCAGCCCCGAATTGCGGGTCCGAAGGCCACCTGCAGGGAACCCGGTTTCGACTCGAAGCAAGCCTTCATCTTGTGGACCGCATTCGCCAGGATCCCGTTCTTAAGTCCGCGCCAGCCGGCATGGATCAATCCGCAGGCGCGGTGCTCAGAATCCCAAAAAAAAGCCGGGAGGCAGTCCGCGGTGAGAATCACCAAGGGAATGTCTGCCTGGGCCGTCACCATCCCATCGGCTTGGTACTTCGGCTTGGCCGGGAAATCCTTTTCAACCAGGAGAACTTGATCGCCGTGGACCTGCTTCACCCTTGCGGCCGAAGCAAAAGGAAGGTGGAGCACTTCAAAAAAACGAGGAAAAAGATCGCGGGTAACTTCCCTGGTAGAAAATCCGGCGAGGACCCCTGCGCTAAAGCAGTCCAGGCGATTAAGACCTCCGGCTTTTTTAAGGACCTGTGTCATGACCCAACCTTAGGAGGACGAGGCAGGCTTGGAAACGGAATCTTGCGGTTTTGACTCCTCGAAAAGCTTTTCTTCGCTTAAGAGTTTCTGAGCGGCCTGGATCGCCGGCTCGCTCCAGAATCGATTCCGAATGGCGCCGTCATTTAAGTAATTGTTAATCGCCACCAAAATCATGGCCTGGTCTAAGGCTAAGTATTTATGGGCCACGAGCCCGGTTTCAACCGTTACCGCATCATAGAATCCATATTCCCCGTAGATCTTATAGAACTCGAGAAGTTTCCTCAGATTCGCCACCACTTCTTCCGGGGCATATTCAAGGACGAGCACGCTGGCATGCGGAGTCACCACTCCCGTTTTATAACCCTTGGACCCAAACGGGGTCGCGCCAAATTCCGAGTAACCGCCCTCCGGAACGGATGACGGGCTCATCCCCCACACCGGGTACTGGAGTTCTTCTAAGGCATAGCGGATTTGACCGATCGCGTGCCGCTGATTATTTAACCCCAATCCTTGGGGCGCAAGCTCCTTTTCTTTCAGGACAAGGGTCGGCATCAAGGCCTCGAAAGAAGATCCGCCCCAGCTCGGAACAAATTTTAAATCCTTCCATTCATAATACCCGCCAAAATACTTGTGACCGAGAGTGGTACGCGCCACGCGGTTCTTGGGTTCCTGCCCCTGCCAGGCAAATTCTACCGGGAAGGTGCGCACAAGCCCCTCAAACCAATGTTCTTCCGGGACATCCTTTCGCGCAACCGCAAGGTAACTGATGGCACGCGGCTCGGTATAGAATATTCCGTAGTGGTAATCGGAATAAACCTGCAAATGCGAATAATAGCCATGGTGCATTTGCCGCTCCACGGGATCGTAGAAGAAAACAAAATTGCCGCGATGAATCAGCCGCTCTGCCTGCCCGGCGAGCTCTTCCGGGAAGGCGTGCTTCGCGATATAAAAGCCGGCCACAAGCCAGCCGCTATCCACGAGTGAAATAAAATAACTGGTCCGCTCAAGTGTCGTGGTGTCATAGTAATTGTAAGGAAATCCGCTGGCGTGATACTCGATGGTCTCCAGGGTCGTCATGGTTTTGCGAAGCCGCTCGAGCGCATCCTCACGGGTGATAAACCCAAGGTCATAGGCCGAGACCACACACATCAAATAAACCCCGATGTTGGTCACATTGGTATAATCCCCAATCCAGGTTCCCTCTTCAAGCGCCTTTGATTTCCCAAGCTGGATCGTATCCAAGGGAAGGGCATGTTCTTGATCGACGATCTCATCAAAATAGCGCCAGGTATCCTTGGCAATTTCGCGCAAAAATTCCTTGGGATCTTCAGGGAAGGGCTTATCGACAAAAAGCTCCTTCGGAAACCCCTTCAGGCGTTTGATTAAAAAATTGGCGAATTCAAGTCCCTCGATGCGCGTTTCGGTTTTCTCCCTTTTCCTCGGTGGAAAATCGACTGCCGTGGGACCGGGCGCTCCCGTGCGGACAAATTTGATGTTGTCAAGAAAGACGGCGCCTTTTTTTAAAGAAACGTGGCGATCCTGAAAGACCACCACAAACTCATCGAGATCCCGCCGCGCAATGGCGGGATTTTCCCAGGCCTTTGGATTCGAAAAATCAATGACGCCTGTGAGGCGATTTAAGGGGATGCGCACCGTCTGCCACTTGGCCGTCACCGGGACAATTTCATAAGATCCCTTAATCTTTTCCACGCGTGCTTCATCCTTAAATTTTTTCAACTCGATTTTAAACCGGTCGGTAAACCCTTTTTCGACGTCCCCTTTGATATCGAATTCAAGATGATCATATTCAGCAGCGTCAAAATTGAGCAATTTGGTCCAGAAACCATTCTGGGAAGGCAGTTCGGAATCCACCCGGTAGGTTAATTTGAGGGCATGATTAGCTTTCTCATCTTTGCGCGGCGCCTCGACCAAATCCGCATCCGTGTAGGAATTGTTTTCATCCTCGGGATTTAAATTCCAGGATCCGCTCTCTCCCCCAAGGTTGTTGCGGAGATCCCCGCCTTCAAAATCTGCCACAAGGACCGATTCGGGTTTTGAGGGAGGCGGGGATTTGGCTCCGGGATCACCGAAGAGAGGAAGAAGAGGGCCTGCAAGAAAAATAGCGCCGAGAAGGAAAGCAGATTTAAAAGTACGGATCATGACAACCCCATCGATGAGACGGACATCCCCTAATTTTTTTATTTGAAGGATAAAGGGTGCATGATAAGGCGGTGGGAGAAATCGGTCAAGCGGCGATCTTAAAACCCGAGGGCGTGGCGGGTTTTGGGGCCCGGGATCCCATCCACTTGAAGGCCCTTCGCGGCCTGAAACCTCTTTAAGGCATAGGCCGTCTTGGAGCCCCAACGGCCGTCAATCACGCCCGGATTAAACCCGGCCCGTTTGAGGGCCATTTGAAATCGCTTGGTTTCAACGGCGGACAGCCGGCTCGGCCGCCAGGCGCTGCGGGACCACGATGTTCCAAACTGGTAATCCGCAAGCTTCTTTAGATCATGCCAGGGTTTTCGGCTTCCCAACATCGAAACAAACACTTTTTTGTTTGAAACTTTGATGTGACCCACAAAACAATGCCTTGCGCTGCGAGTCCAGCCCGTCTTTCCGACTACTTCGCGCGGATCCCTCCAGAGCATCTTATTGTGATTCCGGAGGTAAATTCTCCTGCCAAGATGACTTTGAATCACTTGCGTCCTTGTTTTGAGCGTCTCAACAAGAAAAGGATAGCGATTCGCTTCTTGTATGATGAGGGCCATGTCATAGGCCGTTGTGTACTGGTTGCGCGCGGGTAGTCCGCTTGGATTCACAAAGTGGGTGTGGCGGCATCCGATGGCGCTCGCCTTTTGATTCATCCACTGCGCAAATCGGGCCCGGGAACCGGCGGCCGCAACCCCCAACACCTCCGCAGCATCATTGGCAGAACTAATCAAGATGGCCCGCACCAAATCCCGCACCCGGTATTTTTCCCCCGTCCTCAAGTACGCCTTGGAGGGCGGAACCTGACGTGCAAAGGAAGGAATGGTGACAACGGTGTCAAGATCCATGCGGTTGATCATGACAAGGGCGGTCATAATTTTTGTGGTGCTTGCGGGCGAACGCCGAAGGTGAGGTGTCTTGGCATATAAGAGCTGCCGGCTGGCGGCGTCCATCAAAACCGCCGTGGGGGCCGTAATCGGAACAAGTACCCTGGCATGGGCGGCCTCAGGCGAGGGCACCCCAGCCACAAGATACACGACCATAAGAGTGGATGCAAAAAAACGCTTTATCATTTTTTATCAGTCGGGGTTACGGCAGAAAAATCATCGTCTAATTGAGGGTAAATCTTAAGCAAAATCCCTTGTTTGTCAAAGTTACGCATAAACTCGGTAGTTCATATCGGGAAAGATGTTGTCTTTGCCTTCGATTTCGGCGAGCCAGGCTGCGTCCATTCCCCCATTTGAGAGACCGTAATAAAGCCTAAAAAATCGCAAGAGATGATCCCGCGTTCTTTGCACCGCATAGGGCACCATGGTTCCCGTCTTCATAATAAAAGCCCAGTCGCTTGATTCGGCGAGCAAAAGTTCGCGCGCCGCTTGGTTCAAGGCCCGCCTCTCAAACTCATTCGGCCGCTCAAAGCGCTTAGCAAGCTCCTGCATTTTTTGAGAGGCAGCGTGAAGATGACGATAGATCCAATCGTTCGAACCCTCCAGCCAAACCTCGCTATAACCTTTATAGCCCCAGCTCGAGTAAGCGGGTTCGGCGGGTTGGTGGCGTGGGTTCACGGCCAGGTAGCTTGAGGCGGTCGCAAGCTCGATCACCTGGGAATCGCAGGCGATTTTTCGAATGAGAAAATCAAGAAATTGAGGCCCCTCGTACCACCAGTGGCCGTAAAGCTCGGCATCGTACGGGGCCACAATGACGGGTTTGCGATTCAACCTCTCAAAGAGGAACTCCACCTGTTTTTCCCGATTAAACATGAAATTGCTGGCATGCTCGGCCGCCTTGTCCCGGGCGCGGTCCGGGAGATAAGGCGCCTTGTGATTGGAGGGGCCGGTAATCTTGAAATATTTCATGCCCGTATTAATCCGAAAACCATCGGGGTGGATGTAGGGCCGCACATAATCATAGGGAAGATCAAAACCAATATCGCGATAGTATTCTCGATATTCAAAATCACCGGGGTATCCTTCCTCGGCACTCCAGACCTGTTTGGAGGATTCTAAATCGCGGCCAAAGGCGTACATCCCCGCCGGAGTTTGAAGCGGGGCAAAGACGCCGTACTTGGGACGCGGTTCTCCGTGCAAGATGCCATGTGCGTCCACAAAGAAGTATTGAAGGCCGTTTTCTTTAAGAATGCGATCGTCACCGGGATAATAACCGCACTCGGGAAGCCAAATCCCCCGCGCCCTCACGCCGAAGACTTTTTCATAATGATCGCAGGCCACGGTCACCTGGGCCCGTACCGAAGATGAAACGGGTTCCATGAGAGGAAGATACCCATGCGTGGCCGCGCAGGTGATAATTTCAAGACAACCCGCATCCTGCAATTTACGGAAGGCGTTCATGAGATTTCGGCCATACACATTTTCATACACACGGCGGGCACGGTGGAATTTGTCTCGATAATGAAGCGCAAGCGGGTGAAAGCTTGGTTCCGCCTTGGTGCGCTCAACCTCTTTTTCCGCCAACTCAATCAGCCGATCCAGGTGCCTCTTATAGCGCTCCTGCAGGAGCGGATCCCCCAACATGGTGGCCAGAGGCGGGGTGACAGACATCGTCATCTGAAAAGAGATGCCATCTGCGAGCAGGCGGTCATAGACCTCGATCAACGGAATATAGGTCTCGGTCATGGCCTCATAAAGCCAGCGCTCCTCCAAGAAATCCTCGTGCTCGGGGTGACGCACAAAGGGAAGGTGGGCATGCAGAGCAAGTAAGAGATAACCTTTTTTCATGCTAGGGGGCCATCAGGGTTAAGCGAAGGATTTACCAAGGACGCTTGAAACGGGAGAAAAGCTCGGAGCCATGCCCGGTCTTTCCTCCTCCTGAGAGCTGATAGATTTCATCAAAATCTCGGGCGTCCCAATGAGGATCAATCTTAGATGAGGGGCTATTGCGCGGCGTACGAATGCGGTTGCTTTTGGCAATGAGGTGAAACTTGCCCTTTGAATCGATCAGACCGAGCTCGACTTCAAAAGAGGTGTCGGGCACTCCGAGACGGATGTACCAGTTTTTAGAGATAAGATCGATGTCCAAATCCTGAAAGGAATTCTGATCGAGATTGTGAATGCGCAAAATGGCGCGCGATTTGGGATCGGATTGAAAAAACCGCTCGATCCATCGCCAGGTATCAATTGAAAAATCCCAGTAGCTGTAGGCCCACTCCGGGTCACGAACCAATAAGACAAGTTTTGTTTCATTGTAGGAGAATGGTAAATCCGTCCAAAATTCCGGCGAAGTAACAGCCCCCGGAGCGTCAGATCCCAATCCCTGCCGGAGATTGGGTGCGGCGCCTTTAATTTCTCTCACTGAATATTTTTTGAGGTGGGGTTTTGACAAGAGAACGCGCCGCATCTTGGGCTTTCTTGAAACCATTTTTTTTGGGAAGATTTTCCGGGGGGAGGAAGTTGGAGCCTTCGCGCTGGACTTTCGGGGACTCCTGCGAACGCTTCCTTTTTTCATGATTTATGCTATGATGAGCGCTTGTTTGAGCGGTCCGACTAGGGGACAAATTATAATCTTTCTATTCTCCTCAAACAACCCTTTTTTCTCCCTGGTGGTGGGCATAGCTTCCGCCACAAAGCGCGGCGGACAAGCAGTTGGGTTGAAAGCGCTTTGGGACGGACCCGCCAAGTTGTGTGGCGGGCAGCTGGTGTTTTTCAAATCGATGTGCGTGGTGGGCATAGCTCAGCCGGTTAGAGCACAAGATTGTGGATCTTGGGGTCGCGGGTTCGAATCCCGTTGCCCACCC
>CAYJSI010000040.1:0-13092 GCA_964373045.1 uncultured bacterium
CCAGGGCCTTGCGGGCACCCTGGTAGAGAGCGGCAATGTCAGAAACCAGTTTTTTGTAGTGTGATGAAACAAGCGGTTTCATAATTTTAACCGTAAGCAGGCGCTCAGACGCGGAATCCTTTTTTTTTCAGCGTATTCAAAGGCGGCCATGGCTAGCGCTGTGGGGCGCTCTTCCCCGCGCCTTTGTGGTATTTGAGGACGACCAAGGCGACGCCGGTGAAAAAGACGGTGTTCACAATATTATAAACTCTCCAGATGATATCCTTGGAGACAAAACCGGAGGGGGCCATTAAAAGAATACAGACCCACACCCCCACGGCCCAGGGAATGCTGATGTCTTCGGAGGACTTACGTTTCAAGATTCTCACAATGAGGGGGATATTAAAAAGCGGCAGCACAATCGCAGCCATAAGACCTATTTTTTCGAGCATTGAATCTCCTTTGAATGAAAAAACCAGCAGGGTCTGACCCATTGGGTCAGACCCTATAGATTTTATTTCAATTTAAACTTCGAAAGCCAGGCACAGTATTCACAAGCGGCACCGGAAGGCGGGTACGCCCCCTTAAGAAGTTCGACGGCACGCCGAAAGGTGGCGCGCGCGCGCTCCGTACTTGTGATAATTTTAATGGGCTGCAAGTGAAAGCGAACCTCACCATGATCTCCCACGCTCTTGGGAGAATAGTAGAAAAGGAAGGCATAGCCTGCGGTCGTAAGGCCGTTGCCTTCCAAAAGAAGCGCGTAGCCATCCAGCTGATTCTGGTAATACTTGACGGCATCTTCCTCAGTGGTGGGTGAGCCCTTGGTTTTATAATCGAAAGGGATATATTTCCCGTCTTTGACGAGCAAATCATCCAGCGCCCCGCTTAAAAGGGAGCCGTCCTCATCGCGATAAATAAGCCCCGTGCGCCAGCTCCGCCACTCATTGAGCTTCGCCTGATCGCCAAAGGGCCGCACGCCCTCAAAATCTTTACCGTTCAACTCCGGCGGCAGAATTTTCTTCGCGCGAAAGGCATCGAAATGAATCTTAATTTCCCGATCCATGCCGTTCGGAAGCGAAGGGAAGATCCCGCGGGGACGCTTGATATTTTTTATTTTTTCCAGCCAAAAACAACGGGGACATTCCAAAAAAAGATTGAGCGCAGAGGGCGAAAGTTTGATCTGTGCGGCCGCAAGGGTCATGGGACTAAGCCTCCAAGGGCATGGCCGCAATCTCTCCCCCATACTCAAATTCCATGGGGTGTTCGCGGACATACTGATCATAAAAAGCGTTGAATTTTTCCACGTTGACGAAATCCTCCACCGCGAGGCAGGACTCGGCGGCAGATTCAATCCGGCTTAAAGTAAAAAGTTTCGGATCCACCTCATAGGCCCTCGCAAAATAGCGGCAGGCCTCTTCATAATAGGTACGCCTCTTTTCAAAAGAAACCTTTTGATTTTTAAGCGTGTAGTCGGCCTTAAAAAAAAGATCCTCCGCCCGGTAGATGTCGAATTTTCCTTCCAGCTGCTCTTTGGAGCAGCCAAAAAGGAGCGTCACAAGCAGCAAAAAAAGGGCGGGCGTCTTCATGAAAGAGCGCTCCGGTCTTCCTTGACCCGAATGAGGTAATAAAGAGGGATTCCCGTAAGCACTAAAAGCGCTCCGACGCCGGCCTCACGCGGCGCATGATGAATCACGGTCCAACAAAGCCAGGCGGAAGAAAGGATGAAGAGAAACGGGATGAAAGGATATCCCGGCACTTCGAAGGAAGACCTTTCCTTGGACTTGCCCCGCAAAACAAAAAGGCTGGCTCCCGCCATCGTAAAAAAAATCCATTTTGCAAACCCATAAAAAAAGAGCAGCTGTTCGAAGTTGCCCATCCACACAAGCAAAGCGGCCCAGAGGCTGTTCACCAGCATGGCGGAGTAGGGCGTCTCAAATCGATCGTGCACGTGACTCAGCCAGGCAAAGCGCGCGTGATCCAGGCCCAAGGCAAAGGGAATCCTTCCGCCGGTCAGAATGTTGGAGTTAAGCGCCCCGCAGGCCGAGATCAAAACCGCAAGGGTGACGATTGCCCTTCCGGTCGAGCCAAATAGCTTCATGAAAATGTCCGCCGCGATCGCCTTGCTTTGCACCATTTCCCCAGGGGTCATGGCCTGAAGGTAGGCGACATTCATCAGCAGATAAAGCCCCGTCACCATGAGCGAGCTCATCACAAGAGAAATGGGAAGGGCCTTCTTCGTTTCCTTGAATTCCCCCGACATAAAGGTGCTCTCATTCCAGCCGCCGTAGCTAAAAAGGATGGGGATCAAGGCCGGCCAAAAAAGGAAGGAGGAAGGGGCCGATGACGCAGCCTCCCCGCCGGAAAATCGATTGGAACCCAGCCAAAAAATAGCGGCTGACATGGCCAGAAGCGTCAGGACCTTCAGAGAACTCAAAACATTCTGGACCCCCGTTCCGAAGCGGATGCCCGCGATGTTAAGCAAGGTAAAAAAAAGAATGGCGCAAATGGCGATCCACTTTTCAGCACCCGCCGCGATGCCGGTGAGGTTTTGAAAATAGAAGGCCAGGACATAAGACACGGCCGCAAGCGATCCCGCCCTCAGCATGGAAAATTCCGTCCAGCCATAAACAAAGGACACGAGTTTGCCGTAGGCCTCTCTTAGGAAAACATACGTGCCGCCGGTTTCAGGGTATCGCGAAGAAAGCTCCGCGTAGCAGAGGACACCGCAAAGACTTAAGAGACCGCCCAGGCACCAAGCCAGCAAAATCCACGGGCCGGAATCGAGGTATTGGGCGACTTCGGACGGTACACGAAAAATGCCCACTCCGATCACAATGCCTACATTGATTGCCACCGAATCCCAGAAGTGAAGCTGGCGCTTCAAGACTTTTTGGCTCATTTTTTCACTCTAAGAGAGGCCTTCCTCTCATTTTCGGTAAGGTGGCGTTTGCGCAGCCGAATATTTTTGGGCGTAATTTCCACGAGCTCATCCGTCTCAATAAACTCGAGCGCAAACTCAAGCGTCATTTCTCTCGGAGGCGTGAGTTGTATGGCTTCGTCTGTGCCTGATGCCCGCATATTGGTGAGTTTTTTTTCTTTTGTGGCATTCACCACAAGATCCTGGCCCTTGTTATTGACGCCGACAATGACACCCGCATAAAGATCATCGCCCGGATCCACAAAAATTTCACCCCTCTCCTGCAAATTCCAAAGGGCGTAGGCCACCGCTTGACCGTCCGTCTGCGACACCAAAACCCCTTCCTGCCGGTGAGGGAGTTCGCCTTTAAAGGGCTCGTAGTCGTGAAAAATCTGGTACATGATCCCCGTGCCGCGCGTCATGTTTAAAAGCCGGCTGCGAAATCCGAGCAGGGCCCGTGTGGCAATCAAAAATTCCATGCGCACGGTTCCGACACTGCTCGTCTGCATATTTTTCATCTCCGCCTTGCGCACCCCGAGCTCCTGAATGACCGCCCCCTGATATTGCGGCTCCACTTCCAGCACGAGCTGCTCAAAGGGTTCGAGAATTTCCTTCTCCACCTCTTTCATAATCACTTCCGGCCGCGAGACTTCAAGTTCATAGCCTTCACGGCGCATCGTCTCAATTAAAATCGATAGATGCAGCTCACCTCGGCCGGAGACTTTAAAGCGTTCGCCCCCATCTGTCTCCTCCACTTTGATTCCCACATTCATCATAGCCTCGTGTTCGAGACGCTCGCGCACATGCCGTGAAGTGAGAAACCGCCCCCCATCCCGGCCGGTCAGGGGGCTTGTGTTGTGAGAAAAATTCATGGAGATCGTGGGCTCGTCAATTTTGATGAGGGGAAGCGCTTCGGGTTTATCCGGCGAGGCCAGGGTCTCGCCCACCTTCACCTCGTCCATGCCGGCTAGGCAAATAATGTCTCCGGCCTCGGCCTCGTCAGCCTCCACGCGCTTGAGGCCTTCATGCTTGAGGATTTTGGTCACTTTGCCGCGTGCAAGGCTGCCGTCGCGTTTGACCACCACAAAGGGATCGGCCAAGCGGATTTTTCCGTGAAAGATGCGGCCAATGGAAATCCGGCCGACATAGGAATCATAATCGAGCATGGTGACAAGCATTTGAAAAGGAAGCTCGGGATCCGCTATAGGCGGGAGCACACGATGAAGAATCGTCTCAAGCAGCGGCTTTAAATCGACGGGGGGATCTTCAAGGTCAAGCGTCGCACTTCCTTCTTTGCCGGAGGCAAAGATAATGGGGAAATCAAGCTGCTCGTCGGTGGCATTCAGTTCACAAAAAAGATCGAAGGTCAAATCCACCACTTCATGCGGCCTTGCGCTCGGACGATCGATTTTGTTGACCACCAGAATGGGCTTCAGATGAAGCTCGAGGGATTTTTTTAAGACAAACTTGGTTTGAGGCATCGGCCCCTCAGAGGCATCCACCAGGAGAAGCACGCCATCCACCATCTTCAAGATACGCTCGACTTCGCTCCCGAAATCTGCGTGGCCCGGGGTATCGACAAGGTTGATCTGCACGTCCTTGTAGCGGAGCGAGGCATTCTTCGAAAAAATCGTGATCCCGCGCTCGCGCTCAAGGACATTGGAATCCATGACGGTCGATTCCCCTTCCTTAAATTCATAAGCCCCGGTTTGTTTGAGGAGGGCGTCCACGAGTGTCGTCTTGCCGTGGTCCACGTGGGCAATGATGGCAATATTGCGAATGTTTTTGCGGCGTTTGGATATCATCGAGTGATCAGGTCTTAGACGAGCTCGAGCTCTCGCTTTTTTGGAGCGCCCTCTGAAGAAGACCGCCGAGCAACTGTTGGTAGGGGTTTGTCTCTTGAACGGATTCCCCCACGACCGGCGCTTCGGCGCCTTGGCTTCCGTCGACAGGCGCTTGAGCACCGGGAGCGGCGGCAGGTGCTGCACTCTCGCTTTGACGTTTGCCAAAAAGATTCTGAACCCATTCGCCCGCCTTGACCGCCGCAAGCTGGGTGGCAATGTACTGAAGATCCGGGAGGACCGTGACGCGGGGCAATTTTCCGCCGACATGTATCGGAAACTGCACTCTCCCCTCACGATCCGTGAGGTATTGAAGCTCTTCCACGCTTCGGATCATGGCCTCTGAAAGATAAGGATCCACCACCACCATGGCCTGGGCCCCAAGGGCACCATCCAAGCGGATCGTCCCGGCCCCGGACATAAGAAAGGAGTCCGTTGCCAGGCGAAGCGGATTGAATACAAGCGCCCCTTGGGTAAGTAAAAAAGGCGCTTCGATGGGCTCTAAGACGGTATCGCGCTCGGAAAACTTTTCTTTGTAGGTTTCGGGCAGACGGCTTAAAAGTTGCTCAACCAGTCCCGGGATCATGGAAAGTTTTTGGAAGACCTCACGGAGAATATTGAGGTTCATAATGACGCCTTCCGTTAAAATGAGCTTTCCCTCACCTGAAAGGGTCTGAGCGATAACGGGCCATCCCCTTCCCTCCGCCGTTCCTTGAACTGCAAGCGAAAGCAAACCTTTGAGATTGGGCTCGTTGGTATTTGAAACAGGGTTCAGGGCCTCAAGCCGAAGACCCTCGGCTTTTAATTGGAAGGAATATCGCGGCTGCGCGGTCAGCCCTTCGACATTCCCGGTGAGCAAAATCCCGCCCCTGGCGATTTGTCCTGAAAGATCCTCAATTTGAAAGTTATCCCCTGTGCCGCGGGCCTTTAAATTGAGATGATCGACACGGGTTCCAAGAAACGGGAGCGGTAAACTTCCCTCCCGAAGCGACATTTCACCGGCAAGATCGCGAAGACCCTCGCGGCCCCACTCGACGCGATGAATGGCCACGTTTAAGGAACCGCTCGGACCCTCTTCGCCGGGATAAGACGCTAAGGCCGGGATGAGGCGTGAGAGTTGAGCATAATCGAATGCGCTTAAATCCGCCTCCACGTTTAAATCCTGAAGTCCTTGAATGCCTTGGGCCGTCAACGGAACCCGAGCGCTTATTTTAAGGTTCTGCTTTGTGCCCGCAAGCGCCATACGGGCCTCGGCACGAAAAGGCTGTGTTAAAGAGACATTGCGGAGCGCCGCATCAAGATCTCTTGCGGTCAGCTCAAGCAACGGGCTGCTTTTTTGATCCGTAAAGCGGATTTGGCTGTCTTCCAGCTTAATCGTTTCGATGAGGAATGGCAGGATGGCGTGAGACTTCGGCTGAGAGGCGGGATTGTTTTTCAATTGAATGCCAAGAACACGGAATTCCCCCGCACGATTACGGATAAGATCGAGTCTCAAGCCGCGCAAATGAAGAGAGGTTGCCTGCAGGGCATTTCGAAGTAGCGACCAAAAATCTACGACCGCACTCGCGGACTCAAGTTCGACTGCAGGAATACCCTTGGCCCCGGATCCCGGCGCCCCCGAATAAATCACAAGCTGTTCAATTTTGAGGGCAAGGCCGCCTTCAAAACTCAAGGAAATCCGCCCGAGTTCGACCTTGCTTCCCACAAGCGATTCCAGCTTCTCCACGATCAAAGGCCGGTAGCGGTCCGCATCAAAGGTCGCAATAAAAACAGCAATCCCTACCGCAAGAATTAAAATGAAGACAAAGAGCCAGAAAAAAAGTTTTTTCATAAGCGGTGATTATACCTCGAGGGCCTCCGCCAAAGCTAGGTAGTCTTTGAGGAGGAGTTCTTCGCCGCGGACGCTGCGGGAAAATCCAAGCCGTTCGAATATTTCCGCAATTTTTTTTCGATCCGCTTTCATCTTCCGGTTGTGAGAGAGAAGTGAAAATAGCGTCTTGCGGCGCTGGCTGAAGGCGAGCGCAATAAGATCGAATAATTTTTTTTCTTCCTGCTTCGTCAAGGGAGAGGGTTTGGAATGGAATGTTAAGATCATAACACTTGAATTCACCCCGGGGCGGGGCGTAAAGCAGGAGGAGGAGATGTCAAAGGCATGTTCGACTTCGGCGAAGTAGCGCATGGCAAGACTGAGCCGGCCGTAGCTTTTCCGCCCGGGGGAGGCTGTCAGCCTCTGGGCCACTTCTTTTTGCAGGGTGAGCACGGCCTTTGAAATAGCCGCGCGATAATCCGCAAGATAAAAAAGAATGGGGGCGCTGATGTAGTAAGGAAGATTGCCCACCACTTTAAAAACGTGCCCCTTTTTTGAAAGAATCGATTTAAAATCAAACGCGAGGACATCGCCCCGCGTAAGATGAAGCTTTTTGGGGATGTAATCCTTCAGCTCCTCCGCGAGAATGCGGACAAATTTTTCATCCCTCTCGACCGCCCACACTTCCGCCCCTCGGCGCAGGATCTCACCCGTGAGCGCCCCAAGCCCGGGACCGATTTCGAAAACCTTCTCGCGCGGGCGAAGCTCCAGAAGATCCACGATTTTGCGCTGCATATTGGGATCCACCAGAAGGTGCTGGCCCAAGTGGCCGCGGATCGCGAGGTTGTATTTCTTGATGAGTTCGATTTGAGTCATAAATAAGGTAAAAGGAAAAAGTGAAAAGGCAAAATTAATCTCAAAAAATTCAACAATGACATTCCTTTTACCTTTTGCCTTTTAACTTTTACCTTAACACGAGACTTTCGGCCAACTCAACGGCGGCTTGCATGGAGGAAGGGTCTGCCTTGCCTTGATAGGCAATGTCAAAGGCCGTGCCGTGATCGGGGGAGGTTCTCACAAAAGGAAGCCCAAGCGTCACGTTGACCCCGTCCCGGAAAGCAATCATTTTGAAGGGCGCAAGCCCCTGATCGTGATACATGCTCACCACCGCATCATACCGGCCTTCATAGGCATCAAAGAATAACTGATCCGCCGAAAGAGGACCTGTGACCTCTATTTTTTCTCGAAGGGCGCGCCGAACCGCGGGGAGAATCACGGCCTCATCCTCCTCACCCGTTTCCTTCCCGTGGGGATTTAAGGCGCAGACCGCGAGTCTCGGCTTTTTTAAATTAAAATGGGTTCTAAGAAATTTGTCTGTCAGCCGGATTTTGTTAAAGATAAGATCTTCGGTAAGAAGGCTGCTCACTTTTTTTAACGGCACGTGGATGGTGACCAGAGTCACTTTAAGACGCTTGCTCACGAACATCATGGCGACTTTTTTCGTATGAGCTACCTCGGCTAAGTAATCCGTGTGGCCGTTAAATTTCGGATCGATCAGGCGAATGGCCGTTTTATTGACGGGGGCCGTGACCAGGCCTTCCACCTGCCCCAAAACCGCCGCCTCGGCTGCGGCCTTCAGGGCGCCGTAAGCCATGGCCGCATTCACAGCCGATACTTTGCCAATATCAAAAACATTTTTCGAATTTTTTAATCTTGTGGTTTCCCCCGAGATGTCCAAAAAATTGACGGCATCGTCCCGAAAGGAGGAAACGTGAAGGGATGGAACCGTATGCAGGGGAAAATTGATTCCCTTTTCGCGTTTTAAAAATTCGAAGGGAGGGGGGGTGCCGATCAGAAGATAGAATAAATCGCGCGGTTTCTTGAACCGACGGAAGGTCTTGGCGACTACCTCCGGGCCGATCCCGCCCGGGTCGCCCATGGTGATGGCCAGAATGGGCTTACGCATGGGAAGTGATGAGGAATAAGGACTGAGTGCTGAGAGGTGAGGACTGAGGGCTGAGAGGCGAGGGTGAAGTCATGCCTTAACCATTTGAAGTTTTTTCTGCTTTTCGACTGCAACCCGCAATCCCCCAATGATGCGGCCGACTTCTTCTGCCATTTCGATTAAATTGGAAAATTCTGATGGTCCTAAATAGTCATTATCGAGAGCCGCATAAAGCTGACATCGAACTTCGGCACAGGAAGCCTTAGCTGTTACAAGATATCGATGAAAGTCTGCACGACTCCCGCGCTCAAACCCTTCTGCAAGGTTCGACATCACAGAGACCGCCGCCCGCTGCATTTGACTTGATAAACCAAAATCCTTCGAAAAATCTCCATTCCGCGTTGCAGTATAAACAGCCTTCGTTAACTTTCTTGCTTTCTGCCACGCGATGAGATCTTCAAATTTATTCGCTTTGTTCATGACTCAGTCCTCGCCTCTCAGTCCTCAGTCCTCACCTCTCAGTCCTTTATCGAATGGAGATGTAGGCATTTCGCTTGAGCTCAAGCAGCCATTCGCGGAAACGCTGTTCGGCCTTTTTGCGGAATAGCTTCCCGAATATTTCTTCGCGCGCTTTTTCGAAGGGCTGCCGCTTGCCTGCCTCCCGCTCTTCCACGCGAAAAAGGTGGTAACCCATATCGGTCTCGATGACCTCAGATAGCTGGGCCAGCTTCATTTTAAAAATGACTCCCTCGATCGCCGGGATCATGACGCCGCGCTCGATCCACCCGGCAAGGCCTTCGTTCTTGGCGCTGGTGTCTTCCGAGTGTTCCTTGGCAAGCGCCCCGAAATCGCTCCCGCTCAGGAGATCCTTCTGTAAACTTTCTATTTTTCTTCTTGCTCCTTCATCCATCATCCCCTTTTTGCGAGCCTCACTATTTTTTTTGATCGTCATTGAGCGCACCTTGATTCTCTCCCGGCTAGAAAATTCCTCCGGGTGATCATGATAATATTCTTCCACCTCCAAGGGCGAGACCACCACTTTGGAGCGGACTTCCATATCCTGCAGCTGCCGAATCATGGTCTGGCGCTCGAGGCGCTCCCGAAGCGAGGCAAGAGTCAGGCCCTCATTTTTAAGGGTGTTGTCGAGCTCGGCTTCTGTCTTAAACTTCTTTTTAAACTCCGCAAGATCATTTTCAATATCCACGTCATCGGGCTCGAGATTCCGTCTTTTCGCCTCCTGAAAGACGAGCCGGTCTTCGATCATCTGGCTTAAAAGTTTCTGCCGTGCCCCCATCATGAATCGGTCCAGCTCTTCGCCCTGATATTCCTGCTTGTACTGTTGATAAAGGGGCCCCAAAACCATATCCAGCTCGCTCTGGGTAATGACCTCATCATTGACCACGGCAGCCACCCGGTCGACAAGCTGCCCTTCCGCTTGAAGGGTCGAAAGGAGGGAGAAAAAGAGGAGTAAAACGAGCGCTAATTTTTTCATGGAAGTCATTCTTATACCACAACTTGCATCCATTTTCAATCATTGTCATTTTAAGCCGGGGTTCCTGCCGCGAAGCAGTTTCTGTTCGCCTCCAAAGTCGCACATCGGGGTCTCCTGCCGATGCGCCGTTCGGACATTCCCCTGCGAGGAATGTCTCTCTCGCATCTCCGGCCTCGCTCTCCCGCCAAAGAACGGCGGGCCGTGCCCTTACGACTGTTCTTTGATGGCCTGGCGGAGCATACGGCAGTAAAGGTCGAAGCCGACGGCGTGGATGAAGCCGCTTTGTTCGTGGCCGAGGAGGTTGCCGGCGCCGCGGATCTCGAGGTCTTCGAGCGCAATCTTAAATCCCGAGCCGAGTTCTGTGAAGCGCTCAATGGCGGCGAGCCTTTTTTCTGCCTCCTGGGTCATGACCCAATTGGGGGGCACCATAAAATAGGCATAGGCCTGTCTTTTTTCCTTGAAACGCCCTACGCGGCCGCGCAGCTGATAAAGATCCGCCAGGCCGAAAAGGTCGGCGCGGTTGACAAGGATGGTGTTCACATTCGGGATATCAATGCCGGATTCGATAATGTTCGTCGCAATCAGGCAGTCGATTTTATTTCCGAGAAAATCTTCCATAATGCTTTCAAGCATCTCGGGCGGCATCTGGCCGTGCGCCACGCCGAAGCGCACCTCGGGGAGAATGGCCTCAAGGTGCTCGTGAATTTTTTCGATCGATTGAACACGGTTATGGACAAAGTAAACCTGTCCCCCGCGCTCAAGCTCGCGGCGGATCGCATCCGTTACCCTTTGATCGTCATATTCCATCACATAAGTTTCAACCGGCATGCGGTTCTTAGGCGGGGTATTGATGGCCGACATATCCCGCACACCTACAAGCGACATATAAAGGGTGCGCGGAATGGGAGTGGCCGTAAGCGTCAAGACGTCCACGGTCTCGCGAAAGCTTTTGAGTTTTTCTTTGTGCCTGACACCGAAGCGCTGTTCCTCATCGATGATCACGAGTCCTAATTCTTTAAATTGAATGTCTTTGGAAAGGAGCCGGTGCGTTCCGATCACAATATCGGTGACCCCGCGCTTGACAGAGGCAGCAATACCGGCCTGCTCTTTTTTGGATCGAAAGCGGGACAATACTTCAACCGTCACGGGATAATTTTTCATGCGCAGCTTAAAGACAATATAATGCTGCTCGGCTAAGACTGTCGTCGGAACAAGAATAACCGCCTGTTTTCCATCCATCACCGCCTTAAAGGCGGCGCGGATGGCGACTTCCGTCTTGCCGTAGCCCACATCCCCTGCAAGCAGACGGTCCATGGACCGCGCGCGTTCCATATCCCGCTTGACTTCATCAGCCGCCTTTTTTTGGTCGGGCGTCTCTTCAAAAGGAAATTCCACTTCAAAGGCCTTCTGCCAGGGATGATCTTTTGAGAAGGCGTGGCCTTTGCCAAAACTGCGTTTGGCTTGAAGGGTCATCATGTCGCGCGCCACGTTCGCGACAGCGCACTTTGTCCGCTCCTTCGCCCGCTCCCACTCTTTGCCGTGAAGTTTGGTGAGCCTAGGCGCGCTGCCCTCGCCTCCGATGTAGCGCTCAATGGGCTCATGAAGATCCAGATAAAGAATTTCCTTATCCGCGTATTCGATGGCGATGTGTTTTCTCTTTTGGCCCTTCATTTGAAGGGCTTTGGTTCCGAGAAAGCGCCCGATGCCGTATTTAAGATGCACCACATAATCCCCGCGCTCAAGATCTCTTAACTCGGTTAAAGGATCGTAGGCCTGAAATTGCTCGGCGGCGCGCTCAAGCCTGCGCTCAAGAACTTCGGTCAGAGGAACCAGAAAGACTTCCTCAAAATGCGTGAGAGATTTACCGTCGGCGGGTGAAAAGTCGCGTATGGAGGCGATGCGATCGGCTTCATATTCAAGCCGCACCGGGGCGCGGTAGGTGACGGGATAAATATCAAAAATGCCGCCCCGGACGGCAAATTCACCGGGCCTTGAAACGAATTCCCGTCTTTGATAGCGGATCTCTGTGAGCGCATCTGAGAGCGCTTCACGCCCGAGCTCGTCTCCCACCTTAAGGCGCCTCACCTGAATCATGGCGGGTAGCTTAGCGTCATCGCACAGGGTCCGCAATGGTCATTTAGGCAAAAAAAGGGGACAGGCTACTTCAAAAAAGGGGACAGGCTACTTTATCGAAAAGTAGCCTGTCCCCTTTTTTGCTCAGTGGTTTACGCAGCAGACTTGATTCTTTGTTCGGCGAGCTGGTAGAAGGCTATTTCGGCAAGATGGGCGTCAATCCTGATTCCCCGCTCAGTCACATTGATGAATTTAAGATTAATCCCTTCTAAATTAAGACGCGCCAGAAGCGCCGCCTCAAGCAAAGCGGGATTTCCCTTCAAATTGACATCCTGAGAAAGATCCGCCCAATGAAGAAGGGCACGGCTTGTGAGCTTGCCAAGCCAACGGGCGGCCTCTTCACTTTTGACGGACGAAAGATCGATCGACAACCGGCCAAACATCTCATTTAATCGATCGGCCCGACCCAGCACGGCCGAAGGGATGAAGTCTGCATTGTCTCCCCTTATCGCCGCAATGGGCCGTGCGAAGGATGCAATGTCCCGCACATAAATTTCTTGGGCTTTGACAATATTGTAAATTCCATCCGGAAGTCTCGCTCCTGTTTTTAAAACTTCCGGAACGAGAGTAGGGTCAATGCCCTCGAAAAAACCTTCCAGGTAGGCCGGCATCCTCGCAGCATCCAGCTTTTTGGGCAGCACAAGCCCGACCGTCAAGGCATTTTTAATAAGCCCGATACCTGCATCTAAATCATTCATTAAGGAAGGCGCCGCTTGATTCATCCTGAGATAGGGTTCGGAGCGCAGTCGTGATTCGATTGCGGCTCGATTTTCTCTGTAACGTTCCACCAAAATCTGAATGACCTTTTGATCAACTTGCCAGGTGACAACGTGCCGATAAGCGCCCGCGCTCTGCGGCGCAAGCAAAATAGCCACAGCCTTGACAACCGTCGCAATGGGCGGCGAGCTACTTACTTTTACCGGCCCCTGGACCCTGGCTACTGGATCCTCCTGCATGACCTGCCGCACCTCAGAGCGG
>CAYJSI010000041.1:0-12918 GCA_964373045.1 uncultured bacterium
TAGAGCACTGCCCTTTTAAGGCAGGTGTCGATGGTTCGAATCCATCCGGGCTCATTCTTCTCTTGGCGGGGTAGCTCAGTTGGTAGAGCAGAGGACTCATAAGCCTCGCGTCGGGAGTTCGATTCTCCCCCCCGCCATAACTCTCAAATTCCAAGCCACAAATGCCAAGCGAATTCCAATTTTCAAACCGAAACCAAAGAGGTCAAAAGCTGAAGGGGTCAGACCCCCGCCTGCCGGCCGGCGGGCAGGCCGAATCGCTGGGATCTGACCCCTTCCGGCTTTGTTTTGAAAGAAAACTACGCGAGCAAAAAATGATCCTCCCGGGCGAGCGGGTGTTTGTGGCCTGCTCCGGCGGCCCGGATTCCGTGGCGCTTTTTCATCTTCTCCATTCTCTTAAGGTCTCGTGGAAACTCAAGCTCGGGCTGCTTCATTTTAATCACGGGTTGCGCGGAAAAAAATCAGATTACGAAACAAAGTTTGTGAGAAAAATGGCCGCGGTCTTTCACGTTCCTTTTTACTCACAAAAACACCGCGCTTCTAAAAAACGGGGTAAGAAAGAATCTCTCGAAGAAGCGGCCCGCGGCTGGCGTTATGATTTCTTGATTCGCGAAGCGCGCCGCCGCCGTATTCCCAAAATTGCGATGGCCCATACGAGCAATGATCAGGCCGAAACCGTGATGATGCGCATCCTGCAGGGTACAGGTCTTCGGGGGCTCGAGGGGATTCGCCCCACGCTTGTGAAAGAGAAGATTATGTTTGTGCGGCCGCTTCTTCCCTTTTCAAAAGATGATATCCTCCGATTCTTAAACGACCGCCGCATTCCTTTTTGTAAGGATGCGAGCAACGGGGAGCTCCGGTTCTTAAGAAATCGCATCCGTCTGGAACTTTTTCCGCATCTTGCCCGCCGCTACAATCCCAGGGTGATCGAGGCCTTGGCCCGAATCCCCGCCATCGTTTGCGAGGAAAACAAACTCCTTTCCGATCTTGAAGAGATTGCCTGGAAAAAGACGATCCAAGCGGTCCGCAAGAAAAAACTTACTCTGGACCGCAGCCTTTTTATGAAATTTCCCTCCTCGCTTCAATTCCGCATGGTCGATCGCGCCCTGAGGAAGATCGATTCCGAGAGCGGCGCCAGTTTCGAGGCCTGGCAAACATTCCGGCCGAAGCTCGCTCTTGCCCGCACTCGCACGTCCTTTCCCCGCGATATCGATCTTGCGTTAACTCCTTCAAAGCTCGTCCTTTACAAAAAGCCTCCCCGGCGATAAAGCCATTTGCTATCCTCTGGCAAGGGTGATAAACTGTCATCAAATTTGTCGAAAAAATAGATAAAAACCTAAGGTAACTTAAGCCAGTGAGCGAAGTTAAAAAAAATCCTGGGAAACCATCCGGTTCCCTCCAAAATCCGAAAAAAGAACAGAATTCTGAGAGGAAGCGCCTCATCTCCCTTCTTCTGATTCCGCTTCTCTTTTTTTTGATCCTCCAGATTTTTATTTTCCCGGGGCTCGATATTCGCCGTATCCCTTACTCCGAGTTCTACCAGCTGGTGGTCAATAATCCTCAGACCCAGGAGATCGATTCCTGCGAATTGATGGAGGGTCTCATTCGAGGCAAGCTTAAATCGGGCGCCTACTTTCAGGTCCACCTGCCGCCGAATGACCCCGAGCTGATTCCGCTCCTGCGCCGCAACGTGCCCAAATTCACCGTCAGCGCCCCCCAGATGTTTTGGAAGAACCTGCTTTACTCGGTTGCGCCGGTACTCCTTCTGATCGGATTTTTTTGGTTTTTCGTCTATCGCGGCGTTCAACAAGGCGGGAACCGCATTTTCTCTTTCGGGAAATCGCGCGCAAAACTTGCCGGGGAAAAAATGCGTTTCACCTTCAAAGATGTGGCAGGGGTCGATGAGGCCAAGGATGAACTTCAGGAAATCATTGAGTTCTTGAAAGACCCTCCAAAATTTCAGAAATTGGGAGGCCGTATTCCAAAAGGCGTGCTCTTAATGGGTCCGCCGGGAACGGGAAAAACGCTTCTCGCCAAGGCGGTGGCAGGCGAGGCCAACGTGCCTTTTTATACGATCAGCGGGTCTGATTTTGTGGAGATGTTTGTGGGCGTCGGGGCCGCACGCGTACGGGATCTCTTTGAGCAGGGAAAGCGGGCTGCCAAGACAAGCGGCCGCGGGGCGATTATTTTTATCGATGAAATTGATGCCGTGGGCCGTCAGCGTTTTGCCGGAATCGGCGGCGGACACGATGAAAGGGAGCAGACCCTGAATGCCCTTTTGGTCGAGATGGATGGATTTGACACGCAAGGGGGAGTGATTCTCATTGGAGCGACCAACCGTCCTGATGTCCTAGACCCCGCGCTTTTGCGGCCGGGCCGATTTGACCGTCAGATCGTGATCGATCGTCCCGACATTAGGGGTCGGGAAGAAATCTTAAAAGTTCATATCCGTAACGTGAAGCTTAACCCCGGGGCGGATCTCGCCAAGCTGGCGCGCCAAACCCCCGGATTCTCAGGGGCCGATCTTGCCAATCTCGTGAATGAGGCCGCGCTTCTTGCTGCCCGCCGCGGAAAAGAGACGGTTACGCAGCCGGAGCTCGAGGAGTCGATTGAACGGGTCATGGCGGGGCCCGAACGAAAAAGCCGCGTGATTTCCAAAAAAGAGAAGGAAATCGTGGCCGTACACGAGTCCGGGCACGCGCTTCTTTCCCTGCTTTTGATGGGGAGTACCGACCACCTTCATAAAGTTTCCATTATCCCGCGGGGAACGCAGGCCTTGGGTTACACGCTTCACCTGCCCTTGGAAGACCGCTACCTCATCACCGAAAAGGAGCTTTACGACAAGATAACGGTGCTCTTCGGCGGCCGCGTGGCCGAGGAGATCATCTTTGATTCCATTACGACGGGGGCCCACAATGATCTTGAAATAGCCACGGGTTACGCCCAGCGCATGGTCTGCGAATTCGGAATGAGTAAGAGACTTGGGAATTTGACTTACGGAAAAAAAGACCGCGAGATTTTCCTGGGCCGTGATCTCTTGCGTGAAAAAGATTATTCAGAAAGTACGGCGATCATGATCGATGAAGAAGTCAGGCGCATCATCAGTGAATGTTATGAGAGGGCGCGTACTTTTTTGAAGGCCAATGAAGACAAGCTCCGCAAGGCCTCCGAGCGGCTCCTTGAAAAAGAAGTCTTGGACGCGTTTGAATTTAAAGAGATCGTCGGTTTAAACGGTCTTTCCGGCCCGGCGAGTACTCCCGCCCCATGACTTGGCAGGTAAGAGATCGGCGCCTTGAGTTTGATAAGACCCTCCTCATGGGAGTTCTGAATTTAACTTCTGATTCCTTCTCCGACGGGGGAAAGTTTCTTGATCCCGAGAAAGCCACCCAGCAGGGATTAAAACTGGTCCGGGAAGGTGCGGATTTGTTGGACCTTGGCGCGGAATCCACACGCCCGGGCGCCCGGCCGGTTTCATCGGACGAAGAGCTTGGTCGATTACTTCCTGTTCTTCGCGCTCTACGCAGCCAGGTGATTGTTCCCATCTCGATTGATACGACAAAACCGGAAGTGGCGGAGGCGTGCCTTGAGGAGGGTGCTCACATCATCAACGACGTGAGCGGTCTTAAGGACTCCGGAGCCGCGATGGCGGAGACGGTGCGCCGCTTTGAGGCAGGGATTATTTTGATGCATCGCCGCGGAACGCCCCAAACCATGCAGCAGTTTGCGGACTATCAGGATGTCACGAAAGAAGTGATTCGTGAGCTGCAAGCGAGTATTGAAATGGCGCTGGATCACGGCGTGAAGCCCGAGCAGATCGTGGTCGATCCCGGCCTTGGTTTTGCCAAAACAGCCGGACAAAATGTTGAAATTTTAAACGAAATCGAAAAATTTCATGCCCTCGGCTTTCCCTTGCTCCTAGGTCCGTCGCGCAAATCTTTTATCGGTGAGCTTACGGGGCGCGAAGTTGCTGAAAGAGAATTTGGCACCGCGGCCGTCGTGACTTATGCCGTGCTGAAAAGGGTCCAGATGATTCGGGTTCATGAAGTAGGCGCCATGCGTGATGCGGTTTGCGTGGCCGAGGTTTTAAGAGGAGATCGATATGTCGGGTCATTCAAAATGGGCCTCGATTAAGCATAAAAAGGCGGCGGTGGATGCCAAGCGCGGCCAGGTTTTTACCAAGATCATCCGCGAAATTACGGTGGCGGCGAAAAATGGAGGCGGGGATCCGTCCTCGAATCCCAGGCTTCGAACCGCCATTCAAGCTGCGAAGACGGCCAACATGCCTGCCGACAATGTCGATCGCGCCATCAAAAAGGGAACCGGGGAACTGGAAGGGGTTGTCTATGAAGAGGCCACCTATGAGGGCTATGGTCCTCAGGGTGTCGCGGTCCTTGCTCAGTGTGTGACGGATAATAAAAACAGGTCCGCCTCCGAGATTCGCTCCATTTTTAGCAAATGGGGAGGCAGTATGGCGGGCGCGGGGTCTGTCGCCTGGATTTTTGAAAAAAAAGGTTTTTTGGCCGTTAGTAAGGCAGGTATTTCGGAAGACGCCTTGATGGAGATCGTGCTCGCGGCCGGGGCCGAGGACCTTGATTCCTCCGGTGAAAAGCACGAGGTGACAACAGGCGTCCACGATTTTGAGGCGGTCCGCGCGGCTTTGGAAAAGGCCAAAGTGAACATTGAATCGGCCCAGATCACGATGATTCCGAAAAACCAGGTGCCGGCCACGGCCGAGACGGCACGAGTGATTCTACGATTGATTGATGCCCTTGAAGAGCACGAGGATGTGCAGCATGTTTACGTGAACTGCGAAATTCCGGATGAGGTGATGAAGGAGATTGCGTGAATGCGAATTCTCGGGGTCGATCCGGGGACGCTTAAAACAGGCGCGGGATTAATCGAATCCCAAGGAAATCATTACCGGCTCCTTTTTGCCGAAACCATCCACCTCAAACCCTCCCTTCCCATTATTGCGCGTCTGCGCACCATTTACCAAACCCTCCTTCAAATGATCCGCGAGCACAAGCCCGAGGTCCTTGCCCTCGAGGATGTTTTTTACGGTAAAAACGTCCGATCCATGGTCAAACTCGGTGAGGCCCGGGCCTGCGCCATGCTTGCGGCTTCCGAAGCGGGTATCGACGTGGTAGAATACGCCCCGGCTCGAATCAAACAATCGGTTTCGGGAAACGGCCGTGCCACGAAGGAACAAATCCAGCACATGGTCAAAACCCTTTTGAATTTAAAAAAACTTCCGCCAACCGACAGCGCCGATGCCCTGGCCGTGGCCTTGTGTCACCTTCATCACCACCGCACTCGAAATATCTTGATTCCCGCCGCGTCTCCAAGATCGGGTCAGGCCAAACTCCTCAAGGCCTGGTCGCGGAGGTCGCGCTGATGTATCAATACCTTACGGGAAAGCTGGTTGAAAAATTAGGTGCCGGCATCGTCCTCGAGGTAGGAGGGGTAGGGTATTTCCTCTCCGTCCCTCTTTCGACTTATGCGGCACTGCCTGAACCGGGCGCCCAGGTTCGGATCCTCACCCATTTTGTGGTGCGGGAAGACGCTCACACCCTTTACGGATTTCTTACGGAAGAAGAGCGGCAGATGTTCCGCCTCCTTATCTCCGTTTCCGGAATCGGTCCTAAAATGGGATTGACCGTTCTCTCCGGCATCTCGCTTCCTGATCTTAGGAGGGCCATTATCGAAGGGTCGCTCCCCGTCTTGACCCACATTTCCGGGATCGGCCGCAAGACCGCGGAGCGCGTTATTGTGGAACTTCGTGAAAAGATTGTGCTGGAGGAACGCCGCACCCCGCTTGCGGCCAAAGCGAAGAACGCCGGCGAAGAGTCCGTGATCGAAGATTCGCTCCGTGCCTTAATAGAGCTTGGTTACCGCAAGCAGAATGCAACGGAAGCGATCGAAAAAGCCTTGCAGCAGTCTCAAAGCGAGAAACTGAGTGTGTCGGATTTGATACGCACATCCTTGAAATATGTTTAACAGTGGATGAGAAAAGCGGTAAGCAGAGGCGGTGAAAGAGCATGTCTGAGGAAAGATTAATCGGTCAAAAAGAGCGGCCTGAAGATACGGAGTTGGATGCGACGCTTCGTCCCTCGACCCTTTCCGAATTCGTCGGCCAGAACAAACTCAAAGAAAATTTGAAGATCTTTGTCGAGGCCGCTCGAAGGCGTAAGGAACCCATTGACCATATTCTTTTTTTCGGGCCCCCGGGGCTTGGCAAAACCACCCTCGCCCACATTGTTTCGAAAGAAATGGGGGCGAACATTACGACCACCTCGGGTCCTGTGCTTGAACGGGCGGGAGACCTGGCGGGTGTTTTGACGAACTTAGGGGAGGGCGACATTCTTTTCATTGATGAGATCCATCGCATCTCCCATGTGGTGGAGGAATACCTTTATTCGGCGATGGAAGACTACTGCATCGATATCATGATTGATAAGGGGCCGAACGCGCGCTCGGTTAAAATTAATATCCCGTCCTTTACGCTTATTGGCGCAACCACACGAAGCGGACTTCTCACGGACGCGCTTCGCTCGCGGTTTGGGATTGTGGAGCGCTTGAACTATTATGAAAATGAAGACCTCGCCAAGATCATTCGCCGCTCAAGCCGCATCCTTAAGATCGAAATTGACGGAAAAGGAGAAATTGAAATTGCCCGGCGTTCACGCGGGACCCCCCGCATTGCCAACCGGTTGCTTCGGCGCGTGCGGGATTTTGCGCAGGTGAAGGCGGATGGAAAAATTACGGCGGATGTTGCCGATCAAGGGCTTAAAATGCTTGAAGTGGACCATGAAGGACTCGATCCCATGGATAAGCGAATCTTGGAGTATATTTTAAAGGAATGTGAAGGTGGGCCCGTTGGCATTACGAGTCTTGCCGTGGGGGTCGGGGAAGAGGCCGAGACCCTTGAAGAGATTTACGAGCCTTACCTGATTCAGCGGGGTTTTTTGAAAAGGACTTCGGCCGGACGGGTCTTGACACGCCGCTCCTATGAACACTTTAATCAAACGCCGCCGACGCGCGCGGCAGAACTTTTTTAAACATGAATGAATTTTCGAAGACATTGATCTTTTTCGGGATTATTTTAATCGGGTTGGGAATCTTGGCCATGTTTTTTTCCAAGGTGCCGGGGATCGGCCGTCTGCCCGGAGACATCTATATCCGCAAGGGGAATCTGACGGTTTATTTTCCCGTCGCCACTTGTTTGATTTTGAGCCTATTTCTGACCCTCGTCTTCACAATTTTTGGGAAAAAATAAAAACCATGGACTTTGTCTTTCTCATTTGGCGTCCCCTTCTAGAAATTT
Source organism: uncultured bacterium (assembly GCA_964373045.1). GTDB lineage: Bacteria > Omnitrophota > Omnitrophia > Omnitrophales > Aquincolibacteriaceae > CAYJSI01. The sequence continues at coordinate 7,322 of CAYJSI010000041.1, forward strand.
TTTTCATCTGGGCCATCCTCTATTACCTGATCCGGTTTTTTCAAGGGACGCGCGCCATTCAGGTGTTGATGGGGCTCATCATCCTTGCGGTGATCTTCAACTTCGCAAAATTTTTGCAGCTAAATACCATCCACTGGGTGCTCACGAAACTCTTCGCGGTGGGAGTCGTGGCCTTTCTCATCATCTTTCAGCCCGAGCTTCGCCGCGCCTTGGCGCGCATCGGTCAGAACACCGTGTTGGGGTCCTTCCTCAAAAAAGGCGGCACGATTGACGAGTTGGTGCAGGCCTGCGAGCACTTGTCGCGGAATCGCATCGGGGCGCTTGTTGCGATCGAGCGGGACGTCGGCCTCAAAAATTACATCGAAAGCGGAATTGCGCTCGATGCTGTCGTGACGACCGAACTTTTGATAACGCTCTTTACTCCCAACACGCCGACCCACGACGGGGGCATTATCATTCAAGGAGAGCGTATTGCCTCCTGTGGGTCTTTGTTTCCCTTAAGTCAAAATCTGGATCTTGCCCGTTCGCTGGGCACAAGGCACCGGGCGGCCATCGGTCTTGCGGAAGAAAGCGACGCCGTTTGTGTGGTGGTCTCTGAGGAAACGGGCGGCATTTCCGTGGCGGTTTATGGAAAGCTCACCAGGGATCTCGATCCCGAAGGTTTGAGGAGGGTGCTGACGAGCCTCTTTAAGCCGGCCGAGTCTAAGAAATCGATTAAGGATTTTTTCGAGCATAACTGGAAGCTATTTCGGGAGAAAAGCGCTTCATGATTCAGTGGCTTTCGCGCGATTGGGGTCCCAAGCTTATCTCGCTGATTTTGGCCATCGGCCTTTGGTACTACGCCGTGGGCGAAGAGTCCGTGGAGGTAACCCGCACGGTTCCCCTTGAGATCACGCTCAAGAATCCTCAAATGAGCATCCTGAGGACCTCAGCCCGCGCTGTCCAGGTGACGCTCACGGCCCCCCGCGCCCTTCTCTCCAACCTGACCTCAGAGGAAATTCGGGTAAACCATGAAATTGGGCCCGATGTGAAAACGATCGGCGACTACTCCTTTCGGCTCGAAGCGCGCGAATTGGAGCTCCCCAACCCTCAAATCATCGTGAAAGAAATTTATCCGGAAGTCATTCATGTCACCCTCGATGAATTGATCGCGCAAAAACTGGTGGTGTCACCTAATTTTATGGGAGAACCCGCGTTTGGTTATAAGGTGGTGAAGGAGGAAATTGAGCTCAATCCCAACGCGGTTTTGGTGGAAGGGCCCAAGGGGCAGCTTGAACAATTGGACGCTGTCAAAACCGAACGGATGGATCTTGTGGGAAGGATACGGTCTTTTCGCAGGACGGTGGCCCTTGAGTTGCCGCCAAACGTCAAGACCTTAAGCGAGTCCCTGATCGATGTTTATATTCCGATTAGGGAAGAATTTGATGAAAAGAGTTTTGAAAATATCCCGGTCCGGATTCTGGAATCACTGGGTAAGTCGACAGAGGTTACTATAAATCCTCCCGCCATTTCGTTTATCTTGAAGGGTTCCAGGCGTCAGCTCCAAGCCCTTCTCCCGGAAAAAATTCTGGCCTATATTGATGTCTCCTCGCTTGAAAATGGCAGCCACGAGGTTCCGGTGGAGCTTATCCTTCCTGAAGATTTGAGCCTCAAAGACAAAGCCGCTGCCGTGGTTCACGTCGCGGTGACCAAGAAATAGTCAGACCCTCCTCCGATTTTTAAGGACATTCATGATGAAGCTTAAATTAGGTGTCAATATTGATCACGTGGCGACCCTTCGCCAGGCCCGGCGGGGGATTGTCCCCTCAACGCTCGAGGCAGCGCTTGCGGCCGAAGAGGGAGGGGCCGACGGCATCACCCTTCACCTCAGGGAAGACCGCCGCCATATCCAGGATTTTGATCTCACTCAGCTTCTAAAGGCCGTCCATGTTCCCTTGAATCTTGAGATGGCGCTCCATCCCGAAATTGTCCGAATCGCGCTCGAGCGTGTCCCCGAAAAGATTTGCATCGTACCCGAGAAACGCCAGGAACTTACCACCGAAGGCGGTCTCGATGCCGCGGCTCAAAAGACACTTCTTAAAAAGTTGCTGCCGAAATTTCATCAAAAAAAAATTCAAGTCAGTTTATTTATCAACCCCGATTCGAGGCAGATTCAAACCGCGTGGGAAGTCGGCGCGGATGCGGTTGAAATTCATACGGGAACTTATGCCAACGTGAGCGGCAAAAAAAGAGAAGCCGAATGGCGCCGCATCCGTCTTGCCGCCAAGAGGGCCAAGAGGCTGGGGCTGAAGGTCCACGCCGGTCACGGCCTTGATTACGAAAACGTCCGCTCGATCGCCGCCATTCCTGAAATCGAAGAGCTCAACATCGGGCACTCCATTGTCAGCCGCGCCGTGTTTGTAGGGATGCGGCAGGCGGTGCGCGAAATGAAAAATTTAATGAAATGATGTCCCTCCTTCACGAAATTCGGCGACAATGGAAACCGCGGCCTGCAGCCTCTCACAAGGGTGATTTTGGCCGTGTGTTTATTTTGGCAGGATCCAAAGGTTTGACGGGGGCGGCTACCCTTGCGAGCGCGGCCTCGATCCGCTCGGGAGCGGGGCTTGTGACGCTTGGCGTGCCGGAGGCGGTTTATCCGGTGCTTGCCCGCCGGCATGCTGAAGTGATGGTAAAACCATTTCCTGCTACGCGCCGGGGGAGTTTGGCTTTTCGCGGACTGCGATCGATCGTTCATTTTGCAAAAACTCAGGATGTTTTGGCGCTCGGCCCCGGCCTTTCGCAGGATCCTGAAACCCAAAAACTCATTCGCAAGGTTGTCGCAGGCACCGATCTTCCGCTTGTGCTCGACGCTGATGGGCTTAATGCTTTTAAGGGGCATCTTAAAGAACTTAAACCATGCCGCGGCCGTGCCGTTTTAACGCCGCACCCCGGAGAATTTAGGCGGCTCTTTGGCGGCCGCCTGTCTCATCAGGACATCGAAAGAAAAAGGAGAGCCCTTGAGGTGGCAAAAAAGTTCGGCTTTATTTTGGTCCTGAAAGGACACAGGACCGTGGCGGTCTCTCCTGACGGAAAAGTTTATGTCAACACCACGGGCAATCCCGGCATGGCCGCGGGCGGAACCGGGGACGTGCTCACAGGCATGATTGCGGCACTCCTTGGCCAGCGTTTTTCTTCTTTTGATGCCGCCCGATTCAGCGTCTATCTTCACGGCCTTGCCGGCGACCTCGCTGCTAAAAAAGTGGGCCCGATCAGCTTAACCGCCTCCGACCTTCTCCAATTCCTTCCCGCCGCCTTTAAGCAGGTCCTTTAACCTTCATGAAAAAGATTCTGAGGCCCTTCTCGGAGGGTCGGCTGCTTGCGTATCTCATCGAGTCGCTTCCCGATCTCAAAAGAAACTCGATCAAAAAGTTCCTCAAATTTTCCTGCGTTTCAGTCAACGGCAAAATGACCACGCAATTTGATCATCCCCTCCGGGCGGGAGATGAGGTCGCGATTGTGACAGATCAAAATCGACCCGCGACTCCTTCTAAACGCTTTAATCTTGAGATTGTTTATGAAGATGATGGTTTGATCGTAATCAACAAACCGGCGGGACTGCTCACCATTGGTTCTGAAAAAGTTCAGCGTGAGACGGCGATTTTTACTTTAAACGATTACCTGCAAAAGAAGCAGGCGGCGCGGAGCAAGGATCTTTTGCGTTACAAAAAGCTGATTTTTGTGGTGCATCGCATTGACCGCGATGTCTCGGGGCTCTTGCTTTTTGCCAAAGATCACACGGCTCAGTTTTCCCTGCAGAAAAACTGGAATCAGGTTCGCAAAGAATACGACGCCGTGGTGGAAGGTTTTCCCAAGGAAGAATCGGGAACACTCGTTAGCTGCCTTCACGAGAATCAATCCTTAAGGGTCACGAGCGGCCCCAGGAGCGCATCCTCCAAGAAGGCCGTGACTCATTATCGAGTGATCAAGACGGGCAGGGAAAACTCACTTCTTAGAATCCATATCGAAACAGGGCGCAAGCATCAAATCCGTGTCCAGCTTGCGGACCTTGGCTGCCCCATCGTGGGAGATAAAACGTACGGCGCTAAAACGAATCCGCTTCGCCGCATCGCGCTTCAGGCCTGCCGCCTCGCCTTCCAGCACCCCGTCACCGGCGCCGCGCTCGATTTTTCTCTTCCGCTTCCAATCGCCTTCGAATCCCTGCTTTCGTAATCCGGCTCCGATACGACTACGAATGAAAGCCGATTTTGGGCTTGGGCGGCCGGGGAGACGACGGTTCCATGAGTTTGCGGATGGTATCGAAGACGATCTTAAATTGAGAGTCTTGAGTTTATAACCTCTTGCAACCTGCTTATTACGTCCTTCTTTGCTATAATCTCCCCCTATGCCGACCCAGCTTGCCGCACCGGCTGCGTATAAAAAACTGGTTGCTGACATTGCCGCCCTCTACGAAGGCGCGCGCAAGGCCTTGGTCGGGGCCTACTGGCAGATCGGCCAAAGGATCGTGGAAGTCGAACAAAACGGCGCCCTCAAAGCCAAGTACGGCGACGGGCTTCTTGCCAACCTCTCCGAAGACCTCTCCAAACAATGCGGATCGGGCTTTTCAGAATCTCATCTTCGCCGCATGAGGCAGTTCTATCTGGCCTACCCAATTCGTGCGGCGCCGCACGAATTGAACTGGGCCCAATATGCTGAACTTTTACCCATTGAAAATCCTGAAATCCGGGAACGTCTTGCCAAACGCGCTCTTAGGGAAGGTTTGAATCACAAGGCTTTACGTAAGCTGGTTCAAGCAGAACACGTTCGGGCTGAAGTGGCTGAAAAGCTTGCCGAGGATTCAGATTCAAAAACACCGCCGGAACTTTTGGTTCCTCAAAAAGGAACGCTCTACACGTACCGGATCACTCAGCCCAAGCTCGTGGGGCCCGAAGACTCGGAACTTTTAATTGATCTGGGATTTTCCAATTATAAAGATTTAGACACCGTGACAAGCCGGGCCCTCAAAGCGGGAGACATCGTTGAATCCCTAAAAACTGGAGACGAGGAATATAAAGCCCAAAAATCAGAACGGAAAGAAACGGATTTATTTACTTACAGCGCTGAGGTTGAAAAAGTGGTGGATGGGGACACGCTCCGGGTCGTGGCGGATCTGGGATTTGGGATCAAAACCCGCCAGTACCTGCGCCTTAGGGGAATCAATTGCCCCGAGATGGACACGCCGGAAGGAAAAAAAGCCGCGGACTTTGTGAAGGCCCGCATCCGTGTCGCTTCGGAAATCCTCCTCACCAGCAGTAAGTCAGATAAATATGACCGGTATTTAGCAAACATCTTCTACCTTGACCCACAGGGGAAAGAAGTCTACCTCAATAACGCTCTTCTTGAAAACGGATTAGCTGTGAGGATGAGAGAGTGAAGAAGGGGCTGGTGTTTAGGGAATAGACTCTGACGCGTACACGCTGCCTTGAAGCGTGACGCGGCGCACTTGCGCCGATGCGCAAGTGTGAACAACGCCCTGCTTGAAAAACACTTGGCCGTTAGAATGAAAGATTAATGGACGAGCTCGGAGAGGATTCATATCCTCCCGAGCCGTGGTCGCGCAT
>CAYJSI010000042.1:0-12611 GCA_964373045.1 uncultured bacterium
GAAGTGCGCGTACAAAAGAGTGTGGAACAAAGAGTGAAGGACATTATCATTAAGCAATTGGGAGTTCAAGCAGATCAGGTGACATCTGAGGCCCAATTTATCGAAGACCTTGGAACCGATTCATTAGACACGGTCGAGTTAGTCATGGAATTTCAAGAGGCATTTGGACATGAAATTCCAGATGAAGACGTTGAAAGGCTTGTCACGGTCGGAGATGTTGTGAAATACATTGAAGATCAACGTGCGGCGCCGCGTCGAAGGGCCGAAGTACGGGCCGAAGTGCGCTTCGACTCCGCTCAGGGCAAGCGTTCTAAAATCAGAAAAACGGGCAGGGAGGCTCTCGATCTGAGCGAGCCGCAAGCGGCGAGTCGAAGATCCGAAGTGCGGACAGCGAAAAGCGCAATTATATTTCCGGAAGGAACACCGGATTCGGTTCGAGCAATCCTTCAGCAGATTCATGCCCAGACCCTGGATCCTCGGGGGGTATTACGGATTGGTACCCGATCATCTCGTTCGAGTCAAAAAGAATTCATTCAAACAGGAATGCGCAATTTTTCTCTTTTGAATACCCATAATGCAAATGCCATGCTGTTACGTGGAAATTGGGAGGGAGCGGAAGGACCGGTCCGAATATTCGTTCGCCAAATCGTCAGTCTTTCATACACTCCTGCTTCTGTAAGCCCTTTCGCTCCCGAACGAGCGGCTGGCCGCATCCGCTCCGAGGTGCGTTCTGAAGTACGATCAGCAGGATTCATTTCTAATCGGATGACGGATCAAAAAATCGAAACAACACCCGTGACCATCCAAACGAGAGCCATCTCCGTGGAAACAATTGCCGTGGATATTCAAAATAGGGTATATCAAGAAGCCGTTCAACAACTGATGGCAAGAATTCCCAAATGGGAGGAGTGGGACGTCGTTCGTCTATTCTCCGTGCCTGATGTCGATCTCAAAACAATTGCCGACAAAGGTTATTTTGAACCTGTAGTCGCCATTTTAAATCTGGTTGCTCGAAAAGAGATCGATCTTAATACAGTCTTAGTAGACCTCACGAACCGATTAACTCCCGTTTTCTCTAGAGAAGACGTGGTTTTATTGCGCGGGATCGCTGACAAAAATCGTCAAGCATCGATTCCTCTCACTTCTGTTGTACCCCGCTCTGAGGTTCGAAACGATCAGCCGGCCACCGTGTTGGTGGTGGATGATGACGAGATGGTAAAAGATGCGACTGAGGCCGTGCTCAAAAGGTATGGGTTCAAGGTTGTGACGGCTACGAACGGCGAGGAAGCGCTTACGAAATTGACCGGAGTCAGTCTTCTTTTAACCGATTTCAATATGGATTCAATGAACGGCGCTGAATTAATTGCAGGCGCAAGACAAATAATGCCGGACCTCAAAGCGATTACATTTAGCGGGAACGCTGGAACGGAAGAAGTCCAAACCGCAATGGCCGAACTCCCTGACGTTGAACTTCTAGGTAAACCCATTGCAGCGAATGATCTGGTGGCTGCGATCAGGACGAAATTATCTATTACGATTAGCGATCAGGAGCGACTACCTTTTAATCAACTTGCCCGTGTTCTCAATCAATTAGTGGCAGCTACATTCGCAGAATCGACCGAAACCGAATCGCTTAAACTAACCGTTCGGTTAAGCGGCGAAACAAAGAACATCGTTACTTCAACCGTTGCTCGAGCTCAATTTTTTGCTTCGCCCAAGCCTCCGGGTTTTGGAGAAGAAGCCGTTAGACAGATTGGCGTTTTAGGTTATTCTTTTCAACCGAATGACCTTCTGGATATAAGACTTCTATCGCATAACACGACAGGCGAATTCTTTATCCAGATCTCGCCCACACCGCGCGTCGAACGGGCCGAGGTTCGAAATGCGAAAGCATCGAAAGCGGTAGAGGAAGTATTAACACCAGAAAAATTTAGCGACCGCGTGAACGAGGCGCTCGCAAATGCAATTTCAAGTAATCAAGGGTATCCGGGCATCCGGAAACTTCTTGGAGAAGTAGAATTGGGTTTCTGGAAAGCAGCGATTGGCAAAGTTGCAAGTGCGATTGCGATAAGCTCCAAAGGAAATAAAGCCGGATCGGATGCTCTTCGAAGTCTTTTAAATTTACTTAGCTCTTATCCAAAGATTGATCGTACCCCCGATGTTGCGCCGGTGGTTGCAGCAACACAAGCCAAGAGAAGAGAAGGAGAGACCGCAGTTCACAGGAGCGCTTTCGCTCAGCAGACCCCGCGATTTGGACCTCGCGCTGAACTGCGGACGGCAGATACTAATGGTGCCAGGCACCATGACGAAATCCAAAAGGTGCCTGGCACCATCTATGCAGCTGAGCCGACCGCTAAGACGGTCTCTCTGCCGCCGTTTCAATGGCCGGAAATCAGCCGCGCCGAGCTTCGGCAGGCCATGAGCCGGGTTACTTCGAGCGCGCCTGCCAATACAGTGCTCATCGCGGGCCCTGACATGATTGAAAATGGGCATTTAGCGACCTTGAGGGCCATGTCGGAAGGGCCGCTTGTGGTCATAGCGACACGCTCCGAGACAAGGGCTGTGGCAGCGGCTTTTAATGAAAATCTTCCTCTCAATCTAAAACTCCTTATTGTCTCAAGCGCGGAAGAAGCCAAAAGAGCTCTCCTTGAGAAACTTTCACAAGGTGCGGCTCAAATCGGAGAAGCTCTTAACGCAAGTCTTATCCGGTTCCAGGCCATTGTGACACCCGATCTTGATGAGGGGATGCGAGCCGAGCTTATTCAAGAGTTTACGATCCGAAATATTCGGACCGTACTCGGCTGGCAGCTTGAGAAGTGGGCCGGAGAGTTTGGTATTACAGCACTCGTGAACCAGCTGGCTGAGGCGTTCCGCGCAGTCTCGCAAGCCGCATAAAAAAGGGGACAGGCTACTTTTCAGTTCACAGTACAAAAAGTAGCCTGTCCCCTTTTTTATGGTGAAACTAAAGTTCCTGCGTAACTTTCCGATATCTCCTAGTAAATGAAAAAGCCGCGCAAGGTCTTGGCGGCGGACCATGCCGACAGTCCGTGGAAGGCCTACCTCGAGGAATTCTTCGAAGAAACCCCGACCAGTTTTGATTTTTTGCACGATGCGCGCGAGGTCAATCTGCGCCTCGACCAAATGCGCCACGACGTTGTCTTCATCGCACCCGGGCTCGTTTCACCCGCCCTCTTTCAAAAACTAAAAATCCTGCATCAAAGTTCGCCCGACTTTCGCCTCTTTGCCTTGGGCGAATCGCCTAAGAAATCCGAACTTCCATTCGATGAAGCGTTTGACAAGCCCCCTGACATCGTGGAGTTCCAAAAGCGGTTGACGCACGCATTGCCGCTTGCCGAGACAATTCGCGTGCTTGTGGTCGATGATGAAAAAGAAATCGGCGAAATGGTGAAGGAATTTTTGGCCGACCGCGTTCATCCGAGCTTTACGGTGGCCTATGCCGAGAATGGGGCGAGAGGGTTGGAGGCCCTCCTTAAGGAGGCGCCGGATGTGCTCGTGATGGATATCAAGATGCCCGTCATGGACGGCCGCGAGCTTTACCGCGAGATCAAAAAGAGGAAGATCGAGACCCCCGTCATCATTTTTTTTGATTCCATTTCCGGCGATGAGATGATCGAAATCCATAAATACGGCCGGCCGACCGTGGTCGAAAAGGGTGCGCGCCAGGCCGCCCTGCCCGAGATGATGGGGCTGATCAAAAAAATGGCGTATTTCGGGTAAATCAGGGGTAGAGGGGTGTGAAATCCATTTTTAAAACTTACCCCTTACCCCTTATTTTTTTTCTTTTTTGCTTTTTGCTTTCGGGGTGTGCCGTGCTCATTCGTACCCCCGCGTATTCCCCCCCGCCTTTATCCTCCCCCCGCCAAGCAGAGGGAGGAGAGGAGAGGGGATGGTACCGCGGCATTTTTCACGTTCACTCTAAACATTCCGACGATTCCAAGGCTTCCCTTGATCTCATCATGGAAACAGCACGCCGGGCGGGTTTGGATTTTGTGGTGATAACGGATCACAACACACTGGAAGGCTGTCGTACGGGCACGGCGCGCCGTGCCCGTACGGATCCGTTAATCATTTGCGGCAGCGAGATTTCCACGCGTGACGGGCATTTGATCGCGCTGGGGATTCATGATCTCGTATCGATTGTAGGGGCGAGGCATGCCTCGCCCCTACAACAAGGGCAGACACAGGGGTCTGCCCCTACAACACAACAAATCATTGATCGAATCCATGCCCAAGGCGGTTTTGCGGTTGTGGCCCACCCCATCGGCAGCCGAACGCCGTGGCGCAATTGGCACGTCCGCGGTATCGACGGCCTTGAAATCTACAATTTTGCTTACGCCTTTTATCTGCAAAATAAATTCAAACTCTTACTCAAAGCATCCTTTCTAACCCCCGGGGCATTTCTCCGTTCGGCCGCTAAACCCAAACACCTTGCGCTCAATTTGTGGGAGGAACGGATGAAAAGAGAAAGGGCGCTTGATCCCGTGGGGGCGAGGCGGCCGGTGGCCTTGGGAGGAACGGATGCGCACCTTCACTACAAATGGCTTGGGTTTAAGCCGGAAAATTTTCTTCTCTATTTTCAAAGTATTACGATGATTGTCGAGGCCAAGGAGCTGACCGAGCAAGCGGTTCTGAAGGCCCTCTTTGAGGGAAAAAGTTTTTTGGCCTTTGAAGGACGAGGGCCCGCGAACCAATTCCGCTTTCAGGCCCGCCGCGGATCTCAAGTTTTCGGAATGGGGGAGCGGATTTTTAGAGATGCCGGAAATCCCGTTCGTTTTACGGTCAAGGCTCCCAAGAGCTCTGAGATGAAGCTCATCCGCAACGGCAAGACACTGAGTCAGAAAAAGGGTTTTGAACTGAGTGTGACCCAAGGAGAAACGGGGACTTATCGTGTTGAAGTGTCTCGAGAAGGGAAACCCTGGATTATTTCCAATCCCATCTATGTGGAATAACGCGTTTACGATCAGCGTCCTATCCGCGTTTTTTCTTTCTTCCTGTACGATTTACCGCCCGCTTCCTTTGAGATCGCCTGAGATACCTGAACTCCCGGCCGTGTATCGCGATTATTACAGTTATCCTGAAAGGGAAGGGAAGGATGAGGAGGTGAGAGTCGTAAGCGAAACCGTGAGCAAAAGTTACCGGATGAGGCGCGTTGAAATTCCTCTTTTGCTTCCTGCCGAGCTCACGGTTAAAAATTTGGATGAGTTCAAAAGCCGTGTTGAGACCTTAGCTGAGACCGATCAGAAAACTACGGACGATCTCAAGCTTCGCTACGTGAATCGCGTGGATTATTACATCCCAAAAATTATGAAGCCGGGTGAAAAACGGCCTGCCATTTTAATCTCCCCCATTCTGGGCGGCAACATGGTGGTGGATCGGTTTGCAAACTATTATGCAGGAAGGGGTTATGTCGTGGTCCTTGTGCACCGCAAACGCACGCTCTGGGAAGACGATGAGGATTTTGATCAGCTCGAAAGGTACCTCAGGACTTCCATCCTTCGATTGCGGCAGGCCGTGGATTGGCTCGAAGTTCAGCCGGAGGTTGATGCAAAAAAAATCGGGGCCTTTGGCGTGAGTTACGGCGCCATCCTTCACACCGTGCTGGCCGCAGTAGAGCCGCGCATTCAATACCACGTGCTCGCCATGCCGGCCGCCCCGATTGCGGAGGTGATCATGCATTGCCCTGACCGGGCGATCACGAAGATGCTAAAACGTATCCGCGAAAAATATCAATGGAGCGATGACAAAATTTATGCAGAACTTAATAAATCTATCCGGACCGACCCCCTTAACTTTGCGGCGTTTGTCGAACGCAAGAAAGTTCAAATCTACATTGCCCTCTTCGATCGGGTGGTGGGCGCTAAGCGGTCCTGGCGGCTTTGGAGGGCGCTGGGGAAACCTGAACTCAAAATTCTTCCCTTTGGGCATTACGGCGGGGTGATGGTGTTTCCCTACCTTCAGACGCAGTCGTACAGGGCGTTTAAGAAACGCCTTCAATAGGTTGAAACCTCTTGCAACCTATTCAGTTAAGTTGAATCGCACGTACTCATTTTCCACGGCTCGCTTATCGCCCTCTGCATTGGCAACATAAAACTCAGGATAGGCATAAATCACGCTCTGGATATTGGAGCCGGGCGCGATTTCGCGGGCAATCAATTTTACAACCTCAGGATCAATTTTTCCAAAGTGCTGCAAAACGAGCTCGCCCTGTTTTTTGTATCGGATTTCGTAGGCGCTCCCCGTTGGCATTTCAAGCCCGGGTTTTTCAGGGTCTCCTTTCGAAGCCCACTGAAGATTTCGAATCGTGGGATCTAAGGCCGGGTCCCCGCGGAAGACGGCGTAGGGAATTCGTGAGGCATAGGGAATTTCTTTTTCTTTGGGGTCGTCATCGTAAAAAACGGCCAGGTGGCTTCGTGTGGCTTCGATCGCAACAGCCTTTTTCTCCCGCGCATCTGCAATCACATAATTGTAACCGCGGGTAAGATCACTTCGTTTGAAAATGGCAATAGCATCTTCCAGCGTTTCTGAGTGTTCGAGAATTCGTTTTAAAAGAAAGGGCATGGGGACACCTTTCAGGGTCTCATCTTGGGAGGTTGCGCCGATTTGGCCGACCGAGATGCCGTGTTTGTTCATCCCCGAGAGGACCCCCGAGAAACCGTAATAACCAATGTTGACATAATGACGGTTGATGAATTTCACGGCCGCATAATTGTGAATCCCGATTTTTCGATTCCAATCGAGATTGCGGATTGCGATCAAGCGTCCGTCGAGAGTCGCCTTGTCCCAATAGGCGCCGTTTGCGCACCACGTGGGATACACTTCGGGAAGCGCATGGAGGTGCTTCATCACTTTCAAAGGCACCCCTGAGCCCTCGGCAAGTCCGCGGATTTCCTCGTATTCCTCGAAGTTGACGAAAGGCTCCATTTTTTTCCATGCGCGGCTTAAGGTGCGGTTGATGATCCAGCGGTTCACGAGCGGGATGGGAAGCTCGGAGCGGAAATATCGGAAAATATTTTTCATGGCCGACTGAATTTCCTCTTGAAGCAGCCTTCCCTCCTCGAAGCCGCGGTGATAGGCCTCGCCCTCGAGTCTTAAAACCGGCAATTTGTTTTGATGCGTGAGCTCACCGGGGGGATTGAGGGTCTTTATTTCTTCATCGCTTAAAAGCCTTTTCATCAGATCGTCCACGGTGCGGCGCACAAACCCATCCATCTTAGGTCCGTAGAAACTGACCTGAGACTCATAGTGATCACGATTTTCATAATGACGGCGGGGGATCACGTAGGCGATGTAATCATTGGCGTAACCGACGAGGAAGGGCATGAAAGATTTTTGTTCGGCGCTTCGCTCGATTTCCCGGCCGATTTCGGCAGCCAGCTCACCCGGAAATCCGAGAAAGATCATAGGGCCCATCCGGATTGCTTGGAAATTAACTTTTCTTGGGAAAAACCGATTGCCGATTGAGGAGGGAATTGGGATCCCGCCCACGCGAATTTTTGTCCGCGGCAGTTTTCTTTTTTCGATCACGGCCTGCCAGGGGCCTTCGAGAGAAACAGGTTTCATTTCCATCTGAAAGAGGCGTTCTTGCAGAATGCGAGCGTAAGAATCAATCCGTTCAAAACGGTTCCTGAATTCTCCCTCGTGATGAGGCCTTAGGTCGGCGGCGGCGCCATTCACAAAAAGAGCGGTGGCTTCGTTTGATTCTTCCAGAAGGTGTGTGAGAGCGCCCGGGAAATCGGCGGAGAAAAGAAGGTCGTGGGGAGGCGCCAGGGTTGGGTGAGCGGCCATCAAGATTAACAGGGCCTCGGTTTTGAGGGTATTATTTTTGAAGCGGATTATTTTCAATCTGTCGTGATCGATATTCAATTTCTCATCCATGCGGTTTTCGACAAGGCCGCTAATGTCGGACTCGCCATATTCGGCGCTGGCCTCCGAGCGGGATTCGAGCGCCTGGAGAACAGATTCCGAGATGCCGTCTGTCACAAGCTTAAAAATCTCCTTGCGGCGTTTTCCCATGATGAAGCGTTCCCAAAACCTTCCGCCGATGGCCCCTGCGCCTGTGTGGGTGTGAGTGGCAAAGAGCATGAGCGAGGCATCGGGAAGGGATTTTTTTTGGCGGATTTTTTTGAGAACTTCGGCGCGAAGTTCTTCGTCTATGAGGACAAGATCGGCCGAGACGAAGACAACGGTTTCATTTTCCTGTGTGAGGGCAAGGGCGCGGGCGTAGAGGCGGTCGTGAATCCCTTTGGCGACTTTTTTTCTCAGTTTGCCGTACCCGCCAAGGGGTGTTCCCGCCGCGGGGGTGATGTCGGCCTTGCCCTTGCCAAGAGAGAGGGCAGCGTCGGCGAAAGAAACGATGGGTAAGCTCAGGAATAAGGCGAATAAGAGAAAGGTTGCTTTTTTAAGTCGCATATCGTTTCCAATTCAATTATGCCATAAAAATGGGTGTCAGGTGCCGGGTCCTTTATTTTTTTGCTTTATGCCTCCCTTTCTATGTTTTATGATTTCAGCCATGACCCAAGCGCGCCGAATCACCGTTTCTATTTTTGTCGTCCTATGGACCCTTCTTTTTCATTACGAATCGCTGCGCACCTTTTATCTAACACCCCTTTTCGGCCGATCGCTTCCCAAGTTTCCTCTCCTTTTCCCGCCGGCCGGATGGATCATGTTTTATCAAGTCGATCCCTCCTGGTCCACGGCCGAGGTCTATGGCCTCAAGCCGGAAAGTGAGAAACCCGAATGGATCGATCCCCACCGTATTTTCACGACGGATTTTATCGGCTTTGACAATATTCACCGCAATATCATGGTGAACGTTTTGGACCCGCGCGTTGCCCCACACTTTTGCCCCTATTTAAAGCGAAAATTTCCGGAGTATGTGAAATTTATCATCGTCCATGCGGTCTTTCCGGATCTTGTGAGCGAAAAGCCGCCCCAAAAATATTATCAACCCCTTTATCCATGCTGAATTCCATTTCTCGGATCTGGAACCGTCTATTCCTTGACGAGCGCTCAAGTGTGAGCCTCGGGGTTTTCCGCATCGCGGCCGCGGTCACCGTCGGAACGCATGTCATTCCCACCCTGATTCCGCTTGCGGACAATTACCTTGCGACGGCCTTTAAGGAGAAAAACCCCGTCTTTTTTCCGATGTGGATTTTAGAACTCATAGAGAAAAGTCCGGATGGGGTCGTGCTCGCAATGGTGGGGCTTTTTTATCTCTGCTGGTTCTTCTTTTTAATCGGATTCATAACTCAAATTTCCTGCCTCCTCATGAACGCAGCCTGCTATTATTTTTATGCCTTGAATTCACTCCACATCGGAACGCTTTCTTGGGACATCCTGCTCGTCACCCTCTTTTTGATGTGTCTTACGCCCTATCCGGGGGACCATTTTTCAGTCGATGCCTTTCTCAGGCGAAAAAGGGGTGAAATAAGTGCGCCTAGGCGCACTTATTTCATCCAGCGGCTGCTTCAATTTCAGCTCGCCTGGACCTATTTCTACACTGCCCTTTGCAAAATCACCCCGGGCAACTGGCTGACGGACAATCCCTATTACTATTTAATGAACGGTCCCTTTGAAGGGGTGATCAAGTCCTTCTGGGGCCGCGGTGTCCTGGCGGCCTCCCCCGATTTGTGTTTTGCCTTAGGAATCGCGGTGCTCACCTGTGAAATTCTGATCTCCCTTGGTTTGTTTATTCCCAAGGTGCGCTATGCCGCGATTGGCTCAGGAGTCTTCTTTCATATTTTGCTTCTTGTCACCATGCATGTCCCGACCGTTTTCTTTTTCCTCTTCCTGCCTCAGTTTTTGCTTTTCATCCCTCCTGAAAAGTTGATACGGCAGTGTGACGGGGCCAGGCCCCGTTAAAAACTAATGGGGCCTGGTCCCATTAGGTTCATTTGGGTTTACTGCTTTATTATTTTTCGTGGTTATCGTAGAATTCTTACGATGCCGAGCCGCTCTGCTTTTCAAAGACTGACCGCTTTTGCCCTCCTTTTTCAGATTTTGTTTTCTCCTTCGATTTTCGCGGAGGAAATCCGGCTTGGGCTTTCGGAGGATGAGCTTCTGGAAGTGATCGAGCGCAAGGCCTTTGATTATTTTCTCCTGGAAAGAAATGCAAAAACAGGCCTCATTCATGATCAGGCCCCCAATTTTGAAAATCTCCCGCCGCCTCCTTCCGTGGCGAGCCTTGCCGCCTCAGGCTTTGCCCTGACCGCTTATCCTATTGGGGCGGAACGCGATTGGATTGATATCGGCATGGCCCGGGAGATGACGCTTCAGGCGCTGCGTTTTTTTGCCGAGCATTCCGAACACGAACACGGTTTTTTCTACCATTTCTTAAATCCAGAAACAGGCGCGCGATCTGGTAACTCAGAGGTCTCTGCCATCGATACGGCCCTTTTCTTGGCCGGGGCCCTTTTCGCGGCCGAGTATTTTGAAGACAGCCGCATCCGTGATCTTGCGATGAAGATTTATGATCGCATTGACTGGCCGTGGTTTTTAAATAAGGGGAAAACACTTGCCCTTGCCTGGAAGCCTGAGGATGGGTTTGAGAAGCGCCGCTGGGATCATTATGACGAATCCATGTTGATGTATCTTTTGGCCATCGGTTCTTCCAGCCATCCCATCCCGTCTTCCGCCTGGCAGTCGCTTTCAAGGCCGATCGGCACCTACCAACAATTCAGACTCATTCAATCACCGCCTCTTTTTACCCATCAATACCCTCAAATCTGGGTTGATTTAAGAGACAAGAACGATGGTTTTGCTGATTATTTCAAAAATTCAGTCCATGCAACCCTTGCGAATCGCGCGTTTGCTATCCAACAGGCCTCCCAGTACAGAAGTTATGGGGAAAACTCATGGGGACTGACGGCGTCGGACGGGCCTTTGGGCTATCGAGCTTATGGAGCCCCGCCCGGCTGGGCCTTTCATGATGGGACGGTGGCCCCGACCGCCTGCGGAAGTTCAATTGTCTTTACGCCTAAGGAATCCCTGGCCTGTCTTCGCTATCTTTATGAAAATTTAGGCGATAAACTCTGGGGCCGGTACGGCTTTTCAGATGCATTCAATCTCGACCAGGAATGGTTTTCGCCCAATGTCATCGGTATTGATCAAGGCGCACTGCTTTCTATGATTGAAAATTACCGAAGCGGGTTGATTTGGAAGGTGATGAGGAAAAATGTTGCCCTTCAACATGCCATGAAGGAAGTCGGTTTCAAGGCCGGGACTCTCGAACTTGAGGAACCGGTCGTGCCCGAGTATCACGCCCCTTATGTTTTTGGCGGACTCCAAATTGACGGTTACCTTAAAGATTGGCCGAATGGAAGCGTGCTTACGCTTGATGCCTCTTCCAGGGAATTCGGAGACATTGAGGACGCGGAGGATCTTAAGGCAGAGATGGGATTTGCCTGGGATGAGACCCGGCTTTATTTTTATGCCAAAGTTACAGATGAACACGTGTTGACGCAAAGACGGGGAGCCAACATCCATCGGGATGATCTGCTTGAAATCTTTATCGACTCCGAAGGTGACGGGCTTCGGTGGAATCATGGAAAGGATTTCCAGCTCGGGTTTCGCGCCAATCCGGAAGAGGACTCTGTGACGACCTGGTCCTGGTTTCAGGGCGGAGAGGATCCTGTCGAAAAGGGAGGCGTGGAGGCCAGCGGGTTTGTCCATGAGAAGGGATATCAAATAGAGGGGTCGATTAGGTGGAAATACCTTGGGATTTTACCTGATTCTACAGATGTCCTGCGGATTTCTCCTGCCATACACGATGTGGATTTGGACCGAAGCGAAAGCAAGCTCCAATGGGCCTTCCGAAATGAAGGAGAGGCTGGGCAGTTTTCGCTTGGGAAACTCACCCTTGAGAAAGCGAATGTGAGAGGAGAAACCTTGTGAAGCGCAGAAAAGGAAAATCACTTTATCAGGCCCTTCGAAGGAAAATCGAAGCCCAGGTGCGGGGACGATCTTTTGCCGAAGAAATTTATATGGGAAGAATCATCCGCCGGCTGCGGGAAGAAAGAGGGTTGTCTGGTGCACGGCTTTGCGAACGCGCGCTCGATCTCGATCCTCGAACCTTAACTGCCCTCGAAAAAGGCCGGATTAAGAATCCTTCTATCCACACCCTCCAATCCTTGGCCCGCGGTTTCGGCGTGCCCGTCAGCGATCTATTCCGGCGGGGCGAGATGGAGATTGATCGTTACTTTCAGCTCGGCAACCAAAAAGGGGCTTACCAAATCGATTTTCCGAAGTGGGGGGTCAAGGTTGTTTCGTTTACTCCCTTCATTCGAGATTTCTTCTGCGGTAAGTTTATTTTCGGTCCAAAAAAGAAATTGGATGAAACGCTCTTGAAGCATCCCTTACCGCTTTACGTTTCCTCCCTCGTAGGGCGTTTTGATGTGATCATGGAAGACAAGAAATTTGCCTTAAGGGAAGGAGATAACCTTTTCTTTAATGGCGCCTTGAGGCATACCTTTATGAATGCCCTGCAGCGCGAATCCGTGCTGCTGGTCATGACAGCCCCCTCCTTCGTTTAACTTTAACTTCAACCTTAAGCCTCGTAACAGGTTAGCCGATATTCAAAAGACCAAAATGTC
>CAYJSI010000043.1:0-10984 GCA_964373045.1 uncultured bacterium
ATGTATCTTTCCAACAAATCAACCACGCAAATTGCCGGGCATTTTTACAAGCAGGGAATCAAGTCCCGAAGCGGGTGCAGGTTTCAGACCAAACTTATCTGTGACATTTTGAAAAATCCGGTTTATTTGGGGAAGCTGGTCTGGAACCGGAAGCATTACGACAAAAACAATCAAAGCCGTAAAACAATCAGGGCCGTTCCGAATCCGCCTGATCAGGTTGTTTTTGCAGAAGGCAAGCACGAGGCCATTATCACCCAGGAAGTTTTTGACAAGGTTCAGGCAAGGCTCCGCGCCAACCGCAAAGGCGGCGAACGTTGCATGACTCAATTTGACTATCCCTTTACGAGAGTGTTGGTTTGTGCCCGCTGTCATCACCGGATGAGCGGTCTATCTGCCACCTCGAATGCCGCGAAAAAGAAACGCAAGCGCTGGTACCGGTGTTCGGCGGCCTATATGCACGACATCAAATGCAAAAACCCAATGGTCCGAGCTGAAATGATTGAGCCGCAGCTTTTCGCGATCATTGAAAAACTGACACGGAACAAGGAAATTTTAACCGCCCGGATCACGCTTCTCATCAAGGCCCAGATTGAGCCGGGCGAAGCCTATCTTGAGATGTCTGAGGAGCAAAAGAAGCTTATTCAAGAAAATTTGAGGAAGCAGAAGAAGTTAGCTGATGCCTACACGGAGGACTGCCTGTCCTATGAAGTCTTCAAGGGGAAAACCGCGGATTTGAGGGATGAGGAAAAGAGACTCAAGAGCCATCTAGCCGAACTTGAGTTAAAACTCCTGGCCAGGGAAAAGGAGAAAGGGTATCAGGAGTACGTGCGGGAAGTTTTGAACCGTTTTCCAGAAGGCAAGGATCAATTGGACCCGATTCGCAAAAAAGAGGTGGTCAGGGTCATTTTTAAAGAGATTTTGATTAAGGACCGCCGCATAGTATCATTTGAGTTATTCGAACCGTTTAAATCATTTTTGGAAGGAAAGGAACCATGCCAGAAGAAATTACTGGAGGCAGTGATCCCAAGCGAAAGCTTAGGGTGTATGTCGCTACCTTCGGCTGTCAGATGAATGTTTATGATTCCGAAGTGGCGGAAGGCCTGCTGGAGCAGGCGGGGTTTGAGATTGTACGGGAACGCGATGGCGTTGTAGGGGCGAACCCATGTGTTCGCCCGGAACAGGAACGCGGGCAGACTCACGGGTCTAGCCCTGCGAACGCGGATGTGGTTTTAATGAACACCTGTTCGGTGCGCGAGCACGCGGAAGACAGGGTTTTTAGCCGGTTGGGGATGCTCGGGAAAACAAAGAAGACAAATCCCAACCTCATCGTGGGTCTTATGGGCTGCATGGTGGAAGAACACCGCGAGAAGCTGTTTAAGCGTTTTCCTCAGCTTGATCTGATGATAGGCACGCGCAACATTAAAAAACTGCCTTCCTTAATTGAAGAAGTTCGCCGCACCCGCAAACAGGTCTCCCAAATTAAGCAAGACGGCATTTCCATTGAATATACCGATCTAATCAAACGCCACAGCCGCCTGCACGCCTGGCTTCCCATTATGACGGGCTGTAACAAGGTCTGCACGTTTTGCATTGTGCCGATCACGCGCGGTGCCGAGGTCTCTATGCCGGAGCGCGAAGTTTACCGCGAGGCAAGCCGGCTCGTAGGGGAGGGTGTCAAGGCGATTACCTTATTGGGGCAGAATGTGAATAGTTACGAGGGGCAAGGGGCAGGGGGCAAGGGGCAGGGAACGAGTTTCCCCGAGTTGCTCGGCATGCTCTGCGAAATTAAGGGCCTTGAAAGAATTATGTTTACGACCTCGCACCCCTCGGACGCTACGGAAGAACTTTACCGGGTCATTGCCAAAAATCCTAAAATTTCGCGCCGGTTTCACCTGCCGCTGCAGTCCGGCTCGAATCGAATCCTGAAGCGCATGAAACGCCTGCACACTTATGAGGGGTACAAGGAAAAAATTGATCTGATGCGGGAAATCATTCCCGAGGTTTCGATTACAACCGATATCATTGCCGGATTTTCAGGGGAAACCGAAGAGGATCACCGGGCGACGGTCCGTGCGCTCGAGGAAATTCGTTATGACGGCGCCTACATTTATAAATATTCCGTCAGGTCCGGGACCCCGGCCTCAAAACTTCACGATGATGTGCCGATAGAAGTGAAGGAAAAGCGGCATGCCGAGCTCCTTGAAACACAAAGACGCGTGAGCGACGAGGTGAATCGCTCCTTCATCGGAAAAACCGTCGAGGTCTTGGTTGAGGAAATCAGCACCAAAGATTGCTCCGAGTTGCTGGGCCGGACTCATCAGGAGAAAAAAATTGTATTTCCGGGTGAAAAAGCCCTCCTCGGCAGCGTTCAAAAAGTAACACTCAAAGACCTTCGCCACGAAACGTTCTTAGGAACGCTTTCTCGAGCGTAATCTCTTCCTTAACTCCCGCCCATGATGAAAGCCGTAACGGCTAGCCAAATGCAGGCCCTCGACCGAAAAGCGATTGAAGAATACGGCATCCCGAGCCTCCTTCTTATGGAAAACGCTGGCCGCGGCGTGGCGAAGGTGACCGAACAGATACTCGGTCGTAGAGGCGGTTCGCGAGCCGCCCCTACCCTTCATATTTTTTGCGGTAAAGGCAACAATGGCGGCGACGGTTTTGTGGCGGCAAGGCATCTTTGGAATCGAGGGTATCGTGTAAAAATTGTTTTGATGAGGGATCCTTCCGAACTTAAAAGCGATGCAGCTTTGAATCATCGCATTGCTTCCAAAATGAAAATTCCGATTGTCATTGCGAGTTTTGCCAATGACAAGTTGCTCGAATGCGTGAAAGACTGCGATTTAATTATCGATGCCATCTTTGGTATTGGTCTTCAAAGGGAAGTGGGTGGGATTTATCGACAAGCGATTCATGCGATGAATCAGAGCAAAAAGCCCATGGTTGCCGTGGATGTTCCCTCCGGGCTCGAGAGCGACAGCGGCAAAATTCTTGGCTGTTGCGTCAACGCCAGCGTTACTGCTACTCTAGGACTCCCCAAAAAGGGTTTATTTATGGGGGAAGGTCCCCGGCATGCAGGCAAAGTCTCGGTGATTGACATCGGAATTCCAAAAGAACTGCTTACGTAGGGACAGGTCCTCCCAACTCTGTCGCTGTGAATGAGTTAGAGCGGACCTGGTCCTGCTTAGTGAGGATCGATGAATCGATTCGAGGTGGCGATTATAGGAGCGGGCCCGGGCGGGCTCGCGGCCGCGCTCAGGGCCTCCGAGCTCGGTTTTAAAACCACTCTCATCGATTCCTCCCACCCGGGCGGGACGTGTCTCAACACGGGCTGCATCCCCACAAAAACCCTTCTTTCCCACGCACGCCTTCTTTCCAAAATGAAGCACTCCCAGCGCTACGGTATTGTCCTTCGCGATTTTACGATTGATTATCCAAAATGGATTCAGAGGAAAAATGAAGTCGTGGCACAGTTGCGCACCTCGGCGCTTGCCAGCATTCAAAAATCAGGCGTGGAGTGGATGACGGGAAAAGCAAAACTAACCTCCTCGCGAGCCATCCAAATTGACGGCAAGCCGCAAACGATCGAAGCGGAGAACATCGTTCTAGCCGCAGGATCAGTCCCGTCTGCACTGCCGGGTTTTGAGTTCGATCACAAAAATATTCTTTCCTCTGATGACATCCTCGAACTCAGCCGGGTTCCGAAAACTCTATTGATTGTAGGCGGCGGGGCCGTGGGCGTGGAATTCGCTTCCCTTTATCAGGCCCTCGGCGCAAAAGTCACCTTGGTTGAGATGATGGAACGGCTGCTTCCCAATGAAGAGGCCGACTCAGCCGCGCGGCTTGAGCACCTTCTAAGTAAAAAGGGGATTCAAATTGTGACCGGTTCCAAGATAGATAAATTAGAAAAGGGCTCAAAGGGTTTGAAGGCTGTGCTCTCAAAGGGCGAAGTCGTGGAAGGTGAAAAAATCCTTCTCGCCATCGGCCGCCGGGCGAACACAAAAGGAATGGGTCTTGAAGAAGCAGGTGTGCGGATGAACGCGAAGGGCACGATTGAGGTGAACGAGTATCTCGAGACCCACGTCAAGGGCATCTATGCGATTGGGGATGTGATTGCCTCTCCCCAGCTTGCGCACGTCGCCTCCTACGAAGGTACGCTTGTGGTAGAGAATCTCAAAAGAAAGACGCGAAGGACCGTGGATTATGGTGTTATCCCAAGCTGTGTTTACAGCGACCCCGAGGTGGCAAGTGTGGGTTTTTTTAATACCAAGGGTGAGGACCCTCCTATCTTTCAGGTCAGAGTGCCGTTTGCGGCGGTTCCGAAAGCTCAGGTGGAAGATGAGACGGACGGTTTTCTTAAGCTCTTTGTCTCAGCCAAAGAAGGCAGAATTGTGGGTGCGGCCGGCGTGGGTTCGCATGTCACAGAGCTGATCGCGGAGGCCGCGCTCGCCATTCAGCACAAGCTCACAGTACAAAATATCCTCGAGACCGTTCATGCCCATCCGAGCGAGGCGGAAATTTACTCCCTTGCGGCGCGGGAAGCCTTAAAACGCCTCAAGACTGCTCAGGTCTCTTGACACTCTAAGGCCTTTTTGATACAACCTCCCGTTCTCATTCAAGTTAAAGTCAATTCATTGGAGTTATGTTGGAATTTCGAGATTCAAAGCGGGTACAAAGATTACCGGATTGGCTGAGACGGACACTTCCCTTAGCTTCGGCGGAAGTCACACACCACATTCTTTCGAAATACGATCTCAACACGGTTTGCGAATCGGCGCGTTGTCCCAATCGCAGTGAGTGTTATTCCCGGGGGACGGCGGCTTTTATGATTTTGGGAAACGTCTGCACGCGCCGCTGCGGCTTTTGCGCCGTGGAAACGGGCCGGCCGGACCTGCTTTCAGAGTCAGAGCCCGAGCGCGTGGCCGCCGCCGCCTCTGAAATGGGGCTTGAGTATGTGGTGATTACATCTGTGGCCCGCGATGAGATGGCGGATGAAGGGGCGGCTCACTTTGCCAAGACCATCCGCGCCGTCAAAGAAAAAATCCCGTGTGTTCGGGTAGAAGTTTTGACGCCCGATTTTCACGCCCGCCGCGAATTAATCGGCGCAGTGGTGGAAGCAGGCCCTGATGTTTACAATCACAACCTCGAGACGGTGGAGCGCCTCCAAAAAAAGGTTCGGCCGCAGGCGGCTTATGAAAGGTCGCTTGCCGTGATTGAAACCGTGAAGGACCTGGATCCTCACATGACGACCAAAAGCGGGCTGATGCTTGGGCTGGGCGAGGAACTGGGTGAGGTGGTTCAGTCCGCCCGCGATCTTCTCTCAGCCGGCTGCGATATTTTAACGCTGGGTCAATATTTAAGGCCCAGTGCCGATCATTGGCAGGTTGCGCGTTTTATCGAGCCTGAGGTCTTCGAAGACTTGGCCGCCGATTTTCGGGCCATGGGATTTAAGCGCGTGTTTGCGGGGCCTTATGTACGAAGTTCTTACCATGCCGGTGAAATAGCATCCGCATCAAGGAGTGGAAAGGATTATGATTGAGGTGATTTTAGAGGGGTTGTCAGCGCGCGTGAAAGAAGGGACGATCCAGACCTGGTTTTGCGAAGAGGGAGATCCTCTTAATGAAGGAGACGATCTTGTGCAGCTTTCGTCGGAAGAGGGGTCGGTGACGATTCAGGCCCCCAAGGCGGGCATCTTGGCCGAGGTCTATTATGATGAAGGGGAGCTCGTGGCCAAGGGAGAAGTCCTTTGCACGATTGATGATGAAGACGCGGAAGAGGAAGAGGAAGAAGAGGCCGAGCGCTCTGACGAGGAGGAGAAATAGTTATGCCTATGCATGAAGCGAACCGCATGAAACGCCTGCCGCCTTACCTTTTTACCATTGTAGACGGCTGGAAGCGCGAAGTGCGCGCCAAGGGCGCGGACGTGATTGATTTCAGCATGGGGAATCCCGACTTTGAACCGCCTCAGCATGTGATCACCGCCATGCGCGAGGCCGTGAAGGTGAAGGGAATTCATCGCTACTCCAAATGGGATGAGCAGATTGAGAAAGATCTTCGTCAGGCCATTGCCAAATGGTATCAGGGCCGCTTCGGGGTGGAGCTTGATCCTAACTCTGAAGTCCTTCCCTTGATTGGATCTAAGGAGGGGATTGCGCACCTCTCGCTTGCCTTTTTGAATAATGATGATTTGGCCCTTGTGCCATCGCCCGCCTACCCCGTGCACTTTAATGGCGTCATTATGGCAGGAGGTATTCTTTATAACATTCCGCTCAAAGAGGAAAACGGGTATCTCCCCGACCTTCATTCCATACCGCGTGAAACGACGCGGCTTTCAAAGTTAATGTTCCTGAGTTACCCTCACAACCCGACCACCGCCACCTGCGACCTTGAATTTTTCAACAAAGTGGTTCACTGGGGAAAAGATAAAGATATCATCATTGCCCACGACAACGCCTACTCGGATTTTATTTACCACGGCAAGCGTGCCCCGAGCATCCTGGAGGCCAAGGGCTCGCGCAAGTTTTGTGTCGAATTTCACACCCTTTCCAAATCCTACAGCATGGCCGGCTGGCGGATCGGCTTTGCGGTGGGCAATAAGGAAATTCTGGCCAGCATCGCAAAAACGAAAAGTTACGTAGATTTCGGCATCTTCCGCGCTGTCCAGATGGCCGCCATCGCCGCGCTCACGGGTCCGCAGACCTACGTGAAGAAAATACTCGGCGCTTACGAGAAGCGCACGGAGGTCTTTATCGAAGGCCTCAATAAAATGGGCTGGAAGATCAAAAAACCCCGCGCCACGTTTTACGTTTGGTGCCACATCCCGGATCCTTACCGGGCGCTTACCTCGATGGAATTCACGGAGCTCATGCTTCGCGAAACCGGCGTGTGTGTCTCTCCCGGCACGGGGTTTGGAGAATACGGGGAAGGGTATGTCCGCTTTGCCCTGGTGGTCCCTGAGGAGCGGATCAAACAAGCGCTTGAGCGCATCAAAAAATTCCTTCTAACCAAAGTCTGAGGCCTTGCCTTGAAGAGGAATCCGGGGCCGATCCAAGCCAAATCCCGCCAGCCGATTGGCGTCTTCGATTCCGGTCTGGGCGGTCTTACGGTCATCCGGGAGATTCGACGGGTACTTCCCGCTGAAGAGGTCCTCTATTTCGGGGATTTGGCCCGGCTCCCTTACGGCATCAAATCCAAAGAGCAAATCAAACGCTTTTCCATTGAAAATACCCTTTTTCTTATAAGCCGCAAGGTAAAGGCCCTTGTCGTGGCCTGCAATTCCTCCTCCAGTGCGGCCTTTTCATTTCTCAAGAGCCATTTTAATCTTCCCATGATCGATGTGATCGAACCGGCGGTGCGCGAGGCCGCGGCCAAAACCCGCACGCGCCGCGTCGGTGTGATTGGAACACAAGCGACGGTGGAAAGCGGGGTCTACGAAAAGGCGCTCAAAAAAATGGATTCGCGCTTCCAAGTATTTTCGGTTGCCTGCCCCTTGTTTGTCCCTCTTGTCGAAGAAGGGTGGTTGAATGGAAAAATTTCCCAGCGAATTATTGAAACCTACATCGGCGCCCTCCGAAAGAAGAGAATCGATACTCTCATTCTTGGCTGCACCCACTACCCGCTCTTAAAAGACGCCATTCAAAAAGTCATCGGTCCTCGCGTAACCATGGTGGATTCGGTGATCCCCACGACTCAAAAACTGGCTTCTCTTTTAAGGGAGTTGGGATTAAGCTATCCCTCCCCGCGTTGCGGAGAGCTTAAAATTTTTGTAAGCGACAAACCCCGCAATTTTGTTCGTGTGGGGGAATCGTTTCTCGGAGAAAAGCTTTCCCATGTGGAGGTCGTAAGGCCCAAATGACACCCAAAGCCATCTGTCTTTTCTCAGGTGGTCTCGACTCCACCACTGTGCTTTACCACGCCCTTCACGAGGGTTTTAACGTGACGGCACTCACGATTCATTACGGACAGCTTCACGACCGGGAGATTGAGTCAGCCAAAACGATCGCAGCCGATTTAAAAATTCCTCATTACATCGTTCCAATTTCGCTTCCCTGGGGCGGAAGCGCTCTGCTTGACTTAAGCATTGCGATCCCTGTGGGCCGGGACGTTATCGAAATGAGCAAAGAAATTCCTGTGACTTATGTCCCGGCCAGGAACAGTATTTTTCTTTCGATGGCGGCGTCGGCGGCGGAGGCCTTAAAAGCCGACGTGATCTTTTTTGGGGCAAATGCCCTTGATTACAGCGGCTACCCGGACTGCCGGCCAGAATATCTCGAGGCCTTCAGGGAAATGATCCGCCGCGGAACAAAAGCGGGAGCGGAAGGTAAAACTATCCGGATCGAAGCTCCGCTTCTTCGGATGAGCAAAAAAGAAATTGTGGAGCTCGGCACTCAGCTCGGCGTGCCTTTTGAAAAAACCTGGTCGTGCTATCAAGGCGGCCAAGCGCCCTGTGGGGAGTGCGACTCCTGCAAACTCCGCGCCAAAGGATTTAAAGAAGCGGGGGGTGTGGATCTTGTGCAATCCTGTTAGATCCTCCCATGGGCTATGTCTATGTACTGTTGAGTCAAGGGGATAAACAATTTTATACGGGTTTCGCGCCTGATTTGCGAACGAGACTAAAAAAGCATAATGCAGGGTTGGTAACTTCCACACGGTTTAGGCGTCCCTTGAAATTGATTTATTACGAAGCTTATACCAATCCTCAAGATGCAAAACGACGGGAGAAATATTTAAAAAGTAAGATGGAAAAACGTGATTTAAGGAATAGATTGAAAGAAGGTCTGAAATGGGAGGATCTAACAGGATGATACATCCACCGTCCGCTAACGAAGCTCGCATTTCAGAAATTTTTTCGTCGCTTCAGGGCGAGGGGACGCGCTTAGGCGAGCGGCACCTTTTTATCCGCTTTGAAGAATGCAACATTCACTGTGACTATTGTGACGAGCTGGATAAAAAGGGGACAGACTACGATTTGGATTCCGTCATGGAAGAAGTCCACCGCCTTGACAATGAGGAAGGGCCGCACGCCTTTGTGAGTCTGACCGGCGGGGAGCCGCTTCTTTATCTTGTGTTTTTGAAGCCATTGATGAAATGCCTCAAGGCCGAGGGTTTTAAAATCTACCTGGAGACGAGCGGGATTCTCTACAGGGCCTTAGAAGAGGTGATCGGCTGGTGCGACGTGGTGGCCATGGACATGAAGCCTGCCAGCGTGACGCATGAAAAGAATTTCGACGCCGAACATCGCAGGTTTCTTGAGATCGCCAAGGCCAAAGAAGTCTTTATCAAAATCGTCCTCTCGAAGGAAATTAACCTTCGTGAGTTTGAAGAGGAGATTCGAATCGTCAAAGAAGTGGCGCCCGCGACGCCTGTTATTTTGCAACCCATTTCCCGTGCCGAAGGCGAGGGCCATGAAGACGCTCGCCTCATGCAAATCTTAACCCATCTTCAGCGCCTTGCAAGCCTGTGGGTTTCGGACGTTCGCATTGTCCCGCGCTTTCATAAAATTCTTAAAATTCGATAAGGAGGTTTCGCTTGCGTCAAGACGGTCGAAAACCAGGAGAGCTCAGAAAGATTCATGTCCGAAAAGGGGTCCTGAAGCATGCCCTCGGTTCTTGCTTAATTGAAATGGGGGACACGCAGGTCCTTTGTGCGGCAAGCGTGGAAGAAAAGGTGCCCCAATTTTTAAGAAATCAGGGAAAGGGCTGGCTCTCGGCTGAGTACGGCATGCTGCCTGCCTCCTGCACGGAACGCATCGCCCGTGAGGCGACCAAGGGCCGGCTCTCAGGGAGAACGCAGGAGATTCAGCGTATGATTGGAAGAAGCCTGCGCTCGGTGGTGGACATGAAAAAACTCGGTGAGCGGACGATTTGGATTGATGCCGATGTCATTCAAGGAGATGGGGGGACAAGAACCGCTGCGATCACGGGCGGTTTCATTGCCCTCTCGGAGGCCGTGGAAAAACTAAAAAAGTCAGGGGCGATCAGCGCTTCCCCACTTTGCGACCACATTGCGGCGGTGAGCGTCGGCATTGTGGAGGGCAAAGCCATTCTCGACCTTTGTTATGAAGAGGACTCCAAGGCCGAGGTGGACATGAATGTGGTCATGACGGGGTCAGGGGAGTTTGTGGAGATTCAGGGCACTGCCGAAGGGAAGCCCTTTGACAAAAAAAGAATGGATGAACTCATCCTCCTCGCCCAGAAGGGAATCAAAGAATTGGTGGCCCTGCAGAAGAAATTCACCCGCCCGTAATGTCTCGTAAGCTCCTCGTCGCCAGCACGAACAAAAAAAAGTTAGCCGAACTCAAGAGCCTTCTTGCGGGTCTTGAGTTCACACTCATTTCACTGGCCGAGTGTCCTGGGATTCGGGAAGTGGAGGAAAGCGGCAAAACGTTCGAAGAAAATGCAACGCTTAAGGCCTTAGGTTACGCCCATCAAACAGGTCTGCTGACACTGGCGGAAGATTCCGGTCTTTGCTGCGATGCTTTAGAGGGAGCCCCCGGTGTTTACTCGGCCCGCTTTGCGGGTCCTGCCAAAACTGATCTTGATAATAACCTTAAAGTCTTAAAGCTCCTTGAAAAAATACCGGATAATTGCCGGGGTGCCCATTTCAAATCGGCGGCGGCCGTTGCGGAACCCGATCGGTTGATCGACGTGGTAAGCGGTGAGGTTCACGGGGTGATCGAACACATTATGAAGGGGAGCCATGGATTTGGCTACGACTCCATCTTTTTTTACCCGCCTTTTAAGAAAACCTTCGGCCAAGTGCCGGAGGAAATGAAAAATCAGGTCTCCCACCGCGCCCAGGCCCTCGCCAAAGCCAAAGTCCTTCTCGTTGGCTACCTAAAACGCTTAGTCTAAAACCAATTTTGAGCGTTTTAGTCGTTGAAATCTCCCGGCCTGCGTTCTATGATGAGACCCCTTCCGCAATTTCCCACGGGCGGTTAGTTCAGTTGGTTAGAACGCTTCCTTGACATGGAAGAGGTCAGAGG
>CAYJSI010000044.1:0-10535 GCA_964373045.1 uncultured bacterium
CGGAGGTCTTTTCTTTTTACCCGCTTAACCGAGTGCCATTGGGGTCTGACCCAACGCAAGGGATTATGATAGACGCAGAACGGGACTTATTTCTTCGAGGAAGCGCTTGCTTTTGAGGGGATTTGAAAACCGGTCTTCAAGAAAGCGGCTCATGAGAGATTCGAGCTCCCTTTCCGTTTCGCGGCTCATGGCGAGGCGGATGGATTCCTCGGGTTGATGGCGGATGTAATATCGCATCACGGAAAGTGGTTGGCGCCCGAGCGGCTTCGCGTCGGGAAACTGGCCGGCACAGGAGGGGCATAAAAGGGATCCTTGCCTGGCCGAAAAAAATCCTTTTTCCAGGGTGTCCTTTTGACAAATCAAGCATCGGTCGAGGTGAGGAAGCCAGCCGATTTCATTTAAGAGTTGAATTTCGAAAAGGCGGGCCAGACGCGGCCCCGGGATGGAGGGAAGATAACGGAAGACGAAACGCAGAAGGTCAAAAATTTTCGGGTGAGGGTCGTGAACTTCGCTTAGCTGATCGACCAGTTCGGCGAAGTAACTTGCGTAACAGATAGAATCAAGCCGCGAGCGCAACCCCTCGAAGCTCTCCAAAATGAAACCTTCTGAAACAAGATGAAGGTCGGATCGAGTTTTTTCGTAGAAAACGATTTCAAGATGAGTAAAAAGCTCGTAGAGGGCGCCCCGCATTTCGCGTTCCTGCCGCACTCCCTTTGCCACGCCGCGAACTTTCCCGAAATCGCGGGTAAAGAAGGTCACAATGAGCGAACTCGAGCGAAGTGGCTGGGTCTTAAGGACAATTGCTTCTGTCTTTTGAATCGCCATACCCGTTACCCTTCCCCTTCTACCTTTTCCCCCTTGATGTTGATGTTTATCTTTTTAAGAATCGATTTCTGCTTCTTCCACATTTTTTTTTGATCGGAGGGCTTCCTATCCTCATAACCCATGAGATGCAGAATACCGTGGCACAAATAAAAAACAAATTCATACCAGAAGGAATTCCCAAATTGCACTGCCTGACGCGTCGTGGTATCGCGTGAGATGACAATATCACCCAGAACAGGCAGATGGTGCGGAGGCGACTTAAGTTTTCTCCCTTCAAGCTGGCTGAAGGCGATCACATCCGTCGCCCGGTCATGATGAAGGTAAGTCAGGTTCAGTCTACGGATCCTTCGATCTCCTACCACCAGGACACTCAAGGCGGCTTTTTTCCACCCTAAAACCCCGAGTATTTTCTTGGCGGTGGCGGCAATCTTATTTTTTGTATACAAGGGCGAGGGAGCCTCGATCTTGACCCGGATATCTAATTTCGACACGCCCATCCTCATTGCTTTCCTTACGGCAATTTCGAGGGGCTGGGCGAATCCGCGCGGAATTTTAAAAATGGATCCTCGCGGAACAAATTGGGGTCATCAGGGGAGTCGGGAGTGGCGGGATAGCGAACACGGGTATGAAAAATGGCCATCAGGTTGTAAATAAAGCTTTCCTGAATCTTATAAAGATCGCGCAGCGTAAGATCGCATTCATCCAACTGGCCGTCAATAAATTTGTCGTTAATGATCTTGCGCACAAGCTGGCGGAGACTCTCTGGTGAGGGGTCCTTTAAGGATCGCGAGGCCGCCTCGGTCGAATCCGCCAAGAGTGCCACGGCCGTTTCTTTGCTCTGAGGCTTGGGACCGGGATAGCGGTAATCATTGGGGTTGACCCTCTCCCCCGGCACCGCGGAATCAAGCGCCTTTTTATAAAAATAATAAACCACGCCCGTTCCCTGGTGCTCGGGAATGAAGCGAAGGATGCGGTCTTTGAGTTTATATTTCCTGCCAAGTTCCATGCCATCTTTCACATGATTCATGATAATGAGGCAGCTCATCGTGGGCGTCAGTTTTTCATGCTTTTCCGCATATTTCTCCCCCTGATTTTCCGTGAAAAATTCCGCGCGAGCGATTTTTCCGATATCGTGAAAATAGCAGCCGACGCGGGCCAGAAGGGTATTCGCCCCGATGGCCTCACAGGCCGACTCCGCCAGCGTGCTGACCGTTAAACTGTGATGGTAGGTCCCGGGTGCCTCCACCACCATGCGCTTCAAGAGCGGATGATTCAAATCCGAAAGTTCAAGCAGCGTAATATCTGTGGTTTGATTGAAGGCAAACTCAAAAAGAGGTAAAAGAAGAAAACAAAGCGGCATGGTAATCAAAAGCCCGTTGGCGAGCCCCTCGGCACTGATTTGCAGGGCATCCAAAAAAGGATACTCCTGATAAATTTCAAGCGCCAAGAGTGTTAAGAAATAGGCCAGGCCTGAGGCCGCGCCCACTTTCAAAAACTGGATACGCCTTCGCACGCGAAGGGTCGCAAAGGTTCCGGCCACGCCCGAAAGGAGGGTCGGCAAAATAATATCGGCATCGAACTTCGCAAGGGGCGAAATCAAAATGCTGATCACGACGGCGCCGAAAAATCCAAGCTGAGACCCGCCTAAAAGGGCGAGCATGAGCGGGGCCAGGGCTGCCGGCATCAAATAGAGAGACGAACCGGGCCAGAGGGCCGCCATTTTACAGAGCAAGACGGTCAGAATAAAAACGGCTTGGATTAAAAGGAAAAGCCTGAGATCGGCCAGGACCCTCTTCTCAAAATAAAGCAGGTAGATAAAGCTTAAAAAATAAGTCAACAAAACAAGCATTCCGACGGCGAAGAGCTGATTCAAAATTTTGTGCTCCGCCAATTTTTTTTGGATCTGATCGATCCTTAGACGCACCGGAGCGGTGATGAGCATGCCGCGCTGAACGATGAGTTCATCTTTTTTTATTTTTTCCTCGATCGGCTCAACCGACTCGGCCGCTTTTTTCCGGCGCTCCTTGGTCTCGTGCTCATTTTCAAAAAGGTTGGGTTTTAAAACCGCGTGATAAACCTCGAGGAGTGGGGCTTTCAGATGACGTTTTTTTCCCACCATCTCGGAAACCTTTTTCTCGCCTATTTCGCGCCATTCATTCAAAGTCGGAAGATCACGGACGAAGACAGCCTTCTCACTTTTGCCATCGGCACTTAAGATCGTCACCGACCCTCCCCTCTTTTCGAGGAGTTCCATCTTCTTAGAGTAATCCCCTACGCCCTGCTCAAAGGTCTGCTCGATTAAGGCTTGAAGATATTTCCGAAGTTCATCCAAATCGGGTTCTTCAAGAAAAACTTTGAGGGCGGATTCCGAAACTTCAAAAGGAAGCTTTGCCGTCTCGATCACGGGAGGGAGGGTGGGATTTTCGGTCTTGACCTTGTGGATCCTCTCGAAAAGCCGGTCGATTTGGCCCGTGGCCTCAGCCAGGATCTTGGGCTCCCGAGAAAAAATCAGGGGAACCGAATGGCTTTTTTCTTCGCGGAGAAGTTGGTGGGTATCGTCATCCGTATAGGTAATCTCAAAGGGAGAAAAAAGCGTCCGTGGCGATGGCTCCCCCACAATAAAGTCGTGGACCTCTACGCCGTACTGGCGTTCAAGGACAAGGATGAGCGTTGTAAGGACAAACGATAAAAAAAGGGAACTAAGGCGGCTCGCCCAGCTCCATTGTCTTTTTTTATTTCCGCTTTCTTTTTCGGGTGCGGTCTTAACTTGGCCGGCCCTGGTTTTTACGCTCGAATTTTTCATACGCCTTGATAATCTCCTGAACAAGCGCGTGTCGCACCACGTCTGTCTCATCCAAATAAATAAACTGAATCCCCTGGATATCAGCGAGGGCGGTTTGGGCCTCGACCAACCCGGATTTTTTTCCGCTGGGCAGATCGATTTGAGTGACATCGCCTGTGACGACCGATTTTGACGATTGCCCAAGCCGTGTGAGAAACATCTTCATCTGCGAGTGGGTGCAATTCTGCGCCTCATCCAAAATGACGAAGCAGTCATTCAAAGTGCGGCCCCGCATGTAGGCGAGAGGGGCAACCTCGATCACGCCGCGATCGAGATAACGGGCCGCCTCCTCAAAATCCATCATGTCGTAGAGGGCATCATAGAGGGGGCGTAAATAAGGGTTCACCTTGGCGTAAAGGTCGCCGGGGAGAAATCCGAGGCTTTCCCCTGCTTCTACGGCCGGGCGCGTAAGAATAATTTTGGCAACCTGTTTTTTCTTAAGGAAATCCAGGGCCGCGGCCATGGCAAGATAGGTCTTACCCGTTCCGGCCGGCCCCACACAAATCACGACATCATTCTCATGAATGGCCCGGAGGTATTTTCCCTGATTTTTACTTTTGGGCCGGATGATTTTCCCGCGGTGGAAATATTGGATCCCTGCGTTCCCTTGTCCTTTGTTTTCAACTTTCCCCTCGGCTGCGGCGGAGGGAGTTGGCTTATGAAAAGAGCGGCTTGCCGCTCCCCCCCGAAGTTCATTCAGCCGCGAAGAAAAAAAAAGGTAGGCCCCCTCGACATCCGTTTTCTCACCGACAATTTTTAGCCGGTGATTGCGCGCTGAGACGCGGACGCGGTATTCGCGCTCCGCAAAACGAAGATTCTCATCCAGGGTTCCGTAAAGAGCGATGGCCTCTTCATTTGAATTGAGTTTCAGAATTTTTTCGGCCATAGAACCTCTAAGCGTAGGGGCGGGTCTTGTACCCGCCTTTTGTCGATTTTGGGCGACCGCGAGGGTCGCCCCTACAGTTATGTCTTCACCGCAATATTTAATTCTTTCAATTGCCTAGCATTAACGGATGAAGGCGCCTCCGTCATCAGGCAGGTCCCCTTCTGTGTTTTCGGGAATGCGATGACCTCCCGAATGGATTCGCGCCCCAAGAGAAGGGCGATGAAGCGGTCGAGACCGATGGCAAGGCCTCCGTGCGGCGGCGCCCCGAAACTCAAGGCCTTCATCAGGAATCCGAATTTTTGTTCCGCTTCTTCGCGGCTAATCCCCAAGGCCTGAAAAACCTTGTGCTGGATATCTTGACGATGAATACGAATGCTGCCGCCCCCGAGCTCGGTGCCGTTTAAGACAAGATCGTAGGCCCGGGCCCGAACCCGAAGCGGTTCTTTTTCAAGCAGTGAGAGATCTTCCGGTTTAGGCGAAGTAAAAGGGTGGTGAAGTGCCTGGTACCTTTTTTCCTCTTCATTCCACTCAAGCAAGGGAAAATCTTTGACCCACAGAATCTCAAACTGATCGTGAGGGATGGAAAGATACTGCTCGGCTAAGTGATTACGCAGGGCCCCGAGCGAAACCGCGGAGGTATGAGAGTCGCTTGCCACCATAAAAAGGACATCCCCGGCCTTGGCACCGAGTTCTTGAATGACCTTGGCCATTCTTGTACTGTCAAAAAATTTCTGAAGGGGCGACTCGACTTCGTTCGGACCTTTGACTTTAAACCAAGCCAATCCCTTCGCCCCAAAGGTCTGAATCCAAGTGGTAAGATCGTCGAAATCTTTCCGGGAAAGTTCCTGACCCTTGGGCAGCGTCAAGGCAAGACCGCGGACTTTTCCTTGTTTGGCAATGCAGTCATCGAAAATTCTAAAGCCGCTTTTTTCAAAATGGGCTGTCAAATCCTTTAGCTCCATCCCGAAGCGAAGGTCGGGCTTGTCGCTTCCGAAACGGGACATCGCTTCCTCGAAACTTAGCGCGCGGAAGGGACGAGGAAATTTGACGTTTAAAATTTTTTCAAAGACCTCGCTCACCATCCCCTCCACCACCCGCATCACGTCCTCTTCGTCGACAAAGGACATCTCAAGATCAATTTGAGTATGTTCAGGCTGGCGATCGGCACGCAGATCTTCGTCACGGAAACAGCGGGCGAGCTGATAATAGCGGTCGTAGCCCGCCACCATAAGGAGTTGCTTGAAAAGCTGTGGGGACTGCGGGAGGGCATAAAAGCTACCGGGCACAAGACGAGAGGGGACGAGAAAATCGCGGGCGCCCTCCGGCGTACTTCGCGTCAGATAAGGTGTTTCGATTTCAAGAAAACCCTGCTTGTCCAGATGATCCCGGGCAATTTTGGTCACTCGGTAGCGTGTCACAAGGCTCTCCACCATGTCCTTGCGCCTCAGATCAAGAAAACGATACTTTAATCGGAGTTCTTCGTTCACTCCTTCCTCGTTTAACTGGAAGGGAGGGTTGGGGCAAGAGTTCAGCACCTCGACGTGATCGATTAAGATTTCAATCTCACCGGTCTGGATTTTTTTGTTGATCGTGCCTTCCGGGCGCTTCCTGACGCACCCCTTGATTTGAATCACAAATTCCGAGCGAAGGGTCTTGGCCACCTGATGCACTTGGGCATTGTGCTGGGCATTAAAAACAACCTGCGTGACGCCCCAACGGTCGCGAAGGTCAATGAAGATTAGGTCCCCGTGATCTCGATAGGTATCGACCCATCCGGCAAGCGTTACATTGCGGTCAAGCGATTTTAGGTTGAGCTCTCCCAAGTTCGAGGTGCGCATCATGGCTTGACGGCCTCTTCGAGGTGGGTGACGAGCCGGTCCATCCCGACCTCGGCCTGCGCTTTCTTGGTCATATCCTTGAGCGTCCATTGACGCTTGCGGATCTCTTCGGACCCTAAGATCAGCACCCAACGGACCCCGAGCTGATTCGCCCTTTTAAGATGTCGGCTCAAAGAGGTTTCGCCAGGGAGCGTTTCAATTCGAAATCCTTTTTCGCAAAGACGAAGGGACTGATCCCGCGCCAAGCGCTCTGCCTCTTCACCTGATTCCAGGAGTGCCACGTAAACCTTCCGATCCATCCTTTTCTGAAACCAATCGTTCGATTGCTTCTCAAGCGCCATGAGAAGCCTTTCAACGCCGATACTAAAACCTGTGCAGGGCGCCGGAGCACCTCCCAAGTCAGCATAAAGACGATCATAGCGGCCGCCTCCCGCCACCGCATCCTGCGCCCCGAGACCCTGGGCCGCCACTTCAAAGACAGGGCCGTTGTAATAATCCAGCCCGCGCACAAGCCTCCGCCTCAATTCAAACGGGATCTTTCGGGCCTCCAATTCACGCATCAGTTGATGAAAGCCCTCTGAAAGAGGTGAGATTTCTTCCCAGGGGGCCTTCTGAATCACAGGCTGGCAGGATTCAATCTTGCAATCAAAAATTCTCAAGACATTTCTCTCAAGCCGCCATTGGCAATCGGGGCAAAGCTTTGGTTTCTCTCGGGAAAAATATTCGGCCAGCTTTCCCATCATCTGCTTTTGCTCTTCGGCGCTTCCGAGATCATTCAGCCGAAGTTCAAAATCCGAAAGTCCCAAATAATTTAAGAAATCATAAAGTAAAACCACGGCCTCTAAATCCGTGACGACACCCGATTCGTTCACGATCTCCATCCCGATTTGATGAAACTGCCTTTTTCTTCCGGCCTGGGGACGTTCAGCACGGAACATGGGTCCAAGATAATAAAGCCGGAGCGACTTTGCCTGGGTAAGAAGACCGTGTTCGATCACGGCGCGGGCCACAGAGGCGGTCATTTCAGGCCGAAGGGTGATGTGGCGGCCTCCTCGGTCTTCAAAGGAAAACATCTGTTTATGAACGATGTCGCTCGCCTCGCCGACGGATCGCGAAAATAGGTCCGTGGTCTCGAGGAGGGGCGTGCGGATTTCGTGAAAACCGCGGGAGGCAAAAAAAAGACGGGCCTTTTCCTCAACCCATTGCCACTTTTCGACCTCCCCCGGCAGAATATCTTCCATCCCGGGAAGGGCCTCGAGCCTCTTAGACATTGAACCTCTCAAGCATAAGCGGGGATCATATCACAGGGGGTGGGGTGCCGCAATACAGGGTGAGTCAAGTCGGCGTTCCGGCTCTTTTCCGCTGGACGAAGAAGACAATGCTCCGCACCAGGGCCCTCGGGGCTAAGCGGACGCAGAAGACGAGAAACCCATTTAAAATCCCGGGGATCACCACAGCCTTTCCCTTCATAAGACCGTGGTACCCGGCCAAGGCCACGGGATAAGCAGGCGCCATGGAATATTTCAGAAAACGCATTCCTACAATATTGGCCCGCTTTTGAAATTCAGAAGCCGTGTGACCGGGGCAAAGCACCGTGACGGTCACTTGATCCCCTTTTAATTCCTGATGAAGGGCCTCGGAAAAAGAAAGGACGTAGGCCTTCGTCGCATAGTAAACGGACATGAGCGGACCGGGTTGAAAGGCCGCGGTCGAAGCCACGTTCAAAATTCCTCCGCGCGTGCCCTTCGGCCGATCGCGAAGATAGAGTTTGGTGAGATGCGTCAGGGTCGAAAGATTCACTTGGATCATATCGAGCTCAAGGGAAAGATCCGTTTTAGAAAAAAAACCATACCCCCCAAAACCGGCATTGTTAACCAAAATCTCAACCGCGATGGATTCTCTTCGAAGCTCGTCAAAGATCTCAGCCGGCGAAGTCGGCTTTGCAAGATCTTTTGCCAGGACTTTGACTTTGACAGCATACTTTTTTCGCAGTTCCTCGGCTAAGGACTCGAGCCTGTCTTTAGATCTTGCCACAAGCACGAGCGGATGCCCATGCTCGGCAAAAACCTTTGCGAATTCCAGGCCAATCCCTGCAGAGGCGCCGGTAATTAACGTTGTTTGTCGTTGGAAAGAGGGCATAGCTTTCTATACTGCCAGACAAGGTGAGCAACCATGAAACTGATTCCAAAGGCGAAGAGGGTGTCTGACAGCCAGTGACGGAGAAGGCTTAATCGAGAAAAGATGACGCATGCGGGGATGAGCAGGAGGAGGCCTTTGATCCATGGAGATCGAACAACAAAAATGAGGAAGGCCGTGGCCGCGGTCACGGTCGCCACATCTCCGGAGGGAAAACTTTGAAAACCATTATCGCCCTGCAAGAGTCCCCTCAAATGAAAAAAAGCAAAAGGGCCCAGATTAAACTCGGGCCGAGGCCGAAGGAAGACGACTTTAAAAAGGGCTGAGGCCAGGCCTGCAAGGGCGGTTGAAAGCAGCATGCCAAAGGAAACCTGGCACCAGCTTTCCTTCTTTTTTATCCAGCCGACAAGATAAACGATCTCGAGATAGAGCCAGATATTTCGCCCTAAATTGCGGCCAAGCCCCACCACAACATGAAGAATGAAGTGATGCCAGCCTGGCACTGCAACGCTCGCCCAAGCGTCAAACCATAAAACACTAATCAAGACCGTGAATAAAATAAAAAGAAAAGGGGCGAGATACTGCTTGAAATGAAGACCCTTGAGGCGGCGGCCGGAATCCCGAAAGAACCCGAGGCGGATTTCGCGCAAGAGGATCAGGATAAAAAGAATGGCGGAAACTGCACGCGTTAGTTTGGGCAGCTTCCGAATCATTTTCGCTAGTAATTCTAAATTCATCTTGGTTCTCACTCGGTTCATCAGCCAAGGGCGCCAGGTCTAAGACCTAGCACCCTCAACCATAAAAAGGAGGGGCATTATACTGAGGATTCAAAGGGCTGTCGACCCTTCATGGATTGAATTACTCAAAGATAAAACCGGCGTAGCCAACCACGCGATCGTAATCGCCCGAGGCCTCGGCGCTCGTTCGATAATCCACAAGCGTTGCCTTCTGAATGCCAAGCGCCTCTGCCATGACAAGCAGCATATAAACAGGCATATACCCGCACATCGTAACGCGGTGCTGGCGGACGGCTTTCACCAGGGCCCTGTCATCGAGGGCCTGAATGGCATCCAGGGCGTAGCGGTCTTTTTTGCGGGTCGCTTCATCGCTTTCGTAATGACTCATGTCATTGGAAATAACGACACAGATATTTTCCGTAAGAGAGCGCAGCGCGCGGACACATTCCAGGGCCACCTCACGGGCCCGATCAAGGTCAAGTGTTCCCACGATCAAGGGGACAATGGTCAAATCCGGATTTCTGGTTTGCAGAAACGGGAGGAGGACTTCGAGGGAGTGCTCTGATAAGTGGGCGTTTTCTTCTTCCGCCAAATGTCTGGAATCCTTAAGGAGGGCTGAGGAGAGATCTTCGGCAATGGCGACCTTCCCCAAGGGGGTCTCCCATGCGCCCTTACGCCAAAGCGCAAACTCAGAACCAAGGCCGCGGTGATTGGGTCCGATCAAAAGATTCTTGGAGGGAATGGCGACCCGGGAAAGGGTTTCGCAGGCCGTCACCCCTGAGTAAATATATCCGGCGTGGGGTAAGATCACCGCACGGGCTTGTAAAAGAGTGGGTTCGTTACGAAGATGGGTCTCGCAGAACTCCCGCAAGGAGGCGGCATCCGCAGGATAAAAACTTCCCGCTACGCAGGGTTTTCGGATCGACATGACGGCGATCCCGAAGGGTTAAAATCTTCTTTTTTTGGTCTTGGAAGAGCGCTGTTTGCGGCGTCTTTTTTCGCTGGGTTTTTCGTAGTGTTTGCGGGCCTTGAGAATCTTCAAGATCCCCTCACGCTCCATTTTTTTCTTGAGACGCTTGAGGGCCTTCTCTAAAGGCTCGGTTTCCGTAATTTGAACTTTCAGCACAAGGTCATCCTTCCTAAGATAATTTATTCAGATCACACGAAGAATAAAGCGGGCTCATTATACGCGATTCCTCAAGTCGGTCAAGAAAGTAAGTGAACGCGCTTACCCCGCCCCAAGGGGCGGGGCTTCCTGTTGCGCCTTTCGA
>CAYJSI010000045.1:0-10524 GCA_964373045.1 uncultured bacterium
AAAATACTGATTTAGATGCGGCGGCAAAATGCCAATGGCGGCAACGATGATTTTTATCAAGCTCATGCATCACCCGTACGTCCGCTCGTTACGTTTGCGGACATCGAAAAT
The DNA here is from genome assembly GCA_964373045.1 of uncultured bacterium. Lineage (GTDB taxonomy): Bacteria > Omnitrophota > Omnitrophia > Omnitrophales > Aquincolibacteriaceae > CAYJSI01. Next base: position 112 of record CAYJSI010000045.1, read on the forward strand.
CCAGACGATCCTCTGCTTGTCATCCACATCGTAAAGGACCCGGTAGTTTCGGATTTTGAGGCGGTACTGGGCGGCGTACTGATAAACGATAAGCGGGGGTTTGATCTTGGGTTCGCCGGCGGGACGAGGCTCATCGGCCAAGCCCTCGATGCCTTCCATAATTTCATCCTGTCCGCCACTAATTCGTCGGACGGATCCGCCGTAATTTCTGGCGGAAATCTTGGGCGGGATCATTTCCAGAGCCTTGTGAAATTTCTTTTGAATGGTTTCCGAAGGAAAGCGAACGCTGTATTTCAAGGATTAAATCCTTCTCCGCCAGAGGACGGATTCGTCCTTCGGCGAAGACTTCGTGGTTCGACTGTCGCTCACCACCCTGAGCTTGCCGAATGGGCTCAGGATCAAATTCACGCAGCAACTTAAATTCTTTAAGTTGTGCGTTCACTTGACTTACGGGAGGCTCTTATTTGGTTAAACAGACGGTTGACAGGAATTCCTTCGGCTCCCGCTTTGAATGCTTTTCTCCCCTCTTGAACGGATTGAATGGCTGCTTGATCCCGAAGTTCATCAAGAACTTCGATAAGCTCAACCACATCCTGATAGGAAAGAATTACTCGGGTGGGAGTACCGTGTTCGGTGACCACGATTACTTTGCTGCCTTTAAGCCGTTTGGATAAATGTTCCCGCAAATCTCTTATCCCTACATACTTGGCGTTGAGCAATGCTGTTGCAACTGTCATTGAAGACCTCCCTGTCCGCCTCTGGCGCTCTAAATGTAGTATCAATTGTGACTACAAAAGGATACCCTATTATAGGGCCTCGGTCAAGGCCGTTTTCTCCTCTGGCAATGGCTCCTGTCTGGTGCCTGCTTGCCGGCAGGCAGGTTCAAAAATTTCCAAACAAGAGCGAAAACAGGGTTATTTGAACAAATCTTGGCTGACACCAAAAGGCGGGTTAATTCTTTGTCGGAAAAGGAACTGCGTTGCACGGTGCAGAGTTACGTCAAGCACCCAAAAGTGTTCTGTAGTCAGACGCTCTATCCAAGGTCGGATCCGTCCCGCAATCCTTTTCGGATTGCGGGCGGAACGGGCGCGAGAATTGATAATTTCGAGTGAGCAAGTATACTCAAAAATTAAGACTGCTGATAGAAAAAATCAGCCATCCCAAAAAAGTTCGCGGCCGCGGGCGCTCAGTCTTCTGGCACCTCAAAGAACAATTTCCCGCGGGTGAGATGAAAGAGATTGATCAGGCTATTTGCGCTATGACACACGGCATCTGTGCGGACGCTGTCCTTATCCTTCGGCATGTTACGAATCGATCCCCCGCGGGCGCGGGCGGGATTGGGTAAATGAACCGAGTTTTCCTCCGAATAAATATTTTGAACCAGCCAGCGCGTTGTCTTAAGGAGTGCATCAAGAATCCACTCGCTTCCCTCGATTTTCTCATCCCGATAAAAGGGATAGACTTCGGTTAAGACTTCGTTGATCCAGCCATTTCCGCTTGAGGCGGGCGTATCGTTGTAACGGCCGAACTTAGCAAGATCGCTTGCGTCATTGATTTGATGCGCCAAAATGGCCTGAACGCTTTTTTGGATCGCATTTTTTAATTTTTGATCGGGATTCACTTTATAAAAATCGAGAAACGATTTCGCAAGCCAGCTTGTGGAAATGGTATTTTTCGGCCGATAATCATCTCCTACAAAAAAATCTTCTTTATACGCTCTTTCATATAAATTTTCTGCGATGCTTTGAGCCGTTTGAAGAACCGCCGGATTGCGCGTCACGGCATAGAGCTTTGAAAGGGCGGACAGAACCTGGCCGGAATAAAGGTAGGAGCGTTTGGAGCTCGTAACATAGACGCCCTCTTTAAAACGCGCAATCGGAGTCACCTCTCCATCGGAATTTGTCTGTCTTATGAGCCAGCTTCCCGCTTCTTTGGCAGATTCGAGATATTTTGCGTCTCCGGTTCTCCGATAAAGCTCAAGCAACGTAAAAATCGTTTTGGCGGCTGTCCCCACCACGAGCTTCTGCCACTTTGCGCCATTCTCCGAATTCATTCTGTAATAAAAAGCCCCCCGGTGCGGCCCTTCCTTAATCTGCATGGAAATGAGAAATTCGGCGGTGGGCTCGATGATTTGTTTGATACGCCTGTCTTTTTTGAAATCATACGCCTTCAAAAGCGTGTAAAGGCTGGATGCGGTATAAATCGTCCGAAGCCATTTCTGAGAGACATCCAAATCGGCATCGTATCTTTTAAAAAATCCGGAATGGCGGGCATCCCTCATGCGCAGCAGATAATCCCTTTGATCGAAAATTTTTCTGCGGATGAGGGCGCCGTCAATCTTTCGCACCGTGAAAGGAAGCTCGCGGCTATCGGAACCCCGTGCCGGGCTCTGTGCCGCAGATAAAATGGAAGCGACGAGAAAAAAAGCTGCCATTAAAAAAACGGATTTCGCGCTTTCGGATCGCATGGTGAGCAACGCTAGGAGACGCTGAGGGGTTCAAACTTCTGAAAGAGTTTCGAAGAAGCTTCGAGCCTCGACTTCCAGGACAGGGTCTCAACTTCGGATCCGAGGCCATCAATGGCGTCTAATCTCAATCGAAGCCCGGCCCGATTGGCCAGTTGAATGCTCAATCCCGGGCGGGCGTTGAGTTCAAGGATGAGCGGGCCAAGCAAATGGTCGATCACAAAGTCAACTCCCATGTAACCTAATTTGAACACATCAAAAATTCGTGCTGCGGTTTCAAGGATGTCTTCCCAAAAGGGGATGCGCAGCTCTGAGATTGCAGCGCCTGTATCGGGGTGATGGTCAATCATGCGGTCGCGGTGAACGCCCCCTAAAGTACGGCCCTCCGCCATGTTGATTCCCACCCCGATGGCCCCCTGGTGAAGATTTGCTTTTCCATCGGATTCCTTGGTGGGGAGCCGCAGCATAGACATGGCCGGCACACCGCGATAAAGGAGGACGCGGATATCGGGCACCCCTTGGTAGGCCACTTTCCGAAATTGTGCGTGACTTCGAACGCAGTATTCCAAAAAGGCGCGGTCATCGGTGCCGCCAAGCGAATAAAGTCCCGCCAGGATATTAGAAACATGATATTCTAAATCTTCCATAGAAATGGTTTCGCCGCTTGCCTTGATCCACCGCTCGCCTTTTTTATCCACGATGACCAGGATGCCGCGGCCTCCCGCTCCCCGGCTCGGTTTGACGACAAATTCCTTAAGAGAGCTGATTTCTTTGAGGAGCTTTAATTCAAAATTTTGCGAGAGCGAAAAATAAAGCTCCGGGGCCGGAAGATTGTTCTCTTCAAGCAGCTGCTTGGTCTTAAGCTTATCGTCGACGAGGGGGTAAAGAGCGCGCGCATTGTAACGGAGCGTGTAACAGGCATTGCGGCGATTCATGCCCAGAATGCCCAGTGCGCCCGGAGAGTTTTTGAAATTCATGAGGCGGATAGGCGGTTGCGGATTTTATCTTGAAGCTTATTAAATTCTCGGAATCGCCAGAGTTCGATGACACGAATACCGGTGTAGCGCCCAAGCAGGAGAAGGAGGGCCATGATGATGAGCAGCAATTCCGGGAAGGCGAAGAGGTACGTCCGAAGCACATAAAGACCCATCACGTAATAAGCCGCGACGGCCACCACCATGGTCCCCAATGAAACCTTTAGCGCCTCTTTCGTTCCGTCTTCAATCTGAAGAATCGAAAACCGTTCGATGATCCAGGTCATGATCACCATGGGGAAAAAGGAGATGTAGAGCATCCTTTGCTGACCGAGGTGAAAACCGACAATCATGAAACTAAGGGTCATGATAATGACCATGGTCACAAGGATGGAAAGCCGCGGGATGACAAGAATCTTCAGACGATCCAGCAGGGTGCGGACCGCCCAGCCAAGCGTGATCATGATGAAAAGGCAGAGGAGGCCGATCGTCAAAGAAATTTCGCGGAAGGCAAGGGCCAGGAGGATGGGGGTAAAGGTCCCAAGCGTTTGGATTCCGATCACGCTTCGAAAAAAGGCCACGACCAGCGCCCCCACAGGGATCAGGAGCAGGATTTTCACGAAACTCTGGAAGCGGATGGGCAGAACATAAAGGGACCAGGGATTGTCGAGGGGCGGGATTCTTTCCGGGCGCACGGAGAAAAAATACTCAAATTGCGAAAGCCCGAGGTGCTTGACTAAAACGTAATCCCCGCGGTAGAGCTCAAGGTAATGGCTGGGAATGGTGGCGTAATGATTATTCACCACATCGAAAGGAACCCACTGGCCCTCGATGTAGTTCTCGACCCAGACATGGGTTGTGTTCTTCACCCCTCCCGAGAGAATCAGGCCGCCCACAATGCGAGACGGAATCCCGGACGTGCGGCTTAAGGCGGCAAAGAGCCGTGCCTGCCCTCCGCAATCCGCCACGAGTTTTTCAAGAGTCCGTTTGGCCGATTTACTCCCTTTTTCGGAGCGGTATTCCACCTCGCCTCGGACAAAATTATAAATTTTTTGGATGACCTTGCGCAGATTGCGTTCGCGGCCAATCGTCTTTCTAAGCTGCTGCTTCATGAGAGAGGACTCGGATTGAATGAAGCGGGAGGCATCGAGCCAGGTGTGAAGCGCGGGCGGATATTCCTTCAAGGGTCTTTTCGGGAGCCTCAGGTGAGTTGGTATATTGTAAAGCAGGCTTTTGAGCTGGGCCGAAAAGGCATATTGAAGCGTTCTCGATCCCTCCAGGGCTTCGGAACGCCAGAACCCGAGGCGGTTTCCCGTGATCGCCCGCTCGCGGATATAGAAAACAAGGTCATTATTTTCAAAATGCTCATTGTAAATCCTCTGCCGATCCGTGTCTCTGGGAAGGGTGAGGCGGACCTTGGCGCGGTCTTTTTCTCCCGCGATATTCATCATGATGTGAATATTCCAAAGGTGGCGGCTGTATTCAGGCTGGACAGTCTGCCCCCCGTAAATGATCTTGACCCCAATGAGCGTAAGGGATAACGCCGTCAGAAACAGGGCAATAATTTTGACTTGTCGATTCATAGGATAGGGGGCTTTTTCCGGTGAAGGGGCGGTATTATGCAACGATTTATCCAGAATTTGAAGGCCTATTTTTGAGGCCTATTTTTGAGAGCCCGGGAGGGAAGGAAAGATCGGATATTGACTTTGGGCCTGGGCTGTCATAGTATGCCCCCTCCTTTCATCAGAGGTGCGAATTGGACGCCTTATTTCTTATCCATAAATCACGAAGGGGGGTGAATAAAGATGAAGAAAAGTTCTATGATCATCCTTGGGGTCTTGGTTGCTTTTGTTGCTTTCCTCGGGGCAGCCAATGCCGAGTCCATCAGCGGTAAGGTGATAAGCGCTGACGCGACCGGAAGCAAACTCAGCATCAGCCAAACCGATAGCGCAACCGGGATCGAGAAGACTCTCGATTTCGCAGTCAACGCAGAGGCCGCTTCTGCCCTTGCCGAGCTGCAGGCTGGTGACGAGATTTCCGTGGAGGCTGAGCAAGATGCCGCGACCGGCGCTTGGACAGCCACGGCGATTGCGAAAGCAGACGCCGCCGAAGCCGAGGCTGCTTCGACCGAAGCCGCTCCTGCCGCAGAAACAGCCGCTCAGTAAGTCAAGCGTCTCAAAGCGTCAAATATCTTTAAGATTCTTCCACCAAAAAAGGCCGATCCTCACAGATTGGCCTTTTTTGCTTTCCTGCCGATAATAAAAACGCTATGTCTTATCTGGTTTCCTATCTTCCAATCTTAAGAATTTCTGCCGAGATTGCACTCACCCTTTTTGCTGTTTGCCGTCTTTTTCTTTTCTTTGAGCGTGCCAAGAATATTTTTGCACTTTCGCTTCTCATTACAGGCACTGTCCTTCTCGTGGAAAAAGAAACCCTGCTTGGGCTGCCCTATTTTCATAAGGCGCTTCCTTTCCTGGGCTGGGCTGCACTTTTCATGATTGTCTTCGCGCCCGAGTTCTCGAGGCTTCTCGCCCGCCTGATGGGAAGATCCGATCCCGCTTCGGGGGAAATGACGCCAGAGGCCTTACACGAAATTGTAAAAGCCTGCGGAACGCTGGCACAATCCAGAACCGGGGCGCTTCTTGCCATCGAGCGGGATGAAGAACTTACGCCTTACATTGAGAAAAGTGTGGTCATCGACGCCAAGGTCCGTCACGAACTGCTTCTTACTATTTTTACGCCGCCAACCTACCTCCATGACGGCGGTACCATTTTAAGAGGCGGGAGGATTGTCTCCTGTTCGGCTATTTTTCCTCTTTCGGAGAATCCAAGAATCAAAAAGGATCTCGGCACGCGGCACCGCGCGGCCGTGGGGATGAGCGAGGACACGGATGCCTTATGCCTGGTTGTTTCAGAAGAAACGGGGATGATTTCCGTGGCTGACCGCGGGCATCTTTACTACGGCGTCGAGCCCCGCAACCTTAAAGACGCCCTTTCTCGCTTGCTTCAATTTAAGAAAATTAAGCAGCCGGATTTTCTTGAGCTCGCCCATGATACCCATTGACCCGACTCATCTTAAGGGTGAGGGCGCCCGGCATGCCGTTCTTAAACCCTCTTTTTTCTCGAAACTTTACGACGCTTTTCTATTCCTTTTTTTCTTCGCCCTTTTTAACTTTAAACGGGAGCTCTTAACCCCTGAAGCGGCGTCACTGGCCTCGTCCTTTGAAAAAATAAGGGCGAGTCTCGAGACCCAAATACTCGGCCACGATTGGATAAAGTCCTGGCCGATTCTGTTTCCGCTCACGCTCGCCGCTCTTGCCTTTTTTTCCTGGGGCCTGGCGCAGGAGTTTCGCCTCGAAAAGGTGCCCGCCCGATTGCAGAGACTCCGAAAATTTTTCTTTATTCCCCTCAGCCGCCTTCATCTTTCAGGGGAGGATCTTTCTGAGTGGGTCTTTCGAAAGAAAAAGGGGGGGGTCCCTTGTTACCAGCTCTGGGTGGAGCGGAAATCACGGGGAAGGATTCTTGTGACCCAGTCTGAAAGTAAAGATAAAATTAAAACCATTCTGCGCTCTTTCCGGGAGATCATTCCCCTTCCAGTCACACAGCGATAATTTTGGCTGCCTGAACCACATCATGCTCGAATCCCCTTCTGAAAAATCGGCTAAAAAAAGTCTCGGCATTTCCTGGAAGGAAGGCATCCCCGCTTCCGTCATGCTCGGGATCATGGATTATTACTTGGTCCCTTTGGGACTTTTCCTGGGCGGAAAAACACCCGAGATCGGAACCCTTGTTTCATTGCCCCATCTTCTGGCCTCGACCGCACAGCTTTTCGCGGTAAAGGTGGTCCATTTTGCGGGAAGCCGTCTTCGGTTTCTCGTGCGGGCAACTGCTGTTCAGGCAACGCTGCTCATCCCGCTCGCTTTTCTTGCTATTCTCTCCTTTCCCGGAAAAATTGTTCTGTTGATTGCGCTTGCTACCGCATTCCGAATCCTGGGCAATCTCATTGCCACGGCCTGGGGAAGCCTCATGAGTGATTATTTGGCCCCTCACGAGCGGGGCCGCTACCTTGGCTGGCGATCTCAGATAGTGGGCATCGCCGGGCTCGCAGGAATATGTGTTGGAGGGATGTTTCTTTTCTTCATGAAAAAAATTTCCCCTCCGCTCGGATTTTTCCTGCTTTTTCTTGCCGCGTCGTGCTGCCGATTTCTTTCTTCGTATTTGATGAGGCGCATGGCCGAGCTTCCCCTGCAGAGCGCCCCCGGAAGTGATTTTACTTTTTTGATGTTCCTCAGCCGTTTCAAGGAAAGCAATTTTGTGAAGTTCGTGCTTTATGCGGCGGCCATCGCCTTCGGTACCCACATGGCCTCGCCTTACTTCAGTGTCTTTATGCTAAAAGACCTCGGGTTGAATTATTTAAACTACATGACCATTCATCTTGCCGCCGTCGTGGCGGGGCTTCTCTCCTTTCCGATATGGGGCCGTCATGCCGACCGCGTGGGGAACGCAAGAATTTTGAAGACGACGAGTCTCTTGATCCCTTTGATTCCCCTTTTTTGGGTCGTAAGCGGCGGTAAGGTTTTTGCGCTGGTTCTGGTGGAGCTTTTTGCGGGGTTTGTCTGGGGAGGATTTAATCTTTGCGCCACGAATTTTATTTATGATGCCGTCAGCCCTGAAAAACGCGTGCGTTGTCTCGGTTATTTTAATCTCATCAACGGATGCGCCATCTTTGGCGGGGCTTCCTTCGGAGGCTATTTGGCGGACCGGCTGCCTGCTTTGTGGGGTTACAAACTTTATGCCTTATTTTTGCTTTCCGGTGCCGTACGTTTCAGCGCGCACTTCCTGCTTTCCAAACAATTCAAAGAGGTCCGCGACTCGGCCGAGTCCGTCTCGAGCCTCGATCTCTTCTTCAGCGTCATCGGTATGCGCTCCATCCTCGGCCGCGACCACGAATCCGACGCCCTTCCCCACGCAAAATAGTCCGCCCCCCGCTTAAGCGAGTCTCTTATCAGAAAAAACCTGATTAAATTTCTCCAAAACCTTGTCCAGATCGAACTCCTCATCGACTCTGATCATCGGGGCAAGATCCGTCTTAACCGTTCTCTTTAACTCCTGAATGGCCTGATCGAAGAGGCCGAGGTTATGCGAATAACCCCGCGCGTATCCGTCAAGCCGTAATTTTTCATTGACCATTTTCAGGAAATCAGGACGCGAAAAATCAAAGCCTGATTTTATAAAATGCGCTAGATCATAATAATCGCGTACGGCCGGGGTAAGGCGTGAAATCGCGGCCTTTAGTTTCTCCGCAACACTCTCGTCCAAAGACAGCGCCAAAACAGACCCTTGCGGAAACAAATCTTCTTTGGTGAAGGGATCCTGATAAAAGTGTTTCACCTGGACACTCACGGACGGTAAAAACGGCGGCTGCCTGAGCGAGATTTCCAGTTTTATGCTTTCCTTTCGATTCGTTATCACGGAGGCATATTGAATGTCAAAAAGATACTGCGTCGAATTATTAAACCCCTTGCCTTCTGGGGCATCGCTCGTAAGCTCCAGCAAAGAAAGAAACGACGGCATTTTCCCCCGAATAGGCGTGATCGCTTTTGATCGCTGGCTCCGCGTCTCAAGTTTCGCATTGCCTCCATAAGAAAAATCGAGGTCTTCGCTTAATCTATGATAATTCAGATAAACTTTATTCAGTAAGGTCCCGCCTCTGAAAATAATATCGCGGCTCAAATGTTCATTGATCGAATTAAGGATCCTGGTCAGATAATAATCTTTTTCGATCATCTCAAATCTGAAATGATGCTTCTCGGCAATTACTGGGATGATTTTTTCAAGTTTATCCCTATCCATTAATGATAATTCTCCACGCGTTGTCGATTTTCCCTTTACTCGAGCTGGTGTCATATATAGTGGAGTAGCCAGTTTTTCCAACTTTTATTTTGCTTAGAAGTTTTTTGTTTAGCCCAATCTTTTCCAGAAAATACCCTATGCGCCTCCTGATTTTCTGAACCGGATATTGCGCCACAAATTCAACGAGGTTGGCTTGATTGATTTTATCGGTTTGCTCGCGCAGGATACCGTATGCTGTCTTCGCGTCATAAAATTCGAAAGCATCAATCAACGCCCGTTCTCGCGTAGGGAAATAAACATTCTCGTTCTTTATCTTACGCGCCTCCAACCCATAAAGCCGGTCGGGCAGTACTTTGATCAACTGATACCCTGTGCCAAAAATGGTTTTGCGTATCGAGTATTTATCATTGACCACCTGAATGACCTGCGCAACCTGATCCGTAAAACCGTAGGAATTAAAAACGCTGGAGTATCCGATGTAGTACCGCGCCCCTCGCGTTAAGGCCTTGGCGATAAGATATTCATTTCCAGCCCACACCCCGCCCGGAGCTTTCATGGGCACAAAAAGGTAAACGTTTTTGACAATCGCCTTCAACCGATTTTTCTTCAAGAGTTTTCTGATTAAATAATCAGCGTTTTGTCTTGCGGCACAAAAAGACGTGATCTCTCGGCGGGTATAGATATCCTTTCCCTCAAATTCAAGACGAGTCATGAGTTCGATTTCTTTTGCGGAAAGCGTGATTGGTCTATTTACTTTTGTTTTCATATTAATAACCTTTGGGGCGCTTATCTAAAACTGAAAATAATGTAGCTCAAATTCATTATTCGGTCAATTAATTTCCATTATTTTGCACGTTATCTAGGAATAAAAAAGATGGCCTTTCGGTCAAAACACGACACTATGACATTCGGGCTTTCGTAGGGTGTCCAATTTTTTGGGAGAAGGAAAAGAGCCGAAGAGGAACGGAGAGGGGGGGATTTGAACCCCCGGTACCGGTCTTCACCGATACAACGGTTTAGCAAACCGCCGCCTTAAACCAGGCTCGGCCACCTCTCCAAAATTTTTACTTTTTAAAATTTTGGATCTCGAATCACGCATTTTGTGATGAGAGATCTCTGTGC
>CAYJSI010000046.1:0-8039 GCA_964373045.1 uncultured bacterium
CAATGCCGGAAGCTACGGATGGACGATTCCGGATGATGCCTCGCTCGCGGTTAAATTCCGGATTTCAGATTTCAATAATGAACAGGTCTTTCACGAATCCGCTTCCAGCGCGGTTTTCGCGACTCAATTTCACATCACAAGCCCCGCCGCGGGCGACCGCTGGATTGTGGAAAGCGAGAAAAACATTCAATGGAAATCAGTGGGACATGCGGAAAAAATTTGGCTTGAATATTCTGCAGGCGGCGAGTGGAAACCCCTTGCGGGTCCGATCCCCGATCAGGGAACGTATGCCTGGAAGGTGCCGGATCAGATTTCACCCAAGGTTCAGATAAGAGTCCGCGATGGAGATAATGCCGAGGCCTTCGATGCCTCCGAGCCCTTTGCCATCTTGGGGGCCCTTGAGTTTCGTCGTCCTTTAGGCGGTGACGTTTGGAAAGTGGGCACCACCCAGCTCCTGGAATGGAAGACGACCGGAACGATTCCGACCGTCCGCTTAGAAGGCTGGACGGAAGGTGAAAAGCCGCAATCTTTTGTGATCGCAGATTCCCTTGCCAATCAGGGCAAATACGAATGGCAGGTCCCGGACAGAATCACAAACACCCTCAAATTCAAAGTGGCGGATCGCCGCGACGTCGAAGTCTCAAACGTCTCTCGCAAGGGCGTTTCCGTTATTGGGAACTTTGAACTTCTGAGTCCCCGGGGCGGTGAAGTTTGGCGCGTCAACGAAGATCACGAGATCGTGTGGACGACTCAGGGAACGGTACCGGAAGTAGTCCTGGAATATTCCCGCGATGATTTTTATCACGATATCAATGTCATTGCCTCCGGCGTTCCGAACACGGGCGCGGCCCTTTGGAAAATTCCGGACGCCATCGGGGATTATGTCAAAATTCGTCTTTCGGATGCGAGGGACACCCGCACAAGCGCTCTCTCTCAAGAGGCCTTTAAAATTGCGGGTGCACTCGCCTTGAAAATACCGGCCGGCGGAGAAATCTGGCGAGTGGGATCTCATCTGCCTCTTGAGTGGACGACACAGGGGACTATCGCCGAAGTACGCCTTGAATTTTCCCGCGATGATTTTACGCGCGATATTCAAGTGATGGAAAACACCCTGAAAAACACGGGCCGCTATGAATGGACGCTTCCCGACATTGTTTCCAGTACCTTCAAGGTGCGGGTTTCAAATCCAACCGACCCCTCCGTATTTTCCGTTTCCCATCCCTCAAAGGTCTTAGCCGTGCTTAAGTTGAAGTCGCCCAAGGGGGGAGAAATCCTCAAGGTCCTTGAAACTTATCCTATCAAGTGGGATACGGTTGGCACCATCGAGAAGATTAGGCTGGAATATTCGCGCGATGATTTTACGCGTGATATTCACGTGATCAAAGACGAAATCCTGAACCAGGGCGAATGGGAATGGACGGTTCCGGACGCCATCGGCCGGGACCTTAAAATTCGCGTGATGAACGCCCGCGATTTTGCGGTCGCGGATACAAGCCAAGAGCCTTTTGAGATTCGAGGCCATCTCAGCCTCCTTTTAGGAGACAAGGAAGTGCGCTGGCCGGTTGGTTCCCGCCAGGCCGTTTCTTGGAGCACCCTGGGATCGATTTCTCACGTCCGTCTCGCTTATTCAAAAGATGAATTCTTTAAGGATGTTCACGTCATCACCGATCAACTCCCCAATCAGGGCAAATGGGTTTGGACGATTCCCGATGATATCTCGGATCGTATCCGAGTACGGGTATTGGACTACTCAAACGCGGATGTTTTCTCAGATTCACTTGCCCCGATTCACGTGGTAGGCGCTCTTAAACTGACGGAGCCTAAGGAAAAGAGCTTGGCTGCTGTGGGGACCGACCAGACAATTCGCTGGACCTCACAAGGCACGGTTCCGGCGGTGCGCATTGAATATTCGACCGCCTCATCTCAGGAATCGACTGCCGGACCCTGGAAGCTCGTGGCAGGCGCCCTTGACAATGCCGGCGTTTATCCTTGGCGGATCCCGGATGACATCAGCGACACGGTTCGTCTGCGTCTCTCTGAGGTCCACGATCCGCTGGTCTACGATATTTCAGAGAAACCCTTCTCCATTACGGGGAAATTAGAAATCCTGAACCCTGAGGGCGCAGAGCGGTGGGTGGCGGGGACTCGGCACGATCTTACTTGGAAAACGATGGGAACTATCCCCGAAGTCAAGCTTGAATATTCCCGCGATCAATTTAGAAAGGATATTCAACTTATCGCTGAGAAGGCAGCCAATACCGGCCGTTTTGCTTGGGAAATTCCGGATGCCATTTCGGACCAAATCCGTATCCGCATCACAGATACCCGTGATCAACGGGTGCGCGCTGTTTCAAGAGAGCCGTTATCCATCATCGGGGGTTTTGTCTTTTTAAATCCCGCAGGTTCCTCGCTTTGGAAGGTGGGAAGCGACCAGCGGATCGAGTGGCAGACCTTCGGCTCAATCAAAGAAGTCCGGCTGGAATATTTTGTATTTGATGCTGAGGCGCCTTCCCGCTCCTATGTGATTCAAGACCGCATTCAAAATCATGGCCAGTTTCTCTGGAACGTTCCGGATACCGAACGCCAGCTCGTTAAGCTGCGGCTCTCCGATGCCTCCAATCCTTCTGTCTCTATAGAATCGGAAGCGCCCATTAAACTGCAGGGCATCTTTCGCATTCAATCTCCCCTCACTCCTCAAAAGTGGCAGGTGGGGAGCACCCAAGAACTCACCTGGCAAACCCGGGGTCTTATTTCAGAGGTACGGATCGAGGCCTCACGGGATGAATTTAAGAAAGAAATCACCGTCCTCTTTCCTTTCCTTCCCAATTCCGGAAGTGTTCGTTGGGATGTGACCGATCTTGTGACGAAAAACCTCCAGATTCGAGTTGTGGATATTAACAACCCCGAGGTGTTTGCGCTCACCAGCGCTCCGATTGAAATTCAAGGCGTCCTCCGTTTCTTAACGCCCGCCCAAGGCGAGCGATGGGAAGTGGGATCTCAGCATGAAATCCGTTGGGAGACTCTCGGCACGATTCCCTTTGTGCGCCTCGAATATGCCGCCAATCCGGCGATGAGAGAAGCAGAGTTGATCCACGGACAGCTTCCGAACAGAGGCCAGTTCCTCTGGACGGTGCCGGATGCCATTGCCAAAGAAGTTTGGATCCGGGTTCGTGATACCGAATTTTCCGAGGCCGCAGTTCTCTCCGAGCCCTTTGGCGTTCACGGCCGATTGGTTCTAGAAATCCCCGCAGGCGGGGAAATCTGGACGGTGGGGGATGAAGTAGAATTGAAATGGTCGACCTCCGGAACCATTCCGACCGTTCGGCTTGAATATTCCATCGATGATTTTATTCATGCCTTCACCATTCACGAGGCCGTCTCCAATCACGGGCATTATGATTGGAAGGTTCCGGATATTGTCTCAGACCGCCTTCGCGTTCGCGTGACGGATTTAGCCGATCTCAGGGTTTTTTCCGCAAGCCGGCTTTCTTTTAAGGTCCAGGGCGGACTTGGCTTGATGAGTCCTCAGGGCGCGGAATTTTTTAGAGTGGGCACCCAAAAGGTCATCGCCTGGAAAACCGCAGGCTCTATTCCTTTTGTGAACCTTGAATATTCCAAAGATAATTTTTCGACCTCGGTGCGGATTATCCAGGGCCTTCAAAACACGGGAAGCTATGTTTGGACCGTGCCTGATCTTTCTGCCGACGCCTTGAAAATTAAAATTTCTAATGCTAATGATCAGGCCGTTTTTGATGCCACGAAACAGGCCCTGAAGGTAGGCGGGGCGCTAGAACTTCTGACACCCGGCGGCGGTGAAACCTGGCGCGTGGGCGAGGAACAGGAAATCCGCTGGAATACCATCGGGACCATTGCAAAAGTCCGCCTCGAGATTTCCGGCGATCAATTCCGAAGCGATATTCGTGCGCTCGAAAGCGCTCTTTCTAATCAAGGAAGCTACCTCTGGAAGGTTCCGGATTGGATTCATTCCGCCTTGCAAGTACGGGTCTCGGATGCCGCGAGCTCGCTTGTTCACGATCAATCCAAGGCGGCTTTTAAGATTGCCGGTGACCTCCGCCTGGTGACACCGCAAGGGGGAGAGGTTTGGAGGGTGGGCGCACGGGTTCCTATCCGCTGGCAGACCGCAGGCAATATAAAGGAAGTCAGCTTGGAGTACTCTCAGGACAACTTCAGGACCTCTTTACCTATCGCAGTCCAAGTTTTAAATAAAGGGGTCTATGAATGGGAAGTTCCCGATCTTGCCGGGAGCGCTATCCAAATCCGCGTCTCAGACGCCGAGGACCCAACGATCTTTACGATGACCACCTATTCCATCCCGGTGCAGGGTGCCCTCGCCCTCACTTCTCCCAAAGGCGGTGAGATCTGGCAGGCCCAATCGCAGCAACTGATGACCTGGCAAACTACGGGCACCATTTCCAATGTAAATTTGGAATACATCGCGGATGAATTGAGGGAGCCCGTCAGTATTGCCTCCAATATCGCGAACACAGGGAGTTTTTTATGGACACTTCCTGATTTGAGTGCCCGGAATCTGAAAATTCGCGTGGTGGATAGCGTTAACACAGATGTCGTTAGCGAGCTCGCGCTCGGAGTTCAGGTACAGGGCAAACTGGATCTTATGACTCCTCAAGGAGGTGAGGTTTGGCTCGTGGGGACTTATCACCCCATTACCTGGTCCAGTGTGGGAGCCATTGAAAAAGTACGGCTCGAATGTTCGGCCGACAATTTTAAGACGATTCTTCCTGTTGCGATCGGTGCGGCCAACGAAGGCAAGTGGTTGTGGGAAGTACCCGATCTTATTTCGAAAAATGTCCGCCTTCGTGTTATCGACGCCAACCAAAGTAGCGTGATGGCAGAGTCCAAAGGCGCCCTTGAAATCCGCGGAGCGCTCTCGCTGACGAATCCCGTGGGCGGGGAAATGTGGGCGGTCGCGAGCCGTCACGCCATCTCCTGGCAGAGCGCAGGCACCCTTGCGCAGGTTCAGCTGGAATATTCCACAGACCGCTTTGTTTCAGATGTTGAGCTCTTGAGCGCCCCCATTGCCAACCGGGGTGTGTACTATTGGGAGGTCCCGAGCCTTCCGAGCGCTGAACTTTCGATTCGAGTCGCCGATGTCTCGAATCCGGATGTCTATGATATCTCCCGCGGTGCGGTCCAGCTTGTCGGAAACCTCAAGCTTATTTATCCCGACGGCGGGGAGACTTTCCGAGTGGGCGACCGCCTGGAGATTCAATGGCAGGCCACCTCCAACATTCAAAATGTGAAGTTGGAATATTCGATGGATGATTTCGAGACGAGCCAGATCATCAGCGCCGTGGTTCCCAATACCGGAAAATTTGTCTGGCATCTTCCCGATGCCATTACCGATCGCATGCGCTTGCGTGTCTCAGACGCCCAGAACGCTACGGTTTTTGCCATGTCCAGGGCGCCTCTCCTTATCCGCGGGGCCTTGAGTCTGATTTCTCCCAAAGGGGATAGGCTCTGGCCGATGGGTTCCGCTCAAACCCTTGCCTGGGATACCTTCGGCACGATTCCCGAAGTCCGGCTGGAATATTCCGCCGATGATTTTGAAACCGCCTTTCCCATTGCTCTGAAGGTTGCGAATACGGGGCGATACGAGTGGAATGTCCCGGAGCTCACCCTTAACCACATTCGTCTTCGTTTATCGGATGCCCGCGATCCCATGACGCATGCCGTTACACAGGGAAAAATCCGGCTTGTCGGAAGATTGGAACTTTTGACGCCGACAGGCGGTGAGCGCTGGGTCACGAATGAAGAGCGCTCGATCCGTTGGCGCACCGTGGGGTATATTTCGAAGGTCAACCTTGAATATTCAAAAGACAATTTTGAGCGCGACGTTCATTTAATCGCATCCGAACTCCCCAATGTGGGCAGCTATCTCTGGACCATTCCAAATGACCGTTCGTACCAGGCGCGGGTGCGGGTTGTGAAGAGCGAAGATTCGTCGGTCGTCGCCGTTTCCCGCGATCCTTTTCAGATTGATCATTATCAAGTGCGCTGGATCCTCCGGGATGCGCGCACCCACGATCACCTGACAGGCGTTCAGTATGGAAGCACGAGTGGAAGCGTGCATCAAAATTTGGCATCTCCTACGACGCTGGAATATCCCTACGGGATTTATACCACCGTCTGGTCCAAGGCCGGTTATGAAGAGTTTCGAAGCACCTGGCTTGCGGATAAGGATCAATCATTTACCGTGGATCTCGAGCCGGGTTCGTCGCCGGCCGAAGAGATTCGCGCCCATTTTGAATATGACGCCGAAAAGGACATGATGAGAATTGCAAGCTGGATGGAAAAAGAGGCAAAGCCGCTTGCAACCGTTATCCAATCCGAGGTTCATATCTATGACGGCTCAAGCCTCATCGAATCGCTGCGTTCCTCCAATCCAGATTCTCAAGGCCGCTTTCAGATGGTTTGGGATACCAGTTCTCTTGCCGGTAATCGGGACTATTTGGCCTCGACCTCGATTACTACGGCGGCCGGAAAAACGCATACGAGCTCTCTTAGCTACCAATTAAAACTGCCCGTGAAAGGAAGGAAGGAGCCGGTCGTGCGCCAAGCGATTACCTCCACTTTCTTGAAGCCGCTTGGGGTCTCGCGCGAGAAAAGTGCTCCGAAAGAGGAGAAAGAAAAACCGATAAAAGGAGAAGAATCAGTTCCCGCTTCAGCGCCGGCGCAGGCACCTCAAGCTGAAAAAGCCCCGCAGCCGCTTGTGGCCGAGCTTCTTGCGCCCTCCACCGCCGCCCTGCAGGAGACGATCTCGATTCATTATAGGAGCAGCGCGAATGCCCGTCCCGTGCTCGATATCTATGACGCCAACCGAAAATTAATGATGCGCGGCGTTCCGATGGAGACGACCGGTGAGGCCGGAAAGTTTTCCTATTTGCTTGCCGTGCGGGGAATGGGTTTTGTGCCCGGAAAATCCATTACGGTGACGGTGATTGACCGCGAAAGCCATGAATTCAAAACGGCTGCGATTCAAATCCAATCTCTTGCCGCTGCCCTGGGCCTCGAAAAGGCCGTCGGTTCCACCACCGTGCTTGAGGTTTTAAATCGCCTCGACCGGCATATTGATGACCTGCGGCGTGCGCTCAAAGATAGGGATCGTATGCCGGAGGTTCTTGCCTCCGTTCAGGCAACCCTCTCCCAGCTCGTGGGTGAAATGTCGGAGAGGACGCTCGAGCGTGCCGTCCTGGATCGGCTGAACCGATTCGCTGAGGAACTTGCCAAGGTTGTATCCTCCAAGGGTTATGATGTAAGATTCCTCTTGGAAAGACCCCTTGCCGATTCGGCAGGGTTGGAGGATGTGAATGATAAAATGCGCCAGATTCAAAGCGCCGTGGCCATGCTCGAGCGTCTTTACTACTACAGCGTCGGCAGAACCCATTAACCCGGTCTAAAGGTATCTCAAGCATGAAGAAATTTGTTCTTATGGTAGGCATTCTTGCGGCGGTTTGTCTTACGGCGGCAGGGACTCTCTATTTCAACAAGGAAAAAATTTTTCAAACCAAAATCGAGCAGGGTCTTCAATCTTTAAGCGGCGTCCCGGTTGAGGTGCATGGTTTGTTGGTTCAAAAGAAAAGAGGTATCGGCTGGGACGTTGTCGTCATCAAAATCGAAAGGCTTGAGTTTAAAAACCCCCCCGGCTTTGGATCCGAAACTCTCAGTGTGATTGAGAGGGTTGCGTTTAAGGTTCATCTCGCGGCGCTCCTTCAGCAGCGCTGGCATATCGAAAAACTTGCGGCCACGATTCGACGGACCAACCTAGAATTAAATTCCAAAGGCACAAGCAATCTCTCCGCCATTCCCATATTAGCGGAGCGGGTAATGGGCACGGCCTCCTCTGCTGCTCAAGCGCATCCCTTTTTTATGGTCGAAAGGCTCGAGCTTACATTCCGAGAGCTCCAGTTCCAGGATTTTAGGTCTTCTAAAACGAGCAAACCCGTCCTGTTTGATTTTGAAAGTAAGGTCGAAGTTTATAATGACGTCCGAGATCCGGG
>CAYJSI010000046.1:8139-9980 GCA_964373045.1 uncultured bacterium
CCTTATAGTCAAGACGCGGAAGCGGCAAAGAAAGAAGCAGTTGTAGAACCGGCGCCAAAAATGGAAAAGAAAGTCAAACCTACCTGGTGGCCTTGGTAATAAGTCCAACGGTGCCAGCCCCCCCAACTGACCCCGTTGGGTTTAAATAAGTATTGAAATATCATAAGTTGTACTGCATAATTTCAATTCTATGTGGATTGAACGCACTCTAAGTCCTGCGATGAAGCTGGCCCTGAAGGAGCGGCCGGCGGTTTTATTAACCGGAGCCAGGCAGACTGGAAAGACCAGCCTTTGCCGGCACCTTTTCCCCGATTTTAAATTTGTTTCTCTCGATCTGCCGCGCCTTGCCGAGGAAGCGGAGCACTCGGGGGAGAGTTTCCTTGAGCGGTATCCTTCGCCTCTTATTATTGATGAAGTCCAATACGCGCCGAAACTCTTCCGCTATTTAAAGAAGGCGATTGACGAGCGCAGAAAGGAGCGCGGTCTTTTTGTCCTGACGGGTTCCCAGAAATTTGCCTTGATGGAAAAAGTGAGCGAAAGTCTTGCCGGGCGCATTGCCGTTTTGAGCCTCTACTCTTTGTCACTTGAGGAGCTTGAGGCGGCCACGGGAAAAAGGGCAGAAGGCGCCCAGCTCTTGACCTGGATGTTTCAGGGGGGATATCCGGAAATTTATGCCGAAGGACTTGATATCGAAAGGTTTTATTCGGATTATGTGGCGACCTACCTTGAGCGTGACGTGAGGCAGGTGCTGCAGGTCAAAAATCTTCGTGATTTTAATCGTTTTATGCGCCTTGCCGCCTCCAGGACAGGCCAGCTTTTATCCTTGAATACCTTTGCCTCCGATATCGGGGTGAGCTCGAATACCATCAATAGCTGGCTTTCTGTTTTGGAGGCATCCCAAATTATTTATTTGCTGGAGCCGTATTACGAAAACAAAAGCAAGCGTCTTGTCAAAACCCCCAAGCTTTATTTTCTGGATACGGGGCTTGTTTGTTTTCTCGCCGGATTCAGGGAAAGCAGCGACATCGCCAAAAGCCCGATGCTCGGGGCCCTTTTTGAAACCCTGGCGCTCGGTCAAATCATCCGCCGTTTTGCCCGACAGGGCCGGGAAGAGCGTGTCTATTTTTATCGGGATCATCAAGGAACCGAGGTCGATTTTGTGGTTCCGGTGGGAAATCAATTGAAACTTTACGAGTGCAAATATTCGGAGGATCCTGCGCCCGTGAAAGCTTTTCAGCGGCTTCAGAACCTGTTTGGTGAGAAAAGAATCTTTTCTCAAAGTGTGATCACACCCAACCGCGGTTGCCGAAAAGGCCGGGAAGGCGGATGGGTGGAAGACTGCGTTGGACTAAAAAGCTTATTGTAATTCCCACTCTCTCGAACCCGGCCTCGCCGCCAAAATAACCCGCTAGGTCGATAACCCTCTCAACGGGGCCAGGTGGGGGCCTGGCCCTCACCTGGCCCCGTTGGGTGCTTCCTTGATTTATAAGGAGATATGTTGTTTTATATAGTGAGTATTGGTAGTCTAGAAACTTATGATATAAGCTATATTTTGCTATGATGTTATATCGTGCTATAAAGTTTTACTTGTATGTGGCCCATCCATCAGTTATAGTTTCTGTCAGTTATCGCGCAGTGGGGGGGTAACTGTATTCTTTGTAAAACGTGACATGCAATTGAATTCGAAAATCTGCTGATGAAAATCAGCGGATCCGCCCCGAGAAGAGGCGGAGGCTAACTCAACGGTAACGTTGAGGTCGCAAAGCCAAGGTTCCTTCCGCCACAAGGCGTGGCGGACAAGAGGAGAAGCAATGCAAGGAACGCAAGGTTGCCGAAAATTC
>CAYJSI010000047.1:0-9677 GCA_964373045.1 uncultured bacterium
AAAGCGTGACTTTTTTTTGCGCAGGGGTAGAATGCACTTCGCGATCATGAAATCCCGGTCCAAGAAGAAGCTCGGAAAAGTTGTGCGGGCCCGATAAACATTGTTGATAACCTGTTAATTATTATCTGTCTCTTCAAACTAATCTTCTCTTAAAAAATTAAATAACCTGTTTATAATCTGTGGATAATAATCTGATACCGCCCGCATCGTCTCTCGTTCAAGCCCCTGCAAAGCGCTACGCCGCCGCGACTTCTTCTTGGGAGAAAGTGCGCTCCGTTCTGGCCCGCGAACTAAGCGATCAATCGTTCAAATCCTGGTTTAGTCCTGTGCGCTGTCTCGAGATGAATGACACCACCGTAACCCTCGGAGTTCCAGACACTTACTACGGTCAATGGCTCAAGGATCATTATCAGGAGCTCATTTCGAGCTCGCTTGAAGAGGTGCTTGGATCGCGGAGAAATATTGAGTATCAGGTCATTGCGCAACCGGCCGGACCGCGGCCCACACTTGATAAAGTCGCTAAGCAGAAATTTGTTTCCGACATGCAAGAGCTTGAAATGAATAGCAAGTATAACTTTCAAGACTTTGTCGTGGGGCCGGGAAATCGCTTTGCCCATGCCGCGGCCCTTGCGGTTTGCGAGGCCCCGGCGCGGCAATACAATCCCTTATTCATTTATGGACCCGTCGGCCTTGGAAAAACGCACTTGATGCAAGCCATCGCACATGAAATCCGGAAGAGAAATCAGGATTTCCGCGTGCTTTATATTTCGAGCGAAAAGTTTACCAACCAACTTATCTCAGCGATTCAAACCCGCACAACACAACAGTTTAGGAATAAATACAGAACGCTTGACCTCATTCTTATTGATGATATTCATTTTATTGCGGGCAAAGAAGCCACTCAGGAGGAGTTTTTTCATACTTTCAACGTGCTTTATGACGCCCACAAGCAGATTGTTGTCTCAAGCGACCGCCCCCCTAAGGAGATTCCGGGCCTCGAGGAACGCCTTGTTTCCCGGTTCGGGTGGGGACTGGTCACCGATATTCAGCCGCCTGATTTTGAAACCCGTGTTGCCATTTTGAAGAAGAAAATGGAAAAAGAAACGGTGGTTGTTCCGGATGAGGTTGCTTATTTTGTGGCAAGCAAGATCCGTTCAAACATCCGCGAGCTTGAGGGCGCCATGATTCGTGTCGTGGCCTGCTGCGTCCTGACGGGTCAAGCGCTGGATTTAAAGCTGGCGCAGCATGTTTTGAGGGATTCCTTGAAAGAGGAGGAACAAAAAATTGGTATTGAGCAGATTCAGCGCTCGGTTGCGGAATATTTTAATTTAAAGGTGTCTGACCTTAGGGCAAAGCGGCGGAGCCGCTCGGTTGTCGGCCCTCGGCAGATTGCTATGTATCTTATTCGCTCGCTTACGACTCATTCTTTTCCTGAGATTGGGGAGTATTTTGGCGGCCGCGACCACACGACCGTTTTGTATGCGTATAATAAAGTAGGCCGCGAGATTGAGCATAATCCACACCTCGAAAAGACACTCGAAGAAATAAAGGAACTGTTGAAAACAAAGGGTTAGTTATCCCCATATTATTATTGCTGTAACTTGTTTAAAATAATAGAGTTACAGAAACTATTAACATTTAAACAAACACTACTACGATTTCTACTAATTTGTTAAAATAATAGCCTAATAGGAGCCTGTTTATGGAGATCCAAATCCAAAAGAACATACTAACAAAAGCTGTCAGCCTTGTAAGTGGGGTTGCAACTCAGAAGGCGAACACACTTCCCATACTCGGAAACATCCTAATGGAGGCAAATTCAGAGGAGTGTTTACGGTTAATAGGAACGGATTTAGAAGTGGGAATATCAACCACCATCCCAGCACGTGTTTTAAAAGAGGGAAGCGTAACCGTACCTGCGAAAAAGATGCAGGAGATCGTCAGAGAACTACCAGAAGGGGAGCTTGAAATTACAGTCGCAAAGAATAATGCCGTAAATATAAAGGCTGGAAAATCCCATATGAAAATCATGGGGCTTGCCAAAGAGGAATATCCAAAATTCCCAGAGTGGCAACCGGACGAAGCAATAGAACTAGACCAATCCTTACTCAAAGAAAGCCTTACGCTGACATCTTTTGCTATCTCCTATGATGAAACACGCTATGTTTTAAATGGGGTGTTGATCTCCGTTCAAGGGGTAAAGATCAGGTTTGTGGCAACAGACGGGCGGAGACTCGCTTACATAGAAAAAGAGCTGCCGAAAAAGGCGGAAAAAAACTTTGACATTATTGTTCCGGTAAAAGCCGTGCAAGAGTTGTTGAAAATGCTGGCTTGGGAAGGATTGGTGAAGGTGGCGGCAACTCAAAACCAGGTCCTCTTTAGTTTGGGGGAGACTTATTTGGTTTCGAGATTAATTGAGGGACATTTTCCAAATTACGAACAGGTGATTCCTAAAGAGGAAAAGACCACCTCTCAGGCGAATCGGGAAGAGCTTTTACAAGCGGTCCGGCGCACATCCATCATGACTTCTCCGGATGCCCCTGCTGTGAAGCTTGATTTTGTAAAAGGAAAAATTCTCATCTCTTCGCGTTCGCCTAACTTAGGTGAGGCAAAAGAGGAGCTCGCGGCTGAAGTGACGGGCGAGGAAGTGGCCATCGGATTCAACCCGCACTACCTCATAGATGTTTTGAAAAATCTTGATATTGATAAAATTTCTTTTTCACTGAGTGACCCGGACAAACCCGGGCTCTTACGCGGTAAGGATGGATATCTTTACGTGATCATGCCCATGCAGTTGAATTAAGATGCAAGCCATCAAAGACGTGCTTGCCTCTGTTTTGACCAGCCTTCAAAATCCAGAGGCCGTAAAGCGGACAGCCCTCATCAGTGAATGGTCCTCCATTGCCGGCCCGAAGCTTGCTCCGCACTCGCGCCCTACCTTAAGCGGCCGCGGGGAGCTCTGTGTTTGGGTGGATCAGGCAACGCTCGCCTTCGAAGTTAATCAGCGATACCGGCAGACGCTGCAAAAAAGGGTCGAGGCCGTGCTGGGAGATGGGACCGTTAAAAGTGTGCGTGTTCGGGTCGGACAGCTGCGGTAAATCTAGGGAAAAGCGTACCAGTCTATTAAGTCAATGAGCACAAAAACGGAAAAAGGTTCTATGGCAAAAACAGAGAGAAAAACTTCCAAACCTAAAGAAGGGAAAGAAAATCGGGCAGACGACACACCCAAGTCCTCAGGCGCAAAAAAAGGCCCGAAATACGATGCCACCACCATCCAAGTTTTAGAGGGAGTGGAAGCAGTCAGAAAGCGCCCCGCGATGTACATTGGGGACACCACGGCGCGCGGCCTTCATCATCTCGTTTACGAAGTCGTGGATAACTCCATCGACGAAGCGCTTGCGGGCTACGCAAAACAGATTGACCTCATCATTCAAAGCGAAGGCAGCGTCAAGGTGGTGGACGACGGCCGCGGGATCCCCGTCGACATCCACAAAACCCAAAAAAAATCTGCCCTCGAAGTCGTCATGACCACCCTTCACGCCGGTGGAAAATTCGATAACAAGGCCTACCGCGTCTCGGGCGGCCTTCACGGCGTCGGCGTCTCAGTCACCAACGCCCTCTCGGAATGGTGCGAAGTGGAAGTGCGCCGCGACGGCAAGGTTTATCGCCAGACCTATGAGCGCGGAAAGCCCGCAAGCAAGGTTGAGGTTGTGGGCAAGGCCAAAGAAACAGGCACCACGGTTACCTTTTTTCCCGACAAGCAGATTTTCGATACCCTAGAATTCAGCTTTGACACGATCTCCAACCGCTTACGCGAGCTCGCCTTTCTTAATAAGGGCATTAGGGTGACAATCCGCGACGAGCGGGCCAAAAAGGAAATCAAGGAACATATCTTTTTATACAAGGGCGGCATCTCGGAATTCATCACTTACATCAATCGCAACAAAAATCCCCTCCACAAAAAGATTTTTTATGTCGATCGCATCAAAGACGGCGTTGAGGTGGAGGTAGCGCTTCAATATAACGACGGCTATGCCGAAGACGTTTTCTCCTTTGCCAACAACATCAACACCATCGAAGGCGGCACGCATCTAAGCGGGTTTAGAACGGCCCTAACGCGTGCGGCCAATCAGTATGCAAAATCCAAGGAGCTTCTAAAAGGGATTGAGGGAACACTGTCGGGACCCGACCTGATGGAAGGCCTTGCCGCGGTGGTGAGCGTGAAAGTGCCCACTCCTCAATTTGAAGGGCAAACCAAAACCAAGCTTGGAAACGGAGAGGTTGAGGGCATTGTTTATTCGGTGGTCTACGAAGGCCTCGGCTCTTTTTACGAAGAAAATCCGCCGGTGGCCAATAAAATTATCGAAAAAGCCGTCCTCGCCCTTCGCGCCAGAGAAGCAGCGCGCAAAGCAAGAGAGCTTACCCGAAGAAAAGGCGCGCTTGGGTCCGCCTCACTTCCCGGCAAGCTGGCGGACTGTTCCGATGAAGATCCTAAAAATTGCGAGCTTTATCTTGTGGAAGGAGATTCCGCCGGTGGCTCGGCCAAGCAGGGCCGCGACCGGCGCTTTCAAGCTATCCTGCCCTTGCGGGGAAAAATTATCAATGTCGAAAAGGCCCGCATTGACAAAGTGTTATCCAACGAAGAAATCCGCACCATTATCACCGCCATCGGAACGGGAATCGAGGCTGAATTTAATCTCGAAAAGCTGCGTTACAACAAAATCATCCTCATGTGCGATGCCGATGTCGATGGAAGCCACATCCGGACGCTTCTTCTTACCTTCTTTTACCGTCAAATGCGTAAACTCATCGAGGGTGGCCACATGTATATCGCCCAGCCGCCCCTTTACAAAGTAAAGCGGGGCAAGCGCGAGGAATATGTGCAGACCGAAGATAAAATGAATTCCATGCTGCTTGATTTTGGGACCGAGGGCGTCACCTTCCGAAAAGCCAAGGCCAAGACGGCCTATGAAGCGAAGGAACTTCGAGAGCTCTTGGAGTTGATCCAGGCGGTTGATGACCTTGAAAACTCGCTTCATCGCAAGGGAATCTTTTGTGACCGCTACCTTGCAAGTAGCGACAAAAAGAAAGGCTTCCCCATTTATCTTGTCCGCATCCCGGAAGAACATTTTGAGACCTTCCTTTATTCCGAGAAGGAAAAGAACGATTTTGCTACCCGATTTACG
The DNA here is from genome assembly GCA_964373045.1 of uncultured bacterium. Classification (GTDB taxonomy): domain Bacteria; phylum Omnitrophota; class Omnitrophia; order Omnitrophales; family Aquincolibacteriaceae; genus CAYJSI01. The sequence goes on from CAYJSI010000047.1 coordinate 5,187, forward strand.
CCCAAGAAAAAGGAGAAGGTTGAAAAACCCGAGAAAGAAGAGAGGCCGGAAAAAGGGGAGAAAAAAGGAAAAGAGAAAGCCGCCGAGGCGGAGGAAGAAAAAATAGAAAAAGAGCCCTTCGAGTGTATCGAGATCCCCGAGGCCACTGAGTTTCAAAAGGCCGAGAAGCGGTTTGCCAAATATGAACTCGAACTTGCAGACTTTGTGGGCGGCGAAGGCCGGAGTTTTGAAGTCGCTAAAGATAAGAAAAAGAGCGAGGTTAAATCCCTTACCGCAGCACTTCAGTGGGTGAAAGATAACGGTAAAGAGGGAATGTCGATTCAGCGCTATAAGGGCTTAGGAGAAATGAATCCGCACCAGCTCTGGGAAACGACCATGGATCCTGCGACACGGACGGTTTTACGCGTCACGCTCGAAGACCTTGTGGAAGCAGATGAGATGTTTACCGTGCTCATGGGCGACCAGGTCGAGCCGCGGCGCCAATTTATCGAGCGCCACGCCAGGGCGGTAAGGAATCTGGATATTTAAGGAAAAGGTAAAAAACAATGGCCGATGATCAAAACGTATACGCCTTAAACGAAAAAATCATTCCGACACCGATCGAAGATGAGATGCGGCATTCCTACATCGACTATGCGATGTCCGTTATCGTGGGCCGCGCGCTTCCGGACGTGCGGGATGGCTTAAAACCCGTTCACCGCCGCATTCTCTTTGCCATGAATGAACTCGGGCTCGCCCACAACCGGGCTTATAAAAAGTCAGCGCGTATCGTCGGAGAGGTGCTGGGAAAATACCACCCGCACGGGGACATGGCGGTCTATGACACCTTGGTGCGCATGGTGCAGGATTTTTCGCTTCGCTATCCCTTGGTAGACGGGCAGGGCAATTTTGGTTCCGTCGATGGCGACAATGCAGCGGCCATGCGTTATACCGAGGCAAGGCTTGGCGCCATCGCCTCGGAACTTCTGACCGATATCGACAAGGAAACGGTCGACTTTGCGCCCAATTTTGATGAGTCGCTCGAAGAGCCGACCCTCTTACCTGCCAGGATTCCCAATCTCTTAGTGAACGGCTCAAGCGGTATCGCGGTCGGAATGGCCACGAATATCCCGCCTCACAATTTTAAAGAAATCGTGGAAGGCATTATGTCCACCATCCAAAATCCCGCGGTGACCACGAAGGAGCTTATGAAAATCGTAAAGGGTCCTGATTTTCCGACCGCGGGACTCATTCTTGGGCGGGAAGGCATTCGCAATGCCTTTGAGACAGGCCGCGGCAAGATTGTCATCCGCGCCAAGGCCGCAATCGAAACCGGAAAAAGCAAGAGAGACGCTATTGTCATCACCGAAATCCCATATCAGGTGAACAAGGCCAATCTTATCTTGTCGATCGCGAACTTAGTCGAGAACAAAAAAATAGAGGGCATCCATGATATCCGCGATGAGTCCGACCGGGACGGCATGCGGGTTGTGGTGGAGCTTAAGCGGGATTCCGTTCCTCAGATCGTTCTGAATCAACTTTATAAGCATACGCAGATGCAGGAGACCTTCGGTGTCATCATGCTTGCCCTGGTGGACGGCCAGCCGCGGGTGCTTACGCTTAAGCAGATGATCGAGTACTTTATTGAGTTTCGCGTGGTGGTGGTGACAAGGAGGACGCGCTTTGAACTCAACAAGGCCGAGAAGCGCGCCCACATCCTGGAAGGCTTGAAAATTGCGATCGCCAATCTCGACAAAGTGATTAAAGTCATCCGCGCTTCGAAGAGCCCCGAAGCCGCGAAGGCCGGACTGCTTGAAAACTTTAAGCTCACAGAAATCCAGGCGCAGGCCATCCTTGAAATGCAGCTCCAGCGCTTGACGGCCCTTGAGCGCGAGAAAATCGACGAAGAGTATTTGGAGCTCATCAAGAAAATTGAATACTACAAATCCGTTTTAAAGAGCCGCGAGAAGGTGCTCGGGATCATTAAAGAGGAGTGCCTCGAGATCGCCAAAAAATACGGCGATGAACGGCGCACCCAAATCGTGGCGGCCGAGCAGGAGATTGAAATTGAGGACTTGATCGCTGAAGAAGATGTGTTGATTACCCTCTCCCATGCCGGCTACATCAAGCGCATTCCGGTTTCGATGTACCGCCAGCAGCGCCGCGGCGGCAAGGGGGTCACAGGAGCGGGCGTGCGCGATGATGAGGATTTTATCGAGCACATGTTCCTTGCCTCGACCCACGACTCCATCCTCTTTTTTACCAATAAGGGCCGGGTTTATTGGAGGAAGGCCTATGAAATTCCTCAGGCCTCGAGACAGGCCAAGGGCAAGGCCATTGTGAACTTCCTTGCGCTTGGGCAAGGCGAATCCATTTCAAGCTTTCTTCAGGTCAAAGAGTTTGATGATAAGCGGTTTGTTGTCATGGTGACTAAAAATGGAGTCATCAAGAAAACCAATTTAATTCACTATTCGCGACCGCGCTCAAGCGGGATTAACGCCATTACGTTAAGAGACAAGGACGAACTTGTTTCCTGCAAGATTACTTCAGGCAAGGATGAAATCTTTCTCGCGACTCACGAAGGAAAGGCCATCCGATTTTCCGAGAAACAAGCCCGCGAGATGGGACGCACGGCAAGCGGAGTTCGAGGCATTCGGCTTGGAAAGAAAGATGAGGTGATTGCCATGGAGATTGTGAACAAGGAGGCCACCATCTTGAGTGTCACTCAGCTCGGGTTCGGCAAGAAAACATCTTTTAAGGAGTATCGGCTGCAGTCCCGAGGCGGCAAAGGAATCATTAATGTGAAGGTGACCCCCAAAAATGGCAAGGTTGTCAATGTGCTTGCGGTGGAAGAAGGGGATCAGATTGTGACCGTTACCACAGGTGCCATGGTGGTTCGCTGCCCCGTGGATCAGATTCGGACCTCAGGCCGTAACGCGCAGGGGGTACGCGTTGTTAGGTTAAAAGACGGCCACAAGGTTGCGGCCGTCGCCCGCGTCTTAGAAAATGATGAAGAAGAGGAGTCTGGGGAGAAGGAGTGAACGGTGCTCGATCTCAAGTGGATTCGGGAGAACCCAGATCTTACTCGTAAGGGCCTTGCAGCAAAAAACAGCCGCATTGATCTTACCGAGCTTCTCGATTTAGACAGGGAGCACCTTGCTCTCTTGCAGGAAGTCGAAAAGCTCAAATTCCAGCGCAACAAAGCCAACCTTGATGTTACCCATCTAAAGAAAGCGGGCAAGGATAAAGAATCCGAGGCCCTCATCACGAGCTTAAATACGTTATCCCAAAATATTAAAGAAATTGATATAAAAGTGGGTTATATATCATCAAAAATAACCAAAATATTGTATGAAATCCCAAATATACCTCATAATGACGTACAAGTCTCAAGCGGTCCAGCGGACAACAAAGTGGTCCGAAGTTGGGGGGATCCAAAGCGTTTTAACTTCAGGGCCAAAGACCACTTAGAACTGGGAACCGCTCTGGGCTGGCTTTCTATGGAATGGGGAAGCCGGATCACGGGCACCGCCTTCCCTGTCTTAAAAGGAAAGGGGGCAAGGCTCGAGCGCTCACTCATTCAATTCATGTTGAATCACCACACCTTTTGGCACGGCTATGAAGAGATCTGGCCGCCTGCGCTTGTGAACCGCGAATCCATGACGGGCACAGGCCAGCTCCCGAAATTTGAAGAGGATATGTATCGCCTGCGGGACGATGATTATTTCCTCGTTCCTACGGCCGAGGTGCCGGTGACGAACCTCCTTCGCGATGAAATCTTAGAGGAGGAGAAACTCCCGATCCAATATTGCGCTTACTCTCCTTGCTTCAGGCGGGAGGCCGGCTCCTACGGGAAAGAGACGCGGGGGCTTTCCCGTGTCCATCAGTTTGATAAAGTGGAGCTTGTGAAATTTGTCAAACCCGAAGACGGGCTTGCTGAGCTTGAAAGTTTGGTGAAGAATGCGGAGGCCATCTTACAGGCGCTTGAGCTTCCCTACCGGGTTGTGCTTCTTTCTTCAGGGGATATGAGTTTTGCCGCCGCCAAATGCTACGACATCGAGGTTTGGGCGCCCGGAACTGAGAAGTGGTTTGAGGTTTCAAGCGTGAGCTGGTTCGGGGATTTTCAGGCGCGGCGCATCAATATCCGCTTTCGGCGCAAAGAAAATCGAAAAGTTGAATACGTTCATACGCTGAACGGCTCGGGGGTGGCGCTTGCCCGCACCGTTCTTTGCCTTCTTGAAAATGGGCAAAAGGAAGACGGGAGCGTCACGCTTCCCAAGGTCCTCGACTCCTATTTCTCATAAGTTCCGTGGGAGGGGTGGCAGAGTGGTCGAATGCGGCGGTCTTGAAAACCGTTAGGGCCGCAAGGCTCTCGTGGGTTCGAATCCTACCCCCTCCGCCATAAACCCGCAGGATAAACCAGACAGCGAAAAGTTTTCTAGAAGCAAGCAATTGACGCACAGAGATCTCTCATCACAAAATGCGTGATTCGAGATCCAAAATTTTAAAAAG
>CAYJSI010000048.1:0-9521 GCA_964373045.1 uncultured bacterium
AGCGCCGGATTTTCTCACCTTGACCGGGTGCAGGTGAAAAAACACATTGGTCATGACGGAGAGCGCGCGGTCACGATCGGAAGTGGAATACCCATGACGAAACATGGATTTATAAACTTGCGATTCCGTAATGGCTTTTCCTAGATTAAATTTTGGTTTTTTTTCGCTTTCGGCCATTGTCTACTACTCCCCCATGTCCCTAAGATCAAACGGTTAAAAAGGACTCCGGATTGTTCCATTCGCCTTTTTCCTGCTGAAATTTTTTACTTTTATCGACTAAAATTTGTCCGTCCTCGGCAAGGCTGATCCGGTAGCGCTCCAGCGGTCGGGGCGCCGGGCCTTCAAAATTAATCCCTGTTTTGTAAAATCCGCTGCCATGGCAAGGGCACTTAAATTTATTTTCACCGGATAGCCAATTGGGTGTACAGCCCAAGTGAGTACAGATCGTAGAAAGCGCGTACATCCCCTCCGCCGTTTTTACCATCCAGACACCGAACTTTTCTTTCCAGCGCTCATCCACGACTCCAATTTCATAATCCGATGGAAAACCCGCCTTAAAAGAGGTGGGCGGTTCAAAAACTACGTTGGGAAAAAGGAAGCGCAATACGATCGCTAGCGCCCCGCCTGTCGCGGCAGCGAAGCTGACCCACGCCAGGCCAAACCACGAGAGAAAGGTACGTCGGTCTATTTTTTCCGGTTTTGGTGTTGCGGAGACAGGTGAAGGCGCGGGAACTACTGCGGGCTTATCGTGAATCGAATCTTCAGGCATTTAATGGACGCTTTCTACCCTATGTTCTTTTTGGATTTCAAGTGATTGAATCGCGATTTGCCGGACCTTTAAACTCTTATCGTTTTTCGAAAGTTCCTGTAGGATTTTAATAGAATCAGGCTTCGCAATCAAGGTTAATCCTTTGATCGAGTTGATCATAATATTTTCAGCCGCTTCGTCGTTCACATTATTCTCAAGAATCAGTGTCGTACGATCGAGCATTTTGATTAAAATGTCATAGCCGGAGCCATCCCCTAATCGCGCGAGCGCCAATGCGGTATTCCAACGCACCTCCGCAACGGGGTCGTTCAGCAAACGCTTCATCGGTTCAACCGCGCCGCTCTCCCCTAGTGCCCCGAGCACATAGGCGGAAGTTTTTCTTAAGTCCGCGTCATCGCTCGTCAGAAAAACCAAGCAGTTCGGAGTCGCGGATTTCGCCCGCAGCATGCCAAGCGCCCAAAGCGCGTAAAGCTGAACCTCAGCATCGTTGCTTTTGAGTGCTTTTTTTAACGAATCAATCGCTTGTGGGGTATCGAAATGACTGAGGGCTATCGCCATGTAGCCGCGTGTCTTGGAATCGTAGTGGCTTGAGTCCTGCAGAATATGGGTTATTTCCGTAACCAGGGATTCTTGGCGCAGGTGTTTTGTTTTTTTATTAAGTTCATTGGAAAGCTCAAAGGCTTTTTGCCAGCGTTTACCCGGAGAACCGGTTTTGATCGCTAGGATCAGGGATTCCGGTGTTTCTTTTTCATTGGTCAGAAGAACGACGGAGCACAAAAGGACCGCCATTCCCACGGCAATCAGGAGAGGAAAAACAAAAAGGCCGAAAAATAATTTTCTGCCGGAATTAGGAGTTTTTTCTTCAAGATTCATGGGGCTCATTTGAGCAAAACCCTTTTTACCTGTCAACAGAAACCAGCCGAATTCCCACCCAAACTGTGAGCGAAATCACGGCCGCCGTGAATAGAAACGGAAAGCGGTAGGACATTCCAAAAAGTGCCCCTCCCCATGTGGGCCCGATCACACGCCCAAGCGCCGAAAATCCCTGGGAAGCCCCCATAGCCGACCCGATACGCGAAGGGTCGGATTGCTTGGAGATGAGGCTTGTCAGTGTCGGACCGTTCAGGCTCGCGCCAACCGTCATTAAAAGAAGAGTGGCGGTCAAAACTGTCTCTGAGGCGGCAAAAGGGATCAGCGCGAGCCCCGCGACCATCAGGACACTCCCCAATAGAAAAAGATTTTTTTCACCGAATCGCTTTTCCAGAGGCCGGATGAGGCCGCCTTGGATGAAAACCGCGACAAGCCCCATGTACACAAACTGCATCCCCACTTTTTCCGCGGATAGATCGAGTATTTTTTTGCAGAAAAGCGGAAATGCGCTGTAAAGGCTGGACTGCCCGAAGGAAAGTAAAAGCATGCAAAACATGAGGAGCGGTAAAATAACTTTTTTTGAGCCGTTTCCGGGTTGCATCAGCGAAGTCCAGAAAGTTTTGCTGAAAACGTTCGAGCGAGCGATGCGTCCGCTGTCGTCCAGCGTATTTTTCCCCAAGCTTTCCGGCAGTTTAAACGCGACCAAAAGAAAGCTGACGAGCGAAAAAAACGCCGCCACGAATCCGGGAACCGCGTATTTATTTTGTTCAATCAACGCCGCCAGACCGCTCATCCCGAGCTTTGAGAAAGTCTCATGAAAAACCGGATGAATCAGAAATGTCGCCAGCGCTGGCCCGATGACAAATCCGATACCAAATGCCGCGCCGATAAGGCCCATTCCCTTCGCGCGGTCCTTGGGTTCGGTCACGTCAGCGACATAAGCCTGGGCTGTCGAAATATTTCCGCCCATTACTCCGGCGACGAGCCTCGATAAAAAAAGAATCATTAGTGAATTTGAGAACGCGAAGAGCGTATACGCGAATACCGCTCCCAAAGTACTCATCAGCATGATAGGACGACGCCCTACCTTGTCCGAAAAATTTCCCCAGATGGGTGAAAAAATAAGCTGCGCCAGAGAGTAAAGGCTGTAGAGAAGCCCGATGGCGACGGCCGAGGCGCCGAATTTTGACGCGTAAAACGGCAAGAGCGGCAATACGATTCCAAAGCCCATCAAGTCAATCAACACAACAATAAAAACGGTCAGGAGCGCGCCTTTTTTCATTTCAAGTTTCCTTGTCAGTCCAGACAAATAGTCTCTTCTTCCTGGTTTTCCTCGACTTCAATATCCTCGTAGGCGTCCGAAGGCAGTTCGGCAATGAAAACGGAAGGCCGGTTAATCACCGTTCCTGTGGTGTAGTCATAACGCGTCATGGGATGGATCAATACCAATTCTTCCTTGGCCCGCGTCGACGCGACGTAAAAAAGACGGCGTTCTTCCTCAAGCTCTGACTCACTTTCGGAGGATTTGGCATGAGGAAACTGCCCCTCGGAAAGACGGATAACAAACACCGCCCGCCACTCAAGGCCTTTGGCCTGGTGAACGGTCGACAGCACCAGCTCTTCACCGGGTCCTTCCTCCAGCCCGCCCTGAAGCAGGCTCTCGCCCCTAAACCCTTCCCGCAGGGTGACATCCGCAAGAAAATCCTTAACATTCGGGTAGGTGTGTGCAAAATTTACAAGCTCTTTCAAATCCTCAAGCCGGTCGCGGGCATTTTCAAAATTCATCAACACGTGTTTGTTATAACCTTTATCCAAAATTTCTTCGAGCAGGATATCGGGATGGTCTTTTAGATCCTCTTTTAGCAGGGTTTTCAATATCCGTTTGAAACCGGAAAATCCTTCACGTACTTTAGGAGGTAACTTCTCGGCAAAATCAAGCGCAAATATTTTTTCCAAGTTTCCCGGTGTTTTTTCTGTGAGTTGAAATATTTTTTGGGCGTATCCCAAGCCAATGCCGGTTTGAAGCGTTAGCGCGCGGGTCCAGGAGATCTCATCCAAGGGGTTTACAAGTATTTTTAGAAAAGACAGAACATCTTTGATGTGGGCCTGCTCAAAGAAACGGATCCCGCCGCGGATCACGTAAGGAATGCCTTGCCTGGCGAGCTCCATTTCAAGCTCGGCGGCTTGATAGTGCGCCCTGAAGAGCACCGCAATATCCGACAATTCCATCCCCGCCTCTTTGAGTTCCAGGAGGCGCTGGACCACAAACCGCGCCTCCTGGCGGCCATCGCGGACTTTCACAAATTGCGGCACGGCTCCTTGCCCGTGCACACTTTTCAGGGTTTTTGGGAACTGATGCACATTATTTTTGATGCTTTCGTTCGCCAAGTGGAGAATTGATTTTGTCGAACGATAATTAGTTTCCAATTTGAAAAGCTTGGCGTTCTCGTATTGTTCAGGAAAATCAAGGATATTTTTTATCTCGGCACCCCGAAAGGAGTAGATGGACTGGGCGTCATCGCCAACCACCAGGATGTTCTTGTGGCGGCTTGACAGGATCTGGATCAGCTCATGCTGCAGGCGGTTCGTGTCCTGATATTCATCGACCAAGCAGTAGCGAAACTGCGCCGTCAGGCGCTCCCTCGTTTCGGCGGAAGTCTTGAGAAGCTCGATCCACTGGAGCAACAGGTCGTCGTAATCAAGATGATCAGTTTTTCTCTTCTTTTCATCGTAGAGCGTTTTTACTTTTTCAAAATCCCGGGTAAATTGTAGAAGGTAAGGATATTTCCTAGCGATGACGTCCGCTATTTTTTGACGGGAATTCACTGAAAAACTTAAAATGGACTGGACAACCGTGGGCTTTGGCAGCCGTAATTCAAGCGATTTGATGTCCAGCGACTTGATGCAGACTTTCACAAGGTCTCGGCTGTCCTCATCATCAAGGATCCCAAAATCTTGCCCCAAACCGATCCGTCCCGCGTACGTCCTTAAAACGCGGTTGCCGATATGGTGAAAGGTTCCACACCACAGACCTTTGGCTTTAGACCGCAAAAGGTTTTCGACGCGATTTTTCATCTCGTCGGCCGCTTTATTGGTGAAGGTGACGAGAAGAATTTCTTCGGGCCGCACGCCTTTTTCCAGAAGGTACGCCACACGGTATATCAGCGTTCGTGTTTTTCCGCTTCCCGCGCCCGCAAGCACCAAGCATGGCCCCTCCGCCTGGGTAACCACCTGGAACTGGGATTCGTTCAGCTCATTTTTATAATCAATGGTGAAATTAGCGACAGCCTCGGAAGAGTCTTTCAGGAGATATTTTTTGGTCATGGAGGCTTTTATCAGGCGATGCCGCTCTCTTCATGGGGCGCCATATTTTTTAAGAGGCCTGTCATACGGTGAATCACGTGGTGAGCCATTTCGATGTCGGACTTCTCAAAATGCTGGTAGTAATTAATGGTGGATATATTCACGACTCCCAAGGGTCTTTCGGCTTCGACGAGCGGGATACAAAGCAGTGATTTTATTTTAATTTCCTGGAACTCCGAATGTCTCAGAAGCGAGCTCAAGAGGTCGCTAGGTTTTGAGTCCCTCATCTTGGAGATAGAAATAATTTTTGAATCCTTGAGCGCTACTCCCGCGATCCCTTCGCCCCATTTGATTGGGGCTCCCGAGATTGGATACACCTTGTAACCCTTCGCCGCGAACACCTTGAGTTCTTTCCGCTTTTCATCGTACCGCATCAGCGACGAACGCTCTACGCCCAGCAAATCGATCAGCGATCCCAGGCAAAAATCAAGGGTAGTTTCGAAAGGCTTCCGTTGAAGTTTTTGACGGTCAAGCTCTTCAAGAATGAACTCGAATTGGTCGCGTTGTTTGGATTTGGTAAAGAGAAGCGCGCTCGAGATCGCTTTGGAGATTACAAGACCTACACGCTGGTAGAATTTGTGGTTAATCTTGGAGAAGAATTCTTCCACCGGCACACCGAGAAACACAAAACCAATGACTTCCCGGTATTTGCGGATGGGGATCAGAAGAAAATCTTTTTGATTTCTGACCGCCGGCATTTCAGAGAAGACGCTCGGAATTTGATCAAGTGCTTTGATGGATAGGCATTTCTTGGATTCATCGAACAAGGCGGTCTGAAAAATTTCTGTGAGTTCTGAAAAATAAAAAGTCTTTACCAGATCACAGTCCGTGCTTGTTCTAGATTCCTGATGATAGAGATTGACCATTTTTCGGTCCTCATCAAAGAGGCCGAAGTAAAGATTGGCATTTGCCGGGCAAAGCGCCAGGACCTGCGCTGAGGCTATTTTTAAAAGCTTTGGCAGGTAGGATTCCCCGTCCAGCACCTCGGAGATTTTTTGCACGCGGCTGAGCTGCGTGACGCGCTGTCGGAGTTTTCGGTTGATTCCGCTGATGACCAGCTGCATGGAACTGAGTTCTTTGGCGGTGTTGGTGAATAAGGAGTCACGAATTTCCGAAAGCTCCTTTTTTAGGTTTTCGTTTTCCTCAGTGAACCCGTCCGTGATTTTTTGCATTTCATTCCGGGTAGTTTCAAAATAGCTTACGGCGAGCGCGGCAAGCCCTTGGTGATGAAGCTCTCCCATCACGTTCATAATTTTGGGCAACATTTGCCGGTGGGTATGAGAATTCAGGAATTCGCGGAGGCACACCTCCTCAAAAATATGCAAAGAAACGATGATTTCATCAAACGGTACGCCGAGGCGGGAAAATAAAATGCCTCTTTCTTTCAAGCTTTCAAGATAAAAGTCCAGACGCTTCTCTTGAATACAGCCGATAAACAGCTCGACGAGCTCTTTGAAAATCTTTTGAACGCGTTGGGCTGAAAAAAAAGCGCTACGGCTGAAAGTGTTGAGATAAATCTCAGACCACTCCTCCGCTATTTTTCCTGAACGCGGGGCCAGGAAAAAGGCCTGCTCGCTTAAGACATCCTCAAGCGAGCCAAGGCGTTCCTCCTCAAGGGTCTCGGGCTTGATAAGGCTGGTGCGATTTGTCATCGAAGAGCCCCTATTTCAAAATTACCACTGATCTCCCAGCATAAATTCAGGCTTAACGAGCGGTTCAAAATTTTGCGGCAGAGGCACTGGAAAGGTGGCTACTTCGTAAGCCCCGGCAACCGTGCGCACAACGGCCTTTCCCAATCCGTAAATAGGGCCCCAAGTGATCGCAGCGATAAAGTTGTTTTGGTCCCCTACGTCCTGGATTCCTTTAGGAAACTCCAGCCAGCCGAAAGCCACATTGGATATTCCGCGCCCGAGCTTTTTGCCGGCCCCCGTTCCATAATCAACATTCGCGGTAGGGCTGACCTCAGAATTGGATGCCAAAGCGAATTTTGTATCGACAACTAATAGGAAAAGTGCCATTAAAACGATCCATTTAACGATGCGATATTTCATTAAAACCCCCTTTTGTGTGTGATTGGGTTTATTGGCTCCCTGCTATCCCTTTTCTTCCTCATCATCCTCTTCTTTATCCGGCTCATCCTCTTCTTCAAAAGATTCCTCACCCGCCGCCGGACCTATCGAAGGCTCTTCCACGGGCGGCGTCTCCTCGAGAGTTTTAAAAAATTGCTCCGGAGACATTTTTTTTAAGTCTTCCTTGAATTTCTCGATCTCTTCTTGGGTGATGGGTCTCTCGATTTTCGGGCATTTATTCAACACCTTCTCATCGATGAAAATGGGGCAGTGAGTGCGAACCGCCAACGCCAGCGAGTCGGAAGGCCGCGCATCGATTTCGAACGTCTTCCCTGCGTAACGGATATGGATCAACGCGTAGTAGCTGTTGTCTTTTAGATCACTGACCACGATTTTTTCTATCTCGGCGCCGAGCTCTTTCAAAAGGTTTACGATAAGATCATGCGTCAAAGGCCGCGGAAATTTCTCCCCCTGCATCTCAAGCACGATCGCGTTCCCTTCGTTAACGCCGATCCATATGGGAACGAGGCGTGTCTTTTCGACATCCTCAAGGACTACCACGTATTGGGGCAATGGGAAAAGGGAAACCACGGAAGCTATTTTGGCCTCTTTAATCATGAAAGCCCAACCTCGTTACTGATACCCGGGGCGACTTCAGCATCAGTGGTTTATTCGATTTCCAAGACGGAATCGAGGCCGCCGTACGGGTTTGATTCCAGCGTGTGGTTTGAGGGATCGGTGGTCCATTCCCCGTCCACTACAAATTTATAACGATAGCGGCCCGGTTCTAGCGAAACCCTCTTCTGCCAGACCCCTTTTTCTTTCTGCCAAAGCAGCGATTCGTTAGAAACGCTCCAGTTGTTAAAATCGCCGACAATATGCACTTCTTTTGCGTCTTCTCTTTTGAAACTAAAATCACAAAGACGATTTGCGGAACTTCCGATGCGGTTTGAAGGCTGCGTTTTCAAAATTTCATCGACCGTTGGGATCTTGTTTAAAATTTCCTGCGTTAGGATTAGGTAATCAATGGCACCCTTGGACTTGGGGTTGTACTTGACGAGCGGCATTCCCTTGGCCTGCGATTCCTTGACCGCGACGGTCTGGCGGATCAAGCTGTTAAATATATTTTCACCAAAGACCTGGCGGATCTCATCGATCATATGTTTGGAAAAGTTGGTTCGCATGTCAACCATCGTCGGCAACGCGTAAACTTTGGGCGTGTGTTGGATTTTGACGCGGATCAACTCGATCATGCTTAAGAGCTTACTGACCCCCATCAGCGAAAAGGAACTAAGCTCCACCGGAACAATGATGGTTTGTGCCGCGCGCAGCGCATTGAAGGTAAGAAACCCAAGGCTCGGAGGGCAATCAATGATCACACGATCATACGGAAAAGAAAGTGACGATAAAACCTCATGCAGCTTGGAAACAGATTCGTCTTTATCGGTAAATTCTTGTTCGATCGTGCTCAAAAGAATATGCGACGGCACAAGGTCCAGATGCGTATCGATCGGGACAATCGCATCTTCGATAAAATGCTTGCTCTTCCCCGTTTGTTCGGTCAGCACATTATAAATAGAATTTTCAAGTTTCTCGTTGCGTACCCCAAGGCCAAAAGTGGCATGGGCTTGAGGATCAAGGTCGATTAAAAGTGTTCTTTTCCCCAGTGACGCCAACGACGCCGCGATGTTGATCGCCGAAGTCGTTTTACCACAACCCCCTTTTTGATTAGATAAGGCGATGATCTGCATAAGACCCCTCCGCTGGTTATAACGGTAGAACCTGGATATCTTTTACAAAAAGCGTATCTCCAGGCTTATTGTCTGTGTCCTTCGATCCAAATTCAAACCGTAAACTTATCACAGCTTTCGTATCAAACTCTTTGGCAAGGCTGAGCATGGGGATCTCCGCGCGCTGCCAATCGGTGGTTAAATTGCCGGGGAACGGATAGATTTTATTTTTGTTAAAAGCCGAAACGTTTTCCTTGTCTTTCAACGCGAAGGCAATGTTTTCTCCGCCCCGGACGCCTTTGACGTAAAAAACAACTTTTGATCCGGTAAAATTCATCGGGGAGTCGAAGCGGAGAATCGCCCGCGCGAAAGGCGCGACGGAGGTGTTAATCAACGTTAGATTCATACGGTCTTTAGAGCTTTTGAGTTTTGCGGCACCCTCAAACAAAAAATTCTGCATGGGCAGCTTTTCGCCGAAATGAATCGCGGGTTTTGCTTTGCCGGATGCCTCAGAAATACGGGAGAATTCCTCGAGACTGCCCTGAGGAGATCCGGAATTGTCCGGCGCTGTGTCGAGCGTTGCGGCGCGTTCGTTCATGACTTTAATATCCACAAACAAGCGGCGTCCTGAGAGAAGGACAAAAAACGCGATCAAAATCACCGCCGCAGTCACGGCCCAGGGAATCCATGATGCGGGCCTAGATCTTTCCATCACTTTGA
>CAYJSI010000049.1:0-9228 GCA_964373045.1 uncultured bacterium
CAGTAGAGTAGAGCATTGGCGCAGTGGCTACAGGCTGAAGTTTGCGTTCCCTGTTTCTCACCCTTTCGTCTGTGAGTGTCGCATGATCTCAGCCATACCCTGTTTCCAACGCCCCCTCATCAAACCGTACGTGACCTTTTCGATCATACGGCTTTCCGACAACCTCTCTTCCGTGGGCTTTCAAGATCGAATCCCATTTCACACTGCTTTCGGCGTGAAAAACACCGAGACGCTGATAGTCACGAGAGTCCCATCTCCGTCGCTTGTTGCGATGTTTCATACGGCGAAGTCTTCCGAGCCTTTGCATGACGTACAAATCCAGCGCCCCGAATTTCTGCCTGCCGTTGGCAGCCACCCGAAAGTAGTTTGCCCATCCCCGAATTACAGGGTTGAGCCTTTCAGCTACATCTTCGAGCGGCACTGTGCTACACCGAGGACTGGCCGTAAGGTCATGTATCTTCCGGCGAATCCGTTTCATAGCGTGCTTGGAAGGCCAGCTAACGACGTGGCGTTTTACCTTCTTGGGTTCAGAAGGATGCCTCCTGAAGTGAAATCCAAGGAAGTCAATTCCCGCTTTGCCCCAATAAAGGTTCACAAGCCGCGTCTTTTCCGGATGAAGCTTCAAGCCCAAACGCTTCAAAATCCCCCGCACAATTTCGAGGCCTTTCTCAGCGTGGACTGAAACTTTGAACAGGATGACAAAGTCATCCACATACCGGACTAACCTCCCAAGGTGGGCATACTTCCTCTGCCATTCACGGTCAAAGAAGTGTAGATAGACGTTGGAAAGCAAAGGCGAGATCACCCCTCCCTGGGGAGTTCCTTCCAGGGTTGGCTCGATCTCACCTTCCTTCATTATCCCGGCCTTCAGCCAGCCCCGAATCAGTTTCAGAATCTTCCGGTCGCTGATTCGGAGTTTCAGAAGCGCCATCAATTTCCAGTGTTCAACGGAGTCAAAATACTTCTCAATGTCTCCGTCGATCACCCAGTTTTGCCCTTTGTGTTGTATTGCTTCTTCAATCACAAAGTGCGCTTGATGGGCACTCCTCTTGGGCCGAAATCCGTAGGAACAATCGAGGAAGTCCGCTTCAAAAATCGGCTCCATCACCATCCGGCAGGCCGCTTGCACTACGCGGTCACGGATGGTAGGGATACCAAGAGGGCGAACTCCCCCTTTTGCCTTTGGAATTTCCACCCGCTTCACAGGACGAGGATGATATTTCCCTTCCTCAAGTTCCCTCTGAAGCTCTTTGAGGAAATTCTCCACACCATACTCTTGCTCAATCCATTCAAGAGTCTGGCCGTCTATCCCGCCCACGCCATGATTCCGACGCACTCCCTGCCAGGCTCGCTCCAAAATATCCGAGCGATAAACCTTGTCATAGAGCGCATGGAACCGGCGTTTGGGATTCCTTTTGGCTGCATGGTAAAGCGTCCTCTGAAGATGGCGCACTTTTTCGCGGGAGTCGTTAGTCTTCACAGACATTCTCCAGCACACCTCCTCTTTAGACGCATGGTTGAAGCAGGGGTCCTTCCCTCTGAAAGAGTTGTGTTGTCTCTTTCTTCTCAGGTAGTATGACCCCCTCCGACTTCCTCCTGTCCTTGGAGCCTTTTGGGCGTGAACCTTATGGCCCCAAGCCATACTTCGACAGGGAGGATCTCCCAGGTTGATTCCAATGCCTTTTCCACATTCCGCTTCCTTTACGCCGGAGGATTTGCCCCAGTCGCTCCAGAGTCTCAACTGGGATTGTCGCCTTCGCCTACTTACGCGGGGCTCGGCCTCCTCTTACACCTTTCGGTGTCCACGTAACGACGCGGCAGAATTCACTTAATGTTACGGACTGTAGAATCACCCTCCACCCAAGGTGGATTTTGTACCCTGCTCAGCCAATAACCTCTCGGTCATTGGCCAGGGCTGGCTACCGGGTCTTCTGGCAGTTACCCGCACGGAACTCTCATCCGCTGGCATTGGAACCCTTCTCCTGGCACGCCGTAAGTGCCGTGGCAATAAGGGCAATTCCTAAGAGTAAGGGCATTTTTATTCTGTCGTAACGTCTGTTTGTCGATGATTTATGTTTGGCCGGTAAGGGCACCGGAGGGTAAGGTCAGGGGAGTAAGTTCCTTGAAATTAAGGGCAATGTTTTTCGGTGGGTGGGAACCATGTCATTTTCCTGGAGAGAAAGTGGAATCCTTTCTGAAAGGACAAATCTTTTCTTAATCTTAGCTCTCGGATGGTATCTTGCGTTAACCTCTCTCAAATGCTCCGGGAGAATTTGAGTGTAAATCTGGGTCGAGGTGACGAGTTTGTGCCCCAGAAGCTCCTGGATGTAGCGGATGTCGGCGCCGTTCCGAAGCATCCCCACGGCGCAGGCATGTCTGAGGCTATGCGCCTTCAGGCGGCTTCCGTTCTTTCTCCTCGCCCCGCCCATCACAAGAATGAATTCCTTGTACTTGAGCTTGTTTCCCCAGGTGCTTAAGAAAAGCTTGGTCTCACCTGTCCTCTGGGCATGATATTTCCGGGCATGGTCGATGTAACCCTTGAGTGCAAGACGGGCCTCCCGTCCAAACGGCACTACCCGGTCCTTGTTGAATTTGCCTTTCCGGACAAAGATTTCATTTTCCTTGAAATTCACATCAAAGGTCTCAAGGTTCAGGAGCTCATTGGCGCGGATCGCGGTGGAGTAAAGAAGCTCAAGGACGGCCTTTCTGCGCTTTCCGACCCTTGTCACGGTTTCAATGCTGTTCAAGATTCTGACGATCTCTTCATGGCTTGGGATATCGTCAGGCAGGGTCTTGGGACATTTCGGAACCTCAAGCCGATCGGCGGGATTGAAAAGCAGGCGCTTCGTATCCGTAAGGTAGCGGAAATAACCTCGGATCGCCTCAATCCGGCCATCCCTCGTTTGGGGTTTGTACTTTTTCTCCTCGGTCATGTACCGTGTGTAACGCTCAAAGGTCTCGCGGTTGATTCTCGTTGTTTTCTCACCTTTGAGGAAATCATAAAAGTATTTGAGCCGGTAGCGGATCGAATCCACCGTGCGTTTGGCTCGTCCTTGGCCGGTGAGATAGGCGAGGTATTCTTTGACGTATTGCTTCATGTCTTAGTTCAATCGCTCGCGGGGATGGGTTTTCTTGTGCACCTTCTTTAAGTCCTTGATGTCCACCTTCGTATAAAGCTGGGTCGTCTCAAGCTTGGCGTGTCCCAAAAGCTCCTGAATCACACGGATATCCGCCCCGTGCCGGAGCATATGCGTGGCCGTGGAGTGGCGGATCATGTGGGCGTGGGTGTAGCGCTTGATGCCGGCCCTGGCCGCATACTTTTGCACAAGGGGAGCAATGGCGTTGTTTTTCATCTGGTTTCCCCGGTAGGATAAAAAGAGCCAGGCTTGATCCTTGGCCTTGGGGAATTTATCTCTTGCGTGTTCGATATATTCCTCGATGTAACCAAGCGCCACTTCCCCCAAGGGCGCATAGCGCTCCTTGCCGCCTTTTCCCCGGCGGATTCTTACGACCCCTGCATCTTTATGGATATCGTAAATCGTGAGATTGCAAAGCTCGCCTGAGCGCATTGCGGTGGAGTAAAGAAGCTCCAGGATCGCTTTGTCCCTGAGTCCCCTCTTGGAGTCAATGTCCACGCTATCGAGGACCTTCCTGATTTCATCTTCCTTGAAAATGTCCCGGGGGAGGCGCTCGGCTTTCCTGGGGAATTCGATGAATTTGGTCGGGTCGTGGTAAAGGAGGCCCCGATTATGGCACCACTGAAAGAGATTACGGAGCGCGACAAGCTTTAATTCTTGCGTCTTAAAACAAAGCGCCCGTTCTTTGGTGTAAAGATGGCTCTGGAACCTTGAGACGACCTCCCGGTCCACCTGCCTGAGGTCATCAATCCGCTCATCCTGATCGAGATATTTGAGAAACTCCGTATTGTACTGCCGGTAAAGGCGAAGGGTTCCTGGGGCATAGCCTTTTTGGCCGCGGTCCTGGACGTAATGCTCCAATAAAAGTGCGGCCTTGTTTAATTTCGTGTTCATCTTACGGCACTCTCCTTTGAGCTGATTTTCATGCCCGTCATAGTGTTTTCTTTGAAACGCCCCTCAAAACCGCATTCAACACATTACTCCAAAATCACTTAATCCTACCGCAAGCTGACGGCGCTCGCTCGCAAGCTCTTCTTAAATTCCCTCATAAGGTTTCATCAAGGTCCCGCAAGGTTTGATCTTTTCTACAGGTTCTCGGCCTCAACAAGGCCCAAATCCTTCTCACTCCAGTCGCCTCCGTCCCAGACAAGCTTGTAAAGAAACTTCTTTCCGTTCCGGCCGCTTACAGGATAAAGGTACTCAAGTTCCACAAGCTCCTTTAACTGCTTCCGCACCTGATAATCGCTCCAGCCTGAGAATTGGCGGATCTCCCTGCGCGAGAAAACGGTTTCTTCCTCGGAAGCGTTCTCAGTCTTTGCCATTTGGCCGATCAATTCCTTTGCGATCTGAATCAGCCGCCGGCCCTGGGGACTTAATTCATCAAGGCCTTTTAGGAGAAATTCACGTGCCAAGTCATTGGCAATCCGGATATCGGTTTTATCGACCTCAATGTATTTGAAGGTCTCTTTGCCGTCCTTTCCCATTTTGATCTCTTTTTGATGCTGCCTTAAAAGGGCCACGGCCTTAATGAGACTGTGGTATTTTTTCTGCTCGCGGCGGGCCCGAAGGAGGCTGTCCACGAACCTCAGCCTTTCAGCGTAGGGGTTGATCACTTCCATGGGCTCAATCAGGCGCTGCATGTTCTGGTGAAGCCTGCGGATCTTTTCGTGTTTCCTTTGTTCAAGCGCACCTTCCAGGGTTTCGAGATGGCGCTGGACCTCGAGAATCTTTCTTGTCTGCTCCTGGCTTTCATCCACGGTGAGGACAAGGAAGCGGTTGTAGGTTTCGTAATTGATCTCGGGATTTGTGGTCGTCACCATCATGCTCACAGGTCCCTGGACTCTATGGCTTACGGCTTTTAATTTCCCCGTGGCTTCATCCCGGATCGTGGTCATGGAAGTGAGGTGATGGGCGCTCAAAAGATTTCGGATGGAGTACCCGGCTCCTGATACGCCCTGCTCTTCCTCCACGGCAATCAGTTTGTGTGCCAGAGACTCGCTGCCCTGATAAAAGAGGGATTGATCCGTAAGACGAGTCACCTTAATGTAATCTTCTGGAGGCGTAAAGGAAAGCACCCGGTCCTGAAGCTCGGTCTTTCCCGCTCCAGACTGCGAGACGATAATCAGGGCAAGAGGATTTTTAAGCTTCCTTGAAAGAGAAACCAAATATCCAAGCAAAAGATTCTTCTCTTCCCCAACATAGGCCGAGGTCTTGGCGTCACCCAGAATTCTTTGAATCAGATCCTCCGATTTGAGGCATCCAAGCGCTTCGGTGCGCTCAGCCTCACTCATGATCTCCCGCTCATCGGGAGCTTCACTCCCAAGCATTTCCATTTGAATCCCTTCAAGCTTTTCAACGATCTCTTTAAGGTCAAGGTTTGTCCGGGCTTCTTCAAGGCGCATCACTTTTCTGACCTGTCTTACGAAGCCCGCCCTTGCCCGGGAACTATAAAGATCAAAGGTATCGAGGTGATAGCTTTCACTATGCTGAATCTTGATCGTGGCCTTGAGGCTTCCCACGCGCCTCACGTTAAGCCCCGTAATGCGGTAGCTCAATTCACCCCGGATGAAATAAATCGCCTGATCTTCCTTGATGACTTTGAATGGGATTTTGTTTCCCTGGGGTTCCTGATGGGCGATCTCAAGCTTTTTGGCTTTTTTCAGAAGCTCCGTCATATCGCCCCCGCTTGTGATGAAACGAGGGATACTCACGTTTTCAGGAAGCGAAACCAAGAAACACTCCACGCCTGAGACTGTCATCGGCTCCAAAAGCTTCTCGGCTTTTTTCTCATTCGTGAAAAAGTAAATCTTCTTGAGACTTACGCTTTCAAAGACGCCGAAATCATCCTTGTTGATTCCCTCGCCGCACAGGGCGACCGCTTCATGGAATCCCTTGTTGACCAAACTCAAGGCATCAATCACGCTCCCCGTCACATAAAGCACTTCCTTGTCTTTTGCGAATGCACTATTGAATAGAGCGCTTGTGCCTTCCGGAAGAAACATTTCGGTTTCATGATAAAGATAGCGGGCGTAAAGTCCCTCGACCGCACCGCCTTCGCCGGTCACGGCCACGGTGATGAAGTTCTGGAGATTTTCTTTGCCTCGCTTTCCAAGAATCCCGAGTCTTACAAGCTCAGTGCGGACCACGGGATCTTTCGTCAAAGATCCGTCACAGAATCCGACCCGGTATCTTTGGAGAAGTTCTCCGTCTAAGATTCCGTTCCGCCTCAGGAAATCGTGCGCTTTCTGGCTCTCGCGCACCACGTCTTCATAATGTCTGGACACACGGTCCAGCACATCGAGATCGAACTTTCCGTTGTTTGATTCATCCGGTTTTTGATTCATCCTTAACACCTCCTAAACGAACAATGACAATACTGCCAGTTGTTACTTTTTATGTCAATAATTATTATTATTTGTGTTACCTTTTACGAATTTCATAGCCCCCATAGTGCCTTTTTTGGCATACATCATTTTCGCGGTATCTTTTTTTACGTTTTGTGTTATTATACCGCCGTATGCCCAAGAAACCGGTCGATAAGTCATTCGGTAAGCGCCTGACCCTGCTCCGCAAGCAGCGGGGCCTTACCATGAGGGAACTTGCCAAGAATCTCGGTGTTTCCCTGCGGTCCATCTTCTATTATGAAAAACAATCCAAGCAGCCTCCGTCTCATTTACTCGCAAGAATGTCCAAAGAGCTCGATGTTACCGTCGAACAGCTACTCGGCTTCAAACCCATCAAAAAGAAAGTCGATCCAGAACAGGTAGCGTTGTGGAAAAAGTTTAAACAGGTTCTAACTCTTCCAAAAACCGACCAACGCGCTCTGTTTCACTACTTAAGCGCCCTCCTGACAAAAAATCGAAAACGCTCATAATAGTCGTTCCGTCGTTCTCACATCCTCCGCTTCGACAAACCGCTTCCGGCCGATCACTTCAAGCACCTTCCAAAGCCGGACGGTTCCCGGAAATCCCGAACGCTCCACATAGGCATTCCCTTCATGCTCCATGAAATTCTTAAGCAGGATTACGAAGATTTTGGAATGAGCTTGGCTCAAGTGAAGTAGCGTCTCTCTCAGCTTAGGCGAGGCCACAAAATAAAGGACTGCGTCAATGGCTGGATGATTCTGGTAAAACTCAAATCGCTTTTCATATTGCTTGAAGCTCTTGCCCGAAAATTCAAGCTCAATGGCGACCTTGCGCCTCTCAATCTCAAGGATTCCGTCGGGCGTCACTTCCACCATGCCGCGCTGCCTGAGGCACCGTTCCGCTTGCCACGTCTTGTAACCCATCTCCTCAAACTTGAGCCTGAGGTTCCTTAAGACTTCGTCATGAAGCTCGTTTTTCAAGGGCGCTCTCTTGGGTGTTGCGACATAAATCTTGACTCCGCGCTCAGCAAGATATTTCTTTGCCTTCCGGGTTGGGAAATAATGCCTGGCCCCGCCGAAATAACTTGTATCCGCCTTGATGAGTCCTTCTCGAGTCAATCCCTCAAGCTCCCGGGCCTCAATCCCTGAGATCTTTTTCATCTGATCCCGGGAAACACTGCCTTCCTCAAACATGCGTTTCAAGAGCCTGATCTTGGATTTCTCCTCTGGGCAGAGTTGATCCGTCATCTGAAAAGTCCTCCTTCCGGTAAAGTGTGAATTTCTTCCCTTCGGCGTTTTCAAAGGTCACAGAGTCCTTCATCCCGGTAAGATCGCTAATTGTCGCAAAATAAATCCGCACCCATCCCTTGGCCTGTTTCATGAGCCAGCGCATATCCCTCTCATCCGCTGTGATGTAAAGAATGCTCTCTTCGTCCCGGAATTGCCGGATCGAGGTATCGAGAAGTGTCTTCTCGTAATACCGCTTCTTCTTAAGCGAGCGCTCCACCTCGATCACAAGATCGGTATTGCTGTAAGAGACGATTCCGTCCGGCACCTTGCCTTCCTGCTCTTGCTTAAGGAGCCGCTCGGCCCTCCAATGCTTGAGGCCCAGGATCCGGTAAAAGATGATCCTCACATCCGTCACCCAGAGATCGTGTTCCCAGGTGCGGGTGTCGATCCGCTCGATAGCCCTAAGGCCTCCTCCAAGGCCATGCTTTCTCAAAAGGCTCGCACCTTTCGTCGTAACGCGGTAAAGGGTATGCTTACAGAATCCCGGTTTCTCCGCGACAAGCAATCTTTCATGGACAAGCTTCCTCACACACTTCATGGGCCAGTTAAAGACCTTGCCCGTCTCAGGGAAAAACATCCTCGCTATCTGATCCAGCGTCATAAACTTCTGCTCCAGACAAAACTCAAGCAAGGCCAGATCCCGGATATTGATGGCCAAAAATGCCGCCTCCTCTCTTAAGCCGCTTGCATGAAACTCAAGCACGCCACTGACCCCGGTCCCGAGACTCAATTTCCCCAAGACGAGGGAGTGGGGTCAGGGGCGTGCACTGCCATGAACCTGCAAGCGGCGCTTTCAGTTACAATCACGACACCAGGCAAGACCACTTGCCTCCTTGACCGGCGGCCCGAATCCTTCAGAGAAGAGCACTCAGCCACAATCAAACGAAGAACCGCCTCCATATACTGGCGGTCAATGGTCCTTTTTTCAGAGGTTTGTCAGGGTATCCCCCTAAAATTTCTAAAATTTTTCGTGTCCCAAGGATACGGGGCAAAAGCAGAGCTATTCCTTGCTTTTGATTGAAAAGGGAAATGGTGAGGAAGATTTAAGAAGAGTTACTTTGAAAAAAGGGAGGCTTGGGGGAGGAAATTCGGTTCCTCCTCATCCATGAGGGCGAGAAGCTCGCGCATAAACTCGCTTTGCTCGCGTGCTTCAGGGGAGGTCACCTCCAACCCGCAAGAACAGCGCTCAAACCATTGGCAGGGAAATTCCCGGATTTTATGGAATGACAGGTCGCAGACTTTCTGGCCCTGGAACTTTCCAGGGGCTCTTTCTGAAAATCGCCAGGTTGTAGCGTCACATTCAGAACAAGTGCCGCCCCACCGATTCTTTCCGAAAATCGCGATCCTCGGATTGCAATGGCAGAAATAAATCAGCTCGGCCGGAATCTCGGCGAAAATATCCGGCGGAAAATCCGTCATCCGGATCTCCCGGTCCAT
>CAYJSI010000050.1:0-9139 GCA_964373045.1 uncultured bacterium
CAAGTGTTGGGGATTTTAGTGTGACTTTGCGATAAGCCTCGCGGGCCTTTTGAAGCTTAGCTTCTGCAAGTAGGCGAGACAAAATCCCACGAATGTTTTGATAAAGATTTGCCGTGTTTACATCCATTTCCTGAATACGTTTAACATCCAAACCCTTTACTTGGGCTGCAGCAAGCGCCTTCGCGTAAGCCGTTTCCGCTTTGGCTTGTTTGGCGGCTTCTCCAGTTTTAGCCTTAGCGGCATCCGCTTGCGTGGATTTTTTAGCGACTTCATCCATTGCTTTATTTTCAAGTTGAAGGAGGGCTAGCCATTCAGCAAATCGATTTGGATCCATGCCCCGAGCCACTTTGAAACTCGAGACCGTCGGAGGGAACTGCTCTTGAAATCGCTTACCGCGCTCTTGTTTCCATAACTCCACTTGCCCCCTCATCCATTCATACTTCTCATCCTCGGTCATCGTCTCCCACTTGCGCTTCTCTTCAGCCTTTAGGGTGCTAATCTTCTGCTCGCGGCGGATAAAATCTGTGATCGACATTCTGTCTCTTTTGGCTTTCAACTCAACCATAAGCTCGCGAGCTAAGTTTAAGCGCGCATCGTCAGAAAGTTTGGCCAGCTCCTCCCGCCGAGCCCTTTCTTCGGCTAAGAGCTTTGTATTTTCTGCGGTCCTTACCCGCCAAGCCGCAATGGCTTTGGCCACTTTGCGATCAATCTCATCCCGAGCCGCAGTTCGCTGAGACAATAATTGATCATAGGTGATGCCAAAATCTTTGGCGATTCGTTCATCGCGGTCGCGCTGCATTTGGGCCACCATGGTACGGGCCCGATCGAGTTCTGCTGCTTCGTATTGCTTGCGCTCCTCAGGCGTCATAGCCTGCAAGGCAACCTCCTTTCTTGCCGCTTCCTGCCTCCTAGTGACCGCCTCCACATCCTGCTGTTTGGCTTTTGCCCTAAACGCAATGAGCCACTCTTTCACTTCATGATCCAGCTCAGCTTGCCGCGCCGCTGATTGGGCTTCTCTTTGCTTGCGCTCGGCCTCATTTTTTTGAACAAATTCCTGCCACTTTCTCGCCGCCTCTGCTTCTTGGGCTTTCAAATGCTTACGGTATTCAACTAAATTCATTCCCAGTTTTGCGGCGCGGGGAGAATCAAACTCATCTTCGAAAGCTTTGCGTTTTTTGTCATTCGTCATCGCGGCCCACTTCGCATCGCGAGCATCCTTAGCAGCTTTGTAGGCTGCGTATTCTGTCTCCTTCTGAGCAAGTTCTCGATTGATGGCTTCATGCTGTCTGGCTTTTTCAGCAATGCCCTCAGCTTCTTTCTTAGCTCTGTCAGTTCTAAAGGCTTGCACATTCAAAAAACCAAGTCGCTGGGCGCGTCTCGCATCAAGAGAATCATCAAGCGCCTGTTTTTTTTGCTCATCGCTCAAGGCGTTCCACGCTTGAAGCGCCTCGGCTTTTTTGGCTTTCTCGGCTTCACTTTCGGCTTGCTGCTTCGCAAGCAACGCTTCGATTTCTTGAACCCTTTTGGCTCTCGCTTCAGCTTCTTGCAATTCTTTTTGTTGGAGGTGTTCCCGGTAAGCCGAAAGATTGTCACCGAATCCCGCCGTACGAGCACGCGGAAGATCGCGCGCATCTTCAAAGGCTTTTCTTTCTGCCTCGGTCGCTTCCCGCTGCTTGGGCATCGCATCTTTAGCGGGTGTTTCAATGCCTCGCTCTGCAAGCAGGGCTCGGAACTGTGCAGGATCCATGCCCGCCGCTTCCGGTGCCGGCGCCTCGCTTTTCATGTGCTCATCTTTCCCGAGGAATGCTGCGAAGGTCAGGTGTTCCAGCTGAGCCATGAGTTTTTCCTGGGGATGGAAAAATTGCTTGGCGTCGAGGGCTGTCTGCGCTCCCTTGATCATATCTTTGACTTCCGACTCAGGCAGACGATCGGCCAAACGAAGGGTTTGGATTCGAAGCACCGAGACAAGGCGCTTGTTGCGTTCGATGGGATCTTGGATGGCTGCGGCGGCGGATAAGACTTTTTGGATCTTCTCGGCTTCATCCTTAGGCGCCGTTGCCATATTTTCTTGAGCAGTTTCGAGGGATTGAAGTTCAAGTCCAAACGCTGAGACCTGCATCACGATCTGCTCATCATGTGGATTCATCACGTCACCTTGCTCCCCATGGACAAGCGCGCTCACCGCCTGTCCTCCCGCCAATTTCAAGTCTTGCGCAAGACGCAGCGCCTCGATCTCAACCATCCCGATACCTTTGTGGAAAAAGTCAGCCTTGAGTGCCTCCTCACGAACCAGATGCTCGATAAGCTGATTCGCACCCTTCACATCTCCTTCGGACGCTGCCTTCATAACCTCGGCCTGAAATTCTGGAGCATTGATTTTTTCTAAGATGCTGAGTTGAGAAAGAGAGAGCGGACCTCCCTGGCCTACAAAAGCAGAGACGAGGGCGTTTATTTTTCCCGAGGGGGTTTGGACCTGAGCCATTGCATCAATGCCAATTTGCTCATCTTGAGAAATTTCTCCAAATTTTCCATCCGTGTAATGATCCAAGGCGACATCGAGCTTTTCAGCCGTCCACAGCGCAGCCGCAATCTCAATGGGAAGAATAAAACTCATGGAAATAGAGCTCACGAAGATCATCTTGAGCCAAAAGGATTTATTGTTGGCGAGGTTGAAAGATTCCCGGCGATGGCCGGATGCCATCCAAGTGAGGAGGGGGGCAATGAACGGAAGGCGTGTCCAGAGCGCATGCGGGGGCGCACGGCCGGTTTCTTCTCCGAGAATCAGACTGAGGGCATAAGCGTCTTCGGCAACATTGACCGTAGAAAGCTTTTTGTGGCGAATGAGCGGAACAAGGTGTGCCTTAAGAAATTCTTTCGCCGGCTTTTTTTGATTATCCGGCAGACCGTCCATAAAACCTTTCAAGTGATCGATGAATTTATGGGCTTGCATTGTCTCAATGCCAAGCGCCGTCTTTCCAAGCGCAAGCAGCTTATTCTTACTTTTTGGTGAGAGCTCCGAATGATGAGAATCCCGCAAAGCATTCACCCAATCTTTTAAGATCAGTCTGTTTTGGGCCTTTTCAGCTTCCTTCGGAAAATATAGCAAAATGACCGTGAGAAGCGACGACAAATAGCTTCCGAGTGTAAAGAAGGCAAACATCCCGGTGAGACCCACTCCCATAATGGCGCCGGCCCCTGTGGCGGCTAGAATCCCTCCCGCAATCCCGCCAATGATGCCAATGTAAACGCGCCGGTCGGCAAACTTGGCGAATCCCGCAAGCGAGACGGTATTGTCCGCTAACACATAGTCAAGGTACGGCACCGTACTGCCCTTTCGTCCCTCCCTTTCAGGCGTTAAATAATAATTCACAATGCTCTGAACTTGCACTGGACTCAGATGATTCTCGCGAATTCCATAAAGCCATTTGATTCTCGGAATAAAGAAGCCGAAGAAGAAGGACTCAAGAAGATGCACGGGCAATGCTGCGATATCGACAAGAGCAAGAATTTTCCTCGTGGACAGATAGCTCACAATGGCATCCCAACTTGCGGCCACGTAGTCACGAGCCGAAATTTTTTCACCTTGAGAAACTTTTTGATCCGCTTGTTTCTTTAATGCGGTCTGAAAGTGGGTTGAAATTTTATGGCGGTACTTCTCGAGCTCATCTGTGGCGGCCTTTGCTCTCCCATCCAAAGCCGCATTTTCAAGGTTGGTCTGATTGAGCTGGGTAATCACATCCCACAATTTCTCTTTGGGGATGGAGTTGACACCGCCCTTGTAAGAAACCATTTCTTGGATGGCGGCATCGGAAAGATTGTAGAAGGAGCTTAGATAGGCCAGCATATGTTCTCGGCTTGAGCGGGGCGTGGGAGCCGGCAGGGCCAGCCAATCGAGAGCGAATTTCTCTTTCGCCCAATATTGGATTGGGTTGGTGATGTGGGTCGTGACAAGCGATATGAGGAATTCAGCTGCGATGGCCACTGCAACCACTTTAAAAAGAAAAGTGCTGAGTGTCGTAAGGATCGGAACAAACGCCGCCGTGGCCGCTGTCGCTCCCAAAAAGGATTTAAAAAGCGCCGCCACGCCAAGTACCGGAATCGCCTTGAAGAGCGTAATCCCAATACCAACAACAACGACAATCTTAATCGCCGATTGGATTCGGCTTATAAGCGTCGGATTTTGAATAAATCCCTCAGCTTGTTTTAGAAATTTATCTAAAACGCTCTGAGTTTCAACAACCGGCGCCTCGCGCGGAGTAACTGCTTCTGAAATGGCGGCTGCTGTTCTGACCTCTGCACGGGCAGGCGGAGTAGGAGTAGCAGGTTTTGCATAAACACCCTCAATGGGACTGCGGAGTTCGGCTCGAACGATGGGTGCAAGTCGAAAGGCTTTTTGCCGCGCCGCCATTTCTATGGCATTCGCAAGCTGAGCGCGGATCATGGGAATTTGAACCGCATCAACCCAACCGAAACGATAGCGCAAGCCGTCGATTGACATTTCTCTTAATGCGCTTCGGCCCATGTACGATTTGACCTCAGAGCTGCCCTCGGTGGCGGGAACTCTTTCGATGACGAAATGGCGGCCGTCTGCGCCTTGGGGAAAGATAACAACCTGGTGATTATCAGTAATCCTGAAATAGTTATCTCGTCCCTCGACTTCACCTAAGAGAGTATCCGCCAAACGGATCAGCATCGTCTTGTCGCCCTTTGAAATCTCAGCGGAGCCTTCGATCGCTTGGGTTAAGACTGCATGAGCCTGCTCCGCATTTCTCGATTCAAAAATGTGCTCGGCAAATAAAAGAGAAATAAAAAACCGCATGGCACGTGTAGGGGCAGAACCTATAAAGGCATTGACGCCTGAATCGCCTAATTTTGCGCTAATAACTTGTCCGATCGGCTTTGCAGAAACAAGATGCCAGGCGGCCAACTGAAATCGAGGATCATTGAGACTCGTTTGCTTCGGAGGAAAGAAGGCGTCAACCAGCATCGTTTCAACCGGGAGCGGTCCCTGGCGCAGCGCCCCCTCGTAAAGCTCGGATTCTTTTTTGCTGTCAATGGTCTTTGAAATGCGAGGGGTGATGACGAGGTACGAGTAATCAATCTCGCGCAGGTATTTCTCGATCCCCGGCGTATGGAATCCTCCGGTGACAATGGCGCTCACCTTTTGGTTCTCTTCTTCCATTTTTGAGACCGCTTTTTCGATCAGGATCCGGTCGCGCGTCAGAGCTGCGGCATAAAACCGCTCAACGCGTCCTAGATCCCGATCGAGATTCTCCATCTGGGACGGCAGTCCGAAGGAGAACTTGTGTTTCTCTAAAAGCGGCGTTAAAAACGTGCGGAAGGACTCCGCGGTGAACTCGCTCCTGTAGGCGTAAAAGAAGTCGGCGTCCTGCTTGGTGAGCGTAAAATCAAACATCTTCTGGTAGGTCTCAAAAATCCGCAGGAGATGATCGAGCTTGACTTCCTCTTCGGAGCGAAACAATTTATTTTTGATTGTCTTTTCAAGCGTCTCGATCTCATCAAAGATTTCAACCTGGATGCCGTCATAAAGCTGCATGTAACGCAGGTACTTCAGAACGTTGGTGTACTTTGTTTCAAGGTCGAGGGTCGAAGGTTGAGGGTTATTCGTAGAGGCATTGCGGATCTCGCCTTCAAGATAGCCGTAATAATCCGAGCGCTTCATCTTCTGCATCCTAAACTGCACCGTGTTGGTGAGAAAGCGCGAAAGCCGCGTGGGAGCGATGATCTTCTTTAGATCCTGCGTGAGAGACTCGATTTCTTTTTCCGCGGCCTCAAAATCAATCTCTCTTTCAAGGTCCACGAGCGAAAGGAGGGAATGAATCCCGGGGTAATCATGCAAAGCCAGGTGGCGCTTTTGGGCAAGCTCGGTGAGGGTGCGCACGTAACGGGTCAGCTCGCGGCCTCCCTCTGAAAACGAGACCTTGTGGCGCCTTAAGGCAAGGAGTTCGTCCGAGAAAACAAAACGCGACATTTGGTCGAGGACGCGGTTGAGCCCTTTTAAGATTTCTTCATCCTGCGCCTTGAAATCGAGGGCCTCGAGATAGGCCCTGCGGTTTTCGTCATAAAGCGCCCGCTCTTCAACCCCGTAAAGGACGACATCGGGACGGTCCACAATGGCAAGATATTCCGGACCCGTGAGGCGGCCCTCTTTTAAAAAATAATCTGCGACATTTTTTCGCGCGCTTTGACTGGGGAAAAAAGAAAGCAGCTCGGTATAGAGCTCCCCTTCTGCGGCTTCAAGATTGATCCAGCGAAGCCCGTGATTTTTTTGAAAATAGGCGAGAATGGAGGCGATGTTGCGCTGGGCCTCTTCGTTCACGTGCGCATCCTGAATGTGGATCACGATCTTGCCGCGATTGCCCGAGAATGACGATTTTACCTGACCTATGCTCTCCGGGAGATTGACCGACTCCATAAGAGAGAAAGCGTCCGAGGATGGGGGTTCTTTAAGAGGGATACGTGTGGAGGAGCCTGAATTCTGAAGTGTCTGAGCGACATCGGCCGTCACAACACTTGTGGTTGTGAAGGTGACGACGACGAGAAAGGCCAAAAAGCGAAGCCAGGGTTTGACTTGCCGCGTTTGCCAGTCAATCATTCAGTGGATGCCGTCCCTTTGAGTGATTTTTTTTGTTAAGAGCTTAATCATTTTTTTAATACTTAATTAAACTCTTTCAAAAGCCTAAAAAAGTATACACGCTGTAGAGTGAAAAAACAACCTTTCGAAGCGAAATTTATTGATATCTTTGAAGCTAACTTTGGATGGTTAAAGAGCATACTTTCCTGAGCATAATTGATAGCATTTGCTAGTGGGAATTATGGCCAAAAAATCGCCGGGCGAACCCCGCTCATTTTTCGCGATGCGAAAAATGAGCGGGATACGGGAATCGAACCCGTCTAACTGGCTTGGGAAGCCAGGACATTACCACTATGCTAATCCCGCAGTAAAAAAATCGGAAAACCATCGTAGGGGGCGGACCCGCGTGTCCGCCCTCAGCAATTTTGAAATGGCGCCGACACATACGTTGGCCCTTGATCTCATTATCTTCTAATTTTGGGCGCACACATGGGTCCGCCCCTACATTCTTAATTTTAAAACGTACAAATTTTCTTAAACAATGCCAACCGCTCATCTAAATGTGCACGCTTAATCCGACGCAGTGCTTCAAGGCCAAAATCCTCAACTGTGAAGGACGCAACAATACTGCCGTAGGCAAGTGCCTTTTTCATGCTTTCAAAATTTACGGCCGCGGCTTGCGTCAAAAAACCCATCATCCCCCCGGCAAAGGAATCTCCTGCGCCTGTAGGGTCGAAAACAGACTCTAGTGGAAATGCCGGGAGCGCGAAAAATTGTTGCTCATAAAACAAGAGCGCTCCGTGCTCCCCTTTTTTGATGACAATTTTATCCGGCCCAAACTCCCGCACTTTTTGAGCAGCGCGGATGAGATTGCTTTCACCCGTTAACTGCCGGGCCTCCCCGTCGTTTAAAACAATGCCGTCGACCCGCTTCAGAACCTTTTGGAGCTCGTTTTTTTTATTGGCAATCCAAAAGTTCATGGTGTCGCAGGCGATAAACTGCGGGCGCGGCGTTTTGATTTGATCGAGGACACTTAACTGCAATCTCGGGTCGATATTGGCAAGGAAAAGCAAATCAGGCTGCTCTTTAAAGCAAAGTTTGGGATTGAATTCAAGTAAGGCATTAAGCTGCGTTTCGAGCGTCTGAGCCGAGTTGAGGTCCGAGCCGTATTCCCCGCGCCAGAAAAAGGTCTTGCCTGCGCTCACCTCGAGGTGGCTCAAGTCGATGCCCCGTTCTTCCAAAATAGCGCGATATTCCCGGGGGAAATCCTGGCCCACAACCGCAACGAGCGCCACCGGCGTAAAAAAGCTTGCCGCGTACGAGAAGTACGATGCTGAGCCACCGAAGACACGATCCCTTGACCCAAAGGGGGTCTTGACGGCATCGATGGCGACCGTGCCGACGACGGTGAGCGGATTAGGCTTCGGCATGCTGGCAGGTCTTTTCTTCGATGCGATGACGCAATCTTTGGGCTGCTTCCTCAATGTCCCTCGCTTGAAAAATGGCTCGGACCACGGCAATTCGCTCCGCGCCTGCTGCTAAGACCTGGTCAATATTGGATTCGTCAATTCCCCCGATGGCCACAAAGGGAATTTTGACTCTTTGTCTGACTTCTCTCACCAAATCAAGCCCGACAGCCTGGCATCCGGGCTTAGTCGGTGTCTCAAAGATGGGACCGACACCAATATAATCGGGTCTCTCCTTTTGCGCTTTCAAAGCCTGATCCAGACTGTGCGTGGACTTGCCGATCCAAAGATGGGTTCCGGCTTTTTCGGCAAGACGCCTTGCCGCTGCCACCGGCAGATCCTCCTCGCCGAGATGAACTCCATCCGCCTCCGCCGCAAGGGCAAGATCGACACGATCATTGACAAAGAAAAGTTTGTGATATTGATCAGCCAGTTTTCTTATTTTTAAAGCGACTTGAAGCAGCGGCGCATCCTTCCAGGTCTTAGAGCGAAGCTGAACGATATCCGCACCGCCGCGGTACGCCCGTCCAATTTTCTCTAACAGGGCAGGGTCCTCGCCTGAGAGGTCGGTTACGGCGTAGAGCTTAAAATTTTCGAAAAGCGCTTTTTTCGAGTTCATAAAGAGTGAATCTCAATTTCTGAAAGCCGGGGGCGCTTGCGGCGCTTACAACCTTTGCCATTTCTTCCAGGACACGGAGCGCCTCCTCAGCCCTCTTGAAATTGGCGATGAGAAGACCCTCGACGTCTGGATTCCTTCGACCCTTATCTTGAATCCAGGCATCGCTTCCCACGTCATGATGGGAGTTTCGGGCTTGAACGAGTTCTCGATAGGCGACGGGAAAACGAAGTAAGATTGCGCTCAGGTCATGACGGCCGCGCTTCAGCCGGCGGGTAAGGATGGCGTCATCCATCACGAAGCGGGCGATGTCCTCTGCCACGCGAAGGGCCTCCTTAGCGCGGTTGAAATTGGCATCCATCACCCTCAAAAGTTTTTTTTCCACTTGCGCCACTCTACCCTCATTTGGGTCTGACCCAACTGGGTCTGACCCGTTTGGCTTTTAATTATATTTTTGAAGTT
>CAYJSI010000051.1:0-8970 GCA_964373045.1 uncultured bacterium
CCATCTACGATGACTACCTCAGTGAAGCTATGATTGACGTCCGCAATCTTACCATGCATTACGGCAGTTGTGTCGCCCTGGACCATGTGTCCTTTCAGGTCAAGGAAGGAGAAATCCTGGGGCTTTTGGGGCCCAACGGTGCGGGCAAAACAACCGCCATGCGTCTCCTGACTACCTATCTATATCCCACCTCAGGCACCGCCCGGATCGGCAATTTGGATATTCTGGAGCACCCGCTCGAAGTCCGGAGGCAAATCGGCTATTTACCCGAAACGGCTCCTCTTTATTTGGACATGCAGACGGAGGAATATTTGAAATTCGTGGGCGAAGCCCGGGGAATTTGGGGCAAAACGCTTTCCAACCGTCTGGGATGGGTGCGCGAGGCCTGCGGATTGCGGCCCATTTGGAAGCATATGCTCAGCGAAGTGTCCAAAGGTTATCGCCAGAGGACGGGGCTGGCCCAGGCCTTGGTCCATAATCCAAAGGTATTGATTTTGGATGAACCCACTTCCGGGCTTGATCCGCTTCAGATTATCGGAGTGCGCGAGATGATTCGAAGTCTCGCCAAAGAAAAAACCATTATTTTTTCAACTCATATTTTACAGGAAGTAGAAGTCATGGCGGACCGCATTGTCATTATCAATGAAGGCAAAATTGTTTCCCAAGGGACACAGAAAGAACTCGCCGATCAAGTCCGATTAAAAACGGAATCGGAAGGCGCGATGAGCTTGGAGGATATTTTTATCGCGCTTCTCACGCCCAAAAAAGAAAAGTTAAAGGTCTAAATGGTAAATCTCATTACGATTTTCCGGCGTGAGACGGCCGCTTATTTTAATTCGGCGATTGCCTATATTTTCATCATCGTGTTCGTGCTGATCAACGGCGGTCTTTATATGACGCAGTTTTTTATTTTGAACCGCGCCGACATGCGTCCTTTCTTCAGTTCGCTTCCATTTTTCCTCGCTATCTTTCTCCCTGCGGTGACCATGCGGCTTTGGGCGGAAGAGAAGAAAGGAAATACCTTTGAGCTTCTGCTGACATTTCCCATGACGCCGCACGAACTGGTGCTCGGAAAGTTTCTCGCGAGTCTTTTATTTTATATCGTGGCTTTGGCGGGCACTCTGGTGATTCCGCTCATGTTGCATCTTTTGGGACATGCGGACATGGGGGCGATTGCGGGGGCATATTTGGGGGCTGTTTTAATCGGTGCTTTGTTCCTTTCGATTGGCATTTTTATTTCAGGCCTTGCCCGGGACCAGATTGTGGCGTTTATTCTGGCGATGATGGTTTGTTTCAGCATTCATTTGATCGGTTCTGATTTTGTGGCTTCGTCCATTGACGGATGGGTCCCCGGTTTTGGAACGCTTCTGGGTTCATTTTTCGGGACCGCCAAACATTATGATTCATTTGCCAAAGGGGTCATGGACAATCGGGACGCCCTTTATTTTGTGCTCGGGATTTTGATTTTTCTGACCTTGAACGGCTTTTGGATCGAAGGCCGCATGAGGCCGAAGGCCAAAGCGATTTTCACCACGGCGGTTGTCATGGCCGTAGGTATTTTTTTCACGGGCAACTGGCTCGCAGCGGGAATGCCCCTCGGGCGTTTCGATTTTACGAGCGGACAGATTTACACGATCGGTACCGGAACGAAAAGGATTTTGAAGGAATTGAAAGCCCCTGTGACCGCCAAGCTCTATATTTCCCCGGCTGAAAAAATGCCTACCGGGATGAAGGTCCTGGAGCAGGACATTTTGGATAAATTGGAAGAATTCCGCATTGCTTCCGGCGGCAAGTTTCAATACAAAGTATTCCATATGGAAGCCGCCAATGTGGTGGAGGGGGGCACGGAAGGCGGGGGAGAATCGCTTGAAGAGCAATTATCCCAGAAAGGGATCAAGCCCTTTCAGGTGCAGTCCATTGAAGCGGACGAAGTGGGCGTACGGCTGGTCTATTCGTCCATCAGTCTTGCTTATAAGGAAAAGCCCGAACAAATCATTCCACATCTTGTTCCGGACAGTATTTCCGGATTGGAATATATGCTTATTTCCAAGATTTACCGCATGAACCTTCCCTCGGTCCCAAAAGTGGCTTTGGTAGCGCCGTATGAGGAAAAAGTGCTGGATCCGCAGATGAAGGCGATTTTGGAACAAATGGGCAGCGATAAAACAGATGCCTACCGGGAAGATAATTATGAATTGCTTCCGATGGCGCTTGAATACGAGGGCTATGAGGTTTCACGAATCCGGCTGAATGAACAAGAGCCGATCCCGGAAGGCGTGAAAACGCTTGTGGTGGTGGAGCCCGAAGCGTTAAACGATCGCCAACGCTACGAGATCAACCGTTTTGTAAAAGGCGGAGGCGCCCTTTTTCTGGCCGTTCAAAATTATCATTACAATTATATGCCTCAAGGCCGCGATCTACAGATTGAACCGCGGGCGATAAATCCGGAAATCAATCCGCTGATTTCAAACTGGGGCTTTACAGTGGATGATCAGATTTTAGTGGATCAACAGAGCGACGTGGTCAATATCAGCGGCGCCGCACGCCTCGGGCCTTTCGAGCTTTCCGTTCCGGTAAAAGTGCCGATTCAAATTTTGGTCACACAGGCGGGTATGAACCCGGAAGTTTCCATTACTTCCCGGCTTTCCACAATGTTTTACCTTTGGGGAACGGCCATAAAAATAACCGAGGAGAAGGTCCGGTCTCAAAATTTAAAAATGACTTCTCTGTTGTATTCAAGCCGCGCATCCTGGACAGTGCCATTTTCGGGCACAACCTTAACGCCGGAGAGTTTAAGCCCGCAAGCAACCAGCGACAAAAAAGCGCCTTTCCTACTTGCCGTAATGGCTGAAGGACAATTTAAAGATGTGTACGCGGAAAAACCTGTTCCGGCATGGCCCGCGCTGGACGGCGCGCCGGACGCAAAAAGCGTTGAAACGGCTCCTCCCGCCGAAGCGACGCCTGCGCCCGGAAAATTAATCTTGATGGGTGCCGCCACGCCGTTTCAGAAAAATCTTTTGAAGAGCGGAGGGCATTTAAGTTTTTTCTTAAACTCAATCGATGCCATTACGCTCGGCGACGAGCTGATCCATATTCGCTCCAAGCAGGCGATCGACCGCTCCATCGGGCGGGTTTCTACTGCTGCGAAAGTGGCTTGGCGGTTTCTGGTGACCCTGCTCGTTCCGATTCTGTTCGCGGGCATCGGAGCGCTTCGCATGTTTTTGAGAAGGCAGTCCAAGCAGAGTTATTTAAAAGCGCTTGCTCTAGCATCCGCATAACGTGTTGGACCGTTTTATTCATTCCCATCTCCCTCTTTAAAGGGAGAGGGGATCGAGGAATCTGATTGACCCATGAACACAAAACAAATCATCATTCTCGCGATTATTTTGGGTGCCTTGATCGCCGGCATTTACTGGAAGCAGCGCCAAAAGCCCGCGGAGCTTGTTTCAGAAGAATACGCTGCGCTCCATCTTTCTTTTGACGCGGAGCAGGCGGCAAAAATCGAGCTGGCGAAAGGGAAGGCGGAACCGGCGGTCACCTTGGTGAAACAAAATGACCGATGGCTGGTGTCGAACTTTTTGAATGCCGGGGCCGACAAAAATAAAATCGAGCAATTGTTGAAAGTGGTACGGGAGGCCACCGGCGAGATCAGAGGGAAGGACCCCTCTCTGTTCAAGGATTTCGGCATTGCGGATGAAGAGGCGTATCGGCTGAGCGTTTTCGATTCTGAAAATAAGCCGCTTTTGGTGTTGCGTTTAGGCATCAAGAAACCTTCCTATGAAGCCATGTTTCTGCGCCAGGATGGATCGAACTCGGTATATTTGACTACGGCTGATGTGTTTGGCCAAATGGGGCTTTGGGGAGACCCAGCTACCGAGTCTCTCAAGGCCGATTATTGGGCGGCCCTGAACCTGGTGAATTTGAAAGTCGATCAAGTGGAAGGGTTGGAGACGAAGCGGTTCATCGAGGGAAGGGAAATCATCACCGCAAGCGTGGTGCGGGAGCCGGACCCCTCTGACGCAACCAAGAAAAAATGGCGCTATACGCGTACAGAAGTCCCATTCGCCTTGGACGTCGAAAAAATAAAGCAATTTTTAAATACGCTTAACGGGCTTCAGGCCTCCAAAGCGCTCGACCCGAACCAAAAAGATTACGGGTTTTCAAAACCGCACTGGCAGATGAAGCTTGGGCTTGAGGGAGGCGCGGAAATCATGTTAACGGCAGCGAAGCAGTCGTCCGAGACGGCATCTCCCCAGTCTGCCGAGACAAAGGCCAGCTTTATTCAGGTCACCGGCGAGCCGGTCGTGTTTCAATTCCAGGACTATCATTTCCAGAGCATTGACATTGATGACAGCAAATTCTTTGTAGACAACCCGCTTGCGGTGGATCCCGAGAAAACCGAAAAACTGACTATTCACGCCGACTCCAAAGAACTGACGTTTCAGCCGAAGGAAGAAAAGCGGGATGCGCTGACGAGTTATTTGAATGATTTAAAAACATTCAGCGTGGCGAAACTTCTGTTTGACCCCTCGGAGCAAAAGAGCGTTCAAAGCCCCGGGCGCTTTTGGGTTGAAATTCAAAAAGAGGGAGCGACTTTTTTAATTGATGTAGGAAGTATGATTTCTGAGCAGGAGAAGCAATATGCCGCCAAGCGAAGGGGCGCGGCCCAGCCCTTTGCCATCAGGGAGGCGGTTTATCAGAAGCTATTCGATAATCTGGACCGCTTGAATCCGCCAAAGACCTAGGGGGTGGCGGAAAGTGCCAGGCACTTTTTGGGGTCTAAAATATTTTTGTTCTACGCCTTGACAAAGGATAG
Source organism: uncultured bacterium (assembly GCA_964373045.1). Lineage (GTDB taxonomy): Bacteria > Omnitrophota > Omnitrophia > Omnitrophales > Aquincolibacteriaceae > CAYJSI01. Next base: position 4,817 of record CAYJSI010000051.1, read on the forward strand.
GGGGGCGGGTACTCTTCCGTATAGATGGATTAGTCGTGTTGGACAAGGAAGTTTTTGACAATTAAATCGATGATAAATCCGCCAGAAAGAGGCGGATCTGCCAGCAGTAATGGCGGAGGCAAACCCGGAGTAATCCGGGGTCGCAAAACCGTGCATCCTTAAGTAAAGGAACGGCAGGTTGCCACGATGAAAAACAGAAAAAGACAAATTAGCACGATTGATTATTTGATGAAGGGACAAAACCAGGCATTCTGGAAATGCCTGGTTTTTTTTGTGTTCAGCGGGAAGTGCCAGGCACCGACTCTCCTTTATGGGGCCCAAGTGCCAGGCAGAATCGCGCTTTCCAGAGGGAGTGCCGCCCAATGAGTATGATGCAAATGATACGGCTCGTCAAAGCAATCGGGAGAAACGGACCTCATAAAACAGGGTTTAGCGGGAGCTATTCTTCGGCTCCAACCCTGCCGATACAATATCCAATAAGCACAAGTATTCGGGGAAAGATTGCCAAGGTACTGGCCAGCCGTGAGATCCAAGCGGGAGGGAAATTTCATGCCTAGGATTCCTCGTGTGCATCTTGAAAACTTGATCTACTTTGTAAGTTTGGAAGGCCCTTATCAGGAGCGGATTTTCAAAGATCAGACGGACCGTCACAAATATATGGAACTCTTAAGCAAATATAAAGACGAATACGGGTTTAAATTGTTTTCATACGCGCTTCTCGCGGACCGGCTTCATCTTTTGATCGAGGCGAATGAGGAATTTCCGATTTCCAAAATCATGCAGAAAATCACACCGCTTTACACCAAATATTTCAATACCCGCTATGGCCGCAAAGGCCCGCTTTTTCAAAAGCGGTTCCGTTCCGTGTTGGTGGAAAAGGAAGCTTATCTTGCGCGCGTGACCCGGTACGTTCACATGACTGTCCCAGACCATCTTCATACAAGCTACGGCGCTTACATTCCACAGCATGAAAAAAGCATGGACGAGCCGGTTTTAAATTTGAAAGCGGAGGTGGAAGAGGCGCTTCGTCTTCTTCCGGAAGGAAATCAGGAAAACGCTTATGAACGTTTCATGGGTTCCGCAGACAAACAGGAGTTTGAATTTTTGGACAAAAAATTATCCCGTGGTTTCTTTTTAGGGTCGGACCGTTTTGTAGCGGAAGCCAAGAAAAAAGTGAATGAGCAATTCCCAAAAGATAATTCCTTAACAGAGCTGCCGGCCAGAGAAGCCATCTCAACTTCCTCGGCTTTTTCCATGAGCGGGAAAACGGCGGCTCTGTCCGGACTTTTAGTGGCTACGATTTGCCTGAGCGCTTTTTCCGTTTATCTCAGGCATGAAAGTTTTGTCACGCTGGTGCGGACCATGGCGCCGGTGGGCCGGCCGGCACCTGAAAAAACGGTTGCAAAACCTGCGGACTTAAAATTGCCCACACCGAGGCAGTTGGCGGGCTTAAACGGCACCATTTGGGAAGTGGAACTTATTTCAGTCTCACCGGACGGGGTGGAAACACCGGTCAAAGACAAAATCAAATTTCAGGGTGAGGCATTTGAATCTTATTATTTTGCGAGTCATGGATTTTCGCCTTCCAATTACACGGTGACCGTCAATGAAAATGGAGTGATTACCTGGGAGACGATTCAGCGGAATCCAAAGGGAGAAGTGATCAGTTGGCGAGGTGACTGGAACGGGAAGCAGATGGAAGGTGTCTTGAGTTATCGTCCTGAGGGAAGCACTCCTCAGGATTTTTCGTTTATGAGCAGTCAATTGAGGGCGCAGAAATGACAAAGCAAAAAGCACAAAAAGCTCAAGCTGTCATCCTGAGGGCGACCCTCTACGAGGGCTGCTTCGCTGAGCCCGAAGGATCTATGCATAGATCCTTCGGGGAGTTCACGCCTTTCTTGGTTTCGTTGGTAGAAAAGGAAACCAGTCATACCCACAACAGCCAGGGCAGACATCCATACGAAGAACCATCCGACCTCAGTCATAATGGTTTACTTGTGCCCTTTGCGGACCCATCGTTTGTGGATCCATCGGTAAGTAAAGAAGCCGGCCCATCCAACCACAAGAACAAGACTCAAGATCAAATACACTTGCCCCAATCCCAAATCCATCATTCACTCCTTTTGAAAACGTTCCATTATAACGGCGGTGAGCACAAGAAACAAGGTGAAAATGATTCCGCCCATCAGGTCGATCCAAATAAAGGGTTTTTTAGTCAAGGTGCCGGCAACGAAAATGGTAAACGCCACCTTACCGCAATCGTAAAAGAATTTAGCCAAGTTTTCGTGAGAGCTCGTTTTCATACGAGCGATACCTTATCAAATCACATTGGAGATGTCAAGATGAAAATACATGAAAATATTGATAAAAAATCATTACGAGCTCAGGGACTGCAGAAAAATGAAAAGGGTGAGACGGTTAGTTGGCGCGGCGACTGGAACGGGAAGCAGATGGAAGGTGTCTTGAGTTATCGTCCTGAGGGAAGACTCCTCAGGATTTTTCATTTATGAGCAGTCAACTGATGGTGCAAAAATGAACGGAACCTGCTCTTGTTCGGTTTACGGTTGGGGAAGGAGATTTTCGATGGTAACCGTTGAAAGCACTTCTTTAGGGAAACGGCGGCTCGCATCCAGGATCTCAATGCCAATGACGCGGCAATTCGGATCGAGATCGACAGTAAAACCCTCTTGGATGTCTACATTGTCTGCCGGCTTCACATCCAGAAACCGGATATACAATGCATCTGCTTCACGATCATATTCGATTTTCATGACTTCCCTCCTCGATACGATGCTTCGGCGTTACAGTAATTATAACATACCGATCGGCTTCTTCTATAAAGGTGACACGCAGGATTCTGCCTCCCTCTGTTTGTCCCCAAGCATGTTGTTTTCCGTATCCGCACGATTGAATGCGGCTGGGTTGTCCCAGAGCCTTCCCGACTTCTTCAGAAGGGATTTCATACAATCGCATCCGATTGCGGGCGTGCCGGGTGAGATAGAACGTTTTCACGACGAAAGTGTATCAAAACGAGGCTCTGTAGACAACGAATATGTTCCCTGGCGGGGTGACTGGAACGGGAAGCAGATGGAAGGTGTCTTGAGTTATCGTCCTGAGGGAAGCACTCCTCAGGATTTTTCGTTTATGAGCAGTCAATTGAGGGCGCAGAAATGACAAAGCAAAAAGCACAAAAAGCTCAAGCTGTCATCCTGAGGGCGAAGCCCGAAGGATCTATGCATAGATCCTTCGCGGAGTTCACGCCTTTCTTGGTTTCGTTGGTAGAGAAGAAAACCACCCATGCCGGCAAGCGCACTGGTTTAGCGGGGGTGGTGACGGCTTTGTTGGCGCCGCTGATACAGGGAAAAACCAGCCATGCCGACAAGAAGAACAAGAGTTCCAATCAGAAAAAACCATCCTATCTCCGTCATTTAAATTTCCTCCTTCACGCTGACCTGATTGATCATAATTCCAAAGGCGAAGAAGGTCAACGTGAAAATAGCGCCCAGCAAAAGGTCTTGGAAGACAAAGGGTTTTCGGGTGATCACTCCAATGACCAGAATCGTAAAGGTAATCTTGCCGCAGTCATAGAGGAATTTGGCGACATTGTCTCGCGTACCCGCATTCATGGCGCAGAAACTTTATCAAAGGACAGAGGGTATCTCTTTAGCATTCTGAAGTTAGTCGTCAGGTTTTTATCTGATTTAGTTAGAAAAGGGTGGTTTGAAGCTGTCAAAGGATTAAGAGATAGCTTCAAAACGCTAAAGAGACACGACAGAGGCGTTGTCAAGATGAAAATACATAAAAATATTGATAAAAAATCATTACACGATCGCCAAGCTGCGGGACAAAATCCTCGGGATTTTTCATTTATGGGTAACGGGGCAATGGTGCAAACATGATGAACGGGAGAACAAATACAATTAGGTTTTTTTTGATCGCTTTCGCATGGATTGCTTTTATCTTTGCTTCTCAGTGCGTGTTTGCCGCCGGCGATGAGACAGGAACTTCGGCGGCTCAGCTCAAGAAAGCGGATATGAAAGCTGGGAAAAAACCTGTAGCTCAAGTTGAGAATCAAGAAGCATCAAAACCGCTTGTACCAGTTCTCGTCAGCGAAAAGAGCCAACGAGTATCCGAAAGCAAACTTGTGAAAGATG
>CAYJSI010000052.1:0-1758 GCA_964373045.1 uncultured bacterium
TCTCCTTTGTAGTAATTGTGTTATGCTTGATCGCGTCCTATCTAAGCTTTACAGGGTTTTCACAAAGGTTTTGATTCAAGCTCTGCCAAGGAATCTGGATCGATTCCGCACGATTTTATGTTTCAACTGACGCGTGCGGAATTTCAAAATTGGAAGTCACAAATTGTGACTTCCAATCATGACAAGATGGGGCTTCGAAAACGACCCCTTGCCTTCACGGAAAACGGGATTGCCATGCTCTCAGCAGATTGGATTTCACGCCGAGGAATTAGAAACGACCCATGAACTGTCTTGAATATCAAAAGTTTGAAAACCTTCTTCTGCTCAATCGGTTTGGGAATCCGAGAAAAGTAAGGGAGTGGTTTGAGAGCGGAATCAGACTCGAAGAGGCCATTGAACGCTTAAAGTATGAAAAGGAAAAATCAAACGTAAGCGATGAACAAGGGTTCACGTTGCCTCGGGCCGTTCACGAAAGTTGGGCGGAGCGGGAACTTGAATCCTGCCAAAAAAAAGGGATCGAGCTCTGCGCCCTTTGGGATGCAAATTATCCCAGCCTGCTTAAAGAAATTGCGGACCCGCCGCTTCTTCTTTATGTCAAAGGTTCTCTGGAGCCCTCGGATGAGGCAGCGCTTGCTATTGTAGGCACCCGGCACCCAAGTTTTTATGGGAGTGATCAAACCAAGAAATTTGCGCGCTCTCTTGCCGAAAAAGGGCTGACCATTGTGTCGGGCTTTGCAAGGGGTGTTGATCAAATGGCTCATGGGGGAGCCCTCGAAGTTTCTTACGGAAGAACGATTGCCGTTTTAGGATGCGGTCTTGATGTTTCGTACCCTAAGGGGAGCGAAAAACTTTTTAGCGCCGTCGCAGATCGCGGCGCCGTTATTTCGGAATTTTGTCTTGGGACAAGTCCACGCGCTGAAAATTTTCCGAGGAGAAATCGCATTATCTCGGGCCTCAGTCTCGGGGTTCTTGTGGTCGAGGCCCATTCGATCAGCGGTTCTCTCATTACGGCGCATGAGGCCGCCGAGCAAGGCCGTGAGGTGTTTGCCCTGCCGGGCCCCGTGAATCAGCTCACCTCACGCGGCACTCATCATTTGATTCAAGAGGGCGCAGCCCTGGTTGAAGGGGCTGAAGATGTTCTAGAAATACTTGCCCCACGACTGATTGGCGCGTTCTCTTCCCCGAGTAAAGAGAAGGTGGGCAGCGAAGAAGCGATCCTCCCTCCAAAGGAAATAGAATCCCTTTCAAAGGAAGCCGCCACATTGGTCCATCTTCTCGAAGAAGGGCCTTTGTTGATGGATCAAATTCTGAAGAAGGTTTCATTCCATCCTTCCTTAACCGTTTCGATGCTTACCCAGCTTGAATTGACAAGAAAGATCCAGAGACTTCCGAGCGGTCACTTTAAGCTTTCCAAATCCTAATCTTTCCCGATACCCCTTGAAAAAAACCCTTTTTTGGCTATGATGTGGGCGCTGTCTTCCATTCATTTCCATATTTTAATGGGCCGGTGGTTTCCGCCAGAAATCGCGCTTTATGGCGAGCAGTTGGGTCACTATCATATTGTCTTTTCGGAATCATTTTGACATTGCGCAAAAGTCACGGGCCGGTAGCTCAGCTGGGAGAGCGCGACAATGGCATTGTCGAGGTCATGGGTTCGATCCCCTTCCGGTCCAAGTTTTTATTTAAATCCAGAGCATGATGCTAATTTGCCGAAGTGGCGGAAGCCGCCTACGGCGGCCAAGCTGGCAGATTTACCCG
>CAYJSI010000052.1:1858-8945 GCA_964373045.1 uncultured bacterium
CCGGCAGGCGGGCGCGCTGGACTGGTACTAAAAGAATATTGCGGGGGTGGCGGAAGCCGCCTACGGCGGCCAAGCTGGCAGATTTACCCGCCGGCAGGCGGGCGCGCTGGACTGGTACTAAAAGAATATTGCGGGGGTGGCGGAACTGGCAGACGCGCAGGTCTCAAAAACCTGTGTCCGCAAGGGCATGAGAGTTCGATTCTCTCCCTCCGCATACTGTCCCGATTAACGCGAAACGGCATGAAGTATTTTGTTTATATTTTGCGGAGCGCCTGTGATAAAAAGTTTTATGTTGGGATGACCAATAATTTAAAGAGACGTATAGGCCAACACAACCAAGGCCAGGTGCAATCCACTAAGTCCAGAATTCCCTTGAAGTTGGTATTGTCAGAAAAAGTTGAGGACAGAACTGTGGCGCGAGAGCGAGAGAAATATTGGAAGTCCGGATCAGGTCGGGAAAAAATCCGAAGAATGTTAAAAATTGAAAAAAAATTTGGCGTGGCAGACCTGCCTATGGGCAAGTCTTAGAAAGCAGACTTGCCCGCCGGCAGGCGGGCGCGCAGGTCTCAAAATCCAGCGATCGCAAGATCATGAGAGTTCGATTCTCTCCTTCGGCAGTTTATCAGCTTCTAGCTTACAGTCTTTCTTCCGTGTGTTAAAATACCCGGCCTATGGCAAGCGGTTTTAAAGCATATCCCTTCGATGAAATCGAGCCCAAGTGGCAAGCCTACTGGGAGAGTCATCAAACCTTTCGTTCGCCCGATCCAGGAGAACCCGACGGAAACAAACCTAAGTTTTATATCCTCGATATGTTTCCTTATCCTTCAGGTTCCGGTCTCCACGTAGGGCACCTCGAAGGCTATACCGCTACCGATATTATTGCTCGTTTCAAACGCATGCGTGGTTTCAACGTCCTCCATCCCATGGGATGGGATGCCTTTGGACTTCCTGCCGAGCAGCACGCCATTGAAACCGGGACCCATCCGCGCGAAACCACCGCCAAAAATATTCAAAATTTCAAACGCCAGATCCAGCGCATGGGTTTTAGCTACGATTGGAATCGGGAAGTCGATACGACAGACCCCGAATACTACCGTTGGACTCAATGGATTTTCCTTAAGCTCTTTGAAAAGGGGCTTGCCTACGAGGCGAAAGTGCCGGTCAATTGGTGCCCAGCCCTCGGAACGGTTCTCGCCAATGAAGAAGTGATTGACGGAAAAAGCGAACGCGGCGGTCATCCCGTGATCCGCATGCCGATGCGCCAGTGGGTCCTCAAGATTACGGCCTACGCCGAACGACTGCTTGCAGATTTGGAATCGCTTGACTGGCCCGAACCGATCAAAGAAATGCAGCGCAACTGGATCGGTAAATCTGTGGGCGCCGAGGTGGATTTTTCGCTCGAAAAGAAGAGCGAAAAAATCCGCGTTTTCACGACACGCCCCGACACGCTTTTTGGCGCGACTTATATGGTATTGGCGCCTGAGCATCCGCTTGTTTCAAAGATGACAACCCCCGATCAAAAATCTGCGGTTCAGCAATATGTTGAAACTGCAGGCCGAAAATCCGATCTTGAAAGGACCGATCTTGCCAAAGAAAAAAACGGCGTCTTTACCGGGGCTTATGCGGTGAATCCGGTCAATCAAAAGAAAATCCCCATCTGGATTGCGGATTATGTGCTCATGAGTTACGGGACAGGTGCGATTATGGCCGTGCCGGCGCATGATGAACGCGATTTTGAGTTTGCAACGAAATTCGGGTTACCGATTGTCGAGGTGGTGAAAGATTTAAAATACAATGTAGGGGCGGACCCCCGTGTCCGCCCTCAATCAGGGCAGGCGCAGGGGCCTGCCCCTACGATCGGACACGCCTTCACCGGCCACGGCATCAATATTAATTCCACCACTCCCGACCAATCTTTTACAATTAATGGCCTTCCGACCTCCGAGGCTAAGGAAAAAATCACGGCATGGCTCGAGAAAAAAGGTCTCGGCAAAAAATCTATTCAATACAAATTAAGAGATTGGCTCTTCAGCCGCCAGCGCTACTGGGGAGAGCCTATTCCCATTGTCCATTGTCCGAAATGCGGTATCGTGGCCCTTCGGGAAAATGAATTGCCCCTCAGGCTTCCCGAGATCAAGGATTTTAGGCCGACTGCGAGCGCAGAACCTCCGCTTACCAAGGCGCAAGATTGGGTTAAAACGAAGTGCCCGAAATGTCAATCGCCCGCGAAGCGCGAAACCAATACCATGCCGCAGTGGGCAGGATCCTGCTGGTATTATCTTCGTTATCTGGATGCCAAAAATAATCACGCGGCGCTTGATCCCAAGAAAGAAAAATACTGGATGCCGGTCGATCTTTACATGGGCGGGGCAGAGCACGCCGTGCTTCACCTCCTCTATGCTCGTTTCTGGCACAAAGTGCTCTACGATGCGGGGGTCGTCTCAACTCAAGAGCCTTTTCAGAAGCTCGTGAATCAGGGCATGATCTTAGGAGAAGACAATCAAAAGATGTCGAAATCCCGCGGCAATGTCATGAATCCTGACGTGATGATTGAGCGCTACGGGGCCGACAGCATCCGGCTCTATGAAATGTTTATGGGCCCGCTTGAGATGACCAAGCCCTGGTCGACCCAGGGCGCAGAAGGTGTCTATCGATTTCTCGGCAGGGTGTGGCGCCTTTTCATGACGGAAGATGGATCGATTCAAGCGACTATTATGAAGCGTGAAGCCGCGGCGCAGGAGCTTAAGCGGCTGCATCAAACTATTAAAAAAGTAACGGAAGATACGGAGGGGATGCGTCTCAATACGGCGATCTCGGCTTTCATGATTTTTGTCAATGAAACATTAAAAGATCAGGATCATTCCTTGAAGATCCTGGAAAAATTCATTTTGCTCTTGGCTCCTTTTGCCCCTCACATGGCGGAAGAGATTTGGCAGCGCCTGGGCCACGCGTCCACGCTTGCTTATGAACCTTGGCCGCGTTATGATCCTCAATACCTCGTCGAAGATGAAATCGAAATGGCGGTTTTGATCGGCGGAAAAGTTCGAACCAAAATGACCGTCGCCAAGGATTCCAAAGAAGAAGAGATTCGCGAGAAAGCTTTAAGTGATCCGAAAATCAAAGAAGCCATGGAAGGTAAGAAGGTTAAACAGGTGATTGTGGTTCCGGGTCGGATTGTAAATATCGTGGTGGGATAATACCGAAAACCAGAAGGGGTCAGGCACCTTCAAGCCGTAAAGGTGCCTGACCCCATTAGGTGTCGAGACGAATGCCACAAGTTGCGATTAAGAAAAATGAAATTTGGGTTGGAAAGAAAAAAATACCTCTCCTTTCCGGCGAGGTTCACTATTGGCGGTTGAATCCGAGCTACTGGAAGGAAATCCTGAGCCGTATTCGGGAGATGGGGCTGAAAGTTGTTTCGACTTATATCCCCTGGGATTATCATGAATATAAGCGCGGCAAATTTGATTTTACGGGCCAGACGGAACAGACACGCAATCTCAAGGCCTTTCTCGATCTAACCCGCAAAGAGAAATTCTGGCTCATTATCCGCCCCGGGCCGTACATTTATAGTGAATGGCCGAATGACGGTGTTCCGGCCTATGCCTACCAGTATCACCGCCTCCATCCCAAATTCCTCGCCTTTGCCCGCCAATATCTTGAACGGGTGGTGAAGGTGCTGACTCCCTATTTTGCCACGCGCCCCGGCGGACACATCGTCCTTTTGCAGGCGGATAACGAGATCGATCCCTGGCCGGATGTGTTCGGCCCGCAGTACGGCCTCAATTATCAACCCGGTCTCTTTCAGGAATTTCTCAAAGGCCTTTACCGCGGTCAGATGGATGATCTGAATGACGCCTGGGGGACGGAATACCGTTCCTTCGAGGAGGCGGGTCCCTTCATTGCAACTATGCTCAAAGACGAGGCAGGGCTGCCGCTCAAAGGCGACCGAGAGCTCAAACGCAATATGGATTACTTTAAGTTTAAATATTTTTATTCCCTCGAGGTCGCCAAGTGGAACATCAAGGCTTACCGGGATCTCGGCGTCAAGGTTCCGATTTATTTAAATCTCTACCCCTTCTTTTATGCCCATGATTGGGTCCAGATGCAATCAGTGGCTGATATGGTAGGTGTTGATCTTTATCCTTCGAGTGAGCTTGCGGAGGATGAGTTTGAACAGCGGAAATTCATGGATAAGATCCGCTATCTCAAAAGCGTTTCGAAAGTTCCCTACATTGCGGAATTTGCCGCCGGCGTCTGGCACGCGCGCCATTACGAGACGGGCGTCCTCACACCCAATCACTACCGCCTCATTACCTTGAGCGCTCTTTTGGCGGGCATCGTCGGCTGGAACTGGTATATGCTCGTCAATCGCGACAACTGGTATATGTCTCCCATTAATGAGTGGGGTCGTGTTCGTGAAGAGCTCTATCAGGTTTTTAAGCAGCTCGTGAGCGTTTTTAATAAAATCGATCCCCCCTCTCTTACGAAAATATGCGAAGTGGGCGTTACGTTTCATCCCCTGCAATATGCCGCCAGAACCATGACCCATAACAGCCCCATCCTCGTTTCGCTCTATCATTCGGATGTTGACTACGAACTCTATGACCTTCGCTCCGGCGTTTGCCCCAAGAAATTTCTCTTTTATTCCGGGAATCAATGGCTGGAGGAGTCTTCCCAGAGAAATCTTAGGCGCTATGTTGAGCAAGGCGGGACCCTCATTGCCTTCCGCGATTATCCGAGAAAAGATGACCGGTTTCGCCCCTGCTCCCTCATTGGTTTCGAAGATCCCAAGAGCGTCCTTTTTGAGTTTAAGAAAAAATTTACACTCCAATTTTCGCGCGAGCGGCCAAAGATCGAAATAGTAAGTTCCGTTTTCTGTTTTGGCGCCGTGGAGGGACAGAAGATCACGGCCGATTTCGGTGCTTATGGACGTAATACGGTGGGTTACATCAAAAAAGTCGGAAAGGGGAGAATCATTCACCTGGGCGTGGAGCCCAACCGTGAATTAATCCTTGAGATGCTCGAATTTTTGAAGGTGCCGCGTGGGTCGCATGCCGTGACGCGGGATGTCAAAACCTCCCTTTTTAAGCGAGGCAACAATTATTACCTCGTGGCCGTCAACAACGGAAGCGAGGATAAAAGCGCAAGTGTGAATTTGCCCGCCCTTGAGCGCCATCGCGGGAAAATGGTCATCGTGGACTATATGACCGGCAAGCGTGAGGTCTATTCCGGGGAAAGACGCCGCCCCTTTACCCTCGAGGTGCCCCGCAAAGACGGTAAGGTTTTCGGTTTTTCCATTCGGTAATCTACCCCCTACAGATTTTTCAGCTCCCGCCGTTAATCTATAGTGCTTATGTACGAGAACTTTTTCGGCCTCAAAGAAACCCCTTTCAATCTTACGCCCGACCCCCGTTTTGTCTATTTCAGCCGTAACCATTTAGAGGCCCTTTCGAACCTTATGTACGGAATCGAAAGCCGCCGCGGATTCATCCAGATCACAGGGGAGATCGGAGCGGGGAAGACCACCCTTTGCCGCACCCTCTTAAAGAAACTCGACGGCAAGATTCATAGCTCACTTGTCTTTAATCCTAAGCTCTCGGAGTTTGAACTCTTACAGTCGATTGTCGAGGATTTCAAAATCAAGCCTTCGGGGAAGAAACGAAAAGATTATTACGACTCGCTCAATCGATTTCTTTTAGAGGAAACCGAAAAGGGATTCAATGCCATCGTGATTATTGATGAAGCCCAGCTTCTGAGCCCGCGGGCCCTGGAGTATATCCGCCTCCTTTCCAATCTCGAAACGACCACTCAGAAACTGCTCCAAATCATCCTGGTGGGGCAGCCGGAGCTTAAAGATATTTTGACTCGACCCGATCTTGAGCAGCTTCGTCAGCGCATCACCATTCGCTATCATTTGGCCGAACTTTCGAAAGTCGATGTTCATAACTACCTTGCCCATCGCCTGAGCGTGGCGGGAGCAACGCGGAATTTCTTTACTCCCGACGCCTGCGACCTGATCTATCAGTTTTCATCCGGCATTCCCCGTATTATTAATGTTATGGCGGATCGAGCCTTGATGGCAGCCTTCACCCAAAACAGTTGGGAAGTGAGCGTCCCGATGGTGGAATGCGCTCAAACGGATTTGGAAGGGGTGCACGCATGAGCTTGATCCAGGAGGCCTTGGAGAAGGCGGGTCGTATCCCGTCTCGGCCGCAGGCGGCAACCAGTCCTTCTCCTTCCCCAGCTTCCATTTACGAAGGCAGTTTAGAGTTGCCAAAAATGACCGCTGAGTGTGTCTCGGAAGAAAAAGATCCCGTGGTTCGTATCGTGATTCCCCGACATTTTGAGATCTCAAAGAAAATCGTCCTGATTGCGGGTGCCCTCCTTTTTCTGGCCGGGTTTGGGATATTTCAAATGATGAGTCAAAAAGTTCGTCCTACCGTTGCCTCGTTGCCCAGTTCACTAGTGCAGACGCCAGCGAGCTCAGCCAAATCCTTTGTTCAGCCGCCGCTTGCTGTCATCACGGGGACCCTTTCGAAACCCAATTTTAAGCTAAACGGCATCACTTCCTCGAACGGTCAGTACACGGCGCTTATTAATGGCCAGCTGGTGGGCGTGGGGGATCGCCTGCAGGAAAATGCCGTGATTAAAACCATCCAAGAGCATGCCGTGATTCTTGACTTTCGGGGTAAAGAAATCGAGCTTCAGCTTTAATTTCCTTCCTTAAAAAAGCCCTTTACTTTCACTGATCGCCTCCTATAATACGCCCCACATCACTGCTCTTTACAACCATCAATCAGTCGGCGCTGGAAGTCGATCGATTTTCAGCTTAATAGGGAAGTGAGGGCCCCAGGATTGCGGGGTCACTCCACGGTGCCGCCGCTGTCGGCAAGAACGAAAGCGAAAAAACCACTGTCCAAAAGACGGGAAGGTTCGCGAGTAGGCTTAACGCTTGCCAGTCAGAAGACCTGCCACTGATTCAATTCTCCGTGCAGAGAGTCAAGACCTCGGATACCTTTTCCTTCCCCTTGTCGTCGTCTCCTTCTCGGAGGCAAAGAAAGGGGATTTTTTATGTCCGGGAACG
>CAYJSI010000053.1:0-8921 GCA_964373045.1 uncultured bacterium
ATGAAATCGGTCCTCTTGAAATCGGATCTTGGGATTTTGCAACTAGACTAGCAATGCTCCGAAAAGCAAAACCGGTCTTTGTCAAGGCTTACCGCAAGAAGAAATTTTTTAAAGTGGTTCAGAAAATGGATGAGTTGCTTCGGCGGGCCGCGCAAAGTTCGGTGACCCTAAAATCTAAATTGAAATCTCAAGCTAAACCAAAACCGTCGCCCAAACCCGAACCTCCGGCTCCGCCCGCGCCAAAACCATTGATTGTTCCTAGAGATTCTGTTGTCAGAGGAACGACTGCTTCTCAGCGCGTTTCTTATGAGGACCTTGTCAGGTTTCGTCAAGGAATAAACGCAGCAAAAGCCAGACGTCAGAATGCTGCATCTCTACCTCAAAGTTCGTCTGGAATGTCCGACAGGGTTAAGGCAATGGAATCTACCGAGGACTCTTTTGCCCGGATTACGGCAAAAGTGAATACCGAATTAGCAAGGTTGAATAAAACCACCTCCCGCTCCGAGCTGCGGGGATGGATTGAGTTCAAGGGGTTGTCTCAGGGTCAGCTTTGGAAGCCGGATCCTTTGAATCCGGCGTCAGGAAATATTTATGTTTATGACTGGCGGGGCAGGCTTCTTCAGGTTCGAGGTTCCGATAAACCCGATGCAGTCCTCTGGGAGAAGCATGACTTTAAAGAGGACGGCGTGGAAGAAGTTGTGCTTAAAAATATTAAAGGCTTTGAAGATATTAAGTTTCGAATTGAGGAGGAAAGAGAAAAAAGAACCTTTGCCTCTAGGATATTTAAAGCGGAGGTGTTGGCGGACCATCGATCAAGTGCTGAACGCTACGTCGAATTCGAAATCTTCCGCGTTTTGGGGTGGCGCCGTTTGATCATTCGTCACTTTTATCCCTTGGGCCAGGACGTAGGCGTCATTTACCACTCTTATAAGGAGCGGGGGATCGGAAACACCGTTCTCAATTTTCTTGCTCGGAAGGCCGCTCTTGAGGGTCTTGAGATGCGGAATTCGAACACGAGCATAGAACCGCTCCTGCGTCTTTATAAGAAGTTTTTTGCAGACCTTGTTTACCGAGGACCCAAATACATGAGGAGATCCATGTTTTTGAATCCTGGCGTTTGGACGGATTTTGGTCCTAGAGATTTTTCCGGCCGTGTCCAAGTACAAGTAAAAGGTTCACCTAAACCTATTTCCGTTCAAATCCGAGATGGAAAATGGATTTATTATCAGCACAATCAGATTTTTCCAAGAGAGACGCCGGAGAAACTCATTCGCTCCGAGGTGAGAAATGGAGCGGAGATTCAACTTCATACGGATTCAAAAGAATTTAAGCTTTTATTCCTTTTCCTTCTCAGTTGTTCGCCCTCGATGAAGGACTATCTTGAATCATTGATGGAAGCCAAAGGAGCCTTGGACTGGAAAGAAATCATACGGCCGTGGGCGTGGAATGTCATGGCCGTGATTAGGAAGTCAGTAATTGAGGCCGAGCTCAAAAAGAAAACGGGTATTCAGGTCACGGATGAAGAAAGTTTCATGAGAGCGGTTATTTTGTATGCGCAGAAAAGTCCTTCGCTGCACGAGGGTCTTCGGGACCTTAAAGTGCAGGCCGACTCTTTTCGAAAGGATTATTCCGAAGCCAGCGATTGGTTAATTGAGAATCTTCCTCTATCGGCTGAAGCTCGGCCTCATCAAGATAAATTTCCTCATCGTTCCGAGGCACGACGGGGCGCGGACAGCGCGCACCGCGTGCCCGCCCCGCAGTCAGAACTGCGGAACGAGCTGCGACAGAAAGACAGTGAAAAGTTAAAATCCAATCACCCCACTCTTAATTCTTCACTCTTAACTCCTCATTCTTCTGCGCGGGGAGAAGTTCGCATGGAAGATACAGCTTATAACCCGGAGGAGATATTGGCCTTTATTCGGGAAGCAGCCCCTTTGTTAAAAAATGAACCTGACCTTGTCGCGAAAGCAAATGCCCTCACTTTGGACCAACTGCCTGCGGAAGGCGTGGTTTTGCTTCATCATATAGCAGCCGAGCGAGCAGAATATTTTTTAGCAGACGTACAGGGTGAAACCTTAGACACTTCAGCTGTTTTGGAAAAGATTCGCGTAGGCAAAAAAGCTTTCTTCTATAGGATTGAAGTTCTCTATCACTTCAGGTCTCAAGGAACTTATGAGGAGCTGACCGCTACCGTCATAAGCGCCCTGGACGCAATCATGTTTGATGAAAAAAACAGGCTTGATCCAAAACAGCGCTTACGTTATCTCAAAATGCTCCAGCAGATCTATCTTGAAAAAGGAATGATGGTCTACGAATTTCTTGTGCTTCAGCGGCTTCTCCGTGATCCCGTTCTTGCTGAAGGGGAAAGTGCCGATTATCTGCCGAGGTCTCTTGAGCTTCAAAATAGTTTCCTTGAAAGAAAAAAAGCGGGTCGGGATGTCGCCGCGCAGGTTACCGAAATCCTGAAGAGGATGGGCGGGGCCGACCGCGCTGAAATTGAAGACGAATGGCCTTCCGTGAGTCGTTTGCTCGAAGAAGCCTTGGAGCTCGACCCTCTTCCTCTCAGAAAAATAATACTGCAGGCTATTCTAACCCGCGGTCAATCAAACCCCGATTTATCCAAACGATTGCAAAGTCTTTTAAACAAACACCTGGAAGAAACACTTCAGGATGCGTCGAAGAAAATAACCGATATCTCCGTCATTGTGGGTAAGGAAATGTCTGATTTTCAACAGCGATCCGTGATGGACCAATTTTATCAGGACATTCTTGAGGCTCAGTTTCTCTATTCCAATTTCGACCTGTCGTCCGTTTTTAATCTCATTCGTAGCATTCGCTTTGCCGGTGGCACCAAAAGTTTGGGGACGCCTATTTATATTCTAGCGGCACATCTTTTGCTGGATTACAACCGCTTTTTCAGCGAGGCTCATTCTGAAAGTATTCAGGGTTATTACGATAAAATTCGTCCTTTTCTTCGAGTGATGGACGCACAATATCGTGATCTCATAGAAAAATTTCCACTGAATGCTGATCTAGTCGCGTTCTACGGAATTTTTGGACACGCGGCAGAGAATGTCGGGCTTTATGACATCGCAGAAAGCTATTACTCGAAATTTTTTAAGGCCTATTCTTTGTTTGCACAGAAATATCCAGACGAATGTCTACTCACTCATTACCCGAACCTCATGGGCGCCTTCTTAATTTATATTTCCATTTTGCTGCGAAAACCAAAAGATGAAATACGGGAAATGAAGATAAAACAAGCCATCGATGCTTGGGTTTTAGAGACTCATCGCGTGTCGGGTATCTTAAAGTTGCCCTCCACAGAAGACCTTGACCGATCGGCGTGGTCCAGGAATTTATTTCAGATTTTTCGAATCATCAATGCTCCTGTCTGGCATTACCTGCTTCATAAAAGCGATCAGGAAGTTCTTGATCAGGTCAAAGAGAATTTTCGTTTCGTTCTTCGTTATCAGCCCTATCAGGGCCATTTCGAAGAAGTACTCGAGGCTCTTAGATTTTCGATTTACCTAGACGAGCTGGACCCATTTTTTGAATCGGTTAAAAATGAATTAATGAGCCGAGCCTGGAGTTCGGAAAGCGCCCGAGATTTAGTTAAAAGCATTTACCCGCTCATTTATTTTTCAGATTTTGTCTCACGGGAGAAGAAAAGCGGTGACGATGTTCCGAAAGACAAGAAAAAGGCGGAAGAGCTCACGAAAACCTTGATCGTTCAACTGGAGCATGCGTCCGATCCCGAATTGCCGGCCCATCTTTTTTCCGTGTCCTTAATGAAGGGACAGTTTGCTTTATTGCAAGGACGCCACGCCGAAGCCTTGGAAGAATTCGTCAAGACTCTTCAGATTGCTCAGACTCTGCTCCCTATTTATGTTGCGCTGGTTTATGTTCTTCAAAGCCTTGTCCTGAAAGAAGCGGGGCAGGGGCAACGTTCAGAAGAGCTATTAAGATTTTCGCTTGGAGGAAAGCGCATCAGTCAGAAAGTCGCTGCCGACGATGCGTTTTACGATGAGAGAATGATCCATGCCCTTCTCGGACTGCCTAAAACTTGGCGGGAGAAATTGATCGAGATGTATCAGGTGATTCTGATGGATGAGAAAACCCCGCCGGAGGATATCGAGATCATCCTTTATCACATGGATATTCTTGATCCTGAACAAACAGCCCGCATTCTTTCATCCTACGTTGGGTCCGTTCTAGCGCAAAGAGAACCCCGAAAGGTTGAGCGGAGCAGACTTTTCATGGCCCATTTAGCCGCATCAAGAAGAATGCAATGGCGCGCCCTCTTTTTGATCGAAAATTTTCTCGAAGATAAAAAACCAGATCATCCAATGCTTGATTGGTTACAAACTATGCAGAGAAAAATTCTTGAAAAGATCACTTTGTCTGATCGATGGAGATTGGCTTTATCGTGGTTTGCTCTCGGGGTTTACCCCAAGGCCGCCCTGTTGGCTCAACGCGTTCAAACAGAGGCGCAGAATGCAGAGGTGGTTCCGGATAGTGCAGAAGTTAGAAAATTGATCGAGGATTCCAGAAAAGCCTTTGCTTTAAAAGAACGGATGATTCGGGTTTATCAAAACGGTGATCATGAGCAGGCCTTGTCTCTTGCAACGGAGCTTGGGGCTATCAATGAACGGGATCCTCATGCGATCGCGGTCGTAACGAATGCAATTTTTTTCATTCGGGTGAGACAGGCAGAAGAACAAGGTGACTTAGACACGGCCCTAGGTCTTTTGGATAGCATTCCTAATAACCCGACTCGGCGCGATCAGAACATGAATACATTTTATCAGAGGCTTTATTTCAAAAAAGCTCAGATCAAGATTCGCGAGGGGGCCAGGGCTGAGGCATTCGGGATTTTGAGTGGTATGAAGGTGCCTCCCAATGATCAAAATAGAAAGGCCATAGGTTTGCTTAAACAAGCGGATAGTTTAATGAAAAGTTTGGGCGAGTTTTTTGATTCTCACCGCTATCTTGACGCTGAAAAACAGTTTCAAGCGTTTTTCTCCGGTTTCCAAAAAATTTGGGGCGATATTGAGATTGCAAAACATCGAGATTTTAAAGCGTTATTAGAGCGTGTGGAGGAAGCGAAAGTCTATGTAGAGAAAACAAAGCAAACTATTCTGGAAAACGGATCTCTTGAAAGAGTTTATGAAGCCGCAGAGCACCTTGCCATGTATCCGGATCACAAAAATGAAGCATTCGATCTCATTTTAGAATCTGCCTACAGCGCTTTCCATAAAGCGTCTCAGCAGAGAGGTATCTCCCAACAAAACGAGTATCGAAAAGCTTTTAATTTGAGCCGTCTGGTTTTGGAGCTTGCCGCCAATCTCGACGTGGCAGATCGTTCTTTAAAGGAAGCCCAAAATTTAATTTCTCACGCGGTGGCTCGGTTGTGGCTGCCCGAACTCGAAGACAGTTTCTTTCTTGTGGCAGCAATGGCGGAAGCTGAAGTGCACCGGCAGAAGCGAGAAGAGATAATGAGAATAAGTTTTTTTAATTACGATTCTCTCCTCCTTATTCCCTCCGGATTTCGAGTGAGAGGATTTCGCCAGGATATGACGCATTTTGTCAAAAAAGGAGATACGTTTCGAATTTTTCCTGAGGCGGAACGTGAGGACATTGGGCATTTCTTTAAAGTGGTGGGGGTAGAACGGGATGTCATTGATTTTGAACTTCCCAAGGCACAAAACGGAATCGATGATTTGCGAAAACAGTTGAGGGATTATGTGGGACGGCGGGGAAAAATCCGACGTGTTCCCAACACAACCTGGGTGAATCAGCGCGAAACGTTAAAAAATATTCTCGGAGTGCTTAAAGAAACGGCAGAAACAACATTGCAGCCCGGAGCGCGTTTTAATGTGCCCGCCACAACCGGTAAAGAAATTGTGGATTACCTCTTAGGCCTTAAAATTCCTCTTCCTCATCGAAAGGCTGCCGAAGGAGAACGTCAGCTTGTTGAGACCTTTGTGCGTGAAGAGGAACAAGGGATGGGCTATCCGTTAGATCCTCCTCAGCGCGAAGGCGTGATTCAGGGAGTGATGAGTCAATACCCTTATGTTTTTTATCAAGGGCCTCCGGGGACGGGTAAGACAACCGCCATTTCATGGCTTGTGCGTATTTTGTTAAAAAATAGGCGCGATATCGGAATTTTTTCTCAAGCGAACCGAGCGATTGATAATGTGATCCTTCGCCTGATGGATCAATATGCCAAAGGGTTCTCGAACGGTACTTCCCGAAAAGAACTTCCTCTGGCTCGTGTCGGCAACGCAGGGGACAATGTACATCCTAAAGTGATGGGAGTTTGGGAGAAAAAAGCAGAAGAATTAAATCGGCTTGCACGATCGGGGGATGGTCATGTGATTGCCGGAACCATCGGTGGCGTTCCCTTAGATCATGATTTAAGAAAACATCCCGATCTCCTTAGTGCCCATACGGTCATTATTGATGAAGCCAGTCAGGCTACCGTTTCAGAATCTTTGCTCGCCGCAACCTGGTTTGATCGGGTGAAGAAGGTTTTATTTGTAGGAGATCCGGAACAGTTGCCGGCTTACGGTATCAGTGAAGACGATGCTGCTTTTATCCGGCAGGAACTTATTTATAGAGCAGGCGTTTCAAGTCTTCAGGCCCATTTTGGCGCCGTGCATGTGGTGAGACGGGATATTGCAGAGATCTTAGTCCCTGACAAACTGGATCGATTCAGAATTTCCTTGCTGGAAAAAATGCTTTACCTTTTCTTTGAAGATAGAGATCCGGATCAAGACACCCTTTTTAAAGTCACAAGACCTCCCTTTTACTTTTTTAATGTTCAGCGCCGCTCAGGTACGCGCATTGTCCGCTTAAATAATTACCATTATCGTGAAAAACTGGTGGCCGGACGTTCAGTGCCCGGAATGGTGATAGAAGATAACACGGCGGGTCAATTGCCGGAAACCACCGAAGGGGTTCAGGCCGAAGACAAAGTCAATGAGGGAGAGATTAATCGAGTCCTTCATTGGGTCAATTTCGCCGTCAATGAAAAAAAATTCGATCCCAAAGACATCGCCGTTATTTCGCCTTATAAACGACAGGTTCGCCTGATTGAAGAAGCGTTAATGGTCTTTTCTAAAATTCATGAAGCGCTCAGACGAGTTGAAACAGGAAAAACTTTTGGGGTAACCTCCGAAACATTTCGTCATTTTTTTAAAAGCAGAGCGGTGAGGTATCGATTGCGGGGCGTCCCATCTTGGCCGTTTCTAGATTCCTTTCTTCAGAACCCAACTCCCGAATCGGCTAAAAAAATAAGAGCACAGATCGGACTGGGGGAACATTTCATCCCCCTGGAACTTCTTGAGAACGGACTTTTTAACGTGATGACGGTGGATACGGCCATCGGATCCGAATTTAAGGCTGTGATTATCTCGTGGGTTCGTTCGAATCTCGGTTTGAAATCAAGAAGTGCGGTCACAATTCCCAATACAGCCAATGTCGGTTTCCTTGCCCGTCCGATTGATGGTAAGAGGCGGCGTAACGTGGGACAGTCCAGACCTGAGGATTTCCTCGTTTGGATTTGGGATCGGGAGACCTTTTTACATTCTCGCTATCCAGAAGTGCGTGACTGGACGAACTATGTCGTGAAACGATTTGGAGAGTTTGAAATAGAAGATCATTCCCCAACGATCGGTGCAACGGTTCGGAGTGAGCTGCGACGGGATGACAGCGCTGAGGCGGCGAATGCATCTCGTAAAGTGTTCTACGGTTCACGCCGCTATTTCTTAGAATTCGCGGCCGTGGCCGGGGTCATGGCCTTTGCACAAACAATATTGGGTCAAAAAATCAATACCGATTCCGCTGCGGATTTGATCCCGCCGGAAAAACTCATCCTAGCGATTGAGGATTATTCCAAGAAAATGGAAAACGAGGCCAAGGCCGCAGCGCGTTCTTACGCTTCCCGGCTCAGCTTCATCTATCAGCGAATCGCAAGCGGGAAAGATCAGGGCCTTCAAGTCTTGATGAAACAGTGGGCTCAAAGTTTTTCTTTGGCGGATGAAAAAACCAAAACCCGGCTGCGGCAGGACATTTTTAAAATGGGGGCTTATCGAACGAATCTCCGCAGTTTTGCAAAAGCCATGCTTGAAATAAAATTATTGACGCTTTTGAAAGATCGTGAAATTTTTAAGGAAATTCTGACGGTTCTCAAGTCTGGAAACGATCTTTTTTCTGTGCGTCGCGAAGATTCTATCTTCAACACGGAAGGCGTCTATTTCTGGCGTTTGGCGATGCAGCGCACGGTGTCGCTCGCTTTAGAGCGGGCCGTGAACAATCCGACACCGGAGGAATTGGATGTGAAGGATTGGGTCAAGATCTGCATTCCGTTGCGGCATGAAAGTTTGGATCCGGAAGTGTCGGAGGCTATTCGAATGAACCTCAAGCAATTACGCGAGAATCTTCCTCGCTCCGAAGTGCGAAAGATTGAAACATGGATCTCTTTGAAGAAAACTTATGAAACAAAATTGAATGGCATGGTAGTGTCGGTTGTTCTTTTGGGCACTAAAATTCCATTGAAGGTTTCAAAAAAACCTAAGGGTGAAGTCATAATAGAAATACTCGGCCCGCAAAATATGAAGGTTCAAGCGGAAGGCGAAATTCTAGAAATTCCCATCCAAGAAGCCATCGGTCAAGCGCTTAGAAGATCGGGAAAACCCGTCGCTCTTGCGAATGGCATCAAAGATGATCGTAAGGTATTTAGAATATCCATTGCCGACGGTAAAAAAATTCGGATTGGATATAGCCAAGAAGATTTTGACCGGATCGAAATTCTTGTCCACGACATTGAAGAAATCCAAGTCAAAATTGATTTGAATCCCCATCCCCGCTCCGAGCTGCGAGCGGCGGCGGGAAGCGCCGCCACCGCAGCCGTCCCG
>CAYJSI010000054.1:0-8550 GCA_964373045.1 uncultured bacterium
AAAGGCGCAACAGGAAGCCCCGCCCCTTGGGGCGGGGTAAGCGCGTTCACTTTCCGTGTCCCCGTCGTCTAGGCTGGCCTAGGACACTAGATTTTCATTCTAGCAACACGGGTTCGAATCCCGTCGGGGACGCTCTCTTTCGACCTTTTTTATTGATTTCTTATTCTGGATAATTTAATCTTTCATTCATGAAACAAACCCTCTCTCAGATTGCTAAGGCCTATGTGAAGGTTATTGAAGAAATTGAATCAACAAATGATCCCAAGAAGCTCCAGAGTCTGGAAGAGAAAAGAGTTGATCTGCATTGGAAATTTATCGATGCATTGAAGAGTCAAGGCATCAAATATAAGGACAGAGATCACGCGACCCGTATTGCAATGAGGATTGCCAAGGGTGAATTGTGACACTGCTTGAAATCGCGAAGATTTATACAGATTTGGTCAAAGCCGAAAGAGAAGTTCCCGAACAGGAGTATCACGCAAAGGATCAGCTGAATGCTCTCAGGTCTAAGTATCATCAGATCTTAATGCTAAAGATGAGGGAAGAGGGAATCGATTTCTCAGACCGTTTCGATGCCACTCATAAGGCTTTTGATCTTGTTGACAAGGAGCAAATTTCAACCTCTTCGGAGTAATAAAATACGCACGCCTCGAAATGAATCTCCGAACATAATGGTCTTTTTCTGAGCCTGCCCAAGTCTCTTTGAACATTTCCATCTCCCGGAGCCAGTGGTACAATTTGTCCCAATCGAAGGCTTCTGAAGAGTTCAAATTGAAAATGGTTGGGGACGCTTTCTTACATCATCCGAATCTAGGCATACCCCACCAGGCGTTGAAAATGTCTATCCCCAGTAGGTACTTGGCCAAAGGAACTTCGCCGAGAAAAGGGGACAGGCAGAGAAATCTTGCCTGTCCCCTTTTCTTCGTTTAAAAAACGCGCCTTTTATTTTTCTTACGAGCACGCGACCCGACAAATATGACCGTTATCTGGCGGATGGATTGATCCCCGGGAAAGCATTCCTCAAGGAACGGGAAAAAGGCACCGCCGTCCTCAGCACTTCCGGCGATCTTCTTTATCTCAACAATGCCCTTTTGACTCACCGCCTCGCCCGCCGCATGGATTGACGGCAAAAAAACTGAAAAGTGCCAAACTCAAGACCGCTATTTAAAATCGATTGAGAAACGGGGAAACTAAGGTAAAATCACTGCGTTATGATCCAAAGCCGCCGCTTGAAGCTTTATCTCGTGAATCCCCGTTTTGAACCCACCATTTGGTCCTTTGAGGGGCTTGAACCCTTCACCGGCACTGTTTTTTCAACCACCCCCCTGGGTCTTGCCACGGTGGCCGCCCTCACTCCCCCGCATTGGGATGTCGAAATCGTGGATGAAAATGTGGAGCCCATTAATTTTGACGCCGATGCGGACTTGATCGGGATCACGGCCTTCAATGTCCAGTATCAGCGCGCCCTTGCCATCAGCCGTGAATTCATGCAAAGGGGAAAACGGGTGGTGTTTGGCGGCCCCTACTGCAGCCTCTTCCCGGAGGCCTTTGAAGGAAAGGGGGATTACCGCGTGAGCGGGGAGGCCGAATTCCTCTGGCCGAAATTTCTGCAGGATTTTGAAAACGGCTCGGCCCAGGAGTTTTATGCCTCGGAAGAAAAAGTCAATATGATCGCCAGCCCCGTTCCTCGGTACGATCTCATTCGCGGGGCAAAATATAATATGTTCTGCCTTCAAACGAGCCGCGGCTGCCCTTTTCAATGCGAATTTTGCGACATCATTATCATGGATGGCCGGGTGCCCAGAACTAAGCGAGTTGAGCAGGTGATCCGAGAGGTGGATCACTGCGTGAAACAAGGCGCCCACTACGTTGTCTTTGGGGACGCGAACTTTATCGGAAATATTCCCTACGCCAAAGAACTTTTAAAGGCGCTTGCCCAATACTCCAAGGAGCATCATTATCCGGTTGAGTTTTCCTGTGAGCTTACGATCAACGTGGCGCACCACGACGAGCTCCTCATGCTCCTTCAGGAGGCGAATTTTTATTCCGTTTTTATCGGGATCGAGTCACCCCGCATGGAAAGTTTGATTGAGACTAAAAAGTTGCAGAACACCCGCAAAAATATTTCAGACGACATTCGGCGCATTCACTCTTACCATGTTTCGGTTTGCGCAGGGATGATCGTCGGATTTGATTCTGATGACACCGCTATTTTTGAGGAGCAGTATCATTTTTTGCAGGAACTCGGGATTCCTTTTACGACGTGCGGGACGCTCATGGCCCTTCCGAATACGCCGCTTTTAAAAAGGCTTGAAGCCGAGGGACGCATGCTGGATGTGGAATGGACCACGATGAACGGCCACGGCGCCGCGGATTGTAATTTTATTCCGAAGCAGATGACCTTAGAAGAGCTGCAGGTTGGGCACAACTGGCTGATCCGCTCCATTTACCGCTACGATGCTTACGGCGCAAGGTTGAGCACGCTCCTTAGCCGCTTTCAGAATCGTAACAAGGAACATCAAAGAGTGAAATTCGACCCCACCTTTTTTATGATCCTGCTTAAGGTGATGCGTTACTACCTTCTGACTTTAGACCGCGAGCGCTCCCGCTTTTTTACCCAAACGTTTGGGGCGGTGGCAAAGAACGGCCCCTTTTCGGTGGGGAAGTGGCTTGAATTTTTTCGCTGGATGGCCTCCTACCGCTCTTGCCGGCAATATGTCTCCGATAAACACGGCCTCCCGGAGGGGGTGGATCCTGAGGCGCCTCTCTTTCAACGATCGAAAAAGGACGCTTACATTTTAGAGGCTATCCCCGCGTAACAGAAATTTCCTCCGGAGATCCCAGTGATGCATCCCGCCAAAGAATATTCCCTGAAAGATTTAGTTCTCTACTTTCTTTATCTCGGCGCTTGCGGATTCGGGGGTCCGATTGCCTTGGCCGGGTACATGCAAAAAGACCTTGTCGAGAAGCGCTCGTGGATCTCAAAAGAGGATTACGTAGACGGCCTTGCCCTGGCGCAACTTGCACCGGGTCCGCTTGCGGCTCAGCTTGCCATGTATTTAGGCTACGTTCGAGGCGGTATTCTCGGTGCAACCCTCGTGGCCCTTGCCTTTATCCTGCCCTCTTTTTTGATGGTCCTCGCCATCTCCTGGTGCTACGTCCGGTATCAGGGTCTTGCTTGGATGCAGGCCCTTTTCTATGGGATCGGGGCAGCGGTGATCGGGATCGTTGTCCGCTCGGCTTACAAGCTCGTCAAGCTTACGCTCGGTAAGGATTGGCTTCTCTGGATCATCTTTGCCATTTTGATGCTGACCACCGCCATCACCCAAACCGAATTTGCGGTTCTCTTTTTCCTGGCAGGGATTATTTATATGTGGATCAAGGCCCCCTGGTCTTTTAACAGGACGCCAAAATTGAATCTCTTCTTGGCCTTCCCTGTTTTAGCCGGTTCTGCAGATCCCGTGACTTCATCCGCCATCTCTGTGAGTTCATCAAAACTTCTATTTTTCTTCATGAAGGCCGGGGCCATGGTCTTTGGAAGCGGGCTTGCCATTATTCCTTTTCTTTACGGCGGCGTTGTGAAGGAATATGGATGGCTCAGCGAAAGGCAATTTATGGATGCGGTGGCGGTGGCCATGATTACACCGGGTCCCGTGGTGATCACCGTGGCCTTTATCGGTTACTTAGTTCGAGGAATAACGGGGGCAGCGCTTGCCGCCCTCGGCGTTTTCCTTCCCGTGTACCTTTTTGTGGTGATTCCAAGCGGCTGGTTCAAAAAAAATTCCAAGAACCCACAGCTGAATGCCTTTATAAAGGGTGTGACGGCTGCGGCCACGGGGGCGATTGCAGGGGCGTGTATTGTGCTGGGGCAACGTTCCATCGTGGACCTTCCGACCGTTTTGATCGCACTTTCGGCGCTCGGAGTTTTGATCCGCTTCAAAATTCAGGAGCCCTATTTAATCCTTGCCGCTGCCGCGGCCGGCCTCATCCTCTTTCCCCGTTAATCGAATTGACAACACACAAAGCTTGGCCTTACGATACCGCCATGGTGACGACAACCAGGGCTTCAACTTCTTCAACCACGGCCCCCGTCATTTTAGATATCGGATGCGCCCGCAACAAAATTCCGAACAGCATTGGGATCGATATCAATCCGGAGAGCAAGGCGGATATTATCCACGACCTTAATCTCTACCCCTACCCCGTCGAAGAAAACAGCATCGATCAGGTTTTCGCCAAGCACATTATCGAGCATTTAAACGATCCGAGAAAATTCGTGAGGGAGATTTTCCGAATTCTGAAACCGGGGGGGACGGCCTTTTTTGAAACGCCGCACTTCTCCTGCCGCGTGGCCTACTCGGAACCCGAGCACAAGCTCTTCTATTCTTACTTTATGTTTGACGAACTCTTGAAGGGGCTTGATTTCAGGGTGCTGAAGCAGCAAATCACGTTTCATAAGATCTTTCGCTCGATTGGAATCCGCACCCTTGCCAATCGCTTCCCCGATACCTACGAAAGATTCTGGACCTACCTCTTTCCTGCCGAGAACGTCACCTTACTCGTCCAAAAACCAAAAAAATAAGTCGCCACTCTTTAAAATTCCATCCGCCCGAGGGCCTTGGCCCCCATATGTAGGGGGAGCGTTCCCACGAAAAGGCTGCCCGCTGCCATGGTGAGAAAAATCAGTCCGTGGGACTGATGAGAAAAGGCAAGAAAACCCCCGATCAGCCCAAGGTAAAGAAGGTGAGTCACAAGCAGCATGGAGCCTCCGAATCCCGAAATGATTTCCGCGGGATGATTCGATTTAAAATTGGGAAACTTGGCCCCGAATCCCACCGAAAGCCCGGTCAAGGCCACGCAGACGAAAAAGCCGAGGCCGGTCGTAAAAAGGACGCGCTTCAAGGAAATTTCCAGCATCCAGCCCGAGAGGAACACAAGCGGCAAGGTGAGGAGAACTGAAACAATGGTTCCAAGTAAAAATTTCTCAAGGAGGAGGGTCGAATAGCGGATAGGGGCCAGGCTGATCATCCAGAACTTGGAGCCTTCCAGTGAGAGCATCGGGAAAACAAATCGCATGTTGAAGCTTGAGAGCACGATATAAGTGCCGACGGTATTCAGCACAAAAACCAGATTCTTCCAGAAGTCCTGCAGAAAATGGAATTGCAGATTGCGGAGGTTCACGAAATAAAGAAGCAGGAGCCCGAAAAAGATAATGAGTTGCGACCACTCAGCGGGGTCTCTCGCAAAGGATTTAAGATCTTTTTCAAGAAAAGCCATCGCTGGCCGCGTGGGCCAGGGGAGGCGGTCATACCAGGTGACCGCCACAGCGTTCGTGTGCAAGTGGCGTTTCGCCCCTGATTCCGAAAAATCCTGGGCCTTCAGAAAAGTTCGAGGATAAAGTTTGCCTGCAACCGAGTAAGAGGGGATGAGAAAGAAGAGGGTGTTTGAGAGAAGGAGAAGAAAATAAAAAAGGCCTTCCTGCCCCACAAAGGTTTTTTGAGATTGAATGTGGCTTAAGGCCAAGATGCCCTTCGTCGTCCAGTAGGAGGGAAGAAGGGGACTTTTGGCGAAGGCCACGTGCGGAAGATAGCCGCTCATGACCCCCGCGATCGAGCCCTGCTCTTTGACGATCTCGGGCTCTACGCGGATCAGAAGAAAAATGGCCGCAAGGATTCCGAGGGTTATGGCGATTCTGCGATGGCTGCTGCCGGGTAAAAGCCAGACAGTGAGAGTTCCGACAAGCGTTCCCAGCATGCCGGCCAAAAGCACAAAAGGGATGTAAAAAAGGAAGCATAAAAAGGGAAAGACGATCAGCTTGGTTTCTTTGACGATCCCATAAGCCGACATAAAAGGAATGGTAATGAAAAGAAGGGCCCAGGAACTGTAGAGAAGGGCCTCAGCGAGTTTGAGAAAGTAAACTTCAGGCCAGGTGACGGGTCTTGTGATGAGAAAAGGAACCTCCGGTGATTTAAAAAGGGACGCATAGGAAGAAATGGCGGTGGAAATAAAGAGCATGAGAAAAAGCGTGAAATTCAAAAGGTAGAAAGTTTCATCGAGAAGAATCGGTCCGAAGGGCTCCTGAGATTCGAAGAAACGAAAACTGTGGAAGAAGAAAAAAAAGAGTCCGGCGCCTGTCCCCGCAAAAAAAAGGAGAAGGACAAAAAATTGTGATTGTGACTTTTGCCTCAGGCGATGGAATGAATTTCTGAAGGCAAGCCAGCGAATCTGGAGAAGAAGAGGCAGGTGCGTCATGGCTCAGGAGGCGTGTTCCACAAGTTTCATGAACATCTGCTCCAAGTTTTCCTTGGATTGAAATTGCTGCCGCAAGGTCTCCATGGTCCCCAAGGCGATTAACTGGCCGTGATCAATGATGCCGATGCGTGTCCCAAGCTCTTCCGCCACCGAAAGGGTGTGGGTGGAAAAAATAATTGTCGTCCCTTCCCGGGTTTTTTGGACGAGGTACTGCTTTAAGCTGTGAATGGCGATCGGGTCGAGCCCCACCATGGGTTCATCGAGAATAAGGACTTTCGGCTGATGCAAAAGTGAAGCCGAAAGGACCGCCTTTTGCTTCATCCCGTGCGAGAACTCTTCAATGAGGACGTTCTGGACCTCGGTGAGGGAAAAGAATTTTAAAAGCTCGGTACCTCGTGATTGAATCAAGACGCTGTCCATCGAATACAATTTTCCCACAAATCGCAGAAGCTCCCACGGTGTTAACTTCTCATACACATAGGGCGTGTCGGGGACAAAACTAAGAAGGTCCTTTGCCTGAGCCGTTTCCCTCGCGATATCGTAGCCGCCGATTCGAAGGGTCCCGGCCGTGGGCCTCAGAAGCCCCACCAGCATCTTCAGGATGGAGGTCTTGCCCGCCCCGTTCGGTCCCACGAGTACGAACAATTCTCCCGCCGCAATCGTAAGATCAATGCCTTTGACCGCTTCTTTTTTTCCGTAATTTTTCCTGACGCCTTTTAATTCGATCATGGGATTCATGTTTCGACCTCGAGAATGAATATTTTTATTTTTCCCAGCTGAGAAGCGAGCGCCGCCTGCTCGGCCACGTTGCCTTCCACCAAGGGAAGATGAGTAGCATCCGCCGGCGCTTCATTGAACGTCGGGTCAAAGGCAATCCATTCGCCGAGATAAACCTCCGACCAGGCGTGATAAAAGAATCGGCCGTTTTGGTAAACAAGTCCCGCCATCATCCTGGCCGGGATACCGGCCGCTCGGGCGAGTGCCGTGAAAAGAACGGTGTATTCATTGCAGTCTCCTTTCTTTTCCTGCAAGACTTGCTTTGCCGATGGGATGCCGCCAGAATTTTTTGGGTCCACGAATTCGTGGACCCAGCGCATAAGCTGAAAACTTGCGCGAAGGGCGGAGGTTTCCCCTCCGACGATTTCGCGGGCCTTTGTCTGAATTTCGGGATCGTCAGACTGAAGGAAGGACTCCGGGGCCAGATAAGGCGCCAAGGCTCCCGTCGGGTCCTGAAGAGGAAGCAAAACCGGTTTTAATTCCCTCAAATCCTGTCGTTTGACTTCCAGGATTTTTTCACCCTGGGGTGAAACGACGCGTGCCTTAAGCCATTTGACGTGATCCGGTTTTTTTAGAATTTGATTGGAGGGGATGGAGAAGAGATTTGGAAAGTCCGGAGGAGAAGAGCGTTCCGCACGCATGGCATCAAAGATTTCGTGGGCCTCTTCTTTTTGAAAGAGAAGACCCGAGACGCTTTCGCGGCGAAGCGTGATTCCTTCCGGGGAAACCCAGGATCGTGTTTCAAGTCCGCCTCTCTCAAAAAAAACAACAAAGGTCTCGGCCGGCTGATCCGCGTGCGTAATGGTTTCCTTACGCTCGACCCGGAAATCAATTTCCTCCACATTGGAGAGGAGGGGGTTCCAGGCCGAAACGCGGCCCCGCTTTCCGACCTTGAGGTTTTCAGGTGTCCATAAAAAATCGAGCGATTCCGTGTAGAACACCGGTTCTTTTAATGGAACGATTTTGCGGGAAGGCTCGGCATTTTTTTCTTTGATGACGATGTTGGCGACATGGTTGGCAATTTCCCCGGCGATTTCAGTTTCATGGTCGTTGCTTTTGATACGAATCTGAAATTCTTCGAGGTGAAACTGTGCGTTGAGACGCACCTTTCCCCGCACAAGGGTCTCATTTTTATGCCCCAGAAGGAGGAAGGAGAGATAGCTTTGGTGGCGGAATTCGTAGGGCTGTTTTTCTTTTTCGTCTAATTGTTCAAGGATCGTGAAGCCGAACCCCACCCTTCTCTGGCCGAGGTAGATGGCCTGGTATTCTTCGCGCAGTTCGGCATACTCTAAAGAGAGAACCTCGTGAGGCGCCTGGACAGGAGTGAATTGAAAAAACTCCCTTCCGATGAGGAGGCTCATCATGGTGAGCCAAAAGCCGGTGGTAGAAATAAGGAATAGAGAGCGAATCATAGGAATGTCGGTTTTTATTCTAGCCCAATTGGGACGATTTTCAATCCCCTTTACTTTTAAGGAATATCCTCGTGCTGGGCGCCAAAAAGTCAGATGAAGCCTACACGGA
>CAYJSI010000055.1:0-7688 GCA_964373045.1 uncultured bacterium
CTTCAAAAGGCCCGCGAGGCTTATCGCAAAGTCACACTAAAATCCCCAACACTTGAGAAGGCAAAAACAGAAGCGGAGGAGCATGTTAAGACGCTTCCGTCAAAATCAGCAGTAAAAGCAGAGGCAAAAGCAAAACGTGAGGCTGCGGCCGGCGCGAAAGCGGCAGAGGTTGTTAAGAAGACTGAAGAAGAAAAGCGCCTGAAGGCCGAACGCGAAACGCGGCAAAAGGACGAAGCGGACCGACTCAAAGCCGAGCGGGAAAAGTATGCACGAGACGCTCTCACGGGTTTTAATATGGCCCTCAGCCATAAGACGCTTGATGCACTCGATTTGGCTCAAAACACATTTAAAGTGGCCGGCGAAGCTTACACCAAAATCAAAAATCCGTCCCGTGATCTAAGAGAACTGCGTGCAAAAGCCGAAGATCATGTCGCGCGCCTTGCCCGCGAGAGAGCCAAGCGCATTTCAGAGGATCGCAACAAAGTTATAGCCGATCAGAAAAAAGAAAAACAACCCGCTCGGGATGAGAAAAAGCCCGCTCAGACCGCCCCGGATAAAACAAAACCTGTTGCGTTACCCAAGGGAGGGGCAGTGCCTGCGCCGCCCAAAGTGAAGAGTGTGGATCTTCCCCCTCCGGCGCGAGCGAAAGAACGAGACGCCGACAAGGCGTTGCGCGAGCAAGCAAGCGCCATGTCGCAAACCCGGCTCGCCTTGAATCAGATCCGCCTGACGCGATGGACCCCTGTGGACACGCACGATAAAAAGGGCGCGCAAATCATGATGGAGCTTAGCCAAAGAAAAAAGGAAAGCGTGACGCTTGATCTTACGAATCTTCCCGCTAATGTTCATTTTTTTAACCGACTGGGATTCACGGGCAAAGAAATGCCGATTTCAGACTCGAGAGATCCGCAAGGGAAATTTGCGCGGCTCAATGGAAAAATTTACCGCGTTGAACGAACCGAACCCGATGCCAAGACCCCACCCGACCGTAAGACAACGGCGACGCGCGTCAAAACGGAACTGAGCGCCCCCTCGGCTCCAAAGAAAATTGAATCGAGAAAGGAAGTGCAAGAAGGGACGCTTCGGCTCGTCCCGCAACCGCTCAAGCCTGAAGAAGTGCCGCAGGCCGTGCAGGGCCCGCGGGCCCCTCCGTTTAAACCGGTTCATCCTGTCGATGCTGCCATTGAGAAAACTATAACAAATCTCATAAGTCAGAAGGCCAAAGATCTCATAATAACTTTTCTTGCCGGCGGTTCTCTTATCAGCGGCTTTCTCGGAATTCCCGAAGACATTCAGACGCATATTCGTGAGACTCATGAGCTTGCCCTCTCATCCGAGGCAGAAACGAAGACTCAATTAAAAGAGGCCCGCCGCGCCTCGCTTATCAAGGAACTGACCGATCGGACGCTACCCATTTACGGAACTTCGCGGGAGGAATCGTCCAGGAGGCAGGATCTAATCCCCAGATTTGTCGATGACTTTCTGACCCAGATGGAAAGAGTTGAGGACGTTAACCGGCTCATTCCGACAAAAGCAAATTTTGAAGCGGCCCTAACGCAGATTTTAAAAGACATGCCTGACTCTGCGGCCAAGACAGACCTTGAGAAACACATACGCAGCGTGATTGCTCTGCGTTTCGAAGGTTCCAAGGCGCCGGGAAAGCCAATGGCTCCGCCAACCCAAGCTGCTATCTTTCGTATGCGGGCCGAGGGCGACGCGCAAAACCTCACCCTGAATGATGTTCTTAAGAAAGTCGTAGAATCAAAATTTAACGTTCAGGAGCTCCTGGAAAAGCTTGCCAAGCAAGAGGGGATTTACCTGGAGTCTAAAAATAAATGGACCCTGGATCTGGTTATGGAAGGCGGTTACAGTTCCAGCAAGGCGCTGCTCGGGATACAGGATTTTTTGGTTGAACTCCTGCTAGAAGATTTCCGGTTCGGCGCGGGCGTGGAAATTAAATTCTACCTTAGAGATCCCTCAGAGCGCCTCCGTTACGAAATTTCCAAAGAAATAGTCCATGAGCAGCTTCTAAAAAATAAGAAAGCCATTCTTGAAGCTGTTACGGAGGCGGCGTACCTGGCCAACAGTTATTTGCGGGCACGCGCTGAAATCGATAACCTGAACACAATCTCGCGCTGGCTTGATCAGGCCGGACTCAAGGATCTGGCCGGGGAGCGTCGTCAAGTCGACCTTTATGGCCCGATGACCCTCGAAGAGGTGCGCCGCACTCTCGAGATGCGCAGGCAAAAGGCTCAAGAGTGGGCTTCGGATTCGGAGGCGCATCTTGCCCGGGCCATGGGCCTTTCAGGCGGAAGGATTTCACTCGCACCGGAATTTTCCGACGAGAAAGTCTATGCCGATCCCGGGGTCAAAGAAAGAATATTTCAAGAAGCCACGGCCCAGGCGCTAGCGCTCTCCCGCGTGCGCCTTGAGGCCGGTTCCGAGCAAGATTCCATTCACCATCTTGCTGCCCGCAGCGATCTAAGCTTCGCCGAACTGAATCAAGCTTATCGTCACGCCCAGGAACGCTATTCAATTTTTGTAACTCTCAAGGGCATCTTTCCACTGTTCTCCACAATTTTTAATCTGCCCGGCCCCCATCCTGTTAAGAATGCCTTCTGGCTCTCCCCGATCTCGGCAGAGCGCGACAACAAACTTCCGCCGGCCGTCTATCTTTATCGGGGCCTCGCAAATATTCACACCTACTTAGGTCAAATTGAGGCGATTGACGCGGATTTTGCGGATTTGGCGTTGCAAGAAAAAACATCGGGCCAAAGGCTTGAGCATTCGGTCCGGGAATATGAGAGCGCCCGGACGGCCCTTCTTGACCGTATTCGCCGGACCCAGGAGGGCGCTGCCTTCCAGGATTTGAAGCCGGTCATGGAAAACTTCATCCGTGCCGACCGAGAGCTTGAAAATGCGCGCAGCGAGTATGAAGACGTCAATATTAAAGCCCGCTACTTACGCGCTAAAATTTCCGGCGAAACGGAGCAACTTGATCGGGATGAAAAATCGGGACGCTTTAACCGCTCCTTCTTTGAGAAGCTCCTTGAGGAAGAGGTAAAGAAGAGCCAATCTCAAATAACCCCGCATCCCTATCAAACGCAGGGTTGGGCGGAAGACATTAAGCAAGGGGTCAGCCGGGTTGCGCTGAAACAAAACGCGCAATCCAACGAGCTTAAGGAATTTTTGATCCAAACCATTCTCAGGGCCGGAACGCACCGTTTGATATTCGGGTGGCCGGATAAGGACATTCGAAAGCTCCATGAATTGAATGAAATCGAAGAACGCTGGTATCGCGCCATCGACCGCTTGAAGGATGGCTTAAGCAAGATCGACCGCAAATTCAGGGATCCCCGCCTGAGGCATGGAGAACGCGCAAAGCTGGAAAAGCGTGCAGCGGAGGCCAAGGGGCAGATCGAAGCTCTTGTAAATAAAATTGAGGAAAATCGCGTCAATAAATACGCAGAGTTTAAAAACGTGATTGATTTTGTGATGTGGAAGATATGGACCGAGGAGAAAAAAACGGTCGGCGAAAAATTGTCCTCCGGCAAGCTTACGGATAAGGAAAAGAGACTCTACGCGGCACGCGAGGCGATGCTGGATAAGGAAATTAAAACCCTTCAAGAGAAGCTCAATCTCAAATTTCATCTGGAGGCGAAAACCACGCGCTACACGCTCGAACCGAGCGGATCAGGTACACGGATTGAGAATCTGGAGCTTAAGTTTGATTTCGTAATCGGCAAAAGTTACCGGGGCGAAATCGAGACCTTTTTTCATCTCTGGAGAAATTCGGAACTCAAAGAGCAGTCTCTCCGGCAGGAGTATGCCGTGGCCGCCGCCAAGGCCTATGTCGAACTCAGCCTCGCCCATGAACGGGCCGTCGTACACGCAGAGCAGGTCAAGAGAGAAGTCGACCAGCTTGAACTTCTCAACCGTCAGCTTCAAGAGACTGAAGATCCGTCCAAGCGCCGCGACTTTGAGACAAGCATCAGCCACGCCAAATTCAAGCTTGAACAAACCCGCAGGGAGCTCGCCTCGCTTAACTTCCACGAAAAGCGCTTAGAGGCAGAGTACGCACGGGCCCTTGGCAGGGATTCCTCCGAGGGAAAGTTTGCTGTTGATCCGAACCGGCTGCTTTCTTTAAATGAAGGCGTTGCGCCCAATCAGTGGAAAGAGGGGCTTCGTAAGGCGCTAAGCTCTGATTTTGACCCCGATCTAAAGGCGAGAGCGATCCGCGAAGACATGTGGGTCCAGTGGGGCATCTGGAATATCACGAAAGGTCCGCGCGGTTTTACGGGAACCGTGGTCGGCCAGTGGCTTGTCAAAGCCGGCGCGGGCGCTCAGGGGTTCCTTAATTTTCTTGACATAAACAGCATCCGCGAAAACAGGCTGGACCGTAACCGCGCTGAGGGCAACGTCCTCAAAGCGCTTGAAACGTGGGAGGCGCACATGCTCCTTCAACATGGTTTGGACAAAGAGCGTGAGGGCCTTCGGTCAAATACCCAGTTTCAGGTTGAGGACAGCCTCAATCTCTTGAATGAAAATAAAAGAATGACGGAAGAGCTTAAAAACAAAACAAAAGGCGCTGCGGTGAGCCGGCTTCCGGGCGAGGCAAAGCCCGGCGAGCAGGCCATGCTGATTCTTGCGATCAATGGCTTAGCCAATCGGGATGACCTTGCAATCAGCCGGCGAGATGCCGCGCTCGTCAACCTTCAGGCGGGGACAAGGCTCGGTGCAAAGTTGGAGCTGCCGAGACCCACCCAGGAAGCCAAGGCGCGATTCCTGAGGATGGGAGGGGAGGACAATTGGATTAAACTTACACCCGAGAACCGCTCTAAAATTCTGAGTCAAACGGTCGAACCCATCGCACGGGCCAATACGGAAATCGGAAAGAGGGCGGCTGAGATCGAATCAAAATACCGCTTATTGAAGTATTTAAGCGTTGTGGGGCGGATCAGCTACCTTCCTTTTCCCGTGAAGGTTGAAAAATTCGAATATGTTCCCGTGCCCGGAATCACCGGCCCCTTTGTCCCCCTCATTCCCGTTGTCACGGTCTTGGATGAGGCGCCGCATGTGACGACGGGGGGATTTGAACTTATCTATTCGATTGTGGAGCCTTTTTACCGTCAAGCCCACACCCTCTCGGCCTTGGAATATCAGCAGCTCGGTGAGCTTGAAAATTGGGTCAATGGCGAACTCGGGCGCCAGTGGAGACTCTATGTGGAAGATTTAATCAAGACTCAGAGTGTGGCGGAAGCCAAAAAGCGGCATTACGAGGAGGCGCAGGCGCTGGTCGATCGGCTCGGTAAGCTGTCGACCCCGGACCCGACCGCATTGGCCGAAGCCAAGATAGCCGCCGGTAGAATGAATGTGGAATGGCAGACTGCGGTCAATGAAGCAAAAAACCGCATGATCGGCTTCAAGGTGCTCACCGGCATTCCCTTCGACAAGGAAATTGTGATTGAGCCCATGACTGAGACGGCGGTCTTTCCTGAGCTTGAAGAGGCGATTCCGGCCGAAAACGAGCTCCTTGAACTTGCGGCCAAAGACCCCAGGCTCAATATCTTTAAGTTAAATGTTTTGATCTCAAAAGCAAAACAGCATCAGCTTGCCTGGGAGCGCTGGGTGAATTCACGGGTGGGATTTTTTGCGGGGGCTTCGACCGTGGAGAAGTTTTTCGTTCATGCGGGAGGCGAGATCAGGGTTCATGTCGTGGCACGGGAGAGGCAGGCCAGGCTCATGGTGGAACGGGCCCAGGAAGCCCGGGCCAAAGGACAAATGAAGGATCTTGAAAGCGAGATCGGGTTTCAAGTCTTGATGCAGTACTACCAGTTCGTCCGTGCCCAGCGTGAGCTTTATGATCAGGTGGAGCGTTACATCCGGGCCTCCCGGCATGAAGCGAATACGAAGGAAGGGTACGAGAAGGGAAAGATCAACCGCAATGACTACTTTCGAGCCCGGGATGAAAAGCAGCATGCCGAAATCAGTATGCTGGAACAGAGGGCCGAATTTCAGAAAGCCCTTGCGGGTCTCGAATCGCTCATTCAGGTCATGAAAGGCGGGGAAGATGGTAAGAACTTCAGGATTAAGGCATCGGATACCCCTGCGGCCTACGCTCCCGATGAGACGCAGAAAAGGGCCTACGAGGAAGAGGAAAAAACGAGAGCGCAACTGATCGAAAGCGTAAGGCGCTCAGCCGAAAGCGGTTTTTGGGCCTTTCTTGCTGAGATAGGGGGAAGGTTCCGTCAACGGCCGGAACCTGCTCCGGGCGTTCTCTCAGAATCTGTGGCCCGGAAACTTGCGGAGGATAAGGAACCGGAAGTCAAGGAAGCGAAGACGGAAGTTAGCGAAGAGAACAAAGATCTTGCGGAGGACGTCACTCAGGCGATCCAGCTAATGTTTAGTGTTGACCTTGAAACCCACACCCTCGACCCGGAAACAGGGAAAATTAAAGATGTGATGACTGTGGCCGTGCTCACCGATGATGTCTTTGGCCGGACGGCCAAGATGAGAGGGCTCAGTCACCGGGAAAATCAAATCCGATTAAAATTGATCCGGTTCCTTGCCTCGGATTCCCCCCTTAAAAACTATCTTAAGGTTCTGCAGCCTCTTCTTAACACGCTCCCGCGCGATTGGCGTTTTGGCATCCGGTGGGAGCAGTTTCTTGAAACGGGGCTTTCGATTGAACAAAGGATCCAACGGGGTCTTGCGACGGCCGCGGAGCGCGACCAAAAAATCGATCTAAGAATTCTTGCTATTTACGATTATTACGCCATGCGACTTTTGGTTGGAGCCCCGCCGATGAACCCGAACTTGACGCCGGAGGAGGCCGCCAAGCGGATCCTTGAGCAAAGCCCCAAGATCGAGACCAGCATGAAGCTAGATATGATTCTGATGAAGCTTGCTCTCAAGGAAATGCATCCGGAGAAAGAGATCCGCCTGACCCCCGAGGAGCTTGATTTTCTAAAACAAGACGGCGTTTTCAGTACGACGATTGATGAAGGCGAACGGCGGCTTGATTACAGTGGATGGAAAACGCTCAAACCCCAAGCCGGCGACGAAGAGTTTATCCGCGACAAATTGATGGAATGGCTTTCCTATAAAGAACAGGATATCGTCACAAAGACCTATCATCAATTTTTGGCGAACCGCGATGTCTGGAGCCATCTGGCTGAGATGCGGGAGCTCGTGAAGAAGCTCTATGGCCGGGAGCTGGCCCTCTACGGGAATATTGAGGACGTGGCCAACGTCACCGCCTGGCAGTTCCTCAGCATGTCCGGCGTTCTGGCCGCCGAGTCGGATGTCGTTCGCTTGGAACGCGTTGAGAAACTGATCCGGGTTGTGGGGCAGCTTAAAGATAAAAAGACCGTCCTCTACGACAAACTTTATCCGCAGTTTAAAGACACCGCTCAGCTTGCAGCCTTGCCGGAGGCGATTGTTTTAAGGATGAAGCTGAAAGCCCTCCAAGAGGCACGCGAGACAGGTGACCGTCAAGATATTTTCCGCCTAGAAAAATCCGTTGCGGCCGAAAGCGCGAAAATTCAAAACGCTTTATTTTTCGGGGAATCCATCTTCCTCGTGATGCGCGGAATGGAGCGGTATGAAAAGGAGACCGGGAAGACGATTGATCAGCTCACGGATTCGGACCTAAAAACAATCTACAACAGGATTGCCGACTACTACCG
>CAYJSI010000056.1:0-5293 GCA_964373045.1 uncultured bacterium
CTCTGAATGTAAAAACCAAAATTCCGATGGAACTTGCCGTCTCCGTTCCGAAGCCCCCACAGAAAAAGTCAAAAAATAAACGTTCATGATTTACATCATATAGAAATGCCGCTCTGTCAGCTAATCTATCATTAATCCTCAAACACTGTAGAAGAAAAGTAAAGGAAGGAGCGATGTCGAGGTGCGGATTAAGGAAAAGGATAATATGGGAGTAAATCGCCGGAGCTTCTTGAAAAAAGTACTGTTGGGAACCGCTGGCTTCGCCATCGGGACGCAAGTCCGGAACCTACTTTCTGTTGTTGGTATAGGTAAAAAGGAAGGAAAACCACGAGCGGTTTTGACGCTGAACGGCCAATTGGCTTATGCCGAAGAACTCCTTCCTCAAGACGCCCACCCAATTCATCGGCCAGATCCTAATGTGCGCAGGGGAATCCCTGGGAAAAAATGGGTGATGGTGATTGATCTCGCCAATTGCGACGGATGCGGGAAATGCGCCTGGTCGTGTTCCAAAATGCATTTTGTCCCTACGGACCGTCAATGGATTAAAGTCTTGCGGATGCGGGATGCCGAAAGCACGTCGCCTTATTTTTTTCCTCAACCTTGCTACCAGTGCGATAACCCGCCTTGCACGAAGGTCTGTCCGGTGGACGCGACATTCAAAAGACAGGATGGTATCGTCCTCATTGACAATCAAAGATGTATCGGCTGTCGTTTTTGCATGGCGGCCTGTCCGTACGGCGCCCGGTCATTCAATTGGGAGCGTCCTGGGAATTCTCCCGAGGCCGAAGCCCATCCCTATTCGCCTGAATGGGGGTATCCGCGCCGGGTGGGCACAGTGGAAAAATGTGATTTCTGTCCGGACATGGCGGCGCGGGGAAAACTTCCGGCGTGCGCGGCCACCTGTCCGATGGGCGTCATTTATTACGGCGACGCGAACGAGGATGCGGTGACGAATTCAAAAGGGAAAACGGTTCGCCTCACGCAGTTTTTGAAAGACAATGCCGGTTACCGGTTTATGGAGGATTTGGGGACGGAACCACGGGTTTATTATTTGCCGCCCAAGAATCGAATCTTTCCGGCGCCGGGCGAAGAAAAGGAAAATGGGGGGACTGCCCACAACAACCATCATGTCTGAGATGCATCGGCAAACAAAAACAGAAGAATTGGATATTCAAAACCGGATCAAGGCCGACCTTGGCAGGACTCTTTTGCCTTTTGGTCCGGCAGGCCGCCTCTGGATCAGGACGCTGGTTTGTATCATTGCGGCGGCCTTTTTCGCGTACGTTTGGCAACTGTGGTATGGCCTCAAAGTCACGGCGATGCGCAATTTTGTCTCTTGGGGAGTTTATATCACCAATTTCGTATTTTTTATCGGTATCAGCCACGCCGGAACTTTGATTTCGGCGATTTTGCGTGTGACGCACGCCGAATGGCGCAGGCCCATCACGCGAATGGCGGAGGCCATTACCGTTTTCGCGTTGATGGTCGGGGCCCCCATGGTGATTATCGACATGGGCCGCCCGGACCGAATCTCCCATATCTTCATGTACGGTCGCTTGCAATCCCCCCTTCTTTGGGATCTTCTCTCGATCAGCACTTACATGGTCGGCAGTCTTCTTTATCTTTATGTCGCGATGATTCCCGATGTCGCCAATCTTGCTTCCAGTCCGGCCATCAATCCTCTTTCCTTTAAATATCGCCTTTACCGGTTTTTGGCGATCGGTTACCGCGGCACCCTTAAGCAAAAGAAGTGTTTGGAAAAGGCGATGGCCACAATGGCGGTGATCATCATTCCCGTTGCCGTGTCCGTTCATACGGTGATCTCGTGGATATTCGGAATGACCTTAAGGCCCGGCTGGCACAGCTCTATCTTCGGCCCTTATTTTGTTATCGGCGCCATTTTTTCGGGGATCGCTGCTATTATCACGGCCATGGCAGTTTTTCGGCGGGCTTACGGTCTTCAAAACTATCTCACCTATCGTCACTTTCGCTATCTTGGGGTGCTTTTACTAACGATCAATCTTTTGTACATCTACTTCACCACGAGCGAGTATCTGACGATGTGGTATGGCTCAGCGTCCATTGACAAAAGGTTGATCGAAAACCTTCTCGCGTGGAAAGGGGCGTATGGGCCCGCGTTTTGGACGTGGGTGGGTTTAGGCCTTTTTGGGCCGGCCATTCTTCTTATGGTGCCAACGAAGAAATCAATCACTTTGATTGTCGTCGCGTCCGTGCTTATCAATATCGGGATGTGGGTCAAGCGTTATCTGATCATCGTGCCGACGCTCATGACCCCTTATATTCCACCGGAAGCCACGAGCGTCACAATTCATTACTGGCCCACGTGGGTCGAATGGCTCATCACCGCGGGGGCGCTGGCGTTCTTTATGCTTCTTTTCACAATATTCTCAAAATGGTTTCCTATTATTTCCATATGGGAAACAGTCGAAGGAGTCGAAGAAACCGGCGCGAAGGGAATAGGAATCGAAGGTCTCGAAAATAAATGACGCGTCCATTAGCCATTTTATCGTTAGTTGCCGTGTTTTTATTCATGCCGCGATTTTTCGCTCTTGCGCAGGAAGAATTCGCTCACCCCGATGTGTCCATTGCCGCAGA
The DNA here is from genome assembly GCA_964373045.1 of uncultured bacterium. Classification (GTDB taxonomy): domain Bacteria; phylum Omnitrophota; class Omnitrophia; order Omnitrophales; family Aquincolibacteriaceae; genus CAYJSI01. The sequence goes on from CAYJSI010000056.1 coordinate 2,617, forward strand.
AATGGAGGAAGGGAAAAAGGTTTTGATCGCCACGGTCAAGCTGGATGGGAAACCTTTGGAAGGGGCGCAAGTGTCTTTTTCTGTCCAACGGAGTTTCGGGATTCTTTTGTTGGGAAAAGACGAAACGCTTGAAGACGGCACGGCCGCGGTTCCGTATCCTGAAAGGTTGCCGGCGGCGCCGAATGGCGAGTTTCAGTTAATTGTGGAAGTGGGGGGGTCGTCTACATACGCCGCTTCGCGCAAGGTCTTCCAGATGCAGGGCGGCGTCAAACCCGTGGAGGAGAAGGAGCCTTTTCCTCGGGCTCTCTGGGCGCCTCACGCGCCTATCCCGCTTATTGTGACGATCATCGGGCTTTTGACGATTGTGTGGAGCACTTACACGTTTGTTTTTGTTCAGCTTTTGAGAATTCATAAGGAGGGAACACGATGAGAAGAAATCTCAGTCGGCGCTTTTTGATAAGCGTGCTTTCACTATTTGCCATGATTGCCTCGCTCAAAACCGCCGCGGGAGAAGACACTTCAACGCCCACGGGGAGCGAATGGAAAGCGCCCGCGCGCGCCGCAAAAAAACAGAATCCTGTGCCGTTGGACGCGAATTCAATGGCCCAAGGCAAGGTGGTTTATATTCGCGAGTGTTTGTCCTGTCATGGCGAACATGGCAAGGGCGACGGGCCTTCGGCCAAGGGGCTTGAAAAGTCGCCGGGTGATTTGACGGATTCTCAGCGTATAAGCGCCCAAAGCGATGGAGAGCTTTTCTGGAAGATTTCCGAAGGAAAAACTCCTATGCCGACATTGAGAAAGACTTTGACGGATGAAGAACGCTGGCAAGTTGTTCACTATATTCGAACTTTTGTTGAGAAAAAGAAGGAGGGGAAGGAGGGGTAAAGGAAGCGCAACTGAAATAGATAGATACAGGAAAAAACAAAGAGGGATAATCTACGGAGGAAACTCATGAAAAAACAATGGTTCGTCCTATTCTTGGGGTTCATGGTGATTGCTTCTCCCGTTATGGCGGGAGATGGCGGCATCGTGAGCGTGGAGGAGTTTAACAAGCTTCGAGGCGATTATGAGGAGATGAAGAAAGAGGTGCAGCTGCTCAAACAAGCGCTGGAGCAACGGCCCAAGGTCCAGCAGACCAAGGCCACCGCCGCGTCTGGCGAGTATGTGAGCGTGGAGGAATTTGAGGCGCTCAAGGATCAAGTGGATGAAGTGCGTCCTGGGCTATCCAATGTTGTCGTGACTGGTTATGGGTTTGGAAGCTTCACGGACGCAGAGAACGCGGACTCTAATTTCACAGCAGGGTTTAATCCTATCTTTCTTTATCAGATGAATGATCGGATTCTCTTTGAGGGGGAGCTGGAGCTTGAACTGGAAGATGGAGTAACCGCGACCGCTCTAGAGTACGCCGATGTTTCGTATATCGTGAATGATTACATCACCCTCGGGGCGGGGAAATTTCTCTCTCCCTTTGGAATTTTCAGGGAGCGTCTCCATCCTAAATGGATTAATAAACTGCCAGACCAACCTCTGGGCTATAAGAGTGGAGCGAGTCGCCTAGCTCCAAGTACTCAGATTGGAGCACAGGTTCGCGGCGGAGTTCCTCTTCCAATTGGAGAGTCAAAGATGGGCTATACCTTCTATCTTTCCAATGGTCCCACCGTTCAAACAGGGGCCAACAATGCGGGGCAACTTTCCTTCACCAACACCAATGACAACAACAATAACAAAGCCTTTGGTGGGCGAGTGGGAATTCTACCAATCCCTGAACTGGAAGTCGGATACTCTTGGCAAATGTCCCGAGTGGGAGCGAGTGGCTCTGCTTACGACAAAATAGATGCACTCCTACAGGAGGTAGATCTTTCTTATGTGCGCGACTCGGAGTTGATCAGGGGAGCGATTGATTTAAGATCCGAGTGGATCTGGTCTGACGTCGACCCTGTCAATTACGGAACTGGAGGGGCCTTTAAGAACAGGCGGTCGGCTCGGTATCTTCAAGCGGCTTATCGGCCTTCCAAACTAGATCTACCGATTGCCAAGGACCTAGAAGGGGTATTTCGATTTGATCAGATTGAACACCCATCGCACGCGCCTACTCTGACTGATCAAAAACGGTATACCTGGGGATTAAACTACCGGCTCAATCCCAGTACAGTCGTCAAGGCGGCTTACCAAAAAGATGACCAGGACTCTACAGGGAGTAATCAAAATTCCTTCATGGCTGAAGTAGCCAGCGGGTTTTAAAGGAGGGGAAAATGAAAAAATTCTATGGGTTTATTCTAAGCGCTGTGTTTGGTTTGGTGGTTCTTGCGGCGGCATCAACGGCCTCACAGGCCGAAGAGAGGCCTCAAAAAGGAGGCGCGCAGCTTTGGTCCGAGAGTTGCGCCCGATGCCATAATATGCGGTCTCCGTCCGCGCACAGTGATAAAGAGTGGTCCGTCATTGCTCACCACATGCGGGTGCGAGCGAATTTGACAGCGGAAGAACATAAGGCAATTCTGAAATTCCTGAAATCCGGGAATTAAGAGAAGAAAAATAGGGACCGGTTCTATTTTTGCAGTATTGGAAAATCAGTTGGAATTTGCCGTCTCCGTTCCGAAGCCGAATGCGGGTTGCATCGCTATTTTCCTGAATTCCTGTCAATTTGTATGCACTAGGGTGCAGTCCTAAAGTATCCAAC
>CAYJSI010000057.1:0-4995 GCA_964373045.1 uncultured bacterium
CTTAGAATACCTCTGGTATCTAAGTGGTGCACTTGCTCCTTGAACTCGGGCCTGGGCCTTAGATAGCAATTCATAAAAATAGCTAGCAATTTTCTCAATTTTTTTTCTCCCTGTATTGCCGAATCGGGTTTTATGTGCGATACTTTAATCAACACATTTAAAAAGAATATTTATCAATTAATTGTATTGCTAAAAGGGACGGCAACTCCAACAAAAATGAACCCAAGGGTGGTCAGCGTAGAAGAGGTTTGTTTTCTTTTCGAAATGCAAAAACAACTCAATCCAAATCCAGTCGATTATTTTACCCATAAAAGCCGCAGGATTACTGCGCTTGTCACTTTCCTAGTTTTTACATGGACGAGCGTCTTTACGAGTCCTTCGATTGCAAAAGCCAATCCCGAAGCGAATGATGCAGTCCCGGTATTAGATACAAATAGTCTTAGCCTTCCACCTCAGCTCGGGACGGTTACGGAAGCCTACCAAGCTTCGGCTCGAAGCCCCTTCCTCCTGTATATCCAAGATGCTCACTCTGTTTACGATGCCCAACGAAAAATCCAGGAAATCGTACGATACCTCCGTGAAAAATACGGAGTGCGGGTTGTGGCCCTTGAAGGCGGGCAGGGTCAGCTAGATCCTTCGCTTCTTCGGAGTTTTCCCGATGAATTTGTGCGGAAAAAAGTTCTGGATCAATATTTGCTTCGCGGTGAACTGGGCGGGGCCGAACTTGCGGCTATTCAAAATCCGGAAGAAGGTCTTTATGCGGGGATTGAAAATTGGGACCTCTATGAATCAAATTATATTGCCTACCTCTGGGCCGTCAAAAATCGCGGCAAAGTTTTAGAACGGTTAGAACATCTTCGCCGAGAGTTGGATCAAAGCCGCAAGAAAATTTACTCTGAAAAACTGAACCGCTTGCATGAAAAGTTAGAAGCCCTCAGCCAAGACGAAGTCGATCTGATTGATTTTCTCCATTCCCTGAAATCGCTCAAGATGAATCCGGCGCCCGATCAGTACCCAAGTCTGAGTCAGCTTTTTAGTGCCTTAAAAGGGGATGAAGTGAAAGACCGCGAAAATTTGGATCGAAGTGTGCGGGCTCTGGCGGAGGAGTTTAAAGGTCGAGACCTCGAAAGACTTGCTACTTCACTCAAGATGGAATTTCAAGGCCACTATCAATCCTTTGTGACCGGAGCAGAAGATGCCGGGTCATTCCTGAAATGGTTTGTCGATTTCTCTAATCGTGCCGGCCGAGAACTCATCTTGGCGCCCTCTCTGCAGGATCTGGTTCTTCACTATGAAACTTTATCCGCCATCAAAGGCACGCGCCTTTTTTATGAACTCGAAAATTTTCAAAGAGAAATTCAACTTACCCTTGCCAAGACGCCCGAGGCAAAGGGCCTTTTAGATCAATACGAAAAGCTTCGGATGATGGAATCGCTCACGAAACTCGAACTCACGCGAGAAGATCTCGACCGTTACCAAAAAGAGCCGGACGCTTATTTAAAATTTCTGAGCGAAGACGGCTCGTATGAAGAGCTTATACGACCGGCCTTGGAATTTTATCGGCTTGCGTTGGCGCGCGAGGAAGCATTTGTCCAGAATCTTTCCGAGCTTCTCACGCAGCAAAAAACCGACCGCGTTGTCATGCTGGCCGGCGGTTTTCATACCTCGGGATTGACCGAACGCCTCAAAGAAAAAGGATATTCCTACGCCGTGATTACGCCGCGTCTTCTTTCCACTGACGGATTCGCAACTTATCAGCCGGTGATGGAAGGGAAAGTTTCGTACAAAGATTATTTAAAGACAACTTTTTATGATGCCTTTACGCGTCACGCCGGGCTTCAACTTCTCAATCAAATGAACGGCCCCGAAGCCGCGCGGAATTTAAAACTTTGGCGTGATGAATTAATTCGGCACCTGGCCAAAGAAGGCCGGCTCGATCAGGCTTCTCACTACACGCGTTATATTGATGATCTCATCCAAGTGCACGCGGAAAAATACGGGGCGACGCAGGGAAAATCACGCGAAGAGGTTCTTAAAATTATCGAAGAGGAACTTGATCGCTTGAAAGAAAACGCCGTTCAAAAATTATGGGCCGATTTCCAGTGGCGCCTCGGGGAGTTCATGAAAGGTTTTCGAACCCTTGGCGAACACAGAGAACTCTCAGTCGATAATGTCTCTGCTTTACTTGAGCGCGTCAATCAAGCCAAGCCGATGACGCTTAAAGGCCTTGTTGCAGCCAACCTAACGCCTAATATCGAAATTTTTTCGTGGCTCCCTATGTTTCGCGATAGGGGCGTCTTGCCCAAGCTTCAGACAGGTAATCGACTTCCAGTGGCACGGTCTAGCGATTATCTAAACGTTTTAGACCTTCTATCCTCAGGAGATACAACGGAAGAGTTAGCAAAACGCCCTGAGGTTCACGATATTGCTCGGGAAATTCTGGACAAAGCAAATATTGCCGAACGATTAGGGGCTGAGGCAGGCAGGGTGCCTCAAAGCGTTTTGGAAAACCGAGTAGAGGAAACCATCAAACATAGTGGGTTAACAGAAGAAGGGCATCCAGTTTCTGAGATCGCGTCGGCGGTTCGCGCGAATCTTCCGCCGGTAGACAAAAGCGGAGAAATCAATCCTTCTGATTTAATTTCCCAAGCCCCCGCCCGAGCCGAGCTGAGGGAAAAAACCAGTCAAGCGTTAAGCCTGCCTGTTCGCCAAAGGGCGCTGGACGAATCCGTCCTCTGGCGGACCGGACAGGCGGGCGTGAAACATGAAGCGGAAAATCCTGTTGCTTCCAAGACGAGAGACGCTTCACGAGATGCGCTTCACAGGGTCACTGCGCGCTCCGAAGTGAGGGGGGCGACGGAGAGTCAGCCATGGGGGGATTTAGATGAACAAGCGAAAGATTTGCTAAAGACCATTCAAAATAATGAATCGGCAGAGAAGTGGGTACAGGCCTTTCGGGTTTTGGTCCAAGAAGCCCGCGAGGCGCTAGATTCTAGACCCGACGAACAAATCAGTGGCTTGATCACGAGAATAGAGAACGAATTTGTCCGTCTTGAAAAGCCGCAGAGCAGCCCCCGATTTCGAAAAACGCCTGTCGCGGCATTTGATCCTACTCTGTGGCGTTATCCTGAACGTTCGCATGACGAAGCTCGAATCAGGACTTATGCTGACATTCTTGCGCCTCTTGTTTTCTTGATATGGGTTGCAAAAGGCAGGCAGGCTGAAGCCGGCAATTTATTTGACGAGGCCCGAAAATTTCTTGCGGCTCCCATGGTGGAAAAATATAACGCCGGCAGCATCTCTTTCGAGCAAGTGCTTGCTCGTGAACATGAAACCCAGGATTCACTTCTGAGCGGGTTGCTAAAGGCGGAAGGTTTTAATCCTCTACGGTCTCGGGCCGAGGCACGACTTGGCGGCGGCTGGCCGGCAAGCGTGACCGTCCCGCGCTCAGAAGCGCGGAGCGAGGATCAGCTCAAGCGTCGTTTGCTGAAAACATTGAATGGATTTGAGAAAAGTATAAAGAAGTTGGAAGCAACGGCTGAAAAGAAACGAAACTATCAGCTTTTTAATCGTAAGGTTTCAAATGGATTGGAGGGGTTGAATAAAGAAACGTCCGGAGAGAACAAAAGAGCTATACGATTTATCATCGACGTTTTGGTCAATGCTTCTTCGGCCATCGTTAGAACTAGAACATGGAACATTCCTACCCAGACAGAAGAAGGGATGATAGCTAATTTCAAAACGCAGCTTGCGGACATGAAATTAATTTTAGAAAAAGAAGGATTGGAGGGAATCGTAACCCGCCATCGTGGCAGCACGGGCTTTAACATGACCGGCCTCAAATCCAGACGGAGCGAGGTGAGGGAAGGGCGGCTGCTGGGCGATGGGTCACAGATGCCGGGTGACGGGTTTCGGGTGACGGGTGTCGGAGCAAAAAGTGAGGCGGGTTTAATTAGCGGGGGGGATGTTTTTGGCGGTATTCATGGACAAAATACATGGTTAAGGTTACTACCCCAATGGTTAAAAGACCATACACGGTACCTTCAAACATGGCTTTTCTCCTTCTCGTTCCCGTTTTTATCTGGGCAAAGAATCCAACCGCCGAAGAAAAGTATAGCGAGTATCGCCCAGGCCGTCAAACGATCTCTCCACGAAAGAGAGGAAGCAAAAAGTCCTGAAGCCACGATAAAGACCTTTGCCAAGTCCATCAAGGATTTGCTCACAAGCTCAAGTTTTGGTTTCGTGAAAAAATTCATTTTAAACCTCGAGATCCTGGGGTTCATTCTAATGGATTATTTATTTAAAGTCAACAAAAAAATTAAAATAATGAAATATAACCTCTTTCCACCCTTGCCTTCGCCTTCTGCGCGGGGCGAGGTGAGGGGCGTAGGGGCGGCGAAGAAAAATTTAGCAAAAATTTCAGGAAGTGAGTTTATCCAAAAGCTTCAGACCGAAGAGGGATTCGAGATGGTTAAATCGAATCCTGACCGCGTTGTGTTGGTGCGTCAATTTAATCCTGGCCATCCATGGGAATCTTCCACAGCCCGATTAGCAAGGGAAAGAGTTAATGACATCTGGCATGAGACTATTGTGTTCCCCAATTCAATAAGGCAGAATATTTTTAAGGGAAATGAAGACATCTATCTTTTAATAAATCCCCGAGAAATGGCGGGAAAACAGCTTGAGTCTATAAAGGGCTTTCTGTTGGCGATTCGAAGACCTAAGAGTGTCGAGCTGCAATATATGGCGCGATCGAATGACGATAAGAATGCCGGGGTAGCTTATGGAACCACACTGTTGAACACAGCTCTTCTTTTTTATCTCAATCAGGGGATTAGAAAATTTCATGGAGAGGCTGCGGAGGATGCAGTGGATTTTTTTGAAATTTACGGTAAGAGAAGTGGTCTAAAACTGAAGCGTACTGAAGAGGACAATGATAGTTTTCGGCCAGGCAAGGTATCTTTTCATCTTTCTCTCACACCCCGCGAAGCAAAG
>CAYJSI010000058.1:0-4532 GCA_964373045.1 uncultured bacterium
TCTTCTGCTTGCTCCCACGCTTGATCTTGCGGATAAAGCTTGCCCCATTCTTCGGTCAATCGATGTCTAATTTCGCGGTATGCGTTTTGAAAAACTGGAGGAGCGGTTTTTAAATCATCTTCCCCGATTCGCCAACGATAATATCCAGGCTGGTCCATCCGCACCTCGCCCCGCGCTTCGAAGCGAAGGACGTCACGTCCAAACGGAGTGCCGTGACTATTGAAGTCACGGCGCGGCCACGGGACGGCTGCGGTGAATGCGCTTCCCGCATCCACTCGCATCTCGGAGCGACGGGGTTTTTCAAGTGTCACAACCCAACCGGCAATCTCAACGCCTCGATTTAAAATGTCGCTACCAGCTTGCTTGAGTCCCGCTGTTTTTGCTATCTCCAAAAATGTTTTTAGATCTTCCTCGTTTAGAGCGGCGCGTAATCTTTCTTTTAAAAGCACTTCGATCTGACGAAGATACTCTAACTCCGATAAAAATGTATTGCGCTTGGCTTCATTCCACTCCCCCTCTTCATAATTCCTTGTAGCTTCTTGAACCAAATTAATAACGTCAAAAAGAGTTAAGAGATACGGCTCAGAGACTCCGAGTGCATGTTGAGCGTTATGATGCTCGCCCACTTTCAAGAAACTTGTGACAAGCGCTGCTGCTCTCGGATCGGTTTCAAAATCCTTAAGAGAAGGTGGGTTGTTAAAAAAGGCCTGCGCATGTTCAAGCAACTTTGTTTGATGAATAAAATCAAACTGCTCAAGCTGGGCTTTGGCATGATGCAGATGCCCGGAGTGATCGTGCTTCATCAATAAAATCATTCGTCCGCCCGATTTAAGTCGGGCCGCAAACTGAGGAAGAGCTTTTTCCCAATCACTATGTTCCACACCATATTGACTGACAATCAGATCAAAATCGTGGGGCAAGACATCCTCGTTTGGAAGATTCTCCAGGTCGGACTGGACAAAATGAACGGCGGAAGGAAGTTTGGACCTGTCAACATCTGCATAGTCAACGGCCCAAACTTGCAAATCGGGACGAATGCCAAGCGCAACTTTTCCAACAAAGACATTGCCGGAAGCGGCATCTAGAATTTTTTCATTTGGTTTTAGAGAAGAAAAAATCTCCCGCCAGAATTGGGCAAAAAGCGCTCGATCCTGAGGCGAGACGGAGGTTTCATGTCTGCGCAAATGCCCCGTCCATAGATGCCTAAGATCCAAACTTCCTTTCTTGGCGCGGCGAACGGGTGAGGCTGTCTTTGTTGAATCAGAAGGCGATTCCAATTCCTGAAGAGACCAACCGGGACGGGAAAAAACTTTTTTCTCAAAGAAGGGTTCGACGATAAAGCGCACGATCCAATAAGAACCCAGCGTGGTCAAAACAAGAGCGAATGGATCCCGAATGAGGCTCCAATTTCCTGTCGTAAGCGCCGCCATAAACCAGAGGAAGACTCCGCCAACTGGTAAAAGGTACGCTCGATTTAGAACTGATAAAACCTGATCCATTCGTTTGTCGCTTTGAAGAGGATTTTTGAGGGCAAAGAGGGCGCCGATCACAGAAAAAATCATCATGGTCGTGATAATAAGCGGCTGCATCGAATTGGCCGAAGCGGTGAGGTAGTAACTGATCGCCGTGATCGGGGTCCAGTAAAGCACGAGCATCCGGTAAAATCCGCCGCGCTCAAAAATCTGCCGGGTTTTGATTTTGGCGACGCGGCCAAGATAATGGAGATTGGTTTCACCCTCTCCCGGTTTAATGCTGCGCATTCCCATAATCACAAACGACGGAATAAGATTAAAGAGACACGCCCCGAATAGATCGAGCCAAGTCGCCGCCCAATAATGAGTCCAGGCCGGAGAATTCAAGGCAAAACTTTTAAGAGGATAAACATAACCCACCGTGATAAAGGCTGTCGGCAAAGACGCGTAAGCTCCCTGCTTCATCCGCGCCCAGGTCAGATCCCCGTCAATAAATCCCCCGGCAAAATGACCGATCACGCGTGAGACAAACATGTATAAAACAAAATACCAGGGCCCTTGAAAATGGAGAAAGGTCAAAGACGCCCAAACCGCAACGCCTACGATACTCATCGAAACGAGTACGGACGCCACAAACCGGAATAAACTTTGAGTCTCTGTTTTTCGCGTCTCGGAGCGAGCTGATAACGGCGAGACCGGATGAGTCCGTAGCTCGGAACCTCCGGTTCCTAGCGAAGTGTCGAAATCATGGGATTTCGACCTCAGCTCCGCTCGAGCTGGGGGCGTCTCAGCACGGGAAAGATCAAAACCGGGAACATTCCAAGTTGAAAGTTTCGCCAGCCGGGCTTTAAGCAGCTCATCAAGTCCTCCAGGAATAGCTCCTAATTCTAAAGGGTAACTAGGATCCAACGTGGCTTGATTCTGTTTATTTTTTTTAACTCTCACTTTCATCGATCTAGTAGCAATAATCCCATTAATCCCATTATCTCGGAACACATTCACGGTGTAATCCAAAACAGCGGATCCCGGGCTGAGATCTGTGTTTTCTAATACGCTCCGGTGAAGAACTACTTCCACATCCTTTTTTCCCCAGATAAACATCAAATGGGAAAGCACGAAAATTCCATCCTTTGTTTTACTATCTTCCGCGAATGCATCTTGGAGTTGGACTCGCATCTCGCTCCGGGAATCAGATTGCAGTCTGGCAGATAGCAAATAAGTATAATGAGAGGATGGTAAGGTAAGCCAAGGAGCCGCTTGACCGTCCAAACGGCCTATGTTAAGCTTTGGAATATCGAAAGGAACTCCTTTCAATGGACTCTCTCGTTGAGAAATATATTGCGGTGGACCCTCAGATTCAGCATGGGAAACCATACTTTCGCCGGACAAGGATCCCCGTCTACCTTGTCCTTGAACTTCTCGAAAGTGGTGTAACTGCCCAACAGATAACGGGCCAAGACTATTATCCCGACTTGACCCAAGACCATATTCGGGCAGCCCTTCGATTCGCGGCCGAATACGCCAAGAATCAGGAATTTTTCCCCTTCGGCTCGGCCTCTTAGTCCTCGGTATGAAATTTATCCTCGATGAGGATGTACCGCTCAAATTACTGCGATTCCTTCGAGAGAAAAATTTCGATTGCGACAGGACAAGCGCTGGCTCCACAGATCTTGAAGTCGCAAAGAAAGCCAAAGAAGAAAATAGGATATTAGTCACCCTGGATAAAGACTTCGCCAATCGTTTTCTATTCCCACCCTCAAAATTTGACATTGTTAAAATCCAGATCCATCCGCCCCACGTGGAACCAATCATCAAAGCCTTTTCGGAATTGCTTCGCACACTACCAGCGAAAGAGTTCAAGGGACTTATCATCCTCCTTCCCTCGGGCCACATCCGAATTCCTGAATAGTTCCGCACCTCAGAGCGGGAACCAGATTTCAGATTGCGGATTTCAGATGGCAGAAAATTCGTATCGCTTACTATGGTTTCTTTTTTTTCTGCAATCCGCAATCTGCCATCTGTTATCTGATTTCTCGCCTCGGAACGAAGGATTTGAGGAGATCTCCCCTTTTCTCTTGTCATATGAAAGGCTTTGAGAAAATCGTCGATTTGTTTCAATTTAACTTCTTTCACTCCTCTAAATCTAAGATACGGGAAGGGCTTCTCGGAACGCAGCTTTTTGGCAAGATCTTCCAATTTGAAATCAGTGATCAAACTAGAAATTGTCGCAGTACTCACGCCAAGCTCGCGGGCCATGGATGGCCGATATGCTTTATGTTGAATGAGCAATTTTCTAAATCGTTCTTTATCCCTAATAGCGGAACTCTTCCTCACCTCGGAGCGGAAATTAGTCGTTAGGAAATAGTCGTTAGGGTTTAGGAAGATACGATTTTTACTATCGACTATCGACTGACGACTAGCAACTTTTTCCGCCCGCACCTCGGACCTCGCGTCACGCGAGGCCGAGGTAGTACTCAGCTTAACCGAAGCTGAGTGCACCTCGGCGCGAGTACGAATCTTAAAAGCGGGAATCGTTTTCAGAAGATCCCGCTGAAAAATATATCTCTGAATAGAATCCATCACCTCTTCTTCGGTCCTTGTGCGCTTTCTAATTTTAAGACCCGGAATGATCTTGATCTTTTTTTGGGCCATCCATTCTTCAAACAAAGCGGCCCGTCCGGACTCGACTGCGGCTTTTGACTTTAAGACATGCCGCGAATCCTCACTGATCCATACTTCTTTAATTTTGCCCAAGGGCAGCGGCACTTGAATCATGGAGTAAGGGTCCACGTCCTCCCCTTTAAACATTTTTAATTCTGCTTGACCGGCTCTCAAATAATCATTAAAAACCTTTGTGTCGATAACCAGAATGGCGGGGAGGCCTGAATCATGCACAAAGCCGATGGACGCATGCTCGGCAGGAACCCTCGTCCATCCTGATTCCCCTTTAAAATTTTTACCCTCCATCGAGCCCAGTAAATCATCTAAGCTTTGGTAGAGAAGGCCGGGCAAAAATTCTAAGGGCTCTGAACTTGCCATGACTTTCTTTTGCTGAGGCGT
>CAYJSI010000059.1:0-4278 GCA_964373045.1 uncultured bacterium
AGCTTTACCGGATACCTTTTGCCGTGGGATCAGCTTGCGATGTGGGCCATTACGGTTGGAAGCAACATGGCGCGTGCCACACCCTTTCTCGGGCACGAAGGCCCAGGCGCCGAGCTTTTGAAATTGGGGGATATCCAACTGGTTCATTCCGGAAGTGACGTGCGTTTTGCCCTTTTAGGCGGGCGCTTCGTCGGGGCAGGGGCGCTCCTTCGCTTTTATATTTTGCATTGTGTGGCCATTCCGGTGGTGGTTGTGATCCTGATGGCAGTTCATTTTTGGCGCATCCGTAAAGACGGAGGCATCAGCGCACCGCTATGATCGAAGTTTTTAAGGAAGCGGTTAATTCGTTTTCATCGCCCGTGACTATCTTCACGAGCGCCGCCCTTTTTTTCGCACTCTTTGTCGCCTTCCCCAAACATTTTACCTCCAAGCCCGTCTCCGCCCTCCTGGCAGCCCTCGGGATCGGTTTTTTCCTGATTGGCATTACCGATGATCACTTTCGTAAGATCGTCACCACACCCGACAATGTGCCGATCGTAGGCATGCTATTCATTTTTGGCTACTTTACATGGTTTGCTATGAAAAAAGCTGTGGCAAATGACGAACGTATTGCCCAGGGAAAACCGACCCGCGAAAAGGAAGAATCTGAGGAAAAAGTCGCGGTCTTTCCTTACCTTATTTATATCGAGTTCGTGGTGGCCCTTTTCTACGCCATCCTTCTTGTGGTGTGGTCCATCTATCTCAAGGCCCCCCTTGAAGAACCGGCCAATCCAACCGTTTCTCCCAATCCCTCCAAAGCACCCTGGTATTTCCTCGGACTTCAGGAAATGCTGGTTTATTATGACCCCTGGATTGCGGGCGTGTTGTTTCCCACCCTCATCATTTTAGGTTTGTGCGCCATTCCCTACATTGATAACGATCCCAAAACTTCAGGTTACTATTCTTTCAAGGGCCGCCGTTTTGGCATCACCCTGTTTTTGTTTGGCATCTGGATTCTCTGGTTTCTTCTTATCATTGTCGGGACCTTTTTGCGCGGTCCCAACTGGAACTTCTTCGGCCCCTTTGAGCACTGGGATGTCCACAAAGTGGTCCCGCTCCTTAATGTCAACCTATCCGAATTTTTCTGGATCAAGTGGCTCGGCCAGGGGCTTCCCAAGGCCTGGTTCATTCGTGAGGCCCCCGGAATTTTTGTGATCGCCCTCTATTTTCTCGTGCCGCCTGCGGTGTTGGCGGCAACGGTTTGCAAAAAAGCATTTCAGGAGAAGGGAGCTGTTCGCTACAGCATTATCATGATGCTTCTTCTCACCATGATGTCGCTTCCCATTAAAATGTATTTAAGGTGGGCCCTTAACCTGAAATATGTCGTGGCCATTCCCGAATATTTTTTCAATATCTGACCTCCGATGCCTCCTCAGTCTCCCTCTCTCTATAACCTCAAGAAGACCACCCTGTGGTTTTCCTTTGCCTCCATCATTCTTCTGATCGGTCTTGTGGTGATGGTGCTCCAAGACAGCGCACGAGAATGGAAAAGTTATCAAAGGGCATTCCTTGAATACAGCCACGAAATGGCAGAGGTGGAACTTGGGAAGGTGAAAGCAGGTTTAGATCAGAAAAAGCTTGATGAACTAGCCAAGGAGCTTGTGTCTGCCCAACAAACCGTTTCGGCGAAGAAGACCGAGGTGACAGCGCAAGAAAAGGAAATCACCCGCCTTGAGCTTGAATGGACCAAGGCGAAGGCCGCCTATCAGGATTTAAAACAGTTTCAAGACTCCGATCGGTATTTCTTTGAAGAATATTCTGCCCAGGGCCATGAAGAGAAGGCCAAGAAGTATGAAAAATCAATCGTGGATCGAACGGTGAAGCTCGATCAGGCAAAATTCAAGATGGAGTCTCTTGAAGGTGAGCTCGATCAAAAGCGCTCGGGGCTCGCCGAGTTTTCGAAGAAGGCCGATCAACTTGAGGATTCGATCAAAAAGATGAGACAAGAGGCGGTCCGGCTTGAAGCGAAGGTGAATCTCCTCTCATCCGACTGGCGGCAGGCGCTTTTAAATGCCCCCATGCTTGACTTTATGAAACCTACCCTTCAGGTTCAGCAAATTGTTCTTGAGCATCTTCAAGATGATTATTTCTTTGCCAAGTCTCAAAAAGTAGACCGGTGTATTACCTGCCACCTAGGCATTGATCAGAAGGGTTTTGAGGATGCCCCTCAGCCTTTTAAGACTCACCCGAATCTTGATCTTTTTCTTTCACCGACCTCTCCACACCCCATGGAAGAGATTGGATGCACCGTCTGCCACGGCGGAAACGGCCAGTCGCTTAGTTTTGTCACGGCCTCGCATACGCCGAAGGATTCAAAACAAGGTGAGGAGTGGGAGAAAAAATATCATTGGCACCCCATGAAACATTGGGCCGAGAAAATGCTTCCTTTAAATCATGTCGAGGCCTCTTGCGCTAAGTGTCACACGGGGGTGAACGAAGTTCCCAAGGCCCCGAAGTTAAACGAAGGCCGCCGTCTTGCTAAAACGTTTGGATGTTTCAATTGTCACAAGGTGGAGGGTTTTGCCGTGGAGGGAGGATCCGGCGAGGAACGCAATTGGAAAGCGGGACCGGACCTCAGGCACATTCAAAGCAAACTCGAACAGGATTGGATGATCCGCTGGCTTCAGAATCCGAAGGACTTTCGCCCCTCGACCCAAATGCCCCGCATTTTTCATTTAGAAAATACCTCGGATGCAGAAAGCAAAGAAAAAAATAGCGCCGCAATAGCAGCGATTGCCACCTACCTTATTAAAAATTCAGAACCTGTATCACTCGAGGCCCCGCCCATGCAGGGTAGGCCCGAGGAAGGGGAAAGGCTGGTCAAAGAGATCGGCTGTTTAGGTTGTCATACCGTGGGTTCTCTTGCCGCCAATCAACATGGCCCCGAACTCTCGAATCTGGGGAGCAAAGTTAAAGCCGATTGGCTTTATACATGGATTAAGAACCCGAAGCATTACTCTTCTGAGACTCGAATGCCGAGTCTGCGTTTAAACAATGAAGAGGCATCTCACATTACAAGCTACCTTCTCTCCCAGAGGAATGAAAAATTTGAAAGTACGGCTCTGCCGCATGTCAAACCCAAAGCGGTCGATCTCCTCGCAACGGCGTTTCTGGCGGGCAAGATGCGCCTTCAGGAAGCCAAGGCCGAACTTGGAAAAATGAGCCCGGAAGGGCGTCTTGAATTTGTAGGCAAACAGAGTATTGCGCACCAAGGCTGTTACAGCTGCCATACGATTAAGGGTTTTGAGAATGCCAAGCCGATCGGAACCGAGCTCACGGAAGAAGGTTCTAAAGAAATTGAACGTCTTGATTTTGGGTACATCAAAATTGAGCGCACACGCCAAGATTGGTTTTTCAAAAAATTGAAAGCCCCGCGTATTTTCGATCAAGGAAAGATGAAACCCTATCATGAGAAGCTCAAGATGCCGCAGTTTGATTTCACGGATGATCAAGCCGAGGCACTTACGACTTTTCTCTTGAGTCTTCAAAAAGTTGAAATCCCGCTTGAAATGCAACGGCGTCTTAGCACAAGCGATGAAGAGATCGAAGCCGGGCGTTACTTGGTTTCCAAAATGAACTGTCAGGGCTGTCATACGTTGGACGGTCAGACAGGCAAGGTGCATTCCATCCTCGAGGATCAGGGGAGTGCGCCGCCTATCATTGACGGTGAGGGGAAAAAAGTGCATCCCGAGTGGCTTTATCACTTTCTAGAAAAACCGACTACCATTCGCCCCTGGCTCCGCTACCGAATGCCGAGCTTTGATTTCAATGATAAGCAGCTTACGACCCTGATCCAGTATTTCCAACATTTGGATCGTGTACCGGTTTCCTATCAGTCCGAGATACCCGCGCCGGATGCCGCCACGCTTCACTCGGGCGGGGAACTATTCAAACAGTTTCAGTGCATTAAATGCCATCAGTCAAAACCGGATCCGGCACTTTCGGCGTCCTTTCTTGCCCCGGATCTTGTCATGTCCAAAACAAGGCTTCGGCCCGACTGGGTTTTGGATTGGTTAAAAGATCCGCAGGCGCTTATGCCCGGGACCATGATGCCGGGTTTCTTTCCGGAAGGTCAGACACCCTCAAAAAATATTCTGGAGGGGGATGCCGTGAAGCAGATCAAGGCCATTCGGGATTATCTTTGGAAGTTTTCAGGCGAGGATGCAACGCCGGTCCAAGCAAAATAAAAAAAACGTAGGGGCGACTCGCCGAGTCGCCCGTTCATAGGAGATAAGATGA
>CAYJSI010000060.1:0-4174 GCA_964373045.1 uncultured bacterium
CGTTTCTTGGGGTTCGATCTTGATCTTCTGAGATTGGACCCCAAGTTTTTCATGCCAGGCCTCGATTAAATATCCCCCCGGCGGCAGACCTTTCAGCTCAAAACTCCCGTCGGTACCCGTCACGCTGAAATAAGGATGCGGCAGCACTCCCACGAAACCCGACATCCACGGATGCACGTCGCACTTTAAGTGCACCATCACCTCCGGCGCCTCGAACTTTTTCGTCTGTTTCATTCCCTTAAAAGGCAGCCCCAGATTCCAGCCCTTGGAATTTTTTGGGAGGGAATGGACATTGTGAAGCGTTGGATCGCTGTTGACTAAAAGCACGGGCTGGTTCACCTGCACTCCGGTTACGTGAGGCACATACACGCAATTTTTGTTCTCGATCGTCACGGCTTCGGCGGGCACAGGGAAAGTCCTTCCCTCAAGTCCTTCTTTCACGTAGACGAAAACATTCTGCAAGACACCGTGATGAACGACGAGCTCTTCGGAAGCGATCTTGCCTCCCGCGTGAAGCGCCGCGCACTCCGGATTTCCGCGCACTGCTATTTCCTGCGCAGGAGGGACTTCGCCTTCAAATAAAACTTTTCCTTTAATCGTCGCGGCAGTCGCCGGATCAATCGGTTGAGCTTCGGCGGGAGCCTGGTTCGCGGTGGGCGAAGCAGCCGACTGCGGAGCCGTGGTATTTTCCACCTTCTGCCCGCAACCTGCAATCAAAGTACAGAGTGCGCATAAAAATAAAAAATATTTCAATGTAACCTCCTTAAAATTTGCATATTAGCGGCGGGAAGAAGCGCGGCTTCCTCCGAGGAAGCATAGCCAGCAGCGACGAGGAGGATGCGCGCTTCTAGACGCCGCCATACTATTCTACTTTAATTGTCAAAATGAGGTCGCCCGGATGACTGCACGTGGGGCAGGCATTTCCCTGCCGGGACAGGCGAAGTTTTTTCCCCGAAGCGATCCCCACGGGGATCTTGACCGTGATCTTTCTCCCCTCACGCAGCGCGAAACTCACTTCTCCCCCTTTTTGGGCGCGGGATTTTGAAATTTTTAAGACCGCGCTGACATCCGATGAAATTTCTTCCGGAGCGTATGCTTCCTCACGGCCGTAGCTTTGCGATTGCCCGCCGAATAGGTCGCCGAAAATATCCTCAAAACCCCCTCCACCAAAACGCACATGGGTTTGCCGGCCGCTCTGCGCGCCGCGAAACGCCCGCAGGATCTCTTCATAATCAAACCCTTGGGCGCCTTGCCAGCCGGAGGCTGGTCCGCCTGTGGCGGAGAAACCACTTTTCTTGTAATTATCGTAATCCCGCCGTTTCTTTTCGTCGCTTAAGACATAGTACGCTTCTGAAATTTGTTTAAATTTCTCCTCGGCGGATTTGTTGTTGGGGTTCGCATCCGGATGATGTTTTTTAGCGAGGTTGCGATAAGCTTTTTTGAGCTCGTCACCTGAGGCGCTTTCACGGACACCTAAAATATTATAATAATCTTTACCGGCCATATTTATTGTTCCGCAATAAAATTTTCTATCGCAAGATTTGCGCTATAAACTTCTCGTATTTTTTTCTCAATTTTTCCAAAGACCACCACGAGCTTAGGATCCAGGTGATTCCCACCCAGGGTTTGAATATATTTTACCGCATCCCCAAAGGGCCATTTTTCCTTGTAGCAACGCTTCGAAACCACCGCGTCAAACACATCGACCAGCGCCACGATACGCCCAAAAAGCGGGATCGACTCTCCCTTGAGGCCACAAGGGTAACCGCTCCCATCGAACTTCTCATGATGCGTTTCCGCAATTAAACCAGCCATATTTAAAAGCGCTGACTTGGAGCTCTTAAACATTCTCGCTCCGATCATCGTGTGTTGTTTCATGATTTCCCATTCTTCTGGAGTCAGCTTGCCAGGCTTCTGGAGAATTTTATCAGGGATGCCGATCTTTCCGATATCGTGCATGGGGCTCGCGTACCGCAAAAGATCGATTTCGTCTTCGGGCAAACCGATCGCCTTGGCGACCTCGGTGGCGTAGTCGCTGATACGAAGGATGTGGCTTCCAGTGTCGGGGTCTTTGTATTCTGCGGCGATCGCAAGCTTTAAAATCATCTCAATATGAGATTCGCGGATCTGCCGGTGAGTTTCTTCGAGCTCCTCGTAGGCTTTTTTAAGCTTTAGGAGATCAATATCCCTTGGTCTGGATTCGATTGTCTTACTTTCTTCTTCCTTTTGAAATTCTTCTTCTTTTCTTTTTCTGCTGCGTCGACCGGGGATATAAGGCACTTCACCTCCGAAGCCTAGCGATGAGCTAACACCTTCACCTGGTCCCGGCCGCCGTAGCGGGCGAACCAGGGCTTGGCGCCTTTGGAGAGGACTTCGTTCAACGCTTGGATGTTTTTCACGCCGCGATCCAAAAGCCACGCTTCGAGCGCCTTGGTACCGCCTTTTCCGTAAACCGGGATACCGTCCTTCCAGGTTGCGCGGCCGCAAAGAACGCCGGCAAAATTTACACCCGCGTTGATCGCGAGCTCCAGGCTCTCCCTAAAAATATCATCACTGACACCGGCGGAAAGATAAATAAAAGGCTTCTTCGTGCATTGGTCCTGCCTCTTAAAGATCGCCTTGGCCTGTTCTCCGTCGTAGGCGATTTCGCTGCCATTGAACGCCCGGGAACCTTTCAAGTATTTGACGTCGATCGGTATTTCGACTTTCAGTACATCGACTTTGTATTTATCCTTCGAAAATTCCTCCATGCCCTTGATCACGACTTCAGGTTTCATTTTGGCATACGTGAAAGCGTCTCCTCCTTTCGGGTCGTAGCCGACGAATTCCAAAAAGAAAGCGATGTCTTCCTCTTCACATTCTTTTCCGATGCGCTCCATGATCTCGTGCTTTTTCTGATTTACTTTCGGCTCATCAAAAGGTGTGTAATAAAGGAGGACTTTTACGCAATCGGCGCCTTCTTGTCTCAAGCGCTTAGCGCTGTAACCATCCAAAAATGTCGGGATGCGGCCGGGGCCGGTCGCGTCATAACCGGTCTTCTCGTAGGCTAACAAAAGGCCCGCGTTCTTTGAGCGCTGCTTGGACGCGGGAAGACCGAATTCCGGGTCCAGAAGAATGGCGCTTGCGTAAGGCGTGAGAACTTTCGTCACGGCGGTCTTGAACTCGGACATCATCTCAGGGGTCACCTCTTTCTCGCCGACACCCTTGGTTTTCGCGATGGATTTCTGCAACGACCCGCGCTGGTCCATGGCAGCCGCCGTGATGATGCCTTTTTCGTTCGAAACCGCTTCTAAACTTTTTAACTTGCCTTCGGAAATGCTGACCACGATAAACCTCCTAAATGAGCGCTGGACTTACGGAGCGAAGCGACGTCAAGTCCACGCGCGAATTTATCCTGAGCAGGCGCCCCAGCGCCTGTCGAAGGATCTGATATGAAAAAACTTTGGCCTTTTATTGTATCGAACTTGCAAGAAACTTCAATAAAATTGTCATGTAAGGCGGAGAATGAGAAGATAACCCGGCGGCGAGTTCCGCAGGACGCAAGCCTCCACTGCTGACTTTTGGCTGAAGCGCTTGCGCCGAGGACTTGTCTGAGCAGACGGGTTATCTTCTCATTCACCGCCAAATTCAGACACTAAAACGAAAATGCATGATATCGCCGTCCTGCACGATATATTCCTTGCCCTCGAGGCGAAAACGGCCTTTTTCCCGGGCGCCTTGCTCGCCGCGGTATTTCAAGAAGTCTTCGTAGGAAATCACCTCGGCGCGGATAAAACCTTTCTCAAAATCCGAATGGATTTTGCCCGCCGCCTGTGGCGCGGTCGCGTTCTTCTCGACCGTCCACGCGCGGTTCTCGGTCTCACCGACGGTGAAAAAGGTGATGAGCGATAAGAGCTTATGTCCTTCCCGAACCAGCTGGTCGAGGCCGGATTCTTTCAAATCCATGGCTTTCAAAAATTCCTCCCGTTCACCCGCCTCAAGCCTTGAAATGTCCTCTTCCACCTTCCCGCTGATTATGATCACGCCCGAGCCTTCCTCGGCGGCTTTTTTTCGCACCGCCGCGATCTGCGGCGTGTCAGGCTTCCCGAGTTCTTCCTCAGCCACATTGGCAACGTAAAGGATCGGTTTGTCCGTCAAAAATCGGACATCTTTGATGAGTTCCCGCTCTTCATGC
>CAYJSI010000061.1:0-3450 GCA_964373045.1 uncultured bacterium
AATACACCTGTGGACGTTGTAAAAAACACAACAAGCACTGCCTTGGATACGGCCTTGAGCGGTGGGGCTCAGAAAATGGGCGTTGTCGAGGAGGAAACGGAGAACCAGCCGTCTCAGGCAGAAGAAGCAAAATTGAAAAAGAGCGTAAAAGTAATTTAATTTTGTTTAAGAAAAAAAGTGTAAAGGGGGAACTGAGCTGCCCCCACGCTGGGGACTGTCCCCTTTTCCATAACCGACAGCCGTTAAAAACAAAAAAAGGAGCTTGAGACATGTTGTTATCGGAGCAGGAAGAAAAGGCCTTAAAGCGCTTTAAGGAGCTGCTGCTTAAGCAGCTTGGAGACGAGATTGTCGGCATCCGGCTGTTTGGCTCCAAGGCGCGCGGCGATTCGCGGCCTGACTCCGATATCGATCTCCTTGTGGTCACCCACCGCGACGACTGGCATATCAAAGATGCGATCGGCAAGATTGCCACGGCGATTCTACTCGACGAAAATGTCTATCTTTCCGTCAAAGTTTTTGGAAAACCTTCCTACGACCGCTTTCTCAGTCTTAAAAGCCCCTTCCTTAAGAACATTTCGCGGGAAGGGGTTTCCTTGTGAAGGAAGAAATCAAGGCTTACATTGAAAGCGAAATGAAAAAAGCGGAGCAATCCCTCAAGGCCTCGCAGGCATTGCTTGAACAGGCTTACGCCGAAGATGCTATTTCAAGAGCTTATTATGCAATTTTTCACAGCGCCCGCGCGGCTTTAAAAGCCAAAGACATTGAAACAACCTCCCATCAAGCGTTAATCCGTCAGTTTGCGTTACATCTTGTTAAGCCGGGCCTGATTGAGATCGAGTACGGAGATATCCTCCGGCAGGAAAAAGAAGACCGCGAAACGGGGGACTATGAAACGTTTGTTACCTTTAGCCTCAAAGAAGCTGCGGTACGAGTCCAGGATGCCGGTCGCTTCCTGAAACGGATTCAGCAATTTCTTAAGGATTGCAGCTGAAGTTGGAAAGGGGACAGTCCCCGCCTCCCGGCAGGCAGGCCAAAAGGGACACTCTTTAAGAGGCAGTCAAAATCGTTGATGCCTAAGCGCCTGGTTTCTTTTTTCCTCGTCCTTATTTTTTTCTTCCAAACCGCAGTTTTCGCTTCTCCCTTATAAAAGATCTTCTTGCGTTAGAAGGGCGGTATGATTTTAAAGTTATTTCACCGGGCGGGTTTCTAGGTGTTCTGGAGCCCTAGTCCTTACGAAATTAGAAAAACCTCATGAGTCAGCATTGGATTCGCTCAATTACTTTTTTTCTTCTCTTCGCCTTTTCTTTTCAAGCTTCAGGTTTTTCTTTTCCTGCGGCATTCCCCATGGCTTTAAATATTCCTGAGCAGGGCAAGGAGTTCCGGAGTGGTGTAGACCCGCACAAGAGGCTGATCTTTGAGGGCGGCATCATTCGACCAGAGGGGAAGATCCAAATGGAGGGCGAGCGCGAGATAAGGCGCGTCTTCGGGGTGAGGGGCGATTTTTTCGGCGCGAGGCAGCTCGCGGCGGTAGGAGGCAAGGGGAAGCATTTGGATTCTCGAAGTGAGAAACCTAAGGAGGACCCTGACATCGGTTTGGGAAAGTCCTCCCAGTTTCCTTTTGAGCCGCGGGGCCGTCAAAACCTTTTCGGTTTCGGTGAGGACATACTTGGGAGCCCAAAACCGAAGCCTTTCATCCAAAAGAAGCTCGCGGGTCGTGGCGGTTTTGAGGAATCCCGCCACGAGGATATTGGCATCCGGCACCAGCTCCATTTAGGCGGCTCGGCGGTGGTGTTTCCCAAGAACGCGCCTTTTGATTTCCTTGCCAAGCTCGACAACATCCTTCTCGCTCAAGGTGTTTTTGCCGAGGATGTTTTCCATTTGTTCCAGCGTCCGCGTTTTTTCAAGGATGGCCTGGCGGGCTACCTCCGACCAATTGATCTCGGTAAAGCGATTCATCTTGGCCTTGAGGTCTTCAGGGATTGCAAGTGTCAGACTGGGCATAAAATATCTCCTTCTCAGTGGATTTACATATATAAACATAACACACGTAATACACAAAATCAACCCCTGATGTTTATCCCCGGCATCGGCCAGGCCTTGGGAAAGGGGACAGTCCCCGCCTCCCGGCAGGCAGGCCAAAAGGGACACTCTTTAAGAGCAGTCAAAATCGTTGATGCCTAATCGCCTGGTTTCTTTTTTCCTCCTAGCCCTGCAAGACTTCTCCGTAGCCCCTTGAACAGCACCAATCAAGCAACGTTAATTTAGCCTTCCCCAGCCGCCGGAAAATTAACCCTTTAAGCCTTCCTGCCCGATATATAATAGGAATTCTTATACAAGAAAAAACTTATTTTTGAGGAGCCAAGAATGTCCAAGAAAATTTTAGTGATTGATGATGATCCGTTGGTCCTACGAAGTGTCGATAAAATCCTTAAGCGGGAAGGTTACTCAACCTTCCTTGCCTCAAGCGCCCAAGAAGCCCTTGCCCAAGCGGGTCACCAAGTCTTTGATCTTGTCATTTCCGATATCCGCATGCCCGGCAAGAACGGTGTCGAAGCTATTCGAGAAATCCGAAGGCTCTTCGATGAAAAAACAAGGAAAGACATCCCTATTATTTTCATTACAGGATACGCCGAAGCAAGTGATGAGCTTAAAGCTGAAATTCTGGGCGAGGTAATCCTTAAACCCTTCGACCTCGAGCATTTATTGATCACAATAAGGGAATATTTATGAATAAGAAAAGGGTTGTTATCACGGGTATGGGAGTATTGGCCCCCAACGGAAAGACTCTTGAAGAATTTTGGAGAAATTTAATCTCGGGAGTTTCAGGGATTGACCGCATTCAAGCTTTTGATACCAAAGATTACGAAGTCAAGATTGCTGCCGAAGTCAAAGATTTTGATCCTGCTCAGTATGTCGTGCCTGGGATTTACCGTAAAATGGACCGCTTTGCCCAGCTTGGGGTCTCTGCCGCCAAGATGGCCTTGGAGGATGCCGGGCTCAAACTCACGGATGCCAATTCTTCACGCACCGGGGTCATCATTGGGACGGGCCTCGGGGGTATTCTCTTTCATGAGGAGCAGATCATAAATGTCATTCAAGAGGGGGGCCCCTCCAAGATCATGGCTAGCGCCGTTCCCCGCATCGCCCCAAACTCGGTTTCCGCCTATATCGGGATCGCCTTCCAGATCAAGGGGCCCAATTATGCCGTTTCGACCGCCTGTTCCTCTGGGGCCAATGCTATCGGTCAAGCGCTTATGATGCTTCGTTCAGGCTTGATTGATGTTTGTGTTGCAGGCGGCGTCGAAGCCCCGATTACTTCCGTGACAGTCGCCGCTTATCAAGCTCTAAGATGTCTTTCTACTCGAAATGAGAATCCTGCTTGCGCCTCGACGCCGTTCGATAAAAATCGCACTGGCTTTGTATTGGGAGAAGGAGCAGGGATTCTTGTGC
>CAYJSI010000062.1:0-3323 GCA_964373045.1 uncultured bacterium
ACCGTTTTTCCGGTGGAAGTTGAAATTCTCGACCCCGCCGTAGAAAGTAAACCCCCCCGTTTTTTACAAGCCTTTACAAGAGATGTCAGCGCCGGAGGCTTGTGCCTCGAATTAAAAAATCTTGACGGCGAAACGGATAAATTTTTTGAAACGCACGAGGCGCCCCTGGCGCTTACGATCGACGCCCCTTTCGCCAAACACCCGATCAAGGCGACCGCCAAGATCGCCTGGTTCAAAAAACAAGAAGAGCTTTCACCGCGCCGGGTTCTTCTAGGTGTTTCTTACACCGAGATCGATGAAAAATCCAGATCCCGGATCGTGCGGTACGCCAAGCGCCTTTTATGGATTCCCCGCATTACCGCCGCCGTCGGTATTTTCCTGATCAGCATTCTTATGGTTCTTTTTATACACAGCCAGAAGCTTATTCTCGAGAACAAAGCGATTGTCCATCGGTTGGTTGAAAGCGCTGAAAAAGAGTCGGCGATTTCTCTAAGGCTCCGGGCGCTTCAGAAAAAAGAAGCCTTGCTGGACGGTGAGTTGAACCAGTCAAGCGAAAAAATTAGGAACCTTGAAACATCCGTTGTGTCACTCGCGGTGGAAAATGCTCAGCAAAGGGAGGCTTATCAAAAAGAGTTGAGTGATAGTCTGGATAAGCAAAAAAAATTGGGCCTGGAATTGAAAAACATTTCGCAGCATAAGGAAGAATTAAAAACCCGTTACCAACAGCTTAAAAAGGAAGAGGCCGAGATCGAATCTACCGGTTTGCAGCAGATGGTGGAATGGATCAAGACCCATGTCAACCTTCGCACCGGGCTTGTGGCGAGCTTTGAGGGAGACCCCGCCTTGGAAGACCAGGCGTTCACGTATGATCAATCGCTCGCCTGTCAGGTTTTTTTACTCTTCAACGATCTGAAAAGCGCCGAAGGCATTCTTTCATTTTATGCCAAGCATGCTGAACGGTCGGACGGCGCTTATTTCAACTCGTACGATGTCGTGGGTGGCCGGCCCATCGAAAGTACCGTGCATGTCGGCCCCAACGTATGGCTTGGGATCGCGGCGCTTCAGTACGAGCATCGGGTAAAAGACGGCCGTTTTCTACCGCTCGGCCGGCGAATCGGAGACTGGGTCATCCGCGCCCAAGACAGCGAGGGAGGACTGAAAGGCGGCCCGTCCGTGACCTGGTACAGCACCGAACACAATCTGGATGCGTATGCCTTTTTAAACATGCTTTACGAGGAAACCGGCGATTCCCGTTATGAGAAAGCAGCCCAGCGGGTGCTCGGCTGGATCAAAAAATATGCCTACAGCGTAAGAGAACAAAGAATCAATCGCGGAAAAGGCGACGCGACGATCGCGACGGACACCTTTAACTGGGCCATCGCCGCGTTGACTCCCGCACGGCTTCGTGAACTTTCTTTGGATCCGGAAGCCATCATGAATTTCGCGGAAACGCATTGTGAAGTCACGGTGAATGTCACCCAACCCGGAGGAAAAATCGCGGTGGCCAGGGGTTTTGATTTTGCCAGGGCGCAAAATATCGGACGAGGCGGTATCATTTCTACGGAGTGGACCGCCCAGGCGATCGTGACTTATCAGATTTTGTCCGACTATTTTGATTCTTTGGGAGAAAAAGAAAAAGCCTCTCACTATCTTGAAAAGGCCCGCTTTTATCTGAACGAACTGCGGAAACTCGTGATCACGAGCCCTTCAAGGACAGGCCAGGGCCGCGGCTGTTTACCCTACGCCTCCATCGACAATGCGGATACGGGGCACGGATGGCGGACACCTAAAGGCCAACGAACCGGATCAGTTTCCGGAACGGCCTATGGTATTTTTGCTTGGGTGGGTTACAATCCTTTTAGTCTCTCCGCTAAGTGATTTGCTAAGTGATTTTAGAATTTTTTTGATTTATCGTCAGATTCTTAGAATTTGCGGTAAACTATATTGGTTCAAGTAGGTTAAGAAAAATTAGTAGCTAATATTTTAGCAGAGGTCGGGTACTACAGACGCCCATAAAGAAAGAGGGTTTTCATGCCTTCTAAAACAAGTTCAGTTCTTGTTAATCTTTCAAAAAATTATGATGTGTTAAAAAAACTAACATCAATTAATGCTATGGGAGCCGATACTGCCAAAGCATTTGTTCAACTGGTACAGAACTCCCTCAAGTTTTTATCTCGGTGTGATCAAATCCCATTAAGATCGTGTGTTCCAGGCAAAGACTACTTTTCATTTGCATACAAAGGGGCAGCGGGGAAAATTTCTCGCGCCGTAAATAAAGGTCTGTTTGCCCCTGACGTCATAAATAAACTTGAGAGGGTCTTTTCTAAAAGCCCATCCGATTGGCCCTTGGGAGAGAGGGAGAATTTTCTTTATACAGTTGCAATGTCCTACTGTTGCGCTTCTGATCTTCTTAAAACAGGAGATCAAAAGACTCCTGCAACATTTTTTGAATGTTTGGTCGGACATTTATTTGCCCGATCTTTTGGAGTAAACCCAAGAACTCAGATTGAGGTCTTGCGTTTAGAAGAAGAATCAAGTACGTTGCCCACGGATTTCATCTTTGATCTAGGCGCTACCAAACCGAAATTCCATGTTCCTGTGAAAACATCCACTCGAGAAAGAGTCATACAAGTCTTTGCTCATCAAAGAGTGCTTGATGGAGTTCATGGATTCGGAAAATTCACAGGAATCTTGGTCTGTCTAACAGAAACTAAACTTGATCATAATAAACGTGAAGTTATAGAAATTTGCCTGCCAAAACAGTGGAATCTTTATCAACGCTTCATTGCCCCGATGAAGCGTTTTTATTATTTTGATATTCCCAAGAAATATGCCAATTTGACTTTGGGAGATCCCCCAATGGCAGTAATGCCTTTCGCAAAGTTTTTTGATGAAACGAAAGATTTAATGGCGGGGAAGTAGTGAGGTTTTAGGACCGAACCAACGGCTCTTACCATTAGGTTTACGAAAAATAAGAAAATATGAATGATTTTTACGGGCGTGGATTTGTTTAATCATACGGCTTACACCCGGCCGGTTTCGGCGCACAAGAACGAACAAATCTTCCACTACAAATCCTCGACCGGCATATTCATTTGTTAACTCGATGTGAGTCAGTCGTTGTTGATTTGCACATACCTCATCAGCGCATTTTACAATAAAAATGCCGTTATTCTTTAAAACGCGGTAAGCTTCAAGACCTCCCCCAAAATAGAGATCTAATACCGCTTCGTGATATTTTTTACCATTGCCGTTACCAGTATTTGAGCCATTATTTCTATAATACGATTCATAGTTTTGGTGACCAACGTGTGCAGTTCCTC
>CAYJSI010000063.1:0-3206 GCA_964373045.1 uncultured bacterium
ATGAGGTAGAGGATATTGACGATGTTGTGATGGAGATCAAGCATGGCTCATCCTTGATAACTCGAATTCAAACCGATGCCCGAAGGCTTCATAAATACGCGCCACCCTTCGCAAGGCCGCCTCCCGCTGATCGATATCCACCGCCGGATAAACCGTGAAAAAATCCTTGAGGTATCGAATGGCCTCACGTTGGGACTCAGGTGCATCCGAGGGAAGATAATGGCTGTTAAGATCGCCAAGAAAGAAAAGGATTCGCTTGGTAAGGTCGCTATCAACACTCTTCACGACCTGGATCCTCATCACCAGGATGGCCATCAGGTTATTTAACCAGGCTAGGAAGAGGGCCTCGATTGCTCTAGATTTTTTTATACTGTATTCTTCATCATTATTAAGTCTAACTTCTAAGCTGCTTATCATCAATTTTACCCTCTCTTTCTTCGTATCTAAAGCGAAGGTTACCTGGGAGTTTGGAGAATATCAAGGGCTCAAAATTATGTTTTTTTATATGTAATTAATCTACATATTGAAATCTATCTAAACCTCAGGTATTCTCTACACATAGGAGAATTTAGCGCGATGTATGAAAGGCTGATTAAAGACTATAAATCTTATGACCCGGGCTTCCCTGCCGCGCCAACGCTCGAATTAGGACTTGCCATCAAACAGGTGCGCCTGCGCATGGGCATGACCCAGCATGAGCTCGCCCAAGGCGCAAAAATGAAGCCGGCGGCGTTGAAGACACTTGAAAACGGCTACGCCCAATTTACGAAAAACTCCAATCTACAGGCGCTCGCCCGGGCACTTCGAATGGATCCTAAAGAGATTGTGCTTGAGGCCAGAGAGTGGTTCCCAGGCAATTTTTTTGTGCTGAAGCTCGGGCACGCGGGCGAAAAAGGTGAGCGCAGGAAAAAGTACCGCGAGGAAGTCTGGTTTAAAAAAAGACCGTTCAACTATGACGGCTGGCGGGTTTCTTTTATTTCTCCCCCGCCTCACGGGCCTTCGTCGTTTAGTTTCGCCGTCTTCGAGATGAACCCGAAGAGTGAAATCAGCAAACTGCGCTTGAGGACCCCGGGTCAAATCACGGGATTTGTGCAGCGGGGTTCCTTACGAATCACTTATGAAGGCCGCCCCTACGATCTCTTCGCCAATCAGGGATTTACCTTTCGCGGCGACAAACTTCATCACTTCGCAAACTCCGACCCGGAAAATTCATTAAGATTTTTTCTCGCATTTCCGCCAGGGACAACTTCCGACCCTGCAGCCATGAAACCTGCGCGGGAATATGAGCTTAATATCGGCCGGGCCGTTCATCACATCCGCCGCTTTTATTCAGACGCCAAAGGCAGGCCGCTCTCCTTCCATGCACTCTCCTACCGGACCGGCCTTGAAGAAAACAGCCTCCTCTATCTTGAAAAGACAACGGATCAGAATCAGGTCATTTATTGGGATAAAATCGAAAGGATGACGCGGGCCTTAAAGATTCCCTTTTCACAGTTTTTGAATTGGGCCGAAGGAAACGACCCCGGGTATTTTCATCTTGCCACCGCCCACGACCGGGCCTTGATTGATTACCGGCACTATTTAGGGGTGCGCATCAAATCCGTCCTCTTCCCGGGCGCTTGTCATGATTTCCATCTCTCAGAAATGTACATCGAACCAAAGGGCGGCTTAAGGCGTGTGAGCTGGCAGCGGCGGGACGAGTGCTTCATGGCCGCCTATGTGGAAGACGGAGAGCTGCGGATCGAGGTGGGGAAAAATAGAAAGGCTACGCTTCAGGCCGATGAAAGCGTTTATTTTGATGCCGGCCTCGGCTACATTTTTACCAACACCGGCTCAAAACCCGCCAAATTGATCCTGGCAAGTCACCCGCCGATTATCTTTTAGCCCAGCAAGCCTTTTTCAATCGCAAGGGTCTTGATTTGTTCGATCAATTCCACCACGTCAAAGGGCTTGGAGATAAAATCCTTACAATTGAGGCTTTTTAATCTCGCTTCCATCTCCTTTGAAAGCGGATCGGCCGAAATAGGGATCATGGTAGGCGGGCTTGCTTCCCGTTTTAATTCTTCCATCAGCTTATCTCCCGCCAGGCCCGGCAGTTTGATATCCACCAAAACAATATCGGCAGGATTTTTCTTAAGCCCTTCGAGCGCCTGAGAGCCGTTTTTATAGCAGGAAATTTTATAATGCCTTTCTCCAAAGAACTCGGCTAAATAATCGAGAACGTCTTTCTCGTCTTCCACAAAGGCGATGCGGCAGCGATTCTTCTGATAAATTTTATCCTCATATTCGCTTCCCACCTCCGAAGAGACGATCTGCCGGCCGAGTTTGCGGTTGATCCGCCTTTCAATCAGGTCAAAGGTAAAGGGTTTGGTCACCACATCCTCCTCCCGGATGCCGTAGTGTTCGAGGCGGTCTTTATATTTGGGGAGGTGGCCTGTCATGATGAGGGTGGGCGGCAAATCAAGAGCCGCTTCTTTAATCTTATCGAGGACATCAAACCCGTCCAAGCGCTTCATCTTTAAATCAAGGAGCATGAGTTTAATGGAAAAATTGCGGAGCTTGTCGATCACGGCGGCGGGGTCCGTGGTGGTAATCGTTTCGCAGTTTCGCTGTTTGAAATGATCCTTCAAGACATCCACAATTTCGATGTCGTCATCCACGATCAAAATCGTATGCCGGTTCTCAGCCACAGGGCCCCCTATTGAGCCTTTTGATTTTCAAACCAGCGCTTGACCTTTTCCTCAAGACGCAAGACATCATCGGGTTTCAAAAGATATTCGTGCACGCCCAATTTTTCCGCCTGCTGCTTTAAACCCACATCGACATAGCCGGTCATGGCCATCACAATGGCATCGGGCTGCTTCTCGCGAAGAGCTTTAATCACATCGAGCCCCGTCACCTTGGTGGCAAGCCTAAGATCGATCACGGCGAGGTCCCATTTTTCATTCTCAATCAAAACCAATGCCTGCTCGCCGAAGAAAGCAGTCTTGGCGCTGAACCCCAGCCTTTCAAGGTCCTCTTTCAAATCACGGCCGATATCCTCCTCATCATCGACCACCAGGGCTTTTTTCATCACTTTAAGATTCCTCTGCGAGAGGAAGTTTAATGAGAAAAGTGGTGCCTTGGCCCACGGTACTTTCAACCGTAATGCTTCCCTTGTGCACGGATTCGATCATGTGCTTGCAAACAAAAAGCCCCTGGCCCTG
>CAYJSI010000064.1:0-3131 GCA_964373045.1 uncultured bacterium
AAGAGCCCTGAACGACTAAGAATGCTTCGTTCGATGAGGGTATTATTGGTCGGAAAGACATCGCTCATACGAAAAAAAGTGAAATTTTCAGGCAAGGGACCTGCTCCGTCTTCGACGGCGACGCCTGAGGATATTTTATTTTGAAATGCCTTTAGATTGGATAAGTGGTCTTGAATCAAGGTGGGAGAAATTTCGTCGTCATCGTCAAGAAAAAGAATATGGCTGCCGCGGGCAA
Source organism: uncultured bacterium (assembly GCA_964373045.1). Lineage (GTDB taxonomy): Bacteria > Omnitrophota > Omnitrophia > Omnitrophales > Aquincolibacteriaceae > CAYJSI01. The sequence goes on from CAYJSI010000064.1 coordinate 236, forward strand.
CTTGAAGCCCCATGTTCCGTGCCGTACATTGACCTTGTCGATCCGAATAAAGAAGTTTTAACGGCAAATCGGAAAAGTCTTCGGCTAATCGATGATCGCGCCGGCTTTCGGGCGTTTGATCGACAATGATGATTTCAAGCGGCCGCACAATTTGTGACCGGAGTTGGCTTAAAAGCGTCCGAAGATAAGAGTTACGGTCAAGGGTCGGGATAAGAACGCTTACCGATTTTTCTTCGTCGCTTAAAAATGAGGAATCGATTTTGTGTAAGTAAGGCTTGGGCTCGGACGGCCTTGGAACGGACATGATTTTTCTCCAGGCCGAAAGTGCTTTTAAAGGAGTAACGTATCCAGTTAAAAGTGAACGCATAAGCGCCCACCTACTCCAAGATTTTCCGAAGCGGTAGTAGATAAAACGAAGCTCATCTTCAAAAGGCAATTTCAATCTAAAATCTGAAATCTGAAAGTGAACATCATCAACTGTCTTTTCCGATTTTAGATTTTCGATTTTAGATTTTACTTCCGGACCCAACAAACTCGGTATGTGACGCACCAAAACACCGCGCGTAATATATCGGTGTCCCATTTCTAAAGACGCGGCCTCGAGTGTTTCAAAATCAGGGCGAATGCCTTCCATCTGACGCAAGACTTCTGTCCGTATCAAACATGCCTTGAGTGAAATGCGCCATGAGGTCGCTTCAATGTTGGAATCGGGATCGCAGTTGAGCATCCAAGTCGGTGCCACAAAATCAATCATCCCGGGGAGACCCTTCATCTCCAACCGTAAACCGGCATGCCAAACATCAATCTTCTGATTGAGAAGGGCCGCTACTTGTTCAATGGGTGGGAGCTTTAAAGAATAATCCCAAAAAAGATAGGCATCGACCTCTGTCTCTTCTTTTAAGGAACGCTCGATTTCTCTTTGAATCAACCGTGGCTCGGGAGGCAATGTGGCAACCTTCCCATACGGCCAAACCGGCGGCAGCGCACTTTGACCCATACAAATTAAATTTATTCGTGGATTAGGAATAGTTTCTCTCGAGAAGATTTTGAATAAGAGGAAGATCTAAAAATTTAGCTTCGGCAGGATCAATGAGGAACCGCTCCGCCTCGGTCCGGACCTCTTTAAAATCAACGGTCTTGAGATGTTTCAAAAGTTTTTGCTTGAAGTCAGCTTCCTGGATTTCAAAACCTTTTCCCTGCGTTTGCTTAATGGCGTTATTCAAAAACGTTAGGTTGGGTTTGACACGTTTCCCCAGATACCAGACGAGGTCATAATAATCGCGACCCTTCGTGAACCCGCGGAAGAAAATGGCGTGAAGTTTGGTAGCAAAAAGAGACGGTAGGTCGAAGGTAGAAACTGTGTAGGAAATAGGTGACGCCACGAGCGCAATCTCTTTTTTCCCGCCCAAGGGAGGGTGGGTGTCCACCTCAAGCTTAATGGTCAGTTTTTGATTCTTGAGAGGTGAGAGATCAAAGGCCTGCAGGAGCTCGGGAAAACGGAGATCGGCCCTTGCAACATTATTCCCCTCTTTTAAAGTAAAGTCAAATCTTAGCTGCTGAAGATTAAGATCCTTGTGAATTTTCTCAAGAAGGATCTTGAGTTCAAACCTTCCTTTTTTCCCCAAAGAAAAATCAAGGTCTTCCGAGAAGCGACCCGTATGATAAAGGATTCTCAAGGCTGTGCCTCCAGTAAAAATCAGATCCTGAAAGATGCCTTGCCTGTAGATGCTTTGAAGAATGAAATGTTGAAGAAATTCCGCAAGCATGAGTTTTTTAAGGAGGGGCTGCGCAAACTGGCTGAGGCCCTCGTGAATCATTTCCTTCACCGGACAATCTCCTCGATAAAAGATTGCGTTACGGTTAGAAGTTTTTTGCTGGAAAAAAGTTCCGCAAAGGCAACAAGCTTTGAAGCGACGAGGCTTCGGCCATTCTGGAAACGGTATGATCCTTCGAAGATTCCTTTGTGCCGCTTATCAAATTTTTCTAAATTAAGATAAATAAAATCCACCACGGCCTTTTCCGGAGCCGCAATGAGAACAGCGACAGAACCATCCCCTCTTGAGACGAAGCCCGTATAAGCTTTCGGTTTCAGGTGCCTGTAAACAAAAACTCCAAACTCATTTTGAAATCGACGGGTGTTTCGAACGGTCACGGATGTCGTGACGCCCACATATTCCGGAATAAGCCCGTAATAGGCGAGGGCGGATTCAAGGCTCACGTACGAGGGGATAAAGATTTGATTCGCGAGATAAAATCGGGTGGGTTCAATTTTACGATCCTCCTTATTGAGCACATAAACCCCTTTGCGCAGACTGCTAATGCGTCCCTTTTTTTTCCATTGCGCCAACTGGACCCGCAGCGTGGCGGAACTACCCGTTAAGCCGCCAAGCATGGAGCTTGAAAAGAGCGGAAGTTTCGCCATCTCACGTTTGAAGTCAGTATATTTCATATCACTATATTATACTATTTCATAATTAAATGATACATAATATAAACACCTACTTCAACCTTTTTCATCATCACCTTGATTCAAAACCCGGGTGTAGAATTCCTCGAAGCCTTTCATCTGATCCTCTATTTGAAATCGGCGGATAACCCGTTGGCGGCCAGCCTCCCCCATTTTCTTTCTTAGATTTCCGTCATGGATAAGCGTCTCCATTTTTTCGGCAGCCGCTTGAGGATTCCTCCTCGGAACCACAAAACCCGTAACGCCGTCCTCTACATTTTCTCTCAAACCGTCGGAGTCGGAAGTGACCACGGGTAATTCCATGGCCTGAGCCTCGATCACGGCATTACAAAATCCCTCAGAGACGGCAGCGTGGAGAAAAATATCCGCCGATTCCATCTCGTGACGCACTCCTTCTGGCGAGAGCTCTCCTCTAAAATGAACGCAATC
>CAYJSI010000065.1:0-2762 GCA_964373045.1 uncultured bacterium
TCCTCAGCCTTTTCCTTGTTTCTCACCGTCAAAGATCATAAAATGTGCGTTCTATGAACCCATCATCCAGTCCTGATGCTGATTCGTCGAAAGATTCCGGGGCCTTCAAGGCCTCGCTTAAGCAGAGTGTGGATGCCCATCGGCGCAGCATCGTCAAAGCCGTCTGCTACCGCATTTATTCGACGACCATCACAGGTCTGATCGTCTGGTTCTGCACCGGCCGCTTTGTCCTGGCCCTTACCGTGAGCATCGTGGAAAGCGTCGTCAAAATATTTACTTACTTCCTGCATGAAAGGATCTGGGAGATGATCCCCTACGGCAGGCGCCGACCTACGGATTATCAAATCTAAAAAGGAGTCCAACGATGGTATTACTTCACTCAGAGAGAAAGACATTAGGAATTCCCACGCCGGATTTTAGTTTGAAGGGGGTGGATGGAAAGGTTTATTCGCTTGCGGGTTTTAAGGGCAAAAAGGCGCTCGTCGTGATGTTTATCTGCAATCACTGCCCTTATGTGCAAGCGATTGAAGATCGCATCATTCAGCTCGAACGCGATTACAGTTCGAAAGGCGTTCAGCTGGTGGGCATTTGCTCAAACGACCCCACGGATTATCCTGAGGACCGCCCGGAAAATTTAAAAAAGCGGTGGCTCGCGAAGAATTACCGGTTTCCTTATCTTGTCGATGAAACACAGGAAGTAGCCAGGGCCTACGGCGCGGTTTGTACGCCGGATATTTTTGTTTATGATGAACATAAACAATTGGCCTACCACGGTGAGCTCGATAACAACTGGCAGGATGAAACAAAAGTCACTCGCCATGACTTAAGAGAAGCGCTCGATGCCATCCTGGCCAGCCGCAAACCCTTTCAGGATCAAAAATCCTCCATGGGCTGCTCCATTAAGTGGAAGAAAAACTGAAAGTGGAAGAAAAGTTAGCCGATAACTAATTTGTTATGACAAAAAAGAAAGCTGCGGCTCATCCCGTCAAAGAGGCTCATCGCGCCCGCGAAAAATGGGGATCGAAGATGGGGGTGGTCCTCGCCATGGCGGCGAACGCCATCGGCATTGGCAATTTTCTCCGATTTCCCGTTCAGTGTGCCCAGAATGGCGGGGGCGCTTTCATGATTCCCTATTTCGTCGCCTTTATCCTGATCGGAATTCCACTCATGTGGGTCGAGTGGGGAATCGGACGTTTCGGCGGCAAGTACGGGCACGGAACCACTCCCGGCATGTTTCATTACCTTTGGAACCATCCGCTCGCAAAGTACATCGGCGCTATCGGCATCTTCCTTCCTTTCGGTATTCTGATTTATTATAACTACATCGTTTCCTGGACATTGGCTTACAGTGCCTTTTCGTTGACGGGAAAATATTTCACGGTACCCAGCCACGATCAGATGATCGATTTTCTGGCGGCTTACCAAGGAAAGATCCAGAACTCGTACTTCTCAGATTACACAACCGCACTTTTGTTTCTTGTGATTACCATTCTGCTTTTGACCTGGGTGCTCTCGCGAGGGGTGACGAAGGGGATCGAGATGCTTGCCATCTGGGGTGTCCCGCTGACATTTATCATCGGAATCATTCTCGTGTGGCGCGTCGCAACGCTTGGAACGCCGGACCCCGCGTATCCCGAAAGAAGCATCATGAATGGTCTCGGCTTTATGTGGAACCCGGATTTTGCGGCGCTAAAAGACAGCAAGGTCTGGCTCGCTGCCACAGGCCAGATTTTTTTTACACTGAGTCTTGGTTTTGGCTGTATACAAACTTATGCCAGCTACCTCACCAAGAAAGATGATGTGGTGGTTGCGGGTCTTGCGACCGTTGCGACCAATGAATTCTCGGAAGTTTTGCTTGGGGGGTTCATTGCCATTCCTGTCACTGTCGCCTATTTTGGGATTACGCAGACGAGTGTCATTGCCCATGGCGGGGCCTTTGACCTGGGTTTCTGTGCTATGCCGCTCATCTTTCAAAAATTAGCCGGAGGGCAGATCTTTGGGACCCTCTGGTTCTTTCTGTTGTTTATCGCCGGACTTCTCTCGTCGATTGCGCTCGCGCAGCCTATGATGGCTTTTCTTCAGGATGAATTCAAATTGAGCCGGCAAAGCGCCGCTTTAATCGTGGGTTCACTTTGTTTATTTCTCGCCATTCCTGTGGTTATTTTCTTGCGGCATGGGTTTTTGGATGAAATGGATTTCTGGCTCGGAACTTTGGGTGTGGTTGTCTTTTCAATCGTTGAAATCGTCCTCTTCATTTGGGTTTTTGGGGCCCGCAATGCATGGAAGGAGATCATGATGGGAGCGGATATGAAAATCCCCCGTGTTTTTTTCTTTACGATGAAGTATGTCACTCCGGCCTACTTGTCGGTCCTTCTAGCTTTTTGGTTTGCGCAGGATGGGATAAAAACCCTTTTCATGGCCGGAGTGGATCCTCATGACTATGCTTATATTTGGTTTGCCCGTTTTCTGATGACGGCCCTCCTTCTCGGCCTGATCTTCTTGGTTCATTTAGCCTGGCAAAAAAAGCATTCTATTCAGCATCGGGTGCCGGCATGAAACTCTCGGGCTGGATCTTTATGATTTTAAGTTGTTGTTTTATTACTTGGCTGACACTTTTCTCCTACTGGAAAATCCTCTCCAAAAAGTCGTAGTCAATGCTCGCGACGAAATCGAAGTCCTGTCCTAACGGGGGCAGGTACGTACCTGGCCTCCTACATTCAACCGGGAAGTGCACCACTTAAGGGTTTATCAGATAAAGAATT
>CAYJSI010000066.1:0-2733 GCA_964373045.1 uncultured bacterium
AGATGACGAGGTCTTCCGCTAAGGAGACGTGCGCGTTCAAGTCAAATTCGATGCGCCCATGCAAGAGATCTTCGAACCCGACTTTGCCGGATTTGGGCACGCGAAAACGGATCGCTTTTTCTTCGTAATACGCTTTATCCTCTTTGAGCAGCTTCTCCGCAATCGAACGGTAGTAGTCCGTACGCTTGCTCTGGAAAACGAGCTCATCATCCCAATCGAGCCCGAGCCATTTTAAACTGCTCAGAATCTCATCTAAAAACTCGTCTTTCGAGCGCTCTTTGTCGGTGTCCTCAATCCGGAGGAAAAATTTTCCACCTTCGTGACGCGCGAAAAGCCAGTTGAATAACGCGGTTCTGGCGCTCCCGATATGAAGATAACCGGTAGGACTGGGTGCAAATCTAACTTTAATGTTTGACATATTCGTCCATTTCTATTAGCTGTTAGGCAAAGGTGAGGTGGCCAGTTTGGTAGTTAGGTAAATGTAGTTGGTGTGACTTTGCCCTTACCTAACAACTATACCGGCTACCTAACCCTAGCCTAACTACCTATCCCATGTTAACCAAGTTCAATATCAATTCTCGGGATCAAGCCATCCCGCACCTTACCCGCATAAGGGCTTGGGATCGTGTCGCCTTTGAACTCGATTTTTCCGGACCTTGAATCTTGCAGGACGATCTTTTTGACTGACACGCGCAGCTTGCCGAACGTGTCGAGCTTCTTGGGGTTGTGATAAAACACGAGCGTTTTGCCTAAAAACATGAACGCGAGGCATTGCTTGGGGACTTTGATCTTGACCTCTTCCCCGCATTGATCAAAAAAACTACGGAGCGAGTCTTCTTTGGTAAAAAGAAATGAGGGCAGGCTCGGTTCGAAGCGAAGTGAGAGCTTTTTATCCGGCCCCAAAATAAAAGGTTTCTTCCCGACATTCATGACAAGCCACAGTGTCAAAAATTCGGCGGTGGATCCCGAAAGCCTTGCCACAAATCCCGCGCCGTGAAGTGATGGGTCAACGAACGCGCTGGAGACAATAAAGGAGGAATTCTCAAGAATACTCCGCCCGTAACGCTCGGCTGGCTGGAAAGGAATCAATACATTCTTAAAATCCTTATAAAATTCCTCCGCCATTCCGCTTTTCAGAATTTCAAGCATCAGCTTGTACTCCATATGGATCCAAATCGACTCGTTTTCAAGCCAACCCGGTGTAAAAATACCGGTGCGGCCGATCTCGGGTGAAACCCGCCCCAACGGCTCGTTGATCTTATACATGCCGAGTTTAGAATCGTAGAGGCCGCTATTCCGGATAGCCTTCAAGAGTTCCCTCCGCTTCGAGGGATCCTTTTCCACCTTGAACGCGTGCACCGGGCCTTCCAGAAACAGCGGCAAAGGCGTTTGTTTGAACTGAAGCGGCTGGATCACCGTTTGCGATACATTTCCTTTGGGCCCTTTGGGATTTTTTCTAGAAACCTTGTAACGGATGACTTTATTTTCAAAATAAGTGGGGAATATTTTTAGATTCGCCTGAAAGGCTTTCTCAAGGCCAAGCTCAATTTTTTCCCGCGCGTGTTCGAGATACGCCTTGACTTCGGCGAAGGCCATCTTTCGTTCCCTGCCGGATACACCAAAGAAAGTTGCTTCCCTGAATTTCTCCTTAGCGCTTGTCGCAGCGTCCCAGAAAACAAAATTTTTATTGGCAGACCGATCCTTAAAATGTTTTTCGAGGTTCGCGGTCAGTTTTTTGATGAACCCCCGAAGCTCTTCCGGAAGAAGAAAATCCTTCTTTAAATCAATTTCCAGGTCTTCGAGAGATTGGATCAGAAAAAGCGCCAAGCGCTTCAGCTCAAATGTTTCCGGGAGCGACGAACCCAAAAGGCCGGGCAGGCCATTCAACGCATCGAGCCACGAGGGCTTATCCGACTCCATCTCCACGCCAACACCCTCTGCGTCGAGCGAAGCGAATTTGTTCGTAAAAAGACAAAGTAGCTTAACGAAAAGCGCGGTCTTGTAAACTTCCCCGCGCCCGTGCTTTGTCCTGGCCCATGTCTTATCTTTGGTCCTCTCGTCCAAAAGAGACGCCTTCTCCCTGTCCTGTGCCACGGCTTGATATTGCCGGACTCTCTGCCCGTCCTTCAGGAAATACTTTTGGCTCCTCGGCAGGACATGGTGGTCGTTATCATAAAAAGTGTATTCTTTTTTATCCAGGAGCATCGTTTCCCATTTTTCAGGAAAAATCGCCAGATAACTTTCAATCAGATCCAGGTTGTAGGTCCAATGGTCGATCCAGAAGCCCTCGCCGTGATCGGCTTTTTCTTCACGTGAAATAAATGGGGCCAGGCCGCGAAAGAATCCCCGAAATTGTGTTCTGGCGATGAGTTTTCGTTCTTCAAGATAACGGCAGAGTTCGCCGGGGTTGAAAGGCCTTTCCAGGATTTCGGCGCATTGCCGGGTGCCTTTTCTGCCCAAGAATTGATTTAAGACGCTTTGCGATTCCTTGGATTTTTTCAAATAAAATTGCACCCCTTTGATCACCAACGGGTTAAATCCGTCCAGTTGGATCAGATTCAAAAAAGTCTTGATGTTGGACTCTTTCACTTCAGGGCTGAACCAGACATCATTGCGGCGGTTTTGATTGACATCACGGTAATTGCCGTCCCCTTGGGAAAAATAAGTGGGATCCAACAGGAACCGGTTGTAGTCTCTTTCCGGATCGCCGTGCTTCCTGGAATACACATGCAG
>CAYJSI010000067.1:0-2597 GCA_964373045.1 uncultured bacterium
CACCTCGGAGCGGAGCGTACTTTCAGGGCTGAGGCGATAACGAATTTTGATCGTGAGGTCAATATTGTTTTCGATGGATAAAGAATGACCGTTGGCGTCAAACTCCAGCACCGCGGGGAGATAGATGCTATGAAACTTTTGATGGGTATCTCTCACGATTCTGCTAATATTTTCCCTTCTGCCAATGTTTTTCCTGCCTCCTTCCTTTGAAATGACGATAACGTATTCGGGATCGATGCTTTTCGGATTTCCCTCGGGCTGCAACTTAAAATACTTTTCTTGGGAAATAAGGACATAACGCACCACCGGACTTGGAAAGAGAAAAAAGAGAAGGAAGGCCTTCCACCACGGCAGCCGCCCTTTGCCCTGAACTTCAAGACGGAGGTCCATTTGCTTAAGATCCTTTGGAAGTCTCAAGACTAGAACCTGCCCCGGGAGAAGTGATTGCTCCCGCATTTCCTTTGCGACCTCATCTTGAATTTTGGCCTCAGCGGGCGCCATCCGCACCTCGGAGCGTTGAAGGCGAGTCAAACCGGTACCTGACACCCGCAACCCGACACCTGCCGCCTGATTTCGTACCTCGGATCTTGCCGTTCTCCTTCCCGTCAGCGAAGTTAGCGTTTGAATAAATCTCGCGGGATTAACTCCTAACATTCTGAATTCGCTCCGAAGAGTCATGGCATAGGGCACGTCTTTCAGCGTGGAAAGAATTCGACCCACGTAGGTATCATGATCGCTTATGTTTGAAATCTTGGGGGAGATAAGGGCGTAGTTATAGCCGCGCTGTTCGAAAAATTCACGGAAAGGCTGAGCGTGGAAGCCGCCGGTGATCATGACCACGGGCGGAGAAGGTGTTTGTAGGGAACGGTTGCGACCGTTCCCTACGCCTAAAATTCTTTCGATATTTTGAAGCATGAAATGATCACGCGTCTTGGCGCCGGCGTAAAAGGCGAGGGCTTTGTCGTAGAGCAAATCGATTTCGGCAAGGTGCGTCAATTGAAGATTGCGCACGCGGCGGGAGCGGTTAACGGCAGAAAAGCGGGAAATAACGTTCGAAGGCCTTAACGTAGGGGCAGACCCGTGTGTCTGCCCATGATCACCGATCGGTTCATCAACCAACGGGCGCACACGCGGGTGCGCCCGTACGATGATTTTATGCTCTTCTGGCGTCAACTCCAGCGCAAAAAGCTTTTTAAGGAGCCGGTAATCGCGAAGAAGTAGAACGAGTTCTTTTTCCTCCGGATTTTTTGCGAGTTTTTTTTGGATCAGTTCTTCTAGCTTGGTGATTTCCTTAAAAATCAATTCCCCTTTTAGTTCGCTCTGAAGAATTAAATGGCCAATCAAAAGTTTGACGTTGGGATAAGCAGTGTAATTGAAATTCTGCGGCAGGGCCGAAACCATTTGCTCAAAAAGAAGCCCAGTTTCAGGGTTCGGGAGTTGATCATGAGAAAGCGGGGTGGATAAAACGGATTCGATTTCATGAAACAATGTAGGGGCAGACCCATGTGTCTGCCCATGATCACCGATCGGTTCATCAACCAACGGGCGCACACGCGGGTGCGCCCCTACGTTGTTTGGAATGAACCGCCCGATCGCCTTAAGAAATTCATTTTTCTCTTTTTCCAGCGCTTGAACATCTAACTTTTTCTCGAACTCGCGCAGCTTAAAAATGCGCATGAGCATGGGCCAGTCGATTTGAAAGATGGGATCTTCGAAGCGGATGTCGGTATGGGCTGCAGCTTGTTCTCGTAAATAATTCAGCCAATCCTCAAACGGAATGAGACCGGCGTCATGATCTTCGAGGCGCCCGGTAAACCGGCGCAGGTCCTGATTCAGATAAGCCGCGGTGAGTCTTTTGATCTGAAGATCCAAATCCTTCAAAAAGCTTTCGGTCTTTTTTCGTTCACTTAAGACTTCTTTGAAGGCGCTGCGATTCGCCCGATAAGCCTTTAAATCTTCGATGCCGTAAGCTGCGGCCTCTTTTTCATTTAAAAGAAATAGTTCGGGTGCCCCGGCCCAACCCTTCTTGACCAGTTCATCAAGAATTCGGTAGTTCAGTTTCGGATCTTCGGGGTAGAAGTTCGCAAGCTCGGGGTGGAGTTTGAATGGAGTCCCTTCAAGTAAGATGAGCTTGATGCCATATTTTTGCTTGAGATGGTAAAGAAGCGCCTCGATTTTCTTTTGGCCTTCATAATTTCCGTGTGTTTCTTGAATGTGCACGATCGCCGGGCCGGGGCCGGAGAGAACCGTTTCGATGGTGCCAAGATCACTTGGGATTTCAGGCCGAAACGCGGAGGCGGCACGCGCCAAGAGAGGAATTTCAGCGGGGGCTGCCTGGAGGGGTAGCGGCATCAGGACCTGGGTGAGGGCCATCACGGCAGCCGTCAAAGCGGCAATCGCTCTACGTGCTCTTTTTGTCTTCATTTATTCTTATTCTCGAGAAAATCACTTTCCTCGGCTGCCGTCCCAGGATCGAGAATTTTAAAAGATGTGAAAAGATAACACACGAAGAGGGTTCCGACAAGAAAGCTGACAAAAGAATTGGAGTAAGGATAAAATCAGGCGAGAATGATAGAAATTGCTACAACGGGGCCAGG